>NZ_NPFY01000014.1 GCF_002259415.1 Rhodococcus sp. 14-2470-1b
CGGCGACGCACTCCGCCGTGCCCGAACCCTCGCCTCGGAACACAAAGTCCCGGTCGTCGTGGAAATCATCCTCGAACGCGTCACCAACATCGCTATGGGGAACGACATCGATGCGATCAATGAATTCGAGGAACTAGTCGACGGCCCTGACGCGGCGCCGACTGCCCTGCTTTCACCGAGCTGAGGATGGCCGTCGAACACGGGCGGTAAAGATTCGGTAGTACCCCGATTCAGTTCCACTAGGGTCGAAAAGCGCGTTCGAAACAATAGAAGTCAACGGAGATTGTGTTGAAGAAGATCGTGATTACGAGTGTCCAGATCGTCGAGGTCACCGGACCGTCTCCGGCCGACCCGGATCGTCGATGGCCGGCGCAGGTCAATGCCGCCCGGATCTATCCTGAATTCCGTACCTTTCCGAAAAATCCGTTCGGTGCAGGTGGTTCGATGACAGCCCGATACCTTCGAATAGGCACCGATGCAGGAGTCGAAGGAATCTACGGACCGATCGATGCGGAAGTCGTGGCACCGCTGATTGCGCAGATAGGTCCACGCCTTATCGGGCGTGACGCGCTGGCGGTCACCGTCACATGGGACGCGCTGGATCGAGTGGACCGGCACGCGCGCCATGGACATTTCAAGATGGCGATGAGCGCCGTCGACAACGCTCTGTGGGATCTGCGCGGCAGGGTGTTCGACGCGCCGGTCTGGCAATTGCTCGGTGGTTCCGCGCGCGAATCCATTCCGGCCTACGCCAGCATGCTGGGCACCCCTCTGGACGAGGACTCGGTCGTGGAGCAGGTCAGGTGGGCCAAGGGGGAGGGGTTCGAAGGCCAGAAATGGTTCCTGGGTGACGGCCCGTCCGACGGTGAGCAAGGTCTGCGTAGAAACGTCGACGTAGCCCGCTCGGTGAGGCGTTCGATCGGCGACGAGGCGGACATGATGTTCGACGTGTTCCGCGGATGGGACCTGGCCTACGCCAAGGCGTGGACACGCCGAGTCGAGGACTTGCATCCAACCTGGCTCGAGGAACCGTTCCTGCCGAGCCACTTCGCCGCATATGCGGAACTGCACAGGGCAACCTCGGTACCCCTGGCTGCGGGTGAGCATTTGTACGATCGAAACGATCTGGTGCCCTATCTGAACGATGGGATTCTCGCTGTGGTGCAGTCGGATCCGGAATGGTGTGGGGGTGTCACCGAGCTCGTTCGGATTTGCGCAATGGCAGAGCTTCATGCCATTCCGATGATTGCGCACGGCCACAACATTCACGCGGCATTGCATGTGGCTGCCAGTCAGTCGCCTATCGTGTGCCCGAAGGTCGAATATCTGGTCAATATCGTTCCGCTACGGCATTTCTTCGAGATCGATCCACCGGTGGCGATCGGCGGGAGTGTGGACATTCCCCGACGATCAGGATTCGGCATCGAACTGGACAGTTCGAAGATCGAAAAGTCGAACACGATTCAGGTCTGACGGCCGGAGCACGATCGATTGCTTGCGATGGAGTTTCGAGAACAACCGGTGCACAGATGTTTTCGTCCCGTTGAGCGGATCGAACCCTACGTATCGATGATTACGGCTACTAGGTTCGATTCATGACTATCGTGGAACAGAACGTGATCAGTGAAGCTGCCGACAGGCTCTCGTCGGCAGGGGCGACCCGTACCCCGTGCGCGCCGGTGCGCGACCTGATCGGTAGTGCTGACCTCGATGCGGCCTACAGGGTGCAGGCTCGAAACATCGGTGCGCGCTTGACGGCGGGTCGAACAGTAGCGGGACGTAAAATCGGCCTGACGTCGCGCGCAGTTCAGACGCAATTCGGTGTGGATCAGCCCGACTTCGGTGTCCTGCTCGACGACTTCGACGTCAGTGCCGATGCGGTGATCGACCTCGGGCGTTTGATGCAGCCGCGGATCGAACCTGAGATCGCACTCGTTCTCTCTGCAGACATATCGGAACCGGTCTCCGCAACGCAAGCACCGCAATTCGTCTCGCAGGTGTGCGCGTCCTTCGAGATCCTGGACAGCCGAATTGCGAGCTGGGACATCAGTGTCGCCGACAGCATTGCAGACAATGCGTCGTCCGGGCTGTACGTCCTCGGAGATGCAGTGCGTCCGGTCGACACGAACGGTCTTGTCGACACCGCGGTGGTCATGACGGAAGACGGCGAGCGAGTCTTCGGTGAATACGGATGGGACGCATTCGAAAGCCCGTGGAGTGCGTTGTCGTGGATCGCGAGAACCAGCCTCGAGCACGGATCGCGACTCCGGTCAGGCGACGTGATTCTGACCGGCTCGCTCGGTCCTGTCGTCACGGTGAACCCCGGGTCGACGTACACCGCGGAGATCGCCGGAATCGGACGTGTCACGGCGACCTTCGGCTAGTTCCTCAGCACCTCGAGCGGATGCGGCGGGCAAACCAACGAGGTGGTCCGATAGCAGCCGACGCGTGGCCGGCCGAACGGATCATCCCCAGCTGTCGGCATTCGTCAGACAGAACGGATGGCCGGACGGGTCGAGCAGCACGCGCCAGGTGTTTCCCGGTTGTTCGTCGGGCAGGGTCGCGCCGAGTTCGACGGCCGCGCTCGCTGCCTCGTCCAAATCGGCAACGGCGAGATCGAAGTGGAACTGTTTGCTGCCGTGCTGGTTGGGCCACTGCGGAGGCTCGTAGTCCTCGACACGCCCGAACCCCAACGCGTTACTGGGTCCGGCCACCATCGCGTAGTCCCTCTCGGCGTGCACCACGTCCCATCCGAGCAGGGACGACCAGAATTTCGCACTTGCCTCGGGGTCAGTGCAGTCCAGGGTGACCATCTTCAGTGTTGCTACGGGCGTGGGGTTCATGTTCTCTCCTGACGAACGGTGTCGTCACAGCCTCCTAGACTGCTCCCTGTGGCGGATAGGAAAAATGCGACAGCGACGACTGCGGGTGTTCTGCGACCCGCTGAACTCGCGCGCCACGTCGAACTTGCCCGGCTGCCCTGCTCGGCGCCCCTGTCTCCATACATCGAGAACTATTGGCTGTTGCGCTGGGATCTGCCGTCGGGAACGTCGTTCCGGAGCTCGACGCTTCCACACCCGGCATGCACCCTGAGCGTCGAACGCGGGCATGTGCGTGAGGGAGTCACTGATTCCGTTGTCGTCACAGGAGTACTCACCAGGAGATTCGACGTACGGCTGGCCGGTTCCGGATGGGTGTTCGGTGCCAAGTTTCGCCCGGGAGGATTCGCGGCGTTCACCGGCACTCGTGCCCGAGAGCTGCGCGACGTACCAGTCGCGCCTCCCATCGCGTTCTTGCCGGCCACCGTCGAGTCGTTGGCGACTCTGGGTGCTCATCTCGCACCGGACGAGTGTCGATCGCATATGGACGCCGTGCTTCGCCCTTACGTTCGGGACGTCGAACCGGATTACTCGACAGTCCTCGACGTCGTCGAGGTGATGCTGCACGACCGAGAGCTGATCAGAGTGCAGCAGGTCGAAGAGCGGTGCGGAATCGCAGCGCGGCGGCTGCAGCGATTGTTCGAAAGACTTGTCGGCGCGCCGCCCAAGTGGGTCCTCGCGCGCTACCGCATTCACGACGCGGTGACGGATCTGGACAACGGCTATGCAGGGTCTCTGGCTGACCTGGCAGCTCGGTACGGCTGGTTCGACCAAGCTCACTTCACCCGGGAGTTCACCGAACTCGTCGGTGTTTCGCCCGGGACATACATGCAGGCACGACCGAAGGAGCCCCGACCGCGCGCGGTGTGAGCGAGGGGTTGCGTTTCTTCCTAGGACGCTCACGCCGCCGGTCCGGCGTGATGGAATGGTCTGATGGTGACCGAAGTGGGACGTGTGCCGCGTGTGATCGTCGTGACCGGCGCTGGATCCGGGCTGGGGCGAGCCATGGCAACCGCCTTGCTCGGCGTCGGTCATCGGGTGGTGCTGGTGGGCAGGACGCGAGCGACTCTCGACGAGGTGGCCGAAGGACACGACCGCGCCGACGTTCGCGAATGCGATGTGTCCGTTCCGGATTCAGTCCATCGCTTGTTCCAGGGCGTGTTCACGGACTTCGGAAGACTGGACGTCCTCGTGAACAACGCAGGTACCTTCGGGCCGCCCGGCAGCATCGACGAGGTCGATCCCGCAGCGTGGTCTCATACCGTCGCCACGAACCTCACCGGGGCGTTCCTCTGCGCGCGCGAAGCCGTGCGCATCATGAAGGTCCAGGACCCGCGAGGTGGCCGGATCATCAACAACGGCTCGATTTCGGCACACACACCGCGCCCCGAAAGCGTCGCTTACACCGCAACGAAGCACGGCGTGTCCGGGCTGACCAAATCGATCGCGCTCGACGGTCGTGCCTTCGACATCTGCTGCAGCCAGATCGACATCGGAAATGCCGCGACCGACATGACCGCGGGGATCGCACACGCAGCGCGGCAAGCAGACGGAACCACCCGCCCGGAACCGACATTCGATTCGGTGCACGTCGCCGACACCGTCGTGCATCTCGTGGATCTGCCGTTGGACGTGAACGTCCCGACGATGACGATCATGGCGAACCGGATGCCGTACATGGGGCGGGGCTGAGCGTCGACTCGACTGCGTGGGGACGATGATCAGTTTGTCACCGCTGCTCGCGGGAGCACCACCACGTCGTACGGCCGCCGACGGTTCCGCGAGACATCGGTGCGCCGCAGCGAGGACACGTCGCATCCTTCTTGCGGAACGGGATGATCTCACCGGTGTGTACTCCGCCTTTCTTTATAGCGGACCTGATCGCACGGCGCAGAACCACCCGGAGTTCGTCGAGCTCGTCGGTCGTCAGGGTCTTGGCGCGGCGTGACGGTGAGATCTCGCTCTGCCACAGGACCTCGTCGGCGAGAAGATTGCCGATCCCCGATACCGCAGCCTGATCCAGTAAGCGGGCTTTGAGCGGTGCTGCGCTCATCCCGATGCGGTGCCGAAAGTCGTCGCGGGTTATCTCGGCGGCATCCGGACCGAGCGCGTCGATGTCGGGTTCGAGCCGTACGCGGCCGAGCCGGCGCTTGTCGAACAGACGGAGCTGGCCGCCGTCGTCGAAGGTGATCGCGAACCGAGTCCACTCGGGTTTGTCGGTGTCACGTTCGCCCACATGGGGATCGCCGCCGCCGTACCGGGACGTTTGCTCACCGTCCGGTGCTGTGACGATGATGCGCCCGCCCATGCCGAGGTGTATTCCGAGAGTCGGGCCCTCCGAACCGTCGGCGAGTTCGGTCTCGCACCACATCGCTTTGCCGCGGCGACACGCTTCGGTAAGCACACCGCCGGTGAGCGCTTGCGCGATCTCGCCTGGGGGATGGGGTCGGCACTCGAACGTATCGGCGTCGTCGATCTCCACGATGACGCGACCGAGCGCCTTCTCGACGACCTGTCTGGCGTTCTCGACTTCGGGTAGTTCCGGCACCGACAGTCTTTACCCCGTCGGGCAATCGTCTACCCCTGCTCTTCTACGCGCCGTCGCTACGAGAACGGAGAACGACGCGCCAGGATTCGTCGAGCATGGGTGAGCACTGGCGCGTCGACCATCTTGCCGTCCAGGCTGAACACACCGCGGTTCGACTGTACGGCGCCCAGAACTCGCTCTGCCCAGTCGATCTCGTCGTCCGTCGGCGCGAAGGCGCTGCGAATCACCGGGACGTGACTGGGATGGATGGCGACCTTGCCGTCGAAACCCACCGCAACGGCGTCGTCCGCCTCCTCACGCAGACCGTCGAGATCGGGGATGTCCAGATACACCGAGTCGAGCGCGAACAAGCCGCGCGCCTTCGCGGCGAGTAGAACCTGCGACCGGACATGCTGCGCCACAGTTCGATACGACCGGTCCGGTAACCGGCTGGAGCTGCCGCCCAGAGCAGCGATGAGGTCCTCGGCTCCCCACATCGCACCGACAGCGTTCTCGGCGCCCAGCGCACGGTGGCATTCGACGGCGCCGGTGGGTGACTCGAACAACGCGATCACATCGCGGGGAGCCAAGGCCGCTACGTCCTGCGGACTCTCGCATTTGGGCAGCATCACGTGGGTGTAGTCGGTTCTGTCCAGTGCTGTGAGATCCGCAGTGCAGTCGTCGGTGCCGTGCGCGTTGACTCTGACGATCGTCCTGGCCGGGTCGAGTGGGGCGGCAACCAGTGCTTCGCGTGCCGCAGCCTTGTCCGCCGGTGCAACGCCGTCCTCGAGGTCCAGGATGACGACGTCTGCGCGCGCAGCCGCTTTCTCGAACCGTTCCGGTCGATCCGCTGGGCAGAACAACCAGGCCGGACCGGGCGGCACCCAGTTCATGAACGATCCTCCGAGAGTGAGTCCGTGGCCGGCTTCATCCGAACCAGTGTCTTGCGGACAGCGACCACGACGACGTCGCCGTGCTGGTTTCGCCCGGTATGCGTGAACGTGACGATGCCCTCGCCGGGCCGGCTCTTGGACTCACGCTTGTCCGAGATCGAAGTCTCGGCGTACAGCGTGTCACCGTGGAACAGCGGCTTGGGGAACGTCACCTCGGAGAATCCGAGATTTGCCACGATGGTGCCTTGGGTCAGCTGTGCGACGGACAGGCCCACGACAGTGGACACCGTGAACATCGAATTGACCAACCGCTCACCGAACGATGTGCTCTCGCTGTACGCGGCGTCGAGATGCAGTGCCTGAGTGTTCATCGTCTGGGTCGTGAACAGCGTGTTGTCCGCTTCGGTGACGGTTCGGCCGGGCCGATGCTCGTAGGTGACGCCGACCTCCATTTCCTCGAACCACAGGCCTCGCTGCCGAATAGTTCTCCCGCTCACAGCCCCAGCCCCCGCGCGATCAACATCAATTGGACCTCGGTCGTTCCTTCGCCGATCTCGAGGATCTTGCTGTCCCGATAATGCCGAGCCACGACGTACTCGTTCATGAATCCGTATCCACCGTGGATCTGCGTCGCGTCTCGGGCATTGTCCATCGCAGCCTCGGAGGCGACGAGCTTGGCGATCGACGCTGCTTTCTTGAACGGTTTACCTGCCAGCATCAGTGCGGCGGCGTCGTAGTACGCGGTACGGGCGGTGTGTGCACGCGCTTCCATCCGCGCGATCTTGAACGAAATCGCCTGATTGCGTCCGATCGGTGCGCCGAAGGCCTCGCGCTCCTTCGCATACTTGACGCTCTCGTCGACACATCCCTGTGCCGCACCGACGGACACGGCAGCGATGGCGATACGGCCTTCATCGAGGATCTGCAGGAAGTTCGCGTACCCGCGCCCCTCGTCCCCGAGCAGGTTCTCCTCGGGTACGCGGACGTCGGTGAAGCTCAACGGATGTGTGTCCGACGCGTTCCACCCGACCTTGTTGTAGGCGGGTTCGGCGACGAATCCCGGAGTGTCGGTCGGCACGAGGATCGACGAGATGCGTTTCTTGCCTGTCGCCTCGTCGGTCCCGGTCACCGCGGTCACCGTCACCAGCTCGGAGATCTCGGTTCCCGAATTGGTGATGAACTGCTTGCTGCCGTTGATGATCCAGTCACCGCCGTCGCGTTTCGCGGTGGTCTTGGTGCCGCCGGCATCGCTGCCCGCTCCCGGCTCGGTGAGACCGAAGGCCGCCAGCGCCCTACCCGTGGTCAATTTCGGCAACCACTGTTGTTTCTGCGCGTCGTTTCCGAATCGGAACACGGGCATCGCTCCGAGGGACACCCCTGCTTCGAGAGTCATCGCGACGCTCTGATCGACCTTGCCGAGCTCCTCGAGGGCAAGGCAGAGCGCGAAGTAGTCGCCGCCCATGCCGCCGTACTGCTCGGGAAACGGAAGCCCGAACAAGCCCATGTCGCCCATCTTCGCCACGACGTCGTACGGAAACGAGTGCTGCTCGTCGTGTTTCGCCGACACCGGCGCGACGACCGTCTTCGCGAAATCGGCTACCGAGTCTCTGAGTTGGCGATACTCGTCCGGCAAGGACGACGACGACAGGTAGTCGGTCACGATTGCACCTCTGAATCTTCGTTGGGAGTGATGCGGGCGAGAACTTGGTCGACCTGAACCTGGTCACCGACCGACACCGCGAGTTCGACGGTTCCGTCGACCGGGGTGGTCAGGGTGTGTTCCATCTTCATCGCCTCCACGACGACGATGGCGGTTCCTGCGGTCACGACGTCACCGGCAATGACCTCGACTGCGATGACCGAACCGGGCATCGGGCTGAGGATCTCGGCGTCGTCCGAGTGGGCTTCCTCGGCGCGAACACTCGGCTCGGACACCGTCGAAATCGACCAGGTTCCGCGTGAACTTGAAATCCAGGTCGCATTCTCGGCGTGGGCGAATCGCGCAGTCACACGGTGCCCGTCGACGACGGTCACGATGGTGTCCGTTCGTACTTCGGCGTGCAGGGGCCTGGATGGCCCATCGCCGACGGCGACCTTCGCCGATCCAGGAACACCGGTGATCGAGACGTGCACTGCCGCTTCGCCTGTGGACAATCGCACAGTGAACGGCGCGTGCTCGCCCACCCGCCATCCGGTCGGGGACGACCAGATGTCGGACCCGGCGCCGGTCCACGTCTCGAGCCAGGAGACGGCTGCAGCCGCGATCAGCGCCTGATCCGGCACGGACTCAGGAGTGAAATCTTCCAGTCGGCGGTCCAACAGACCGGTGTCGAGCGTGCCCGCTCGAACGTCGTCGTCGGCAAGCAGGAATCGGGCGAACTCGATGTTGGTGACGACGCCCAGTACGGCCGTCTCCGACAACGCACGATCGAGTGTGCGCAGGGCGGTAGCTCGATCGGGCCCGTACGCAATCACCTTCGACACCATCGGGTCGTAGGCGCTTCCCACCTCGGTGCCGACGGCGAGCGAGGAATCGACCCGAACCCCGTCACCACCGGGTTCACGGAGCCCGACGACGGTGCCACCGGTGGGAAGAAAGCCGCGGCCAGGATCCTCCGCGTACACGCGGGTCTCGATCGCGTGACCGGTGAGAACGATGTCGTTCTGCTGCAGAGTCAGTACCTCACCTGCAGCAATACGAACTTGCCATTCGACGAGATCGAGTCCGGTCACCATCTCCGTGACCGGGTGCTCGACCTGCAAGCGGGTGTTCATCTCCATGAAGAAGAACTCGTCGGGGCTGTCTGCGGAGACGATGAATTCGACAGTTCCTGCGCCGGTGTAGTCGACGCTGCGGGCCGTGTTGCACGCCGCTTCGCCGATACGGGCGCGGGTCTGCGGGTCGAGTAGTGGCGACGGCGCTTCCTCGATCACCTTCTGGTGACGGCGTTGCAGGCTGCACTCGCGTTCCCCGAGATGAACGACGTTGCCGTACTGGTCCGCCAGAATTTGCACCTCGATATGTCTGGGCCGGAGGACGAACCGCTCGAGGAACAGCGTGTCGTCGCCGAACGACGACGCAGCCTCACGGCGCGCGCTGGCCAGGGCGGCCGGCAGATCTTCTGCTCGTTCGACCAGCCTCATTCCTTTTCCGCCTCCGCCTGCCGACGGTTTGACCAGCACCGGGAAGCCGATCTCGTCGGCGCCGGAGATCAAATCGGCGTCGGTCAACCCGGGCCGCGAGATGCCCGGAACGACTGGGACCCCGAACTCGGTGACGGCGTCCTTTGCCGTGATCTTGTCGCCCATCGCGGCGATGGCCGTGGCCGATGGCCCGAGGAATGCGATGTCGGCCTCCGCGCACGCGGCTGCGAACTCCGCGTTCTCGGAGAGGAAACCGTAGCCAGGATGAATCGCCTGGGCGCCTGTGCGTTCGGCTGCCTCGATCACGTTGCGGATCGACAGATAACTGTCCTTCGCTGCAGCTGGTCCGATGCGTACGGCGGTATCGGCCTCGGTGACGTGCCGAGCTCCTGCGTCCGCATCGCTGTAGACAGCAACGGAGGTGATTCCCATCGTGCGCAGGGTTCGAGCCACGCGGACTGCGATCTCACCGCGGTTCGCGATCAGTACGGTATCGATTCTTTCGACCATTTGTCTCACATCCTGAAAACGCCGTAGGAGACCGGTTCGAGCGGTGCGTTGGCGCACGCCGACAATGCCAGTCCGAGAACAGTTCTGGTGTCGGCCGGGTCGATTATTCCGTCGTCCCACAGCCTGGCCGTCGAGTAGTACGGGTTGCCCTGTGTCTCGTACTGGGCGCGAATCGGCGCTTTGAACGACTCCTGATCTTCTTCCGACCAGGGCTTGCCCGCCGCGTCGAGTTGGTCGCTGCGTACGGTCGCCAACACCGACGCGGCCTGCTCGCCGCCCATGACCGAAATGCGCGCGTTGGGCCACATGAACAGGAAGCGGGGAGAGTAGGCGCGCCCGCACATCGAGTAGTTGCCTGCACCGTACGATCCACCGATCACGACGGTCAACTTCGGAACGCGGGCACACGCGACGGCAGTCACCATTTTGGCACCGTGTTTGGCGATTCCACCCGCCTCGTAGTCGCGCCCGACCATGAAGCCGGAGAGGTTCTGCAGGAACACAAGTGGGACGCTGCGCTTGTCGCAGAGCTCGATGAAGTGGGCGCCCTTCATTGCCGACTCGGAAAAGAGAACACCGTTGTTGGCGACGATACCGACGGGATGACCGTGGATGTGCGCGAAGCCGGTGACGAGTGTCTTACCGTATTCGGCCTTGAACTCGTCGAACTCACCTGCGTCGACGACTCGGGTGATCACTTCCCGCACGTCGTACGGAGTTCGGGGGTCGGTGGGGACCACGTCGTACAACTCGTGCTGGTCTGCGATCGGTTCACGGGACGGAGCGACGTCCCACGGGCACGGCGTGCGAGGCCCGAGCGTCGAGACGATCTTCCGCACTCGGTCCAGGGCGTCGCGATCGTCCTCGGCCAGGTGGTCGGTGACGCCGGAGATCTTCGAATGCACGTCACCGCCGCCGAGCTCCTCGGCCGTGACGATCTCTCCGGTGGCAGCCTTCACCAAGGGCGGACCACCGAGAAAAATGGTTCCCTGATTCCTGACGATGACGGCCTCGTCGCTCATGGCCGGAACGTACGCGCCGCCGGCGGTGCACGACCCCATCACCGCAGCGATCTGCGCAATTCCTTTGGCGCTCATGGTGGCCTGATTGAAGAAGATGCGGCCGAAGTGGTCGCGGTCAGGAAACACCTCGTCCTGGCGGGGAAGGAACGCACCGCCGGAATCGACCAGATAAACGCACGGCAGCGTGTTCTGCAGTGCAATCTCCTGAGCGCGCAAGTGCTTCTTCACCGTCATCGGGTAGTAGGTGCCGCCCTTGACCGTTGCGTCGTTGGCGATCACGACACACTCACGCCCCGACACCCTGCCGATTCCCGCAATGACCCCTGCGCCCGGGCATTCGTCGTCGTACAGGCCGTTGGCTGCGAGCGGAGCGATCTCGAGGAAGGGGCTGCCCGGGTCGAGCAGCTCGTTCACGCGGTCGCGGGGGAGCAGCTTGCCTCGGGCAACGTGGCGTTCTCTCGACTTCTCGCTACCGCCGAGCGCGGCGCCGGCCAGGCGTTCGGCGAGTTCGGCGGTGAGGAGCTGGTGTTCTGCCCTGCTCGCGGTCGGTTCATGTGCCATATGGTGCGCGCCTTCGGTCCGATCGTGCGAAGCGATTGATTTCAGTTAACTAGAAATAACTGGAATGATAGTAAACTAGGATTAACCGAGTTGTCCAGGATGGGGGAGAGGAATCAGTGACGGAACAGACTGTGGTCGGCGAGTCCAAACCGGAAACGCTACGTGAACGCCGTAAGGCAGAACGGCGCGCGCAGTTGCTTTCTGCGGCCGCCGAACTGTTCGCCGACCGCGGTTTCGCATCCGTGCGACTCGAAGATCTCGGCGCAGCAGTCGGGGTCAGTGGGCCGGCCGTCTACCGGCACTTCCCCAACAAGGAGTCCGTACTCGTGGAGCTGCTCGTCGGTATTTCGGAGTACCTGCTCGAGGGCGGAAGGCGAGTAGCGAACCGTCAGCCTGCAGGTCGTGAGGTCCTGAACGACCTCATCGAATTTCATCTGGACTTCGCCTTCGAATCTCCGGCCCTCATCCGAATCCAGGACCGCGACCTGCAGAACCTCCCGGATGCAGCCCGGCGCAAGGTGCGTCGGATGCAGCGCGAGTACGTGGAGCTGTGGGTTGCGCAACTGAGGGTCCACGACGAGGCGCTCAGCGAAATCGATGCTCGTACACAAGCTCACGCAGTCTTCGGGTTGATCAACTCGACTCCGTACAGTGCGGGGCGCACACGATCCAAGAACGTGCGCCCACTGCTGCGGGGAATGGCCACCGGGGCGCTGGGAATCGACGGGTGAGGCGCACGAATGCGGACCGCTACTGCGATTCGGATGTGTCGGACCGTAGGCATATCGGGATACATTTGAATTGTGAGCACGGACAACTCCTCGGGATCCAAGCAGCAACCCTTGCTCGTTCTGGGCAAGATCACCGAAATCCTCGACGCTTTCTCCTTCGATCGTCCGTCGCTGACGCTCGGTGAAATTCAGCAGGCCACCGGTCTTCCGACGTCGACCGTTCAGCGTCTTGTCACCAACCTGGTGCAACAAGGGTTTCTCGATCGAAGCGGCGACCGAATTCGGATCGGCGTGAGGATGTCCTATTGGGCCGCCACTGCAGCCAAAGATCTCGATGTTCTGTCCATCGTCACCCCGATTCTCAAGAACCTACGTGACGAGACAACGGAGACCACGTGCTTCTTTCGGGCCGAACAGCACTATCGGGTCTGTGTGGCGTTGGCGGAAACGCGACATCCGCTCCGGCGAGACATGTACGTAGGCAAGATCGCTCCGCTGAACGCGGGCTCGGCGGGACGCGTGCTTCTCGCGTACGACGACGACTTGGCGGAAGAGATCCTGGCACAGGATCTTCAACCGGTGACGGATCTGACGGTGACCGAACCCGACGTTCTTCGGGAATTGCTGCGGAAGACCAGATCCGACGGTTACGCGATCACGACTGGCGAGCGAGACACAGGAGCATCCGGATTGTCGGCGCCGGTGTTCAATTCCGCGGCCGACATCATCGGGGCCGTGTTGATCAGCGGACCCACTCTCCGGATGCCCCTGTCGAAATGCGAGGAGTGGGTGGATCTGCTGGTCTCGCACGCCGAGCAGATCACCCGAACTCTCGGTGGTCGCTACCCGGCGTGAGGCCACGCATCGGGGTTGACCGGATGCGGAGGAAGGACGCCGCTGACCATCGCGGCGGCGTTCTCGGCGCACAACCTGGCCATCTCCGACCGCACCGATACCGTCGCGCTACCTACATGGGGGAGTAGTACGGCGTTCGGGAGCTCCGCGAGACCCGGCGCCAGAGCCGGCTCGCGTTCGAACACGTCCAGTCCTGCAGCGGCGATCGTTCGGTTACCGAGCGCCTCCACGAGCGCGGTCTCGTCCACAACGGGACCACGAGCTGTATTGACCAGAATCGCCGAGTCCTTCATCGCCTTCATCACGTCGGCGTCCACGAGGTGATGCGTCGCGTCGGTCAGCGGAACGTGAAGGGACAGAAAATCACTCGTCGTCACCAGCTCGTCCCACGTGACATGCTCGACGCGGCCCGCGAATTCACCGAGTTCGGCGTCGCTGACGTCTCGATCCGACGGCGGACGTGGGCAGAACTTGACCTGCATACCGAAACCGAGTGCGCGCCGTGCCGTCGCGCGCGCAATCCGGCCGAAACCGGCGAGGCCGAGAACCCGCCCGGACACGTCCGTGCCGAGCATGAACTCAGGGGCCCAGCCGGTGAAGCCTCCGGATCGCACGAGGCTGTCCGCCTCCACTGCGCGGCGTGCCGTCGACAGCATCAGAAGCAACGCGATGTCTGCGGTGGAGTCGGTCAGCACACCAGGAGTGTTTCCGACGGTGATGCCGCGTGCCGTTGCCGCTGCCACGTCGATGTTGTCGAATCCGACTGCGTAATTCGATATTCCGGTGAGCTTGGCCGATTCCAGCAACTCGGCGTCGAATCTGTCGCGAAGTTGGGATACGACTACCGAGTACTCACCCGACGCGCATCTCTCGACGAGCCCCGCGTGATCGAGTGCGAGCACCTCGACCTCACCGGCCGCAGCGAGAATGTCCATCCCGGGAGTGGGGATAGGCGTCGTGACGAGAATCTTGCTCATACGACCCACTCGAACGGGTTGACGGATCCGGTGCCTTCCGAACGGTCGCTGCGGCTCGAGCGTGCACCCTGCACCGTCTTGGACCGCATGGGTTCACCGAGCTCGGCAAGCAGATTCTCCGATAGCTCGACCATGGTGGCCAGTTTATCGGGGTCGAACCAGTCCGGGCGAGTCGCGAAGAGGATGTCCTCCGTCGAGGTGTTTCCGCTCGCGCCGGGTGCGAACGGGCACCCTCCCAGACCACCGAGGGACCCGTCGACCAGAGTGGCCCCTGCAGTGATCGCGGCGAGTGTGTTCGCCACTCCGAGACCCCATGTGTCATGACCGTGATAGACGATGCGGCGCTGCGGGGACTCGGCAGCGACCCGCTCGACGAGCGACGTCACTTGGGTGGGGACAGCCTGTCCGAGAGTGTCGCAGATGACGATGTCGACCGAACCGGCCGTTCTGTCGTCGTTGGCGATGGACAGAACACGATCCTCCGGAACGTGGCCGTCGAACGGGCACGTGAACGACGTTGCGATACACAGCTCGATCTTGCCGCCGACCGACTCGGCGATCGCGGTGGCATCGGGCATCGCGGCGATGGACGTCTCTGTCGAACGGCCGATGTTGGCCTGGTTGTGCGCATCGGACGCCGACAGGCAGTACTGGAAGTTGCGCGCGCCGGCCGCCGCCGCCTTCTCGACGTGCCGTGGCGTGGCGACCCACACCCAGCATCGCTCCAGTTCTTCGGGCGTGAGTTCGCCGATGAGTTCGAGCGTTCCCGCCATGGGGGGAACCTTGTCCGGCCTGGCGAGAGAGCCCAATTCGATCTCCGGCACGCCCAGAGCAATGAGCTGGCGGGTGATGTCGAGCTTCCGTGCGACGGACAACAGTTTGCCTGTCAGCTGGAGCCCGTCGCGCAACGTGACGTCTCGTAGTTGCGCTGTTGGAGTGAACTGGTACATCAGGCGCCGATCTCTTCGTTTTCTCTACCCAGGAGGTCTTTGAGTACTTCTGCAGTGTGTTCACCGAGTTCGGGGCCGACGGATCGAATCGGCAGCGAGGTGCCGCCGATGACAGGGACGATGCCCACGAAACCCACGTTTGTCGGCTCGCTCTCACCGGTGTCGACCCGAAAGTTCTGAATCATGTTGCGCGCGTTGTATTGCGCGTCGGCCACGACATCGGCGGCGGTGTAGATCGGGCCGGACGGAACGCCGGCTGCGTCGAGGAGCATCAGCGCGTCGTCGCGTGAGTGGAGCCCGGTCCAGGCGCTGATCGCGGCGTCCAGCTCGTCGCGACGCTTCCATCTACCGGCGTTGGTCTGGAGATCGGGATCTGCGCCCAGGTCGGGCCGATCGATCGTCTCCATGTAGCGCTGGAAGATAGCGTCACCGTTGCCCGCGATGATGATGGAGTGACCGTCGTTGCACGGGTACGCGTTCGACGGGGCAATACCCTCCATGCGGCCTCCGACGCGTTCGCGTTCGACTCCGTAGGCAAGATAGTCCGGAATCAGCGATTCCATCATCGACAGAATGGATTCGTTCAGTGCCACGTCGATGGACCGCTGTGTCAGGGACAGGGCGGATTTCGCAGTCTGACGTTGGAACAGGGCCATGACGCAGCCGAACGCCGCGTACAGGCCTGCGATCGAGTCTCCGATCGAGACTCCGACGCGCACCGGTGGCCGGTCCGGATCGCCGACGAGGTTGCGGAAACCTCCGTACGCTTCGGCGACTGCGGCGAATCCGGGGCGCTCGGACATGGGGCCTGTCTGTCCGAACGCGGAGATTCGGGTGACGATGAGGTCGGGGTTCTTCCGACTGAGAACCTCCGGCGAGATCCCCCATTTCTCCAGTGTCCCCGGACGGAAGTTCTCCAGCACGATGTCGCACTTCGCGGCGAGATCGATGACGTCCTGTCGACCTTGGTCGGTGCGAAGATCGAGAACGATGGATTTCTTGTTGCGATTGATGGTGCGGTAGAGCATCGAGGTGGTGCCCGAGTACAGGCGCCAGTTGCGGAGCTCGTCGCCGGTGTCCGGTCGCTCGACCTTGATCACCTCGGCGCCGAAATCGGCCAGCATACGGGCTGCGGTCGGTGCGGCGATGTAGTTGCCGAGTTCGAGCACCCGTACCCCGCTCAGTGGTAGATCTCGGTCGGTCATGGTGTTCCTTTCGGTACTCTGCCCTGCATTCTCGTCGGGTGCACGGTCTGTGGGGGTCGTGTGGGCGCTCACAGTACGAGGCTCATCGGCATGATCAGCAGGAGGGCGATCACGGAGGCGACGGACACGCCGACGGAGCACGTCTTGAGTGTTCCGCGGGTTGTCTGTCCCATCAGCGACTGCAGAAGCCAGAAGGTGTTGCTCGTGACGTGAACCGCGAACAACGAACCGGCGCCTGCCGCAAGGGCGATGAAGACGGGGTCGAGTCCGATCAGCGGAGCGACAGGGGCGAGGATTCCGGCCGAGGTGATGGCGGAGATCGTCACGGAGCCGACTGCGATGTGCAGTGCAGCGGCGATGACCCACACCATCAGGAGTGGCGCTGCGGTGCTCGCGGTGAAGTACCGACCCAGGATCTCGCCCAGTCCTGCTTCGTTGATGACTGCTGCCAACGATCCACCGACACCGGTGAGGATGAGGATCTGTCCGCTTTCGGCGAATCCTCGGGCAAGTGCCTTCTCGACGCGCTGCTGGCCTACGTGGTAGCGGCCGATGAGGCACGTTCCGACCAGGCCGAAGAGGAGAGCGATGACCGGGCTGGCCACGAACTCGACAATGGGCTGCGAGAGCTCGGCGACCTCGAAGACCGCACCGGTGGCGATCAGGACGAGCGCAAGAAGCAGCGGCGAGAGCAGCACGACAAGGCGAGTCTGCTTCTCCTGGCGCACCTTCTCCGCGACACCGACAGCAGCCGAACCGCCGCCGGCGGAAGTGCTTTCGCTCGACGTACCGGTACCTTCCGTGGCAGCCGTTCCACCCAGCTCGTCGTCCGAGTCGGCACCGTCCACCGGTCCGACCGTCTCGTCGATGACCGCGACCTGCTCCTCGTCCTTCTCCTCGTTCCACCAGCCGTGGCGGAAGACGAACGACATGATGGCAACCGAGAGTACGACGACGGGGACGATGAGGATGAGTCCGTAGATCATCATCTTGCCGAGAGGCACACCCAGCAGGCCGGCGAGGGCGAGGGCGGCGACGCCAGGAACCATGAACACGATGCCGCACTCGAGTGCGATGGCCAGCGCCGTGGCCATCCGGGCGGTGCCGTACTTGCCGATCTTCGGCCCGAGGTTGCGGGCGAGCGGTGCAGAGATGACGAGAAGTACATCGAGGAAAATGGATTGAAGTACGGTCGCGATCGTGAGCGACAAGGCGTACGGCATTCGCTTCGGGCCGAAGGTACGCAGCAGCGTGCCCACCAGCCGTTGAATTGCGTTCATCTCCTGAAGCACGGAGCCCATGAGGACTCCGAAAGCGATGAGGAGGCCGACTTCGGCCATGATCTCGCCGAACCCGCCGGCGATGGTGTCGACCGTCTTGTCCACGCCCAGCTTGGTCGCGAGGCCGAGATAGGCGGCGCCGAGAACCAGCGAAACGACGGGGTTGAAACGAAAGCGAACGATGAAGACAACGACCGCCAGTACTGCTATGGCGGTGTTGAGCACGATCCACATGTCGGACATCGGTTGGTCTTCCCACGAGTTGTGAGTGGCGTCATGAGAGATCTCGGCTGTGACGTGCCACACTGTCACTCACATTATGGGCATACATTTACTTCGTGAGCAAGAGCGGGTCCGGGCAACGACGCAATCAGACCAGCGTGCGCGGGTGGGGGCTCGTCGGGTGGAAGCATTCGGATCAACCGAGTACGACGTTGTCGTACTTGCCCCTCAGTTCTCCCTTCACGAGCTTGCCCGTCGGTGTACGCGGAAGTTTCGAGGTGAACACAACGTGGCGTGGCACCTTGTACCGTGCCAATGAATCTCGCGCCACGATCAGGATCGACTCGGCCAGTTCGTCGGAGGATTCGACGCCCGGTAGCAATTGGACGACGGCGAGCACCTGCTCGCCCATCTCCGGATCGGGCACTCCGATCACAGCAACGTCGAGGATGCTCGGATGCGACGCGAGAACGTTTTCGATTTCCTGTGGGTAGATGTTCACTCCACCGGAGATGATCATGAACGTTGCTCGGTCGGTGAGAAACAGGTAGCGATCCGCGTCCAGGTAGCCGACGTCCCCGGTAGTGGACCAGTTCTCGTGCTGCGGGTGCTGTGCGCTCTTCGTCTTGGCCGGGTCGTTGTGGTACGCGAACGGCATGACGTCTCGCTCGAAGTAGACGTCGCCGATCTCACCGGGAGGCAGGACCTGGCCGTCGGGGCCACAGATGCGCACGTTGCCCAGAAACCCGTCCTGACCGACCGAACCGGGCTTCCTCAGCCACTCGGCGGACGTGATGCTCGTCAATCCGGCCAGTTCGGTGGAGGAGTAGTACTCGACGAGAATCGGCCCCCACCACTCGATCATGGCTCGTTTGACCTCGACCGGGCACGGCGCCGCCGCATGGATGGCCACCTGCAGTGTCGACAAGTCGTACTTCGCCCTTACCTCGTCGGGAAGTTTCAGCATGCGTACGAACATGGTGGGCACCCACTGGCTGTGAGTCACTGCGAACTTCTCGATGTAGGACAGCGCGCGCTCGGCATCGAATTTCCCCATCACGACGACGGTTCCGCCGAGAGCCTGCACCGCAGCGGCAGTACGAAGAGGAGCGGCGTGGTAAAGCGGTGCAGGCGAGAGATAGACAGTGTCCGAATCCACACTCCAGATCGTCGACGCCAACGTGGCCATCGTGTCACCGGGTTCTTCGATCTGCCGATTCGGAAGTGACGGCTCGATACCTTTGGGCTTACCGGTGGTTCCCGAGGAATAGAGCATGTCCGCGCCGCGGGGTTGATCGGCGGGAGGCTCGTCCGACAGGCCGACGATTGCGTCGTCGAGGTCGTCGAAGCCCGGAACCGTACCCCCGAAGGTCAGGCGGATGTCCACGCCCTCGACCAAGTCGGACACCGTTGTCGCGGTGTCTCCGAGTGCAGCGGACGTGATGACGGCGCGTGCTCCGCAGTCATCGATTATGTACGCCATCTCGGCGGGGGTGAGATGGCGGTTGACCGCAGTGATGTACAGGCCCGACCGGAGTGCAGCCCAGTACACCTCGAACACCCTGGCCGTGTTGTCGCTGACGAGCGCGATGTGGTCGCCTTCGCGAAGTCCGGCGTCGTGCAGATACCGAGCAATGCGGACGGACTGGGATTCCAGTTCGGCAAAGGTCACTGTGTCGCCGGATTCGGCCATGACGACAGCAGGTTTGTTCGGCTGGGTCGCTACGTGGGCCCCGGGATACATGGCTTTCCTTTCGCTGAACGGTTATCGTTCGATCGTTCAAACCCTACCAACGAAGTGAGCCGGCGAACCGGGAAACGCCGTCGCCGATCGAACCGACGACTGCTTGATGTTCAAGTGTGGGAGGGCTATTCGTTCACCCGGCGCACCCAATTCGTTGACACTCGAGCAAGGCTCTGCCAAGCTGAACAAAATCGAGCGATTGAACGGTCCTCGAAATCAGGTAGTCGTGTGCCGTTCACGTGTCACGACCCGAGAGGCTGCATGGATGGGCATTCGCACAGCAAGTCAGTATCGCGAGGGCCTGCGCGACGGCCGCAACGTCGTGTACCAGGGCCGGAAGATCGACGACGTCACGACGTTCCCGGAGTTCGACACGGCGATCTCTCACTCGGGGCTTGCGTACGACATCGCGGAACTGGAACCCGATCTCGCCATCGCCGACGACGGGCAGGGACCGTACACCGCCTTCTATCGCGTGCCACGCACCGCCGAGGACATCGAGCGCCGCGGGAGACTGATCGAAAGTGTGTGCACACTCGGGACCGGCACGATCGTCTTGAAAGAGGTCGGTAGCGACGCGTTGTTCGGTCTCCTGCGGGCTCTGTCCGGTGAGGGGCTGGAGAACGCAAAGTCGTTCTACGAGCACTGCTGCGCGAACGACGTCGCCATCGCGGTCGCGCAGACCGACGTCAAGGGCGACCGTATGCTCGCTCCACATCAACAGGCCGATCCCGACCTGTACCTCCGCATCGTCGACGAGGACGCCGACACGATCACAGTTCGCGGCGCGAAAGTGCACACCTCCTTCTCCGCGAATGCCGACGAAATCCTGGTCCTGCCCACACGCGCCATGGGTCCCGCGGACGCGGATTATGCACTCAGCTTCGCCGTGCCTGTGGATACACCCGGGCTCACCCTGTACGTCTCGCCCTATCTGCACGGCGACAGGGACGAATTCACCCACCCCCTCTCGTCGAAGCACAAGCTTTTGGAGAGCCTGACCGTCTTCGACGACGTTCGGGTCCCGAAGAACCGCGTGTTTCTCGCTCGGCAACCCGAACTGGCAGGTCCGCTCGCGATCGCCTTCGTCGACTACCACCGATACACGGCTATCCACTACAAGTTGCCTCTGCTCGACCTGCTCGTCGGATCGGCGACGATGATCGCGGAGGCCAACGGAATCTCCAAGGCCGGTCACGTGAAAAGCAAGTTGACGGAGCTGATCTCGTACACCGAGACCGTTCGAGGCTTCGGCCAGCTCGCCGCGATCCGATCCACGCAGGGCGACAACGGCGTTCAGCTGCCCGACCCACTCTCGGTGAACATGGCCAAGTACCACTTCGCACACGGATTCCATGCGGCGACCGCAGCTGTTCTCGATCTCGCAGGCGGATTGGTGGCCACAGGTCCCGGCGCGGGTGACTGGGCGGACCCCGACACCCGCAAGGTCCTCGAGAAGTACTTCGCGGCAGCAGTTCCGGCCGAACAACGACTTCGGCTGATCAATCTGATCGGCGATCTGTGCACTGGAAGCTGGGGTGGGTACCAGGCGGTACTCGCTACCCACGCAGAAGGTTCGGCCGAGGCCGAAAAGATGCAAATCGCACGGTCTTTCGATGCATCCAGAGCTCGGCGCTACGTGTCCGAGCTTCTCGGTTTCTGATATCTCCTTCACCCGAGCGAGGAATTCATTCACATGAGAACAGCTGTGATAGTCGACGTCATCCGCACACCGTCGGGCAAGGGCAAGCCCGGCGGCTCGCTGTCATCGGTCCACCCAGCCACCCTTCTCGCCGACTTGTTGGCAGAGCTGGTTCGCAAGCACGATCTCGATCCGGCCCTCGTCGACGACGTCATCGCGGGGTGCGTCACTCAGTCCGGTGAGCAAGCCGTGAACATCGCCCGTACCGCGGTTCTGGCTGCCGGATTCCCCGAATCCGTACCGGCCACGACCATCGACCGCCAGTGCGGATCCAGCCAGCAGGCCGCAGCATTCGCCGCTCAGGGAGTTGCGGCGGGTTCATACGACATCGTGATCGCCTGCGGCGTCGAGTCGATGAGCCGAGCCCCGATGTTCTCGAACGTCGGCGGAGCCGATCCCACCGTGGGCCCGCTGAAGGCGCGATTTCCCGACGGGCTCGTGTCACAGGGCATCGGAGCCGAACTGATCGCAGCGCGGTGGAAGTTCGATCGCGAGGAACTGGACGCATATGCTGCCCGTTCGCACCGGCTGGCGGCCGGGGCAGCCGAACGTCTGCAGACAGATCAGATCGTGCCCGTCAGGACCACGGACGCATCAGGAAACGACGTATTGGTGAGCGTCGACGAGACCGTCCGATCGTCCACTACCGCAGAGTCGTTGGCATCGCTTCGTCCGGTGTTCCGCACCGACGAGATGTCCGCCCGGTTCCCGGAGATCGACTGGTCGATCACCGCCGGAAACTCCTCGCCACTGACCGACGGCGCGTCGGCGGCCCTCATCATGAGCGAGGAGAAGGCGTCGGCGCTCGGGTTGACCCCCCGCGCTCGGTTCCACAGCTTCAGCGTCGCAGGTAGTGATCCGCTCCTGATGCTGACCGGTCCGATTCCGGCAACCGAGAAGATTCTCGCCAAGTCGGGTCTGACGCTCGACCGGATCGACGCGTACGAGGTCAACGAAGCGTTCGCGCCGGTTCCGTTGCTGTGGCAGAGCCACTTCGACACCGACCCCGAGCGCTTGAACCCCGCAGGCGGCGCGATCGCGCTCGGGCATCCCCTCGGAGCGTCCGGCGGTCGACTTCTGGCCTCGATGCTGACCTACCTGGAGCACACGGGCGGTCGGTACGGCCTGCAGACCATGTGCGAAGGCGGCGGCATGGCCAACGCGACGATCATCGAACGAATCTGACGGAGGAACATCATGAGCGACCTACGCTTCGACGGACTCACCGCGGTGATGTCCGGTGGCAGCCGAGGAATCGGCTTGGCCATCGCCACACAGCTGGCGAAGGGTGGTGCCAACCTGGTCCTGCTGGCCAAGACCGACAACCCGGACCCCCGGCTTCCCGGGACCATTCACTCCGCCGTCGAACAGATCGAGGCCGCAGGCGGGAAGGCCGTCGGAGTCGTCGGAGACGTGCGCATCGACGCCGACGTTCAGCGAGCTGCCCAGACCGCGATGGACACGTTCGGCGGAATCGATTTCTGCATCAACAATGCGAGCGTGCTGAATCTCGCGAAGACAGAGGACCTGCCGCTCAAACGGTTCGACCTCATTCAGCAGGTCAACGTGCGCGGGACGTTTGCGCTGACGCAGGCGTGCCTTCCGCACCTGAAGAAGTCCGATTCCGCGCAGGTTCTGACGCTGTCTCCACCGATGAACATGTCGAACGAATGGTTGGGCAAACATCCCGGGTACATGCTCGGAAAATACGGAATGACCCTGCTTGCACTCGGTTTCGCCGCCGAGTTCGCCGAGTTCGGTATTGCAAGCAACTGCCTGTGGCCCGAGACCACGATCGCAACCGCTGCCGTCAAGAACCTGCTGGGCGGAGAAGAAGGAACGTCTCACGCGCGCGATCCGCAGATCATGGCGGACGCAGCGGCGCTGCTGCTCGCTCACCGCCCGAGCCGCCGAACGGGACGAACGACCATCGATGTCGACGTACTGGCCGAGGCCGGAGTCACCGACCTGCAGCAGTACGGGGGAGTCGAACCACTCGACTACGACATCTTCGTCGACCCACGCTGAACATCGCCCCGTTCCGACGGGGCAGCATCGCGCGTCGCACACGATCGAATCGGACTCATGACGGACGGCATTCGTCGTGGACATGGAACAGGAGCTCTTCGTTGAAGACCGACAACATCATCGCTCTCGTCACGGGAGGTGCGTCCGGTCTCGGACTGGCCACCACCGAGGCGCTCGTAGCTGCGGGAGCCCATGTAGGCATCCTCGACCTGCCCGGATCCCCCGGCGAGGCCGTCGCGCAAGCGCAGGCGGGATCCGTCACGTTCCTTCCCGGAGACGTGACCTCGACCGAGGACGTGTCGCAAGCACTCGACGTACTGTCGGAGCAGGGACCGCTCCGTGTCGTGGTGAACTGCGCAGGCGTCGGCCCTCCCGGCAAAGTCCTCGGAAAGAACGGCCCGCTTCCGCTCGAGGACTTCGAACGTATCGTTCGTATCAACCTCCTCGGCACGTTCAACGTCATTCGCCTTGCTGCAGAGAGGATTGCGACCACGGACAGTGTCGACGGCGAGCGCGGTGTCATCGTGAACACGGCGTCCGTGGCGGCCTTCGACGGCCAGATCGGTCAGCCTGCCTACGCGGCGTCCAAAGGCGGCATCGTGTCGATGGCTCTCCCCATCGCCCGTGAGCTCGCGCGTCACCAGATCCGTGTCGCGACCATCGCACCCGGAATCTTCGATACACCGCTCCTGAAGACGCTGCCGGAGGACGCGCGGGCATCCCTCGGTGCGCAGGTGCCGCATCCGTCTCGGTTGGGTGACCCGGACGAGTTCGGCGCGCTCGTACGCCACATCGTCGAGAACCCGATGCTGAACGGTGAGGTCATCCGCTTGGACGGCGCCATCCGTATGGCACCACGATGACCGACGCAGTCGTCGAAGGGCCGGTGACGTTCTCGACAGACGGCGCGCTTGCTCGCATCCATCTCTCGCGCGGCGCCGCGTCCAACTCCATCGACACGGATCTGGCCGAGGCGTTCGAACGAGCGGTCGAGAATGTCGCCGCGAACCCGTCGGTCCGCGTGGTCCTGCTGAGCGGAGACGGCAAGAACTTCTGTGCGGGTGGCGATGTGCGCCAGATGGCGGCGGCGGAGGACACTGCCGCATTTCTACGCGGTCTGGCCGGTGTGGTTCACCGGGCACTGGCGAAGCTTCACACAGTGCCGGTCGTGGTCGTTGCTGCCGTACAGGGTGCGGCCGCGGGTGCAGGGCTCGGCCTCGTTCTCGCTTCCGATTTCGTCGTCGCTGGACCGTCGAGCACGTTCGCTGCGGCGTACGCGGGCGTGGGTCTGCCTCCGGATTGCGGAGTGTCCGCGCTGCTTCCGGCGGTCGTGGGCGCACGCAACGCAGCTCGGATGTTGCTGACATCCCGCGTCGTCTCCGCCCAGGAAGCGCTCGACACGGGCCTGATCACCGACCTCGTGGACGATTCCGACATCACCACCCGCGCGGAAGAACTGGCCGCGACCCTCGTTGCCGGTGCCCATCCGGCACTCGGGGAAACACGGCGGCTGATGCGCAGGGCGATGGCATCGTCGTATCAGGAGCATCTGGATCAGGAAGCCGACACGATCGCCGAGGTCAGCACGTCCGACGATGCCCAACGCCGTATCGCTCGCTTCGCTGCCACATGATCGATTGGTCCGAAAACGGAGTGCTACCGCGAGATAATCGACAGGACGGAGCAGTCCGGCCCGGTGTTGCCCTGTCGCTGTTCAGTCACGGTGAACGACTGTGAGCCGGTAAGCTGAACGTATGAGCAGTGCAGGATCCACGAGCAGCGCAGAATCGTCGACGAGTCCCGGCGCGTACGTCGGTGCCCGGGTCAGGGATATGCGTACCCGGCAGGGGATATCGCTTCGAGAGTTGGCGCGACGCCTGGATCTGAGCCCGGCAACCATCACCGCCCTCGAGACCGGTCGCACCACGATGAGCATCGATCGTTTGCACGCTATCGCGACTGTTCTCGATATCGCACCCGGCGATTTGTTCGCCGGCGCCCCTGCAGGGCCCGGCAGCCCGAACTCGACCTCGGTGGGAGATCGTCCGCCGAACTGGCGTGAGTACGGTGACCTCGAGATGGATGTCGTGCTTCGAGCCGCGGTGGCGTGCATCGTGCGGAAGGGATACGAGGGCTCATCCATCCGTGACATTGCCGAAGAAGCGAACTCGAGTGTATCCGCTCTTTACCATTACTACCCGAGTAAGCAGGCAATGCTCGTTGCCATCTTCGAACTCACGATGACCGACCTCCTACGTCGTGTCACCGCTGCACGCGACGAGGAGGAGGGAGATTCTCCGATCAGCAGACTGGCTCGGCTGGTCGAGAGCCTGACGCTCTATCACAGTTACCGGAAAGAGCTGGGGTTCATCGGGTCCAGTGAAATGCGCAGTCTCGAGGACTCCAGCTATTCGCGTATCGCAGCCAAACGTGTCGAGGTGCAGCGCATGGTGGATGCCGAGGTGTACGCGGGGGTGGAGCAAGGGTTGTTCGGCACCACGCGGCCACGCGAGGCCGCGCGCGCCGTCGTGGCGATGTGCGTCGCCGTGGCCCAGTGGTTCGACACAGCGCGCAACGAGCGCCCGGAGGACGTCGCAGCCGCGTACATCGAGTTCGCTCTGGACCTGGTCAAGCATCGACCCGATGTTCCAGAATCCATCGACCGTAGGACACGGACATGACTTCGCAGACATTCCGCAATTCGGTGCTCGTGGGCGTCCAGGAACTCGGGCGTGCCGTTTCGGCGGACGGCACGAGGGTTCTCGACGTGCGGTGGGCACTCGGCCGCAGCGACGGCCGAGAGCTGTACCTGCAGTCGCACATACCCGGCGCTGTGTACGTGGACCTGGACACAGAACTTGCCGGGCACGCAGGACCTGGATCCGGCCGACATCCGTTACCGGACGTAGCCGCCCTCCAAGCGTCCGCGCGTCGGTGGGGGATCGACGACGGCGATGACGTGGTCGTCTACGACGCGGGCCCGAGTACGTCGGCGGCGCGGGCGTGGTGGCTGCTGAGGTGGGCCGGAATTGCGAACGTTCGGATCCTCGACGGCGGGTTCGCTGCATGGACCCGGTCGGGTCGTCCGGTCGAAACGGGCGAGACATCGGTCGAGGCCGGCGACGTGACGCTGAGGGAGGGTGGTCAACCGACCGTGGACGCCGATGGCGCAGCGCGGTTCGCCGAAGCGGGTCGACTTGTGGACGCACGTGCAGCCGAGCGCTTTCGAGGCGAAGTCGAACCCGTGGACCCGAAGGCCGGTCATATTCCAGGCGCGAGAAATTTCCCGACCAGTGCTCTGCTCGCGGAGGACGGGACTTTCCTTGCCGACGACGAACTTCGATCGGCGCTGATCGACCATGTGGGAAGCGGCACCGACGTCGGCGCGGTGTACTGCGGATCCGGGGTCACCGCCGCACATGTGATCGCGGGCCTGAACATTCTGGGCATGGAGGCCGCTCTGTATCCGGGTTCGTGGTCGCAGTGGTCGAACGACTCGACTCGGCCTGTCGCGACCGGACCGGAGTCGGCCACCGGTGGACGTCGCGAGTGAGTGCACCGCCGACGCGCATTTTCATCTGAACGTTTGTACATTTGAACTTCCGTACGAACGAAGAAGGTCGATGAACACACGCTTCGGACATTGCTGCGCCGTGGGAGCAGCCTGCATCCTCACGCTCGCGTCCTGCGGCGCGCCCACCGGTTCGACGGGTGGATCGTCCGAGGGCGGTATCGTCCTCGCCGACGGGTATCGACTCGGTGACTACAACCCGATCTCAGGGTACGGCTCCGCGGGCGAGGCCAAGATGTACGACGGCCTCCTACGTCTGGACGGCACACCAGGTCTCCCGGGATTCACACCTGCACTTGCAACCGAGCTCCCTGCAGCCAACGCGGACGCGACGGTGTGGACAGTTCCTCTGCGCGGCGGCGTCACGTTCTCCGACGGCTCGAATTTCGATGCCGCCGACGTGGTGGCCACCTACCGTGCGATCCTCGACCCGGCATCGGCTTCGGAAGCACGGTCGTCGTTCGACATGATCAGCGACGTCGTCGCAGTGGATGACAGTACGGTCGAGTTCCGGCTTGCCTATCCGTACTCTGCGCTGCCCACGAAGCTCCTGATCGGCATCGTTCCCTCGGAATCGGTGGCCGCGCCGGGCCTTGCTGCGGAATCGAGCCTCAACACCGCGCCGATCGGTACCGGACCCTACACACTCGTGGACCTGGCGCCCGACCGCGCGATACTCGAAGCGAACGAGAACTATTTCGGCGGCGCGCCCGAAGTGAAGAAGTTGACCTTGCTGTACGTGCCGGACGACAACACGCGCGCTCAGCGCATGGCAGCCGGAGAGATCGACGGCACGAATCTTCCTCCACTGCTCGCCGAGTCACTCGACAACCGCGACGGAATGTCGCTGACGTCCAACACCTCCGCGGACTGGCGCGGAGTGTCCCTCCCGACGGACAACCCGGTGGCGGGGGACAAGGCCGTGCGGATGGCGTTGAACCTCGCAGTGAATCGGCAATCGATGGTCGACGGCATCCTCGGTGGGTTCGGGCGGCCGGCGGCTACGCCGATCCCGGCGGTCTACGGTGACGCGTACGAGCCGTCGGCGGTGTTCTCGTACGACCCCGACAGCGCGGCACGAATCCTCGACGGTGCGGGTTGGCGGCTCGCTGCGGACGGGGTGCGCACCAGGAACGGCACCCGCGCGGAATTCACCGTCATGTACAACTCGACGGATACCGTGCGTCGAGACCTCGCTCAGGCCTTCGCGTCCGACGCATCGGCCGTCGGCATCGACGTGAAGCTGGAGGCGTTGTCCTGGGACCGGATCGATCCGAGGATCTCGTACGACGGGACACTGCTCGGCGGTGGTTCCGAACCGTACGACCCGGACACGCAGGCGTACAACGCGCTGAACTCCGTGTTTCTCCGTCCCGATGTGGGGAGCGTCTACGACAACGCGAGCGATTACTCGAACGCGGACGTCGATGCTGGGTTGGAGCTGGGGCGTCGCAGTCTGGACATCGCGGAGCGTGACCGTGCCTACCGCGACGTCCAGCGCGCCTACATCGAGGATCCCGGATACGTGTACCTGGTTTTTCTCGATCACACCTACGTTTCGAAGGATTCGGACTGGACGATGTCGGGACCGATTCTCGAACCGCACTCGCACGGCGTCACGTGGGGGCCGTGGTGGTCGTTGCAGACCTGGACGACGACACCGTGACCTCCACACTGCCTCGGCAACAGGTGACTGCTCGGCCGGATCGACACGCCAGACGGCGGTCGATCGTAGCCATGGTGCGCAGGCGACTGCTGTTCGTGGTGCCGGTCTGCGTGGCCGTCTCGGTCGGGCTGTTCGCGGCTGCGTCGGCGTCGCCGTTCGATCCGCTCGTGGCGTACCTGGGGGTGCGGTACACAACGACGTCGGAGGCCGACAAGGCTGTTCTCACCGAACAACTCGGTCTGGACCGTTCGTGGTACGACGCGTACGGACAGTGGCTGCACGGCGTTGTCACCGGCGATCTGGGGATGTCGAGGTCGTTCGGACAACCCGTGACTCAGGTGTTGATGGAGCGCGTGCCGTGGACTCTGCTGCTCGCAGGACTCGGTCTGGTGCTGGCCGCGACCCTCGCACTGGTGCTCGGCGTTCTGGCCGGTAGTGGTCGCGGAGGGTGGCTCGATCGCGCGGTGACCGGGGTCTGCCTGGTAGTACAGGCTGTGCCGCCGTTCGTTCTGTCTCTCGGCGCGATCGCCATCTTCGCGCTTGGGCTGGGATGGCTGCCGGTGGCAGGACTCACCGACGCAGGCGCCGACCCGACTCCTGTCGGAGTGCTCAGGCACCTTGCCCTTCCTGTCTCGGTGCTGGCCCTGTCGCAGCTACCGTGGTTGTTGCTGGCGGTGCGCGAATCGGTATCGACCTCTCGCGGAGAGGACTTCGTGGCGGGCGCCGTCGCGCGGGGAATTCCGGGCCGGACAGTGACGACCCGGCACATCGTCCCGGCCTCTCTCGCTCCATTCGTCAACGTGGTCGGGGCGCGCTTGCCGGAGCTCGTCGTCGGAGCCGTACTCGTCGAGGAAGTGTTCTCGTGGCCGGGAATCGCAGGCGCCCTGGTTCAGTCCGCGCGGGACCTCGACATGGCGCTGCTGGCCTTCCTCACCATCGGAACCACTGTTGCGGTCATGCTCGGCTCCCTGATCGCCGACGTGTCCGCAGCAGTGTTGGATCCCCGGGTGAACACCGATGGCTAGGCGACGGTTGATCGTCGCTGTCGCCGTGCTGTCGCTTCTTGCGCTGTACGCCGTCGGCGTTCCGTGGCTGTCCGGAGTCGACGATCGCATCACCGACTTTCAGCAGGCCAGGCTGGCACCGTCGTTCTCGCACTGGTTCGGTACCGATTCGGCAGGCCGAGATCTGTTCGTACGCAGCGCAAGCGCAATACGAACGTCGCTCGTGATCGCTGGGTCGTGCGCGCTGCTCGCCACACTGATCGGAACCGCCGTCGGTGCAGTGGCCGGACTCCGCGGTGGCTGGGTGGACCGAGTCGTCATGCGCAGTACCGACGCCGTCAACGCGCTTCCGCATCTGCTGCTCGGTATCGTCGTCGTCGCGATGTTCCGAGGCAGTGCGGCGGCAGTGATGCTGTCGATCGCACTCACACATTGGACGCAGGTCGCCCGCATCGTTCGTTCGGAGATCCTTGGACTGAAGGGCAGGCCCTACATCGATGCCGCAATTCTTGCGGGCGCGAGTAGACGTCACGTCATCGTGCGGCACCTGCTGCCCGCCGTGATGCCGCAAGCCCTGATCGCCGTCGTACTCCTCTTACCGCACGCCATCTGGCACGAGTCGACGTTGTCGTTCCTGGGCTTCGGACTTCCACCGCACCAGCCGAGCCTGGGAACTCTGTTGTCCGAAGCGAGAAGCTCGTTGCTGCTCGGAGGATGGTGGACACTGGCGTTTCCGGCGGGAATTCTCGTGCTGGCAACGGTGTCCGTGGCGCTGGCGGGCTCGGCCCTGCGCTCGACGATCGCACCACCCGCACCATCGGAGCTGCGGTTGTGAGCGCTCTGACCATCGAGAATCTGACCATCAGGATTCCCGTGCGTGGCGGTGGCGTCGTGCATGCGGCCAGCGACGTGGATCTCTCGATCGAACGAGGTACGGTCACGGCCCTGGTCGGCGAATCCGGCTGCGGCAAATCGATTCTCGCGTCCGCCGTGATGTCGATGCTCCCCGTGGAATCGTCGGTGACGGGCTCGATTTCCGTCAGGACCGAAACCCGGACGATCGACGTGTTCACCGACAAGTCCTTCCGCGGCCGGGATGTGGCACTGATTCCGCAGTCGGCCTCGTCGTATCTGACACCCGTACGCACAGCGCGCTCACAACTGGACGAGACGATTCGGGTGCTCGGGTCCACCCACACCGCGAACGACTTGGCCCTCCGAGTCGGGTTGGACCCGGCGGAGCTGGACCGCCATCCACACGAGTTGTCCGGTGGCATGGCACAACGAGTTGCGATTGCCGGGGCTCTCGTCGGGGACCCATCGGTGATCGTCGCCGACGAACCGACGGCCAACCTCGACACCGAACTCGCCGACCGCGTGCTCGCGCTGCTGCGTCGGTCGGCGGACAACGGCGCCGCTGTCCTGCTCATCACCCACGACCTGTCGTCCCTCGTCAGATCTTCCGTCGCCGATCGAGTCGCCGTCATGTACGCGTCGCGCATCATGGAAACGGGTCCTGCTCGGTCGGTGCTCGACGACCCGCTGCACGACTACACCCGTGACCTCGTGAACGCCCTGCCGTCCCGTGGTCTGAACCCGATGCCGGGGATCCCTCCACAGCTGACCGACTTGCCCGACGAGTGCGTGTACCACCTCCGCCGACCGGACACCACGTTCTCGGGTGGACCGACGGAGCTGGTCACCGTCGGGGCCAGGTCGTACAGGAGGAAGGCGACACCATGAGTCTCGACGCCTGGGAGGTCACAGCCGGATACCCCGGCACAGCCGATATCCTGGTCCGGCAATCCTTGTCGGTGCCGGCCGGTGAACTCGTCGGGCTCGCCGGACCGTCCGGCTCCGGCAAATCCACCATGGCGCGTGTCCTCGCGTTACTTCTCGCGCCGAGTGAGGGTGTTGTCCGCATCGACGGCGTCGACGTGGCCGAGGTGGGATTCTCGGTGCCGTCCGAGATACGTCGAAAGGTCGCGCTGCTCTTTCAGTCCCCGCGATCGGCGACCGATCCGCGCATGACGCTGCGGTCGATCATCGAGCAACCCGCTGTGATCGCGGGTCGCACTACGAATGTCGACGCGCTCGCGGACAGCGTCGGATTGACCACCGACCTGCTGGCCAGGCGACCGCATCAAGTCAGTGACGGTCAACTTCAACGTGCCTGCGTGGCAAGGGCTCTCGCGCAGAAACCCGAGTACTTGATTTGCGACGAGGCCACGGCCATGCTCGATGCCGCGACGACGGCAGCAATCATTCGATTGATCCAAGGGCATGCACATGCCGCCGGCATGGGTGTGTTGATGATCAGTCACGACATCGAACTCCTGGCTGCGATCGGCGCGGACACCACGTTCATCGGGAGTTGAAGACGAAGTGGCCCGAGGGCTGTGATTCACCGGCAACAAGACCTGCCGAGAAAGGAATCGCGGCGCTGTAGAGAGCACTTTCGGGCGGCACGTGGTTGACCGTCGACCGGTGTAGCCCTACTCTGCACTGGAACGTACTACTAGTACGTACTAGTCGTCAGAATGGAAGAACGATGTCCACGAAGAATCCAGTTCGACTGGCGCTGATCGGTGCCGGACGGATCGGCTCCAGCCACGCTGAACTCATCGCCCGCCACGTCCTCGGAGGCGAGCTCGTCGCCATTGCGGACCCGACGCCGAGCGGTGGACGGCTGGCCGATCTACTCGGCGTCGACATCGTGGAGACATCCGCAGCGGAGATCCTCGCGCGCGCCGACGTCGACGCAGTTGTCATCACCACGCCGGCCAGGACGCACACAGAGCTCGTCGTCGCGGCCGCCGAAGCCGGCAAACACGTCTTCGTCGAGAAGCCGATGGCCATCACGCTGGCCGACGCCGATCGAGCGATCGCCGCTGCCGGCGCTGCGAACGTGGTGCTGCAGGTCGGGTTCAATCGCCGTTTCGCGGCCGGCTGGATCGCTGCTCGCGCCGCGATCGACTCCGGACGAGTCGGCACTCCTCAGCTACTGCGGTCGGTCACGCGTGATCCGGGTCCGTTCACAGCCGATCCGGCACGAATCCCTCCGGGAACGATCTTCCTCGAGACACTGATCCACGATTTCGACGCCCTGGCGTTCCTCAATCCGGGTGCGCGCCCCACGCGCGTGACCGCAATCGCCGACGCGCTGATCCGTCCCGACGCGAAAGCCGACGGCCACCTCGACACTGCCGTCGTCACCGTGGAATTCGACAACGGCGCAATTGCTGTTGCCGAGGCCAACTTCAGTGCGCTGTACGGGTACGACGTACGCGCCGAAGTGTTCGGATCGGGCGGCATGGTCACCGCAGGCAACGCACGGTCGAGCGACATGACCTACTACGGTCCCGACGGAATCGGAGTCGACACTGCCCGTCGCGATACCGATCTGCTGCGCGAGGCGTACCTGGGTGAGTTCGTCGCATTCGTGAATGCGATCCGAGAGGGAACCGATGCGCCGGTGACCGGTCACGACGCGCGCACAGCACTGACCGTCGCACTCGCGGCCATGGAGAGCGTAGCCACCGCACGCTCCGTGGACATCGACGCAACCGGGTTCGGCGCATGACCGGCGGGGTCGACCTTGCCGCGTGCGCGGAGATGCTCTATCTCGATCTGCCGATGCTCGAACGAATTCGGCGCATCTCCGATCGCGGCCTACTGGTGGAAATCTGGGATTGGTCGAACAAGGACATCGATGCTCTCGCCTCGTCCGGGGCCGAATTCTCCTCCATGACCGGCTATCTCACCGGAAACCTGACCGAACCCGACGGTATCGCGGAGATACTCGCGTCCGCCGCGCGGTCCCTGGACGTTGCCGACCGTCTCGCATGCCCTCGGCTGAATCTGCACGGTACCGGCCTCGGCGAGGGCGGTCTGCCACTACGGCCCGTACAGGTGGTCACACCGACGATGTGGCTCACGGCTGCCGACACGTTGCGCACGCTCGCGGAGCTGGGGGAGAAGGCAGGCCGCACGTTCGTCCTCGAGAACCTCAACGTCGCGGTAGATCATCCCGGCACACCGTTTGCATCCGCCGCGGACACCCTGTCCCTGGTGCGCGCTGTCGATCATCCCCACCTCCGAATGAATCTCGACCTGTATCACGCTCAGATCGGGGAGGGAAATCTCATCGAGTCGGTTACGGAAGCTCTGCCGTACATCGGTGAGATCCAAGTCGCGGACGTGCCCGGCAGGTGTGAGCCCGGTACCGGAGAGGTCAACTACGCCGCAGTTGCGTCCGCGCTGAAACGCATCGGCTACACCGGGGTCGTGGGGCTCGAAGCATGGGCGTCCGCAGACTCCGACGATGCTCTCGACGCGTTCGAGACAGCCTTTGCCGCAGCCAGGCGCTGACCCGCGACGACACAGACACGGACGAGGCCCGGGGACACCGTCGGTGGCGTCCCCGGGCAGTCGACCGGCTACGTGTGGGTCAGGTCATGTCCACAGCCTTCGTCTCCACGAGGGCCTTGGTGCAGGCGAGGCTGAGAACGGACAGCAGGGCAAGCATCACGCCGACGGCGATACTGCCGAACTGTGCGGTCAGCGGGGCCGCCAGCAGCGGAGGAATCGCGCCACCCAGGACACCCGCCAGGTTGTACCCGAGTCCCGCTCCGGTGTACCTGAACCTGGTCTGAAACAGCTCGGGAAGCAGGGCGCCCGTGGGACCGTACGCAATACCGAAAATGGACAGGGTCACACACATCGCGAACACGTACGCACCAGGGTTACCGGTATCGAGCAGCGGAAACAGAACGAGTGTCCACGGAATCGCCACCGAGCAGGACGCCATGATGACGTGGCGACGGCCGACACGGTCGGAGTACACCGCGGACAGCCCGATTGCGATGCCGAACACCACGGCCCCGAGAATTCCGGTCCACAGCACGAACGGCCGGTCGAATCCCAGAGTCTTGGTCCCGTAACTGGTCAGATAGGCAGTGCCCATGTAGAAGAGGGAGAACAGCGATGCCAGTGCACCTGCGGCGAGCAGGACCTCGCGCTTCTGCACGTGCCACGCGTCGAGCACGGGGAGCTTCGTCGCACGGGCCTGCACCTTCTCTTCCTCTGCCTGGTTCGCTCGGAAGATCGGTGTCTCTTCGATAGCCAGCCTCATGTAGAGGCCGATCAACACGAGAACTGCGCTGAGAAGGAACGGAATTCGCCAGCCGTAGTCGAGGAAGACCTCGTTGGTGTCACCGAACACCGCGCCTGTGATGAGGAAGGTCCCACTCGAGAGAATGAATGCCGCCGACGGGCCGAGCTGCGGAAACATACCGTAGAAGCCGCGCTTCTTCGCAGGCGCGTACTCCGCGGTCAACAGCGTTGCTCCCGCCCATTCACCACCCACTGCGAACCCCTGTCCGAACCGGAGAACGACCAGGATGATCGGCGCCGCAACACCGATCGTGGCAGCACCGGGCAGAAGTCCGATCACGAAGGTGGAGATTCCCATGAGGAGGAGCGTGGAGATCAACGTCTTCTTACGGCCGATCCGGTCACCGAAATGGCCGAAGAGCACCGCGCCCGCCGGACGTGCGATGAACGCGACCGCGAAGGTCGCGAACGATGCGACCGTTCCTGCCGTCGAGCCGAGAGCAGGGAAGAACACCGTCGGAAAGACAAGCGCGGCTGCGGTGCCGTAGATGAAGAAGTCGTAGAACTCGATGGTGGTGCCGATGCCGCTCGCGACCGCGACCTTGCGGACACTCGTCGTCGGGGCTGCATTCGGTGCGGACGACGGTGTCGTATTCGGGGTTCGACGTGTGACCGCGTCGTCGGGTGTCAGTGATGTCATGTCTCTCCAGGAATCGGCGCCGAAAGGGTGGTCGGTTCAGGATCGAGACGTTATGTGACGCGCGCCATAGTCGACTACCCCCGCATGGGGGTATCCGGTCCGCCGAGAAGATCGCACGCGACGGACTCCTGGCGGTACGGTGATCCCCTGGCCACCTGAACGGCGCGAGGGGAGCAGGCTATGAAAATCGACTTCAAGAAGACGATTCCCACCTACTCCGCACGGCAGGGGCACTTCGACGTCGTGGAGGTTCCGCCCCTGCGGTACATCGCGATCGACGGCTCCGGTGACCCCAACGCCGCCCCGGAGTACCGAGAGGCGCTCGAAGCATTGTTTCCTGTCGCCTATGCCATCAAGTTCTCGAGCAAGAACGACCTCGGGCGCGACTACGTCGTCATGCCGCTCGAAGCACTCTGGTGGGCGCGGAACATGAACTCCTTCACCACCGCCCGAGACAAGACGCGCTGGAGGTGGACGTCGATGATCATGATCCCCGACTGGATCGAGGACGACATGGTCTCCGCAGCCCAGGATTCCGTCCAGCGTAAAGGAAACCCGGTCGGACTTCGGCGAATCAGAACCTCGACGCTGGACGAAGGCCGGTGCGTGCAGACACTGCACGTCGGTCCGTACGACGACGAGGCGGAAATTCTGGCGACGATGCACGACGAGTTCATCCCACGAACCGGCGCGTCGATGACGGGGAAGCATCACGAGATCTACCTGAGCGATGCACGACGGGTCGAGCCGTCCAGGCTCAGAACGATTCTGCGTCAACCCATCTCTTCCTGACCGGCACCGAGTACGGCGTCGGCCGGTTGGGGATCGACCTCGTCCAGACCTCGTGCGATCGCAGTCCGCGAGGCGAGCCAGAGGGCCACACCTGCAACGAGAACGAGACCCTCACTGACGGTCAACGCCCAGATGATGCCGTTCAGCCCGAACCAGAGATTGCCGAGAACGACGATGGGGACGAACGCAAGACCCTGCGTCATGGACATGATCGTCGCCGGAAGTGCGCGACCGGTTGCCTGGAACAGTGTGGTGACCAGTCCGGCGACACCGTTGAAGATCATCGACACCAACTGAGCCGTGATCACGACACCGCCGAGGGCGAGCAGTGAGCTGTCTGCGACGAACGCCCCGAACACCTGCTCGCGGAACACGAACACCACAGCAGAGAACACAAGCGCGATGGCGCCGACGGCCACACCGGCACCGCGCACCGATGCATACAGTCGCCGAGCATCACCCCTGCCGTAGGCGTAGGCGAGCAGCGGCAGGCAACCGAGCGTGACACCCATGATGAGAAATTCAGGCACCTGCGCAATGCGTACCGCTACACCCATGGCCGCGAGCGGTCCGTCACCGTACGCAGCGGCGAGGTTGTTCAGAACCAACGAGGTGACCACCAGGAAACCTGCCTGAGTCAGCTCACCGACGCCGATTCCGAACACCGGCCCGGTGATCGACCGCGTCAGCCTCACATGCCTCGGCGCGAGGCTGACGTGTTCACTGTGCCGTGACAGCCACGTCACGAAGTACACGGCGGTGACAACGTTCGCGAGGCCGACCGACAGTGCCGCACCGGCGACACCGAAGTGCAGTACGAGAATGAACAGTACGTCGAACACCACGTTCGCGACGGTCGACAGGATCAGACCGATCATCACCTGCCGCGTCGCGCCCTCTGCTCGCACCAGCTGCTCGAGGCAGAAGGACGTCGTCAGCACCGGAACGAACACCAGCATCACCACTACGAACGCCGTCGTGGCATGGACCTCGTTGCCCTGCGCGCCGAGCAACGCAACGAGTGGATCGACGAAAACGACTCCGACGGCACCGATCACGACACCCACCGCGGCAGCTCCCCACACCGAGAACGAGGCCACGTGCTTGATCTCTCCAGCCTTCGACGGATCGGCCTCGGACCCTCCGAGCAGCCGTGAGATCAACGCGCTACCGCCGGTGCCGAACACTCCGCCCACGGCCATCACGATTCCCAGAACCGGTGAACCGAGGGTGACGGCAGCGAGGAGTGTGGCGTCGTGGAGCGAACCGATGAACCCTGCGTTGATCACGTTGTAGACCGCCGTCACGATCAGCGCGGCGGCCATCGGAATACACAAGTGCACGAGCGCCCGAAAAATCGGTGCGGACGACAGATACCACCGGTTCGAACCTTCGATGGTGATGTCCATGTCGGTCTCGGTGGAGGCAGTGGAGGCAGTGGAGGCAGTGGAGGCAGTGGAGGCGGTGGAGGCGGGGGAGGTATTCATGGCAACTCCTCGTGTGGAACGGTGAGATCCGGGCATGGTGGGACCCGGGCATGGTGGGACCCGGGCATGGGTGAGGCTCGGGCATAGGCGGGAAAGCCCTGTGCGACAACGCGGTAGCTGGGCATGGCTGGTCGACGCATCGGCGTCGTCGATGCGTCGGAGGTGCGGAGCGAGGTCGGTCAGTCGCGGGACGGGGGTGCGAGCTTCGCGGTGACCTTGCTCAGAAGTGCGTGCAGAGTGATTCGTTCGTCGTCATCGAGCGGTCCGAGGATCTTGTCCTCGATCGCCCTCATCGCGTCGTCGAATCCGGCGATCAAAGCGCTGCCTGATTCTGTGGCGTAGACCCGTTTGATGCGTTCGTTCGCCGGATCAGGACGACGCTCGATCAACCCCCGTGCCTCGAGGCCCTGCAGAAGACTCGACACACTGGCGGGCGTGGTCCGTGTCATGTTCGCGATGTCCCGCTGGATCGCCCCCGGCGACCTGGTCAGGTAACCGAGGACGAAACTTTGCTGGTGACCGAGGTCGCGTTCACGAATCCAGTCGAGGCCGGCCTGCTGCTGAGCCCATCCGATCCACCTCAGTAGGTCGAGAGTGCTGGAGGGGTTCAGTTCAGGTCCGGTCATAGTTAGAAATCTAACCGTTAGAGTTCAAACTGTCAACGACGTGCTCGATCCCTGCCTCACTCCGATGTCTGACACGATGTCGGTCATGACGTTCGCGTTGCGGGGGACTTCGTTCACGGTCGGCACTCTCACGCTGCTCACCGCGCTCTATTTCGCCCAGGGTCTTCCCTACGGATTCTTCACCACTGCGCTGCCGGTCGTCCTGCGCGAGTCCGGATACTCCCTCGTCAAGATCAGCGCGACCGGGTTCCTGTTCCTGCCCTGGGCATTGAAATTCCTGTGGGCGCCGTACGTGGATCGCTACGGCACCCGGCGACGTTGGTTGCTCGGCCTTCAACTGGGCGCAGCTGCCGTGGCCCTGGGAATGGCGTTCCTCGAACTGTCCACGACCCTGCGCTGGCTGTTCGTCGGAATCTTCGTCGTCAACGCTCTGTCCGCGACCCAGGACATCGTTACCGACGGCCTCGCCGTCCGACTCCTCGGCGTCCGACAACGCGGCGTGGGCAACGGAATCCAGGTCGGTGCGTACCGAATCGGAATGATCTGCGGCGGAGGGTTGCTGCTGTGGCTCTTCTCGCTCGCCGGATGGCGTGCGCTGTTCGTCTCGATGTCGGTACTGCTGATCGCCACGACGATTCCGGTCCTGCTCGCCCGTCGGCGACTGGCCGAAGCCGACACGGAGACCGCCGTCGAATCCGACGCCGGCTCACTCCCGCGAACTGCACTCCTGACCATCGGATGGTTGTCCAGGCTGCGACGCCCAGGGATGGTGGCGTTCATCGGGCTCGTCGCGCTCTTCAAGTTCGGCAACTCGATGGGGTCGGCGCTCGTCGGGCCGTTCATGTCCGACAGCGGCCTGACCCTCGCCCAGATCGCATTCGTCGACGGGGGACTGTCCTCGGTGGCTGCGCTCGCCGGCGCCGGACTCGGCGCGTGGCTGACCTTTCGCTACGGACGGCGGCAATCGCTGCTCGTCGGTGGCGTTACTCAAACTGCCAGCCTGGCACTGTATGTGGTTGCATCGTTCGGAGTCGGCGGATTCCCGCTTCTCGTCACCGCAAGCGTGGCCGAGCATGTACTCGGAGGCGCAGCGACCGTCGCGATCTTCGCATTGATGATGGATGCGGCGGACAAGCGTTTCGCGGGCGCCGACTACACTTTGGTCGCATGCGCGGTGGTGTTCTCGCAGGGCGCGGCCGGGCTCGCTGCCGGCGTGGTCGGCGATGCATTCGGATTCACCGCGGTCTTCGGAGTTGCGCTGATCCTGTCCGGAATCGGATGTCTGGTGTTGCTCGTCGCGCTCGACCGAGGCGTCGGGCCGAGCGGGCTGAAGGAGACCTTCCCGCCGCGGGTGACGCGGGCCTGAGCTCACAACGAAAACGGCCCGGCCCCAACTGAAGTGGGACCGGACCGTCATGTGCACATGGTCGGTGACGCGCCGCCGAGTCAGTCGACAGCGATGACCGAACCGGCGATCGCGGCCAATCTCGTCTGCGTAGCAGAGACAACACCATGGCGGTTCTTGTGCGCTTCCTCGAACGCCAGAATGGTGCGAAGCTCTTTCGGATCACTCAAGTCCTTGATCGCTGCTACGGATTCCGTGACGTTCAACGACTCGTAATCGTCGATCGGTAGCTCGTCGGCGTCCAGAACGCCTGCGGCGGACCGCGCAGAGTGGATGGCGTCGGCGACACCGTCGACACCTTCCTCGCGCACGACATCCTCCGCAGCCTCCAATGCCGCGTCGCGGCTTGCCGACAGCGTTCGAGCGGCGATGTCGCCTGCATGCGCGCCGCGGCCCAACAGCTCGGACAGACGATTCGGTGTGGATCGCGCGACATCGAGAGCGCGGTCGATACCGCGAGCAGACCACGTCGCGGGTGCGTTCACGATTTTCACGGCGCCACCGGCAGCCGCCTGAAGCGGTGTTCTACGCAACGCGACGGGGCCTCCTAGTGCTTCCTCGGCGAGAACGGTTTCCAGCCACTCGACCGTGGCCGAGTGCGCACGAACGAGACGGTCTGCCAGCTGTACGACGCTCCGCTCGGAATCCGCCGTCGCAAGCGCCTTGATGTACTTGGAACGACTGACGAGCTGGTGCTCCAGTGCAAGGTCACCCAGAAGTGCTTCGTCGAACGGCTGGGCCTGCTCGGCGAGCGTCTTGAAGAGTGCAAGAGTCCGTCCCACGAGAGGACCGACGATGTCGGGAAGCCCGCCGAGCTCACGCAATTCCGACTCGATGGCGGCCGCACGTTCGCGGCCGTTGGCGGCGTTCTGCGTGAGCTCGGTACGGACTGCGTCCGTGCGTGCTTGCGCCACACGGGTTTCCGCGACCTGGATTTCGGTGTTGGTCAGCTGAAGTACGGCCCGCAACTGCGCGAGCAGGGTGGGTGTAGCCATCGTGCGCTCCTGTTGGTCGAGTGGGTGGTTCCGATCGTGCCAACTGTCGTGCCAGGCACTATGTCGTCGGGTAGCCCACCCACCTCCACGGCAAACCGTGCAGCGCATGTGTGATCAAGGTCTCACGGGTTGCGGACGTCGGCGGTGCCGCCGGATCCCGCGCTTGTCGGCGTCCCCGACGTCGACCGAACGACCAGCTCGGGTTCGATGACGCACTCGAAACCTCCGGTCCTCTCGTCGTCCAGCCGTGTCACGGTGAACTCGAGCGCCCTCCTGGCCAACTGCTCGCCATCCTGGCGCACCGTGGTCAGATCGATCCGCGCCAGCCGCGACAGCGGCGAGTCGTCGTAACCGACGATGGACACATCGCCCGGAATGGACACCCCCGCTCGGGTGAGTTCGTCCATGACTCCCAGTGCCGATCGGTCGTTGCCGGCCATGACCGCGGTGGGAAGCTGTGGTTCGGACAGGAACGATCGAGCAGCCGCAGCGCCCGCCTCCTCGTCGTGGGCACCTGTCACGACTCGAGTGAACGCATCGAGTCCGTGCCTTCGCATGGCCGCGACGTAGGCGCGTCTGCGCGCGTTCGACACGGCATGATCGCCGCCATCGACATGGACGATGCGAGAGTGTCCCAGATCCACGAGATGGTCGACCGACGCGCGGATACCTCTGCTGTCCGCGGAACGCACCGTGTTGATCGGGGGAGAATCGGCCCCGCTCGCAGGTATCTTGCGGCCGACGATCGTCAGCACAGCTCTGGCGGCGACGGACCGCAGGTATTCGGAGCCCGAGAGTGGATCGAACAGAATGAGCCCCTCGCACCGGTGGCTGAGCAAGGCCTCGATCGCCTTGCGTTCGTCGCGAGTCGGGCCGCTGGCCGACAACAACACGTCGTATCCCGCTGTTTCGGCGGCGTCGTAGACGGTCCCGAGCATCTCGGCCTGGAACGTCTGCTTCACGTCTGTCAATACTCCGAGAGTGCGGCTCCGCCCACGGGCGAGCAACTGCGCGGCCCGATCCGGTTGGTAACTGAGCTCGTCGGCCGCGGCGAGAACTCGATCCCGAGTTTCCTGGGATGCACCCGGTTTGTCGCTGAAGATCAACGACACCAGTGTCCGCGAAACACCCGCACGCGCGGCGACATCGGCCATCGTCGGACGTCGATGCGGCGTTGATTCCGTCGATGGATGCACGGTGTCCCCCCTGGAAAGTGACCGCGCTCGTGGCGGCAATTGAAATGTCTTGACAATCACACAGCGAATCCTCATAGTATACGACTGAAGCGCGTCAGTAACGCGCGTCAGATTCAGGTCTCCCTCGAAAGCGCGTCGAGGCGCGCACCGAGACTTCTCGAAAGGACAACCATGAGCGTGATCCGCGTCGGATCTGCACCGGATTCGTGGGGCGTGTGGTTCCCGGAGGACCCGCAGCAGACGCCGTACACCCGATTCCTCGATGAGGTTTCGGCATCCGGTTACGAGTGGATCGAGCTCGGTCCTTTCGGATACCTGCCCACCGACCCCAAGCAGCTTTCCGACGAGTTGGCGGCACACAACCTCAAGCTCTCGGCGGGAACCGTGTTCGAACACCTGCACCAGGACGACTCCTGGGATGCGGTCTGGACCCAGATCGAGGACGTCGCCAAGCTGACCGCTGCGGTCGGTGGCAAACACGTCGTCGTCATCCCAGAGATGTGGCGTGACCCGGGCACGGGCGCCGTTCTCGAGGACCGCAATCTCACCGCAGACCAGTGGCGCAAGAAGACCGAGGGAATGAACGAGCTCGGCAAGCGCATGTTCGAGCAGTACGGCGTCAAGGCGCAGTACCACCCGCATGCCGACAGCCACGTCGACACCGAGGAGAACGTCTACCGATTCCTCGACGGAACGTCGAGCGAGTTCGTGAACCTGTGCCTCGACACCGGCCACATCAGCTACTGCGGCGGCGACAACATCGCCATCATCGAGCGCGCTCCCGAGCGCATCGGATACCTCCACCTCAAGCAGGTCAACGTCGAGGTCCGGGCCAAGGTCGAAGCCGAGGATCTTCCGTTCGGTGAGGCGTGCAAGCTCGGCGCGATGACCGAGCCGCCGCTGGGAATCCCGGACATGCCGCCGCTGCTCGGAACCATCGAGCGCCTTGCCGACGAGGGCAAGCTGACCGCGGACATCTTCGCAATCGTCGAGCAGGACATGTACCCGTGCGCTCCCGATGTGCCGCTGCCCATCGCGCAGAGGACCCAGAAGTACCTGAGCTCCTGCGGAATTCCCTCCGTCACCTTCAAGTAACGCGCCCGCCGCACCCTGACGAAAGAGATCTTCAATGTCGAACGAACTCCGCATCGCCGTACTCGGTGTCGGAATGATGGGCGCCGACCACGTCGCTCGAATCACCAACAAGATCGCCGGCGCGCGTGTGGCCGTGGTCAACGACTACTTCACCGAGAAGGCCGAGGAACTGGCAGCCACGATCCCTGGTGCTCGTGCCGTGGCCGACCCGTTCGAAGCCATTGCCGACCCCGAGGTGGACGCCGTCCTGCTCGCGACGCCGGGACCCACCCACGAGAAGCAGCTCCTCGCGTGCCTCGAGCACGGCAAGCCGGTCCTCTGCGAGAAGCCGCTGACCACCGAGGTCGAAACCTCACTCGCCGTCGTGAAAGCCGAAGCAGCACTGGGTAAGACCCTCATCCAGGTCGGCTTCATGCGTCGATTCGACAACGAGTACGCAGAGCTGAAAGCGCTCATCGACTCCGGTGATATCGGCCGCCCGCTCGTCGTTCACTGCGCGCACCGCAACCCCGCCGTGCCGCCGAACTTCGACAGCGCGATGATCGTCAAGGACTCACTGGTGCACGAGGTCGACGTCACCCGCTTCCTCCTCGACGAGGAGATCACGTCGGTCCAGATCATCAAGCCGTCGGCGAACGCGAATGCGCCCGAGGGCCTTCAGGATCCGCAGATCGCCATCTTCGCAACCGAATCCGGACGCCACGTCGACGCCGAGGTGTTCGTCACCACCGGTGTTGCGTACGAGGTTCGCACCGAGGTCGTCGCCGAACTCGGCAGCGCGCAGATCGGCCTCGACGTCGGCCTCGTGCGCAAGACGAAGCCCGGCAACTGGGGCGGCACGATCACTCCGTCGTTCAAGGAGCGTTTCGGTCAGGCGTACGACACCGAGATCCAGCGGTGGGTCAACGCCGTCAAGGCAGGCGCCGAGACCGGCAACTACATCGACGGACCCGGCGCATGGGACGGCTACGCGGCTGCAGCCGTCTGTGCAGCGGGCGTGAAGTCGCTCGAGTCCGGTGAGCGTGTCGCCGTCGACATGGTCGACCGCTCCAGCATCTGACACACCCGCTTCACCCGAGTCCGAGGGTGGACCACTCCGCGAGGGAAATATCCGTCGTGATGTGGTCCACTCCTCGGTGCACGGCCCCGTACAGCGGGCCGTCGTCGCCGTGCACCCCATCGAGAACCTCCGGGGGAGCGGCTTTTCTGAAGGACATGAGGCCCGCGACGTACGCGCGGCGAAAACTGTCCTGCGCTGCGCCTCGAAGGGCGGGAGCGAGGCCGCCGAGCGTGACGACCTCCGGGTCGTGCAAGTTCACCAAGCCGGCGATCCCGCGCCCGAGGGACTCGGCGACACTGTCGAACGCATGGGCGAGTCCGTTGTCTCCGGCGTCAAGCCTCGCCACGAGGTCGCGAGCGTAGCCAACCGGATCCGCCGGGGGAGCGTCGCCGATCGACGTGGCCAGTGCGCGTCCGTCGATCGACAGATCCCAGCAACCCCGAGCACCGCACGGGCACCGCACGGCAGGGTCCCCGAACGGTATGTGGCCGTACTCGCCCGCCGCGCCGCGGGCACCGGTGGTCGGCGTGCCGTCGACGACGAGCGTCCCGCCGATTCCGACGGCGATGATCAGATGCAGGGCCGTCGACGCGCCTCTGGCCGCACCTGTTCTCGCCTCCGCCAACCCGGCCAATGTCGCATCGTTCCCGACAAGGAACGCCACATCCGACGGAAGTCCCGCCGTCATCGGTGTGAGGTCTGCATCCGTCCAGCCACGCGGCGTGAACTGAACGAGTGTGTTGTCACTGACCGTGCCTGCCACGGAAAGGGATACCGCGCGGACCCTGCCGTCGGATTCGAGGTGGATGCGCTCGATCTCCTCGGCCATACCCGCCAGCACCTCGTCGGGATCCGGCCGCGAGCGAGGAGCGCGCGACACGATGACCGGATCTCCGAAGATGTCGGAGACAGCCAGCCGCCAATCGCTCGAGCGGAGTTCCGCAGCAAGTACCAGCGGACCTTGGGGGTGCGGTCCGAGGACCGTCGTCGGACGACCGCGGCCGCGTGTCTTCGCCGGTGTTTCGTCGAGGATGCGCGCATGCTTCAGTCGGGCGACGAGCTCGGTTGCCCCTCCGCTCCCGATGCCCAGACGCTGAGCAGCTTCGACCCTGGTGATGCCGGGGTTCGCGCGTACGACGGCCGTCAACTGGGCCGCGCCGAGCCATCGAGCGCGCGCGGACGTATCGGAAGTGGTTGCCATCGCGGATCATCTTCTCACTTGATTAAACTCAACAATTGAGTATATTACGTCCGATGTCGACCGGAGACACGAGCACGCGAACCGACGGGGGCCTGCGCACCAATACGAAGGGGCTGCTGTCCCTGTCGCTGGCGTCGTGCTTGGCGGTGACCACCGAGATGCTGCCGGTGGGGCTGCTCCCGGTGATGGGCCGATCGTTCGGCGTCGCGGAATCGTCGATAGGCCTTCTGGTGAGCCTGTATGCGGGACTTGTGGCGCTTCTCGCCGTGCCGATGACCATCTGGACACGCCGGTTGCCACGTAAACCGATTCTCGTCGCGACGCTCGGCGGATACGTCGTCAGCAACCTCGTCGTCGCCCTGTCGCACTCCCTCGAATGGCTTGCGTTCGGCCGCGGCATCGGCGGCGTCGCGCATGCATTGTTCTTTTCTCTGTGCATCGGGTACGTGCCCCGACTCGTCGGACCGGCGAACCTCGGCAGGGGATTGGCGATCGCTGCAGGTGGTGCCACGGCAGGTTATGTACTGGGAGTGCCGATCTCGACATCGATGGGCAATGCCATCGGATGGCGATCGTCGTTCGTGGTACTTGCCGTGCTGTCCGCCGCCACCGTCGTCGCCGTGACAATCCTTCTCCCTGCAGTCCCCGGCGACGCGGGCCGACGCGAAAAGTCTCGCGGCCACGGCAGTCTCCCGGTCGTGGTGACTTCCAACGCGCTCACCTTCCTCGGCCACTACACCGTGTACACCTACATCAGCATCCTGCTTCTGAATGCCGGAGTCGTCGAATCCGCGCTGGGACCGGTGCTTTTGATCCTGGGAGCATGCGGCGTGCTCGGATTGTGGCTCACCGGACGTACGCTCGACCGCAGTCCGCGCCGAACGATGCTCGTGGTGCTCGGTCTCGTCGCGACATCGATCGTGGCAGTCGGGAGCACACACCTGTGGTTGTTGCCGCTTCTCGTGTGCGCCGCTGTGTGGTCCGGTGCGTTCGGGGGAGTTCCGTCGATGTACCAGTCCGCCGCAGTCCGAACAGAACCGACGTCACCGGAAACCGCAGGCGCGTGGATCAACGCGACGGCGAACGTGGGGATCGCGGGCGGTGCCGGGGTGGGAGGCATCGTTCTGCCGTGGCTCGGCCTCGGCGGCCTCGCACTCACGGGAGCAGCGTTGGTCGCCGCCGGTTTGCTCGTCGCATCCTTCGCCCGAACCACCGTTTCGGCCTCCGCCACCTCGTCGTGACCGTGTCCCTCGTGGTAGACACAGGCCGGACCGCGCAGCACCTACAGAGCGACGCGGACGACACGAAGCGAAGGCGGGGTCGAGAATGTCTCGCATGTGGAGGCGCGCCGCCGACTGGTATCGCCCGAACCCGGCGGTCACGTCTGCGCTGGTAGTCGTCCTGGTGTCGCTGTGGACGGCGGTGTACTCGGTCAGCATCCTCGGCGCTCTCTGGCGATTGCGCGATCCGAACGCGCCGATGCCGATCCTGAGCGTCCGAGATCAAGCCGCCGACCTCGTGGTGTTGGGTGTACAACTCGCACTCGGCATGATCGCGATCACCACGGTCGCGTACCTACGGCGGTCCGACATCGGGGAACTTCTCCCGCGCAGGCAAGGAACGGCCGTCGACGCAGCAGTCGCCTGGTGTGCCGCGATCGCCGCCGCGTCGGCCCTCGCTCTCGTGCTGGACCGACTCTCGGTTGCGCGATTCGATTTCTCGGTGCCCGCAGTCGTCGAATCTCCGGCCTTGGCAGTGCTCACCGCCCTGTGTGCCGGACTACGCGAAGAACCGCTGCTGGCAGCACTGCCAGTGTTGCTCTTGGTAGGTCGAATGCCCATCGGGTGGGTCATGATCCTCGCCGGGTGCATGCGAGGGCTCCTGTACCTGTTCTTCGGCGGCGGCGGCTTCGTGTGGGCCGCGCTGTGGGGAGCGGCCGCAGTGTGGGTGTACTTCAAGTACCGGCGACTGTGGGTGCTCGTCGTCGTTCACGGAATCGTCATGAACATCCAGGTGCTGGACCGAGTGATTCCGCTCGACAGCGCCGCCACACTTCTCCAGTGGGCGAACATATTGATCATGTTCGGTGCGTTGACGATGTGGTTGGTGCCACGCGCCCTCGGAGGGATTCCGTCCACCCCTGTGTCCGACCCAGTGTCCGACCCAGTGTCCGACCCAGTGTCCGATGAGGTCTCGCGGCCGACAACGCCGCCCGTCGAACGGTAGGCGTCACTCCCGGACGTGACCGGTTCATGATCCGTACCCGCGGTACGCGAGATCGGCAGATGTGATGCGCTGCACTTGGACGCATTCCAGGTGATACAGGTAACGCACGCCGCGTAGTGGACGTTACCGTCGGTTACATTAAGCTCCGAACAATGATCGAATCCACCTCCGCGGTGAAGCGCAGGCTGCTGGGACTGCTGCTGTTTCTCATGATCATCGTGTTCGTGACGTGGTCGGTCACCTCGTACAGCAAGACCTTCGAGAAGGTCGTCAGTATCGATCTGGTGACCGATTCGGTGGGTAATGCGTTGCCTACCAATGCGGATGTGAAGGTTCGCGGGTTGATCGTCGGTGAAGTGC
>NZ_NPFY01000044.1 GCF_002259415.1 Rhodococcus sp. 14-2470-1b
GCTCTCGGCGGTGTTGCGCAAGATTCCTGGGTGCTGATCCTGGTCCGCTTCATTACCGGCGCTACCGCCGGGTTCATGACCCCCGCAGGGTTCAGCCTCCTGACCACCACGTTTCCCGAAGGACCGCTCCGCAACAAAGCCCTCGCGATCTACGGTGCCATCGGCGCATCCGGATTCCTCCTCGGTGTGGTCGTGGGCGGTGTCCTCACGTCGTTGGACTGGAGGTTGGTGTTCTTCGCACCGGCAGCGCTCGCACTCGGATTCTTGGTCGTCGGATGGGCATTCATCGCACGCGATCCATCCAGGGACAAGGCATCAACGAATCAGCGAGGACAGTTCGATCTCGCTGGCGGGCTGACGCTGACCGCGGCGATGGTCAGTGTGGTTTTCGGAATCGTCACGGTCGGGGAAAATGCCTCGAACCCCTTCGGTCCGATCGCGTTCGGAGTGGCAGCGATATTGGCCGGCGTCTTTGCTGTCATCGAACGCCGCGCGTCGGATCCGTTGATCCCGGCCGGAGTAGTGACTAGGGGTCTGCTGCCGTGGGCGAGTTCGATCGGCTTGCTGTTCATCGGCGCATTCTTCGCCTGGCAGTTCGTGCTGACGCTGTACCTGCAGGAACTCCTGGGATGGACACCTCTGCAAACAGGCTTGGCGTTCTCGGCCATGGGAATCGAATTGCTCATCGCCCCCTTCTTGACACCCAGGTTGGTCGAACGATTCGGCAACGCCGCTGTGATGGTGACAGGCCTCGGCGCGGTCGCGGTCGGATTCGCGCTCACGCTTCGCTTGGATGCGACTTCAGGATTCTTCGACCTTCTGCCGTCGCTCCTTCTGTTGGGTGTGGCGTTCGCGTTCATCTACGGTCCGCTGACAGCTGCAGCGGTGGAAGGAGTGGACGAGAGCGAACACGGCGTCGCGGGCGGAATCGTCTACACGGGCTTTCAGTTCGGTGCCGCTCTGGGAGTGTCGGCTGTGACGATCGTTCTCGTCGGAGGCGATCCTGGCCCCGCTCAACTCGAGGACTACCAACGGGCTCTGATCGTTCCCTCTGCGGCCGCCGGGCTCGCCCTCCTGATCGGGCTCCTACTGTCAGTCCGTCAACGGACGCGCTCGATCCAGGTGGCCGACTGATGGCCCGAATGGTGCCCTATCGTCACCTCGCGGACGACGCCGCGACGATCATCGGAAGCACCGTCTATGCCACGATGACCACCGTCGACAAGCTCGGCCGCCCCAGGTCGCGAGTCCTCATCGCGGTATGGGAACTCGACCGGGAGAACCCGGTCGGTTGGCTCGCAACGCACAAGACACCGGTGAAAACGGCACACCTCGCACGAAATCCGCATGTGTCGACCTCCTATTGGACTCCCCGGCAGAACGTCGTCACCATCGACAGCGTCACGGCGTGGGTCAACGATGCCGAGACCGCCGACCACGTCTGGAACCTGTACCGGTCGGGGTCTCCCTTCGGAAACGGGTACGACCCGGGCCAGTACTGGACGGGCCCGAGTGACCCAAAGTTCCACGTTCTGCGCTTGGATCCCTGGCGCATCCAAGTGCTCACCGCGCGTGAACTGGCCGATGGCCTCCCGTACCGGCAAGCGCGCCTCGAGGAGCCGTTGATTGCCCAGACTTGACCCCTCCGCGGCAGAGGGTTCGGCAACACATGCTCCGACGTTCCCCGGCCAAAGCCAGCGGCTGGTCAGTCGCATGCACACCGAGGTGACGGTGTTGCCGTAACGGGGCGAACACATCAGCAGTAAGTCATCGGGTACGGGCCGGCGTCCCTCACTCGAGGGAATCGCCGACCTGAAACTGCCCGCTACGCAACAGCTCTCGAGCCAGCTCCACGCCAGTGTGGCTGACGATCATCGCCAAATGGATCTCCAGCGTGTGGTACCGGCCGTCGGACATCGGGCCCTCGCTGTCGGGGTCAGCACCAACTTCACGCATGCGATCCCGCCAGGGACTGTCGGGGGCATCGAAGCCAGGCCCATCCTTCAGGGCTGCATCGAACATCGCCGTTCGGGCACCGTCGACCCACTGGGCGAAATTGCTGTGACCCACCTGAGTGGCAAAAGTGAGGACTTCGCCACCGACCGACAACGGTGCCATTACTTCATCGGACAACCCTGCTACGGACGGAGCGACCGCCAGAACCCAATCACCGACCTGCACAACACCGACGACCTCGACATCGGCATTGACGCCTTCCAAACCGGTAACGGTGCCCGTCGTCGATGTGGTCATTGCATCGAGTACCGTTTCCGCGTCGTCGTGACGGACAAACGTGAACGACACACCGCCGGGTGTCCACGGGTATTCATCCGGGATCCAGGTGAACTCTTCCCACGTTGCAGTCATAGCCCAATCCTCACATACCCGACCTCACCGCTTTCATTGATGCGCGGGCACCATGAACCGTGACTACGAACGGGCAGGCCCACCGGCTTAGACCAGAATCACTTCGGGACTGCCCCGGCTGTGCGAGCGGGTGAGCTATACGGCCAGTTCCGATACGCAGGGTTCCGGTAAGCGTCTGCATTTGTTGTGCCGCAACATTTTCGGTGATGACGAGGTGTGCCCTGCGCAACCTCGAATCGGTGTCACCGGAGCAGTTGCGCGCCGGTCGGACACCGGATTAAGGCTATTCAGCCTGCGATCGAATCTCCCCGGATAAGGCTGTGCACATGCATGTTATGCCACCCGTCTGCGTGACGTGCTGACATACGACGAGTGCCTTCGAACTGGAATCCGGCTTTACCCGCGACGCGGCACGAAGCAACATTTTCGACCGAATGTTCGAGCTCGAGGCGATTGAATGACATGTCATCGAAAGCCCATCGCGACACCGCTATTACCGAGTTGGAGCACACTCCGTGCCCACGCGCCGGAACGGTCATCCAGTACACCAGCTCGGCTGTTCCGTCGTACAGATCGATACTCTTCAACCCGATTCGCCCGAGTAGAAGGTCCGAAGATGGATCGACCACAGCCCAATGGGCTCCGGATTCTTTGCGCCACTCGGACTGCCACGCTTCGATCCATCCTGCTGCTTCCTCCACGGAATCTGGGCGCCGGACGTGCCATCGTTGAATGAGTGGGTCCTGGAAAGCTTCCACCACCGCTGCCGCATCACCACCATCCCACGGCCGCAGCAAAATTGACCGTGACACCCCGATGACGGGTTGCTCAGCGTCGGCGAAAGATCCTTCGGGAATCGTGGGTTCGATCAGAATGGGCATGAGTCCATTCTCGCAGGTCGGACTTCGATACGACCAGTCTCGATATGCAGGGTTACCGACCAACGTCTGCATACGCTGTGCGGCAGCGTGTTTCGCTCTACGCTGCCGCTTATTCGTCGGCGATTCCGATGAAGCAGATCTGAACAGTCGCGACCTTGGGTTCAGGCTGGCTGTGATAGGCGGCAGGATATCTGCGCCGGCGACCACGGTGTCGATCTAGTTGTAGCCACATTCACGCATGTAGTTTACCTATTCGCCGGGCCAGCAGGATGGCGCACTTAAAATATCAGCTGCAACAGCCAGTACCACCCACGTCAAACCAGCTCGCAACAGCGACAGCGGGATCGTGAAAACGACGATCTTCCAGCCTCGCGCCGCCACCACACCCGCGGAGATCATTGCCGATATTATCGTCGTAGCAAAGGCCAGCAGCGGTTGGTCGGATATTGTGGTGGTCAGTGTCCACAGAATTGCCATCGCAACGAGTTCGGAAAAGAAGACTGCGGACCAGGCTCGCCCTGTGGCGCAACCTCTTCAGCTACCGAAACGTAGGTTTGAAGTGGGCCAACCGATGGCCGACTCAGAAGCAGCTCGCTCAGATTCGAATCGACCGTCAAACACCCCCCGGGTCCTCGACTTCGCCCGGTCTCGTAGCCAGCCCGATGATCAGCGCGAGAGTCGCCACGGCGACGGCGACCGCTAACAACCAAAGTCGTGCTGTTCGCGCTCGGCCCATGATGCACGACTTCCTAGCGCGTCAGATTGTTGAACGGATTTCGTGTTCGGCCAAGGCACGCCAGGGACGTGCCCTGGAGCGCCCGACAGTATCGGAACAAGTCGCTGGGTGGACCTAGGCCGGCAGGACTCCGGCTTGGTGACTGCGACGTCAAGGCACATGCCGTGCGTCTTCACTGCCAGCGAGGCAATGGGCTATACGACCAGACTTGATATGCAGGGGTACCAGTACAGAGAGCGGCCGGAATGTCCCAGATGGGCTTGTCCCGTACTGCGACGCCTTCGGGTCGTCCGATCGGATCGGCTTGCGGCCGAGCTTGACAAAACCTATTGAGATTCCCTTCTGGCCTTCCGATTTTGACCGGCGGTGACCTCCGCGCAACCGCCGGCGTCCGCTGCGCTCCCGGCCCCAAGGGGCTCCGAAAACTTTTCACAGACGCCTCCGGCTGAAAACTTTCCGGCCCGACCATTGCACTCCGGCCCCCTCATGCCGGTCCAACTCTCCCCTGCCAGAACGGCAAAAAAATTGGCGGGCCACCCGGTTCGTCACGTTGAGCAGGGGAGCGCGAGATGTCGAAGACCACCGCCCAGAAAGCCCACAGCAGCACCGACACCGACAACTACGGCGCAGTGGTCACCCACACCACCGCCACCATCGTCGGCCGCCAGAAAGCCGTGGTCAACGTCCACGCCGCCGCCACCGACGACGCCCAGATGATCGTCACCTTCAACCGACTGATGATGACCTTCCGCTCCGCCGCCGCCGTCCACGCGTTCATCGCCGGACTGGCCGACGCCCGCACCCTCATCGGCCGCATCGACAACCAGGCACCCCAGACCGGGGGACCGGGCGACGACTACGCCCGCGCCGCCATGTCCGTCGTCTGGATTGCGCCACCGGAAACCGCCGTCACCCCACGCGAGCAGTACGTACCCGCACGTCGACGCACCATGCACTGGGTCGAGGTCCACATGGGTCCGGTCACCTGGCGCATCATCGACCGACTCGGCTACGTCACCATGCTCGACGAGCTCCGCAACGTGCACCGCATGGCCGTCGCGATCTTCACCGACGGCGACCAGTACCTCAGCGACCCGACCACCCTCACCGACGCATTCGACGACGCCGAACGCGAACACCAGGAAGACATGGCCGCACCCTGGCGACGCCGCCTCTGAGACGCCCGCAGGCCCCGGACCCGACACGGTCCCGGGGCCGAGTCGTATCCATCCACAGGCGAGTCTTCTATCCCCAGATTCCGGAAAATGCCTGCGCATCGCGGACCTCGCTGGCGCTCGGTACGCGATGCTGGAAGAACCACGCACCACAGGCCGCCCGGCTCACCCACCCGAAGGAACACGACACCGATGATCACCTGGACCGTCACTACCCGACCCGACCGCCAACCCGAAACCATTACCGCCGCAGGAGCAGAACCCAGCCTCGACGCATCGAAACGAGCCGCTGCCGACGCCGTCCGCTACGCCCTCCTCGACGCCCAGGCCCACGCCGACACCAGCCCCACCAACACCCCACCGACGTACCTCGTCACCATCGACGGAGAATGCGCCCTCATCGTCAGTCTCGGAGCGTGCCGACCCGGCAACTACACCGGAGTCCTGGACAACCTCGAACACTTCGACGGCACCGCCACCCACCTGCTCTACCTATAGGCAGGCCAAGGGGAGCAGACCTGAAAGCGTTGCGAGAGAACGACTCTGTCGGTCCCCACTGCAATACTTTCCCTCATGCGAATCAGAACACTCACCGGCCCACCGCTACCAGCAGAGATCGCAGCGAACACAGCGCGACTCCTCGCGCTCGTGGAACTGAACATCGCCCGGCCCCAATCGGAACCGAACGCCACGGCCAACGACCGCAGCCGCCACGCGCGACACTGCTGAATTCGCCAACCCCTACAACCAAAAGTCCGGTGACCGTGAACGGCCACCGGATCCTGGTGCTTCTACTTATCAGCCTTAGAACAACTGCAACCAAGCGATCAGCAAGTCAACGGCTCCGTGAACCCACGGACCCACCACATCCCAGACCGCCAGCAGCACTGCCCACACAGGAGACGAAACCTCGTCGCCTGGCCACGGCATCTCGACACCGAACACCTGACCCACCAGCTTCACCAGTGAGTTCACCTGCCCTAGTGTCAACAAGGTCCTCACGGGTCGTGAACCCCTGAACCTGGTGAACCATCCTCTCCAGCCTGCTCGCCCGGTCTCGGACCCATTATTCTTTTCTGCAGCCATAATACTTTCCCTTCGTAGTGAAATTCCGTCCCGTTGTTGGGGTGATTTGCGCACACGTGTGGCATATCGGCCTTTCGGTTGGATTCTCGATATCTTGGCTTAGCGGTTGCTTCGCCTCCATCAGAGTCCCATATCGAGGGCCTTTCCGCAACCCTCTCGAAGAATGCCCGGTAGCCACGTATTGCCAGGTCAAAGCCGGTTTATAAGTTTAATCGCGTACTTATCGAGCGCGAATTATTACCGGATTAAAAGCAGCGGAGATCTCTGATTAATTTCCGAATATTCACGATTAATTGCGCGGAATAGATAAATGTTCGACAAAAAATGTATCCAGGGTCTTTGAGCTGCCGCGACACCGAGCGTGGTCGGTCTCCGTCGCTCCCGCACAGTCACCGGGCGAGCTCCTCGGGTGGGAGGTGGTCACCCGCCGACGTCGACGAGCGGTCTCGCATTCCGCCTGCCGGCGGTGCCGGCCACCCTGCGGGCGTCCACCGAACCGAACTCCGCTGCGCTCCGCACCGCGAAAGACATCGATTTCTTGTCGCACATCTGGCTCCCGGCGATACTGCATCACCCGTGCCCGCCGCCTCAACCCTCGCTCCGCTGCGCTACGGCCGAAGGCTCCGAACACTTTTCGTCCCGTACTCGCTGCGCTCCCACGAAAACTGTCCGGCCGCGGGGTTGCCCCGTCGTTCCCGTGCGCTGCTGTCTCTCCTCACGCCAGATGACGGCGACAAGAAATTGGCAGAGCAAGCCGGGGGACCGGTCACGAGGGAGAGGGGCCAGTCATGGCATCACGGACCAAGACCAGCGCAGCGGACAAGGCCGAAGCACGCCGCGAGCTGGCGGCATCACTGCACGCCTCGATCACCGACAAGGTAGCCGAGCTGACCAGCTCCGACACGTGGCGCGCGTACCTCGACCACGTAGCCTCGTTCCACTCCTACAGCACTGGCAGGGATGGTGTATTCGGGGGGTGCGAATGCCGTCGCTCAGGGTCGGCGGTCGGCGGCGTAGTTTGCCCATTGGCCGTTCGTCTTGAAGGTGTGTTTGGCGACGGTATGAGCGTTGAGCCCTAGGATTCCCGCGAGCACACTCGGCGGGAGCTCACGGGCTAGCTGTTCGGTGGCGGACAGTCGTAGCTTTCGGGGCTCGATTCCGATGGCGCGCAGCCTGTTTCCTAGACTGGTTGCACTCAACGGTTTGCCTGCGTGGCCACCTGCGAAAAGCCATGTCGTAGGTAGTTGTTCCGCAGTTCCGGTGCGCCGCTTGAGGGGTAGTTTTCGGGCGATGGCTGCGAACGGATCTGGCAGGTCGAGGACGTCGGTGGGACCGAGTCGTAGACCTGTGGTTGTCGCGGTGGCGATCACGTCGGCGGTGGTGAGGCTGACGATTCGCCGTAGCGGCTGGGCGTAGAGGGCGACCAGCGCACCGGCCAGTCGATCTACCGGGTCGAGTGACTCGTCGTGGATAAGGCGCCGGCCGATCTGCCAGCGATCCTCGGCGTCGGTCGGTAGTTCTGCATGGGCTCGACGCTCTTTCGGGAGGGTAATCTCTTTCGGCAGGTGCCGTGTTCTTTGTGCCCAGGTCAAAAACGGGCGTATGTGCCATCGGGACGCACCGGGCTCCGCGAACCAGGCGTCTATGTCGGATTGCGCACAATGGTGCATCTCAGTTCCTCGTCGTTCGAGTGTGTTGAGGAACTGAATGACTTGGAGGATCTGGCAACGTGCGTTCTGTACGGCGGTGCCGATCGGTCGGTGCGATTCGAGTCCTCGCAAACGCGGCAGCACAGCCCAGTGCGTCCACTGACTAGCGAGCCTGCGGTGGCCCGTGTCGAGTCCATTGAGAAGGTGCGGGAGCGCCGTCTCGAGCCTCCGGAGGGTGCGGTGGACGTCAGGGTCGAGGATGCCCGTGGCGACGAGAAGTGATCGGAGATAGTCGACCGACTTGGGCCGGGGAAGCAGGTCGAGTGATCCGTGGGTAAGGGGAATGGTGCCGTCGTGGAGGCCGCCCAGTAGGTCCGTGTTGCGGCTCAGCCATCGCCGTGTGGTCTTCGGTTCGGCTTGCATGATGGCGTCACGGAGAGGTTCCAGGAGCCCGTCGGGGGTCGGCGGCAAGACGTTCTCGAGGTGGCAGCGAAGCGCGCATCGCGCGCACATTCGCTCGCCGTTCATGGCAATCAGGGGCTGACCGACGCTGGGGCATCGCGGGCAGCTTCGCTGCGCCTTCTCGCGGCACCATCGGCATAATGCGTTGTCGTCCAACAGCTTGTCGGATTTCGCGCAGCCGGTGCACGCGCCGCGATGCTGTCGGCGTCTCTTCCTGCAGCGGTCGCACACCTGGACGCGGTCTACGGTTGAATTACACAGTACACAAACAGTATTGGTCATTTCTTGCGTTTGATTTCCGCTCGCCGTGGTGTGCGCGTCTTCGCGTCGGATGGTGTTGCTGCGGTCTTGGGCCGATGGGTAGTTGTACCGGTCGCTCGCACCGTCGCCCGGTCGGCGACTGGTTCGATCAGATCGTTCGGTGTGCACGAGAGTATGTCGCAGAGCGCCGCGAGGGTACGCAGGCTGAGGCGTTCCGGCGTCCCAGTGACCAGGCGATACACCTGAGCTTCGGACAAACTGATCCCGCGCTCGGCAAGCAGCGGTCCCAAACCGGTCGTCGCGAATATTCCCCTCTCGGCCAACAGTCGGCGTAGGTGCCAGTCGTAGTTCAAGCGTGGCTGTTGCATCCCTGTCTCCGTCCTACTCTGCGGTGAACGCTCGGTCCAATGCCCGTCGGAGGGCATTGTTCTTGTAGTCGGTGCCGACGCTGGTGTAGATCGCGGTGGTAGATCCCCAGGAGTGTCCGAGTTGTTGCTGAACAAACAGGTGGTCGAAACCGTCTTCGAGTAGGTGTGTCGCATACGAGTGCCGTAGGCAGCGCGGACCGAGATGCTTCTCCAGTCCGATTGCGTCCCGGTACTCGGCGAAACGGTGCGAAATCGACTCGGTGCCGACGCGTGCCCGACGTTCTGTCGGCCACATGGCGAGATGGTCGGTGTCGTACAGGGGGCGAATCTCGGTGACCCACTCGGCGACGGCTTCGGCGGCCCACCCCATCGTGGTCAGCACCGTTCGGCGGCGCGGGGGCCCTCCATTGAGGGCTTTGCCGTAGCGAACCGACAATGCGCCATTGCGGCCGAACTCTTTGGCCGCGGAGTTCGCGGTCCAGTCCACGATGTCCAACATCGCTGCCTCGCGGCGACGCAGCCCCCAGGCATAGATCACCTTGAACAACGTCGCGTCTCGGTAACTGGCAAGCCATCCCTTGCGGCCGGACAACCCAACCCGGTTCACCCGCTCATCGCAGTAGTCGAAGAAGGCCTGTAACTCGTCCCTCGTCAGTGGCCGGTTTCCCGGTCGACCTTCGTACTCCCCGCGGTGGACGACGGTGTTCCATTCATGGAAAACCTGCACCGGGTGAACGCGAAAGTATCGCTGACACACTTCGTCCCACCGATATCGGACATCGGTGATGTAGGCGCAGAACAGCGACGCGGCCATCTGGTAGAGCCGCACAGTCGAGTGGGCGACCCCCGAATCGACAAGATGTGCGGTCCACTCCTCGACGTCCATCGACGACCAGTTCCAGGGGTAATCGTTCGTGAATGCGACCAGCCTCCGCACGATCTGCGTCCGCCGCTCGATCGTCAAGTTTGCGAGCATCCGCGCACGTTGCTGCGTCTCCCATCCGTCGATCATTCCTTCCAGGACCGTTTCCTCCGGAACCAGTAATACGACGCCGTCACTGAGGAAGCGGTCGGCGGAACCTTTGGCATCGGACGCGGGCTTTTTGGCAACAGGGTCGACCGGCACTGGATGAATGTAACAGTCATTCGATGCATGTTCACGCGATGCTCTTCAGCTGCTGCCGACACCATCGACGAGCCCGCGGCCGCCCCGGAAATCGACGCAGTTGCAATAGCGGTGACATGGATGCCCCCTTTTCAACAGTACGGGGAGGGGGTATGGTCCGAATCGTCGCTAGATACCCCCTGGGGGTATCACTCAAGATGAAGGAGTACCTCATGATCACCACGAATTACCGAGTCACCGGCATGACCTGCGGACACTGCGAGACGTCGGTCCGGGAAGAAGTCGGTGCTGTGGCCGGGGTCGACACGGTCGAAGCATCGGCGTCGGCGGGGACGCTGACGGTGACAAGCGCCGATGAGCCCGACCACGCCCAGGTCGTCGCCGCCGTTCGCGATGCCGGATACACAGCCGAACCGCAACCCGCAGATTCACGCACCGCGTAGCCGCTGAACTCGGTGGAGAGAAGGATTCGCACGATGAACAACCACACACATGCCGATGTCGGCGTGGCCGAGACAGCGGGCACACAGTCGGGCCACGACCCGTCTGGACACAGCGCAGCCCACACCGGACACGGCGAGCAGACTGAACACGAAGGCCATACCGGGCACGGTGGCCATGCCGGGCACGGTGATCACGTCGGTATGTTCCGTCGCTTGTTCTGGATCATGCTGGTCCTCGCCGTCCCGGTGATCGTTGCCTCGAACATGTTCGCGATGCTCCTCGGATACTCGCTGCCCGACGCAGCGTGGATCGCGTGGGTCTCCCCGGTACTGGGCACCGTGATGTATGTCTGGGGCGGTTCCCCGTTCCTCACCGGCGCAGTCAGCGAAATCCGTTCCCGCGCACCAGGAATGATGCTGCTCATCGCCCTCGCTATTACCGTCGCATTCGTCGCGTCGATGGGAGCGAGCCTCGGCCTGCTCGATCATCAGCTCGACTTCTGGTGGGAACTTGCCCTGCTGATCGTGATCATGTTGCTCGGGCACTGGATCGAAATGCGATCCCTCGCGCAGACCACCTCCGCCCTGGATTCGTTGGCAGCACTGCTCCCGGACACCGCCGAACGCGTCGACGGCGACGACGTAGTGCAGGTGTCCCCGGCCGAGCTGCAGCTCGGTGATCTCGTCGTCGTCCGCCCCGGCGGCCGCGTACCCGCGGACGGCACCATCGTCTCCGGATCGGCGAGCATGGACGAGTCCATGATCACCGGCGAATCACGCACCGTCCGTCGCAGCGACGGCGACCAGGTCGTCGCCGGCACTGTCGCCACCGACTCCGGCCTGCGCATCCAGGTCACCGCAGTAGGGGAGGACACCGCCCTCGCCGGCATCGGCCGCCTGGTCGCCGACGCCCAGAACTCGACCTCGCGCGCTCAGCGCATCGCCGACACCGCCGCCGGCTGGCTGTTCTGGTTCGCTCTCGGATCCGCGATCATCACCGCCGCCGTGTGGACGCTATTCGGGATGCCCGACGACGCCGTCATCCGCACCATCACCGTGCTGGTCATCGCCTGCCCGCACGCACTCGGACTCGCGATCCCGCTGGTGGTCTCCATCGCCACCGAACGCGCCGCCCGCGGCGGCGTTCTGGTCAAGGACCGGCTCGCACTCGAAACCATGCGCACAGTGGACACCGTGCTCTTCGACAAGACCGGGACCCTCACCAAGGGGGAACCCACCGTCACCGCAATCGAGGTGACGAACGGGCGCACCGCCGACAATGTCCTCGCTTTGGCTGCTGCCGCAGAAGCCGACTCAGAGCACCCACTCGCACGCGCCATCATCGGTGCCGCACGATCACGGAACCTGACCGTCCCGGCGGCCATTGACTTCCAGTCGTCCCCCGCTGTCGGGGTCTCTGCGAATGTCGACGGTACCCGCGTACAGGTCGGCGGGCCCGCGCTGCTCGAGCAGGAACACGGATCCGAACTCGCCGTCGCCGACCGGTGGCGCGGTGACGGGGCGATCATCCTGCACGTCCTCGCCGACGGTGGCGTGATCGGTGCACTCGCGCTCGCCGACGAGATCCGGCCCGAATCACGCACCGCGATCGACGCGCTCCACGCCCGCGGAATCGCGGTGGTGATGATCACCGGTGATGCCGATGCCGTCGCGAAGTCCGTCGCCACCGAACTCGGTGTGGACCGCTACTTCGCCGGGGTGAAACCGGAAGACAAGTCCCACACCGTCGCTGCACTCCAAAGCGAAGGACGCACGGTGGCGATGGTAGGCGACGGAGTCAACGACGCCCCAGCGCTCGCGCAAGCTGATGTCGGTATCGCGATCGGGGCCGGCACCGACGTCGCTATCGCATCGGCCGGAGTGATCCTCGCCAGCGACGACCCGAGGTCGGTGTTGTCGGTGATCGAACTCTCGCGCGCCTCGTACCGGAAGATGAAGCAAAACCTCTGGTGGGCAGCGGGATACAACCTCATCTCAGTCCCACTCGCGGCGGGAGTGCTCGCGCCGGTCGGGTTCGTGCTGCCGATGTCGATCGGCGCGATCCTGATGTCGTTGTCGACGATCATCGTCGCCGCGAACGCGCAGCTGCTTCGGCGACTCGACCTCGCGCCCGACGCCATCACCGGAGCGGTGAACGAGGGAAGTTCCAATCCTCCGTCGCAGCGCGAACCGGCACTGTGAGAGCTGATCTCGTACCGGGAACGCAGCCCTGACGACTGCGAAACGCTGATGGCCGCATCCTCTCCGCCGGAGAGGATGCGGCCATCGTTGTGTATAGCGGGCCAGGTCAGCCGAGCAGCCGCTGCATGGTCTCGATTTCCTGCTGCTGAGTGGCGACGATGGCGCGTGCCATCTCCAGGGCGTCAGGATTGGAACCGTCCGCGATTTCGGTGTTCGCCATCTCGATGGCACCGGTGTGGTGGGCGATCATCATCGTCAACCACTGGCGGTCGAATTCCGGTCCCGACGCTGCCATCAACGCGTCCATGTCCTGAGCGGTCATCATGCCGCTGCCGGAGCTGTGGTCCATCCCGCCCATGTCGCCCATGTCCATGTCGGGCATGGGCTGGCCCCACTCGGTGAGCCAGGTGGTCATCTGGTCCATCTCGGGCTGTTGCGCGGATGCGATCGCCGAGGCCAGTGATAGCATGTCCGGGTTGTCGGTGCGGCCGTTCGCCATGTCGGCCATCTCGACTGCTTGTGCGTGGTGCGGATACATCATCTGCGCGAACATCACGTCGGCATCGTTGAACTCTGCGGACGCGCTTGCTTGGGCCGAGGACATCGGTGCGGAGGACATCGAGCCCATGGAATGCCCGTCCATCGACGAATCGGTCGAGTCGTTGCTACAGCCGACGACGAGGAACGCGCTGGCGGCGGCAGCAGCGAGTGAAGCCATGACTTTGGTACGCATGTGGAATCTCCTTGCAAGAGTGGACAATCAGGGGTGTGTGACGTGTTTCGGTCCGCCGGTCGACGCGCGTCTACCGGGCTCCCTGTCACACTCGCAAGGTCACCGATCTGTCCAACTCCCACAAGGTCCACGGCGGTGCGCGCTCCAGGGTGGAGTCTGTGCGCCCGCCGATCCCGTCCACCGCTGTCGGCGACTGGCCTATCTCGGTGCTCATCGTCGGGACGGACAACGCAGCCCACGACACCGGAGTCCCCACACAGGGATGCATCATCTGATGCGCCGACGGACAATCGTGTTCCCCGAACATCACCGAAGCCGAGCTACTGCCCGGGGCTCTCGACGCCATCGCGGCATGACCACCACTCATCGACTCCGACATCTGGCCAGCCATCGACGATGCCGGTGTCACAGAATGCATCAACAACACCCCGAACACCGTCACTGCAATCAACAATCCGATCGCCGAGGCTGTGCCCCGTCGAGAGCGCCGAATCGTCGAGTTCATGCTCTCGACGGTAACAGGGCATACCCCCTAGGGGTAGCCGTCGGTGCATCGTTCAGCTGGCCAGTCGGACGTCAGCTCTCGGTCGTGCGAACCAGTGAACCAACATCCCGCTCGCGATACTGAGTGTCGCGAGCGTCGGCATCGCGATCACGATCGCCCTGTCGAGCCCCCAGAAGGTTGCGAGCGCGCCGATCCCAACCGCAGTGAGACCCTGCGACAGGTACGCCACTAAGTACATCAACGACAGTGTCGCGGCCCGCGTCTCGGCCTCGGAGGCTGCGACGACCATCCCGAGCCCGCCGTAGAACATCAGGCCGTACCCCACCCCACTGATGACCGCAGCGAGCAGGAAGACCGTGAGCAAGTCCACGTGCGATGCGGCGACGAGGGTGACAGACCCGGCGGCGGAAAGCACCGAACCGGCCAAAGATGCGGACGTCGGCGAACCGCGCCGGGCAAGGATGGACGCGGGAACGATGGCAACAGCCCAACACGCAAGTGCACACGCGGCGACGAAAGCGTCGACGGTACCGACGAGATCCCTCACGATCTGCGCACCGAGCCCGATGAACACCGCGCCCATCATGAAGGCCACGGTGAGGGAAGCAACACCGATGGCGAACTGCATTCGATTCCTCGCGGGTGCTCGCACCCGACTGGGCCGCCATCGAACATTGCTGCGCGTGGCCTCCTCGGGGAGGAACCACGCCAGCGGCAGCAGAGCAATCGTCACGCCGAGCAAGATGGCGAACGGGAACGTCGTGGGCAAGGCGGAGTACTGCACGAGCGCACCGCCGACAACGAGCGCGAGTGCGGTACCGCTGGCCGTCGCCGCAGTATTGACGGAAGTGGACAGTGCCGCGGTGCGGCGCGGTGCGAACTCGACAAGTGCGGCGCTGGCCGCACTCATCGCCAGCCCGACCCCGAGTCCTTGAAGAGTGCGGCCGATGAAGATCGGGACGAGACCGCTTGTGACCACGAACAGCGCAGTGCCGACGGCGACCATGCCGACGCCGGCAAGCAGTACGCGGCGTCGCCCGATCGAGTCCGAGAGAGACCCACACGCGACGAGAGCGAGAACCAGCGCTACCGGATAGGTAGCGAACAACGCGGTCGTGACGACCTCACCCACTCGCCACCGATCCGCTAAGAGCGGATAGACCATCGAGGGCGCGCCGCTCGCCCACAACGACACAACCAGGACGCCCGCCGCCGTCGACAACGCCACAGGTAACGGCAAGGTCTTGCGTGAACGAGGGCGACGGTTCACCGATCTACGCCGACCGAACCGAAGGTGTGCCTTCGCCCGAGCGGAAGGTGGTGCGCCCAAGCCTCAATGGGTGTCGAGTAGAGCAAGGACGGTCCTCACGATCAAATCGGGTGCGTCCATCGAATCCAGTCGCCCTGCTGCTATCTCGGCTCCGGCACCGTGAAGGACCTGATGGAGCACGGCGACTTGCCACGAGGTGGGCATGTCACGTGAAAACAGTCCCGCACTGCGTCCGCGTTCGATCAACGATTCGACCCGGCTCGCGGGGCCGTCGTGAAGCTCGCGGATACGCGCTGGGGGAAGTTCTTCCTCGGCGGCGGCAATGACCGATCGTGACCGGTCCACCAGCTCCCAGCTGCTGTGAATGAGCCGGGACAACGCTTCTCGGGGATCCCCACCCAGATCGACCGCAGCCAACGTCTGCTCACCGCGATCGATCACACGCGCCACCACGGCATCGATGAGCGCTGGGCGAGAGGCAAAGTGACCGTAGAGCGTCACCCGCCCGAGACCGGCTTCCCGTGCGATATCGCCCATCGTGGCGTTCTGCCGCCGAGACAGGCAGACGATCGCGGCATCGAGAATCCGCTCGACGTTGCGTACCGCGTCGGCTCGTTTACCGACGACCTGCGACGTATCGGTCGCCATGAACCCTCACTTCCCGAACACGTTTGTATGAGTTACGGTACCAGTGTCCAACTCAAACAACTATGTACAACTTAGGGGGCCGTGGTGACCACGTCGAAAACGACACCGGAAGCGGGCGAAGGGCTTCACCCGAAGCGATGGCTCGCACTGGCCCTGCTGGGCACAGCGCAGTTCATGCTGATTCTCGACGTCACAGTGGTCGCGATCGCGCTGCCACAGATGGGCATGGACCTGGCCCTCTCGCGGGAGGCGGTGACGTGGGTCGTCGCCGCGTACACCCTGACTTTCGGCGGGTTGATGCTCCTCGGTGGGCGTAGCGCGGACCTGTTCGGGTCCAAACCGATCGTCTTCGCAGGCCTGGCCGTCTTCACCGCCGGCTCCCTGGCGGCCGGACTGGCTGCCAATGCCGAGTTCCTGCTCGCCGGACGCATAGTCCAAGGCATCGGCGCAGCGATGCTCTCACCGGCGGCGTTGTCGGTTGTGGTGCGCCTGTTCGACGGCGACGAACGCAACCGCGCCCTCGGCATCTGGTCTGCATTGGGCGGCGGCGGCGCGGCGGTCGGCGTCCTGCTCGGTGGCCTGATCACCGCCGGGCCAGGATGGCCCTGGGTGTTCTACATCAACATCCCGGTCGGACTGATCGTCATCTTCGGCCTTCTGCGCGTCCTACCGCCCCTTACCCCAGCACCCGGGCCGCGGCCCGCGCTCGATGTTCTCGGTGCATTACTGGTCACCGCTGCGACCGGATCGGCAATCTACTCGTTGACCGTCGCCGGTGAAATCGGATGGACCAACCCGCAGACCCTCACCGCAGCCGGGGCCGCGGCAGCGCTATACCTGCTGTTCTACTGGCGACAGCAGGCTGCGTCCTCCCCGCTGATGAACCTAGAGCTGCTGAGCCGACGTCCCGTCGGGGCCGGAGTGTTCGTGATCCTGATCGCCACAGCCCTGATGGTCGCAGTGTTCTTCCTGGGTACCTTCTACTTCCAGCAATCCGCCGGGCACGGCCCCCTCGTGACCGGACTGTTGTTCCTACCGATCGCCGTGGCAACGATGACGGGAGCGAACCTCGGCGGACGCCTCATCGGCCGCTGGGGCGCACGAATCCTCGGCACCGCCGGGATGCTCATCGCAGCGTTGGGATTACTTGTGCCAGCCCTGTGGGCAACCACCGCGGCGACCACGATCGGCGTCAGCTTCGGCGCATTCGGTATCGGCGCGCTGTTCGTCGTCGCCTCAGCCACCGCGCTCGGACAGATCGGCCCCGAGGAGGCCGGCATCGCATCCGGTCTGCTGAGCACCTTCCACGAATTCGGTGCATCCATCGGCGTGGCAACCGTTTCGAGCATCGCTGCACTCAGCCTCGTCGCGGGTGGCGGTGACACCGGGTTCCAACACGCGTTCCTCTTCGCCGCAGCCGCTGCTGCACTGGCCGCAATGATCTCCGCCGTCGTCATCCCGCCACGCCCCGCACTCTGATCGTGCAAAACCAGGCACCGCCGGTCAGGAAGTGGTGAAAGCGTCACCGTCACCGTCGACGACTGAGCTCTCGGTCCGGATAGTGTTCGTGGAGAACGTGATCAGGTTGCCGTCTCCGTCCACGGTCGCGAACTCCATCGTCCCCCAGTCCGTCGCGACGGGGTGGCCGGCGTCTGCCGGGTGCAGAACGCCCGCGCGCGAGAGTTCGTCGTACAGCGCGGTGACCTCGTCGACAGTGATGCGGCAACTGGCCGTTCCCGCGAGGAAGGTCTCCGCTCCGCTGCACACAGGCCAGGGTGCGGTGTCGGGCCGGCTGCTCCAGCTGTCGTCGTCGGCGGCCCACAGGTGGATCTCGACGTCGTCTCGAGTGAGCTTGGCGAAGGTGGGATCGGAGTACTGCGCCGTGAAGCCGAAGGAGCGGGTGTAGACAGCGACAGCTGTCTCGATGTGCCGTACCGGCAGTGCGGGGACCGCTCTGGACATACGCATGGGCAACACTAACGCCAACGAACGGCACGAGGAAGCGAACACTGCCGTGCCTTCGGGGAGTGCGTGCGGGCCGAGGTGCACGGTCGCCGCGCGGACGCTACCGCTCGGCGTTCGACCGGGTCGGCGTGACGCGACCCTTCGCTGCGTTCATCGTTGCAACGCTTCGCCTTTGGATCGCAGCGACGCGGCGAGTTGGTCGACGGTCGGCAGACCCGCCAGGCCGCGGTCGGTCGAGTAGACGCGGCAGGCAAGTTCGGTCAGTTGCACGGCATCGTCGAAGGCGTCGACGCCGTCAACGAGGATGGTCGGTGAGCCTGCGAAGGCCGACGCCGCTGCCTCGGCGTCGGAGGAGATCAGCCGGTGTCCGATCTCGATGTCTGACTGTCCGATCAGGCTGGCTGCAGCACGAACCCGGTCCGCAGCTTCCTGCCAGTTCGGGCATCCGTCGAAGTACAAGATCTCCACCTTCATACGAGCGAGTCTGCCCTCGAATCGGATGGCGTGCCGGTGCGGCCACAACGGGGGTCAGTTCATGGTGAGATCGTTTCGGCTGCAACGGGCGAGGCGGCGATCGTGCACCTGATGCTATTCCGCATCCTTCTTCAACAACGTCCTGTTGATCCTCGCCCAGAAGCCCGAGGCCACGCAGGTCGCCGGATTCCGTGCCTGGCAACAGCGCGGGCGGCAGGTCCGCAAGGGGCAGAGGGCGATCCGGATCTACGGCTACAGCTCCCGCATCGTCACCGAGACCGACCCCGGCACCGGCGACGAAGAGACCCGCAAGGTGCCCACGTTCCCGATTCTGTCGGTGTTCGACCACTCCCAAACCGACCCGATCGAGGGACACCCCCAGCCCGAGGAAATCGCCCAGCTTCTCACCGGCGCCGATCCGGACGCGATCTACGACCGCGTGGCCGCGATCATGACCGGGCGCGGCTGGACCGTCACCCGCGAGGCGATCGCCAGCAGCGCGAACGGCTACACCACCACCGACGGCTCCCACCGGATCGTCGTCGATGCAGCCCTCGAACCCGCAGCGGCCGCGAAAACGATGATCCACGAGGCAGCGCACGCGATCATGCACGCACCCGACCTCATCGGCCCCGAAGCCCGCAAGGACCTGCACCGCGGCCGGATGGAAGTCGAAGCCGAATCCGTCGCCTACGTCCTGGCCGGGATGCTCGGACTCGACACCAGCGCCTACAGCGTCGGCTACATCGCCGGATGGGCAGCAGGAGACCTCGAGCAGGTCACCGCCACCGCGAAAGCAGTACTGACCGCAGTCCACGAGCTGGCCGACGCACTTGACACCGCCGCCGCCGCGTCGGACGCCGGCGAGGACACCGAGACCGGGGAAGCCGCGTAGCTCGGTGGGGGTAGGTACGCCGGCCGAGAGTTCCGGCCGGCGGATCAGGCCACCTGGCGGTGTCCACCGAATCGAGCTCCGCTTCGCTCCGCACTCGAAAGAGCAAAAACGTTTTCACTCCGGTTCTGGCTACCGGCGAGCATCCATCACCCGTGACCGCCGACTCAACCCCTCGCTCCGCTGCGCTACGGCCAAGGCTCCGAACACTTTTCGTCGAGCAGTCGCTGCGCTCCCACGAAAACTGCCCGGCCGAAGGGTTGCCCCGTCGTCCCCGTGCGCTGATTTCTCTCCTCACGCCAGAAACGGCGAAAAAACGTGGCAGGGCAACAGGGTCTGGCCATCAGTTGAGAAGGGACGTAGCGACATGCACGACACCATCACAGGACCGAGGACGGTGGGACTGCACACCGCCGTCATGACCGCGATCCGTCAGGTACCGGCGCAGGTCAAGACCCACGCACTCGCGCAGGTCACCGCCTACACCGAGCAGGTCAACCGAGCTGCTGAGGATGCAAATTCGACCACCGCCGATGCGCACCTCGAGCGGGCCGCGTTCTGGGCATGCACCGCCCGCGAAAACGGAGCCAGTGAGGCCGAAATCCACGCCGCACGCCAGGCAGGCCACCACCAGGCAGCCACCGCTCAGCAATAACCCCCGGGCCCGTACAGGCCCGGAAAACAAGAAAACACCGGACAGCTCTTACCTGCCCGGTGTCTCCAACCGAAGAATCTACCAGGGAGAGATACCACCATGACCGCAAGCATCGAAACCACCACCGCCGCAACCGAAGCCCCCACGACCGGCACCACGCCGGTCGTGGGGGCGGGCGAGGAGTTCGCCCGCCTGCACCCCACCGCCCTCGAAGTCGGCCCCAACGTCCGCGACGAGGTCGACACCGACTCGGATGAGTTCCGCGCCGTCGTCGCCTCCATCACCGAACACGGTGTGCTCCTGCCGATCCTCGCGCGCCGCGACGGCGACCGCATCGTGGTCATCGACGGCCAGGTCCGCACCCTCGCCGCTCTCGAAGCCGGGGTCGACAGTGTTCCGGTACTGATTCGGCCGACTGCGAGCAAGGCCAAGGACCGCGAAATCGAACGCCTCACCCAGCAGGTGAACACCAACGACCGCCGTATCGCCCTCACCGACGGTCAACGCGCGAAAGCGGTGACCGAGATGTTCGAGCTGGGTCTGTCGGCTACCAAGATCGCCAAGACGATGCAGTACGACAGCCGGGAGACCGCCAAAGCAGCAGGAACAGCGGGTCGCTCGCAGACCGCCCGCGAGGCGCTCGACGCCGGACAGCTCGACCTCGAGCAGGCGGCAGTGGTCGCGGTGTTCGACGCCGACGGCGACACCGAGGCTGTCGAGGAACTGCTCGACGCCGGATCACGGTTCCGCTCCGTCGCGCAGGAGTTGATCGCGGACCGCGCCGAACGCAAGGCCCGCGCCGAAGCCGGTACCCCGTACGCGGACAAGGGCCTGACGGTCCTGGCAGACGAGCCGTTCTACGACAGCCCCTACGTCGCCGCTGAGGACTTGGTGACCGCAGACGGAGACCCGATCACCGAGGCCGTCATCGACGGCGCGGCCGAGCACTGGGCGGTGTGGCTGACCCCGAACGAGCAGATCACCCTCACCGCCAGCGGCGAGGTGATCGAGTCCGAGTCGATCGACTGGGCGACCGAAGGAGCCCCGAAGGCTGTTGCCACCGAGGGCTACCACCACCACAAGGACGTCACCGTCGCCCAGGTGTGGGTGCCGGAGTACTTCACCGCCGACCCCGACGCGGCCGGTGTGAAGCTGGGGCCGATCCTGGCCGCAGCGTCGAGTGAACCCGACGCGTCCGACGACCAGGCCGTAGCCGAGAGGAAGGCACGCGAGAAGAAGGCAGCGCAGGCAGCGCTCGCGGAGAAGGAAGCCGAGAAGGCCACTCGGCGGCGCACCGTCGCACTGAACAAGGCCAGCGCCGCCGCGACGATCGTCCGCAAGGAATGGCTGACGAAGTTCCTCACCCGCAAGACCCTGCCGAAGGGGGCAGGGAAGTGGATCACCGAAACCCTCGTCGACGAGCCGGGACTGTTGACCGAGAACAAAGCGCCGCAGTACCTCGCAGAGCTGCTCGGTGTGACCGTGCCCGCCGACACCAGCCCCAGCGCCGGATACCCCGGTGTCGCGGACAAAGCCGCGCGGCGAGCGCTCGTCGCCATGATCGACAAGACGCCCAGCGAGACCCGCGCGCAGGTGATCCTGCTCGCGCAGATCCTCGCCGCCTACGAAGCACGAGTGAGCGGCAAGGGCAACGACTCCTGGCGTCGCACGTCCTGGGGCAACCAGGACAACTACCTGGGCTTCCTCGACCAGCACGGCCACGTGCTGACCGTGGTCGAGCAGGCCGCAGCCGGAATGCTCACCCCCGAGCAGGCGTACGACGCGCTCACCGCGCCCAGTGAGGACAACGCCGCCGACCAGTAATGGAGCAGGGGTGGCGGGCATCATGTGCCCGCCACCCCTCATCCGTCGCTGCGGTTGGTGCGAGTACTGCCGAGGCTGAGCACCGCCGCGATGGCGGCACCGACGAGCAGCAGCATCACTGCGCTCTCGCTGCGTTCGGACGCGCTGAGCTCACCCCAGGTCAACAGCCGGGCGACAACAGCGAGCCCGTACAGGCCGAGGGCGGCACTTCGGTATCTGTCCATCGCCGGACAGTATCGGCCCCGCAGCGCAGGTGGGGGAGCGTCCCCGGCCCGGGTCGAGGGGGCCTGCGGCAGCCCCTCGAGCTCCCCCGCTCGACGCCCCACCACCGGACTGCTCACGACGGGCAGGCGGCTGACGAAAGGTCAGTGCGCGGCGTTGTATGCCTCTTCGATGGCGGCCGGGATGCGGCCCCGATCGTTGATCTCGTAGCCTTCGTCGGCGGCCCACTGCCGGATCGCGCGTGTCTGCGCCGGGTCACGGGTGGCCGGTGTCCCGGTCTTCGCGGGCGTCGTCGCGCCGGCGGGGGAGGGCTTACGCTTGCGGCCACCGACCCGAGTGGAATGCTCGATGTAGTAGTCGAGCTTCCTGTGAAACTCGCTGGCGTTCTTCGCTTTCAAGTCGATCACGTACTCGACGCCGTTGACCGCGAATTCGATGGTCTCGCCGGCATCGTCGTCGATGACCGAACCGTCGATATCGTCCACCAATTGGGTTGTCACTCGTTTGGCCACAGCCGGAAAACCTTTCGATCACACGCAATGTCACGGACTCGGGTACCGGACAGCGTAACCAACGAATGTGGCGATGAGCTGCACCCTTTCATGTCACGACATCGCGGGGAGCGATATCGGATCGGATTCCTTTGAATGCGGGATGCCGTAAACGCCCCGTTGCCGATTGTTCGCGGTATTCCACAGTCGCCACCAATTCCGGTGTCACCCAGGACACTCCGACTGCGTCGGTGCGCGGAACCGGACCGTGCAGCGCACTGTCCGGACGAGTGCGCTCGGTGAGCGCGCTCCGCAGCTCTCGGCGCATCCGATCGGTGAAACCCGTTCCCACACGGCCGATGTAGACCAACTCGCCCGCCTCGTCGTACGCTCCGAGGAGCAGTGCCGCCAGTGTCCCGCCGGCGCGGCCGCCCGTCGGAACCCATCCGCAGATCACGCCTTCGCGTGTGTTCCGAATCGGTACCTTGATCCACGACGGCGACCGGATCCCCGATCGGTACACCGACGCCGCTTTCTTCGCGACGACCCCCTCGATGCCGTTGTCGGCGGCAATGCCCATCAACGTCTCGCCGTCGATTCCCGTCATGGCCGGCGGCACCTGTACCCGGTGCCCGTCGGCCACGCCGAGGCCCTCGAGCAGCGCACGGCGCTGCGTGTAGGGCAGCGTTCGGACCGATTCGCCGTCGACGTCGAGGACATCGAACACGAAATACGTCACCGGGGTCGACCTCAACAACACCGCCGACGGCCGCGCGACATGCATTCGGCGCTGCAGCAGCCCGAAATCGGGCCGACCGCCCGAATCCAGTGCCACCAACTCGCCGTCCAGGGTCACCGATCGACCCGCCGTCGTCTCCGACAACGCCGCCGCCACGTCCGGGAACGAGGCAGAGATGTCGTTTCCGTTGCGCGAGAAAAGCTTCACCCGCGATGCGCCGTCGACAACGCTGACCCCGCGTTGGCCACTGGAGTTCGAGCGGGTTCCGGCGTTCGCTGGTTCCTGGTATCGATACTGCACCGCTGGTCAGGGCCGGTGGTTCTCTTCATCCGGTAGCCACCCAGATTTCACCCACAACTAGCGGAATCTGCCAGTTGATTGCGTAACTTCACCGTTTGTGTCAGATTTCGCTACTCGTCGCAGGCAGCGCATTGCTGCGGACTCGGCACCGACTGGCGCGGCTACTCCGGCGCGGGCACTAGCCGATGTCGAGTCGCTGCAGCGACTCGATCCTGATGTAGACGAGCGCGAGTTCTACCGGAACACCCTGGTCGAATACGGATGGGCCCGAGACGTCGCGGGACTGACTCCGTCGACCCTGCAACAGATCATGTATCCAGTTATCGAGGTGTGCGACTACTTCGATTGTGTGCCATGGCGATTGACGCAGAAACAGTTCGACCAGTATTTCTCGGGTCCTGGTAAACGCAGCCACGCAACCGTGCGCAAGAAGACAGTCCAGATCGACAACTATTTTCGGTTCCTTGAGCAGCGATACGCGGGTGAGCTTTTGAGGTCTTTCGGCGTCGGTGTCGAATCGCCAGTCGATCCGTTCAACCGGCCCCGGCACCGAGGAGATTTCAAGCTCAGGATCCCGCCGTCTCACCGGGCGATGACGGCGTTCTTCGCTGACTGGCGTGACGCGCTTCCGTGTTCGCGGAAGTACCACGTCAACGCCCGTGACTACACCATGGCCAAGATTGCGTACCTATCTGGAGTACGTGCGTCGGAGCTGTGCGCCGTACGGATCGGTGATATCCATTGGGAAGTTGGTCAGTGGGGACGCTTTGTCGTCAAGGGCAAGGGCGCACGTGGATCAGGGCCGCGGGAGCGGCAAGCGTTCTTGTTCGAAGAAGGCCGTGATCTGCTGTGGTGGTACCTCGAACAAATTCGGGGTGACTTCACCGATGACCCCACCGATGCCGGCGCACCTCTATGGCCATCGGAGCGTCTACCAACTGCTGTGGTGGCGCTTGACCTGGCTGTGGCACCAGCAATTCAGCCCTCGACATTTCGGCGCAACCTCAAGACTGCCTCGCTCCGTCACCTGAACGGCCCGGTAACCGAGCTGTATCCGCATCTGCTGCGCCACGCTTGTGCCACACACAATTACCAGCAGGGCATGCCGTTGTGGGATGTGCAGAAGCTGCTGGGACACGAGTGGGCCAGCACGACTGTGGGTTACCTGGCGTCGGCCGGAGGTGACCCGGAACGGGCGGTCATCGAATCGACACAGCGCGCTGTACGGCGCTTGAGTACGGAGAACTGAGAACTATGAAGTGGAACTTGCGAATGGTCGCGGCGCAACGAGACATCTGGCGCCCAACGCAGCTGCTGAAAGCATTCGAGGAAGTCGATTTCCATCCTTCGCTCAGCAAGGCCGCAGCGTTGTGGTCCTCGGCCCCCATCACCGTGCGTCTCGACGATCTCGACAAGATTTGTTCGGCGTTGAACTGCACCGTCGGCGATCTGATGCAGGCAGAAGAGGCTGCTGCCAGCCACTTGGAGCAACCAGTAGCACGTGTAGTCGGCGATCGAGTAAGGCCGTCGTCGCCTGTGACCGGTAAAAGATTGCGCGGTACCCGCCGAGTGCCACCCCCGAACTGATGGCTGATTGCAGCCCCACGACCGGGTCGATCGCCAGCAATGCCGCCCGTCATACCCAGCGGACGTTGCGCATGATCGACGACACTCCGCCGCAGTTCCAGGAGGACGTTCGAGCTTGGGTCGCGGCGTTGGGTGGTCGGGGCCGACGGCCGTCGCGTCCGCTGTCGGAGGCGACGATCGCGATCTACCTCAACTTCGCGCTGCCGGTCCTCATCGGTTGGGGCGAGACACACGAAAGCCTGCGTGCCGTCGAAGTCCGGGACATCGAAGAGGCTCTGGTTGGGCATGCCGGGCAGTCACGGCACAACGTTCACACCGCTCTGCGGTCGCTTTTTCGTGGGCTCAAGCGAGAACGGCGTGTATTCGCAGATCCGGCACGAGCTGTCGCCGGGCGCTACAACCGCCGGATGCTTCGCCCTGTCTCTTCGGACCGACTGCACGGACTGTTCGAGCAATTCGAGCGCGCCGATCATCGAATCATCCTGGCACTCGTGGCAATTCACGCACTGACCATCGAGGAGATCATCGATCTGCGTCTGGACCAGATCAACCGCACGAGCGGCCGAGCGACCATCGTCCGACCTCACACACGGCACACGGTGTGGTTCGACCAGCTCACCACCGAATTACTGCACAGCTGGCTGGCGTATCGACACGTACGGTGGCCATCGAGCGCGAACCCCTACCTGCTGATCAGTGGATACACCGCGCCGACCGCAGTGCCCGTCAGCCGCCACTACATCACCAGACCGTTCCGGGAGATCGGCCTGACCGCCGGGCAATTACGGGTCGATCGCATCCTCGACGAAGCAACCCAGACCGGCGATCCCGTCAGGTTGATGACCGTTTTCGGCATCGGTAACACCACCGCAGTGCGGTACGTCAGAACCGCTCACCCCGGACAATTCGACGTCGATCCCACCGCGCCGTAAGCGGCTCGACGTCGAACGTCGCCGGAGGTGGGGAAGCGGCGAGCGAGCTTCCGAACCTGTAGGACCCGGGCTTCAAGGTCAAGCACTTCAGTCAGGCGACTCAGTTGTAGGCGTGTACTCGTGTTGGCGGGTGGGCCTGTGCGGCGCGTCCGTCAGGTGCGCGCAGTGTGAAGCTTGAGCTGTACGGCGTGGTCGTAGTCGTCGTCGATCAGCGTCACGGTGCGGTGTTCGCGGTCGAGCAGTGAGGCCGCGATCGAAGCTCGGTAGCCGGAGGCGCAGTGCACCCACACGTCGCCGTCGGGGACCTCTGCAAGTCGGTGCGGCAGTTCGTGAAGGGGGATATTCACTGCACCGGGGATATGGCCGTCCGCGTACTCGGACTGTTGACGTGTGTCGAGCACAGTGATGTCGGAGTCGGTTGCGGCAAGTCCGGCGAAGTCGGACACCTCGTAGGACCGCACGTGGCCGTCGCCGGCGAGTGAGTGAATCTCACCGACAGCCGAACCGGAGGGGCGGTCGATGCCGATGCGCGCCAACTCTCGTGTGGCATCGTCGATTTGGTCAGAGGTGTCACCGATCAATGTCAGCGGCGCACCCCACTGGTAGAGCCATCCGAGGTAGGTGACGAACGTCGTCGACAGCTCGAAACCGAGGGAGCCGTCGAGATGTCCAGCAGCGAAGGCGGTTCGTGCGCGGAGGTCGACGACCCACTGGCCATCGTCGATGCGCCTGCGTAGTTCGTCGGGATCGACAGGCTCCGGGGTGGACAGATCGATCGGGGCCGGACCTTCGGTGTTGATGACGCCCATGTGGGCGTAGTACGCGGGGTAGGCCGACAATCCTGCGATCAACTCGTCGACGTACGTCTGCTCGTCCTGGGTCAGCGCGGGATTGGACTGCTGCTGTTCACCGATGGTCGACGAGTCGCCGCTGGTGGGGGTCGCGGAGCAGAAGCTACCGAACCCGTGGGTGGGGTAGACCTCGACATCAGCGGGCAGCTCGGCGGCGATACGACGGACCGAGTGGAACTGCGCGTGGGTGAGCTCGTCGGTGTGCTCGGAACCGAGCAGGTCGGTGCGGCCGGTGGATCCGTACAGCATCGAGCCACCGGTGAAGATCGCGATCGGTTCGTCGCCGAGTCGCAGCACGTAACTGACGTGATGATGTGTGTGGCCCGGAGTGTGCATCACCTGAAATGTCGCCGATCCCGCTTCGACGACATCGCCGTCGCCGACTGCGCGCCGTTCGTATTCGACCGGGTCGCCCTCGGGGACAACGTATTCGGCTCCGGTGGCGCGTGCGAGTTCGAGTCCGCCGGTGACGTAGTCGTTGTGGATGTGGGTTTCGAGTACGTGGGTGATCGCGGCGTTCTTCTCCGTGGCCAGTGCCAGGACGCGGTCGATGTCACGTTGGGGATCGATCACGACGGCGATGCCGTCGTGGCTGATCAGGTAGCTGCGGTCGCCGAGGCTCGACGTTTCGATGATTGCGATGTCTGGATCGGTGGTGCTCACGGGGTACTCCTACGGTGTAATCGGGTCGGCCTCGTTTCTGACGTGAAACGTCCTCGTTCAGGCCAGTGCGAGGAAGAGCTTTTCCAGTTCTGCTTCGGTCATGGGCTCTTTGTTGTCTGCGGTGTCGCCGGTCATGCATTCACGAAGGCCGGTGGCCACGATCTTGAATCCGGCTTTGTCGAGGGCGCGGGAGACGGCGGCGAGTTGAGTGACGACGTCTTTGCAGTCGCGTCCGTTCTCGATCATGCCGATCACACCGGCGAGTTGGCCGTGTGCGCGGCGCAGACGGTTGAGTACCAATGCGATGCTGTCTTCGTCGCCGATCATTGCGGTCTCCTGAGGGTGTGTGATGGTGGTAGTCGTTCCAGATTACCCCCGGGGGCATCGGTTCGGTGTGTGCAGTCGGTCATGAAAGAACGAGGGTGTCGACAAGTACATAGCCCGCGACGGCGAACACCAGGTAGGCGAACCACGTGCGCAGCTTGTCGGTGTCGATGCGTGTGCTCAGTTTTCCGGCGACCAGCGAGCCTGCGATCGCAGCACCGGCGAACGCCGCTTTCAGTGGCCAGTTCCCGCCGAGCCCGTCGGCCTGAGCGATCAGTCCGGCGGCGGAGTTGGCGACGATGACCACCAGCGACGTTCCGACAGCGACACTCATCTCGATTCCCAGCAACAGCACCAGAGCGGGGATGATCAGAAATCCTCCGCCGACGCCGAACAGTCCGGTGAGGACACCGACCCCGAACCCGGTCGGTATGGACCGTGGTGCGCATCGCCGCCAATCGATCCCGGAACTTCCTGTCTTGCAAGCGGTTCCGACATCGTCGGTGCTGCGCAGCATCCGCGCCCCGGCGATGATCATGACGATCGCGAAGCCGATCATCACTGCGGCCTCGGGCAGATGCCTGCCCAGGACGCTGCCGACCAGCGTGCCGACGATACCGGTGGCCGCGAAGATCGCCGCCAGTCGCCATTCGACGAGCTTCGCCCGCACCTTGGGGATGGCCCCGGTCGCCGAGGCGACACCGATCACCAGCAACGATGCCGGTATCGCCTCCGACAGGTCCATTCCCAGGGCGTAGACGAGAACCGGGACGGCGAGGATCGACCCGCCGCCTCCGAGGAGACCGAGCAGGATGCCGACGGCGACGCCGAGGACCAGTGCCAGCGTCAGGGTCATCAGCTGTGGGCTGCGTCCTGGCCACCGAGTGCGTCGATGGCGGCCTGGAGCTTGGTGGTGGCCTCGGCCGCGACGTCGGACAGTGCTGGCTCGCCGGTCGCTTGGACCATGATGTCGGGGTTCATCGCTTCGACAATGACCGATCCGGAAGCGGAGGTGTCGGCGCGGACGACGACATTGCACGGCAACAGCAAGCCGATCTGGCGCATGACCCCGACGGCGCGGTGCGCGAGGGACGGATTGCAGGCACCGAGGATCAGATACTGCTCCATGTCCTCGCCGAGCTTGGCCTTCAACGTGGCCTGCATGTCGATTTCGGTGAGAACACCGAAGCCCTGATCTGCGAGGGAGGCTTTGACGGCGTCGACTGCGGTGTCGAAGTCGGTGTCGGTCAGAGTGGTCGAGAGTGCGATGTTCATAAGGGAAGTTCCTTTCGGTCGTCGAACTGCGGTGATCTGGGCCTACCCGATTCGGGGCTGGCGAATACTCGGCACGCCCACCCTGGTGAGAAGCGCGCTGGCCGGGCACCAGCCGACCGCTGCGTAAAGGGCGAGGTTCGCGGCAGCGAACGCGCTGAGCAGTCGCCACTGCGGTGCGTGGAGTTCGCCGAGGGCCAGGCCGGTGGCGGTGACGCCGGCGGCGAGGGCGGGGACGATACGTTCGATCGGCCAGCCCGCGAACGCGGACGAGCGAGTGGTGTTCGGATCGATCATGATTGCTCAGTTCGGGTTGTAAGGGTGGTCAGTGCGAGAAGCTGATCGAGGGCAACACCTTGCGCAGCCAGGCCGGTGACCACCATGCGGCGTGTCCGCTCAAACGCAGCAGGACCGGCAGCAGGATCAGCCTGATCAAGAAGGCGTCGAGCAGTACCGCGACGCCGAGGATGATGCCCATCTCCTTCGGTGGGAGCGGATCGGAGAGTGCGAAGGTGAAGAACACTGCGACCATGACCGCGGCGGCGGCGAAGATGACCCGGCCGGAGTGGGCGAGGCCGTCGACCTGAGCGGCTTTCGGGTCCCCGGTCTTCTCGTAGTGCTCTTTCGCGGTGGCGAGCAGGAACACTGTGTAGTCCATGGCGATGGCGAAGATCATCGCGAAGAAGAACACCGGACCCCAGCCGTCGAGGAAGCCTTGCGGGGTGAATCCGAGCAGTGATGCGCCGTGCCCGTCCTGGAAGATCAGCTTCGCGACCCCGAACGCTGCGGCGGTCGAGAGCAGACTGACTGCGGTGCCGAGGATCGCGATCAGCGGTGCTTGGAGTGCGACGAGCAGCAGGATGAAACCGAGCGCCAGAATGATACCGATCACCAGCGGTAGGTAGTCGTTCAGTGCTTGCTGCAGATCGAGGTTCTCCGCTGGGGCACCGCCGACCAACGCCGACTCCGGGAGTTCGGCGCGCAGGTCACCGAGGATGGTGCCCATTCTCTCGTCCGAGGGGTCAACGGTGGGAAGTGCTTGTAGCAGTGAGTAGTTCGAGCCGTCCGCGGCAGGCTGGGGCGGAGTGACCATCGAGATCCCGTCGACGGTACTGGCTGCCGTGGCGGTCGCGGCGGCATCCGCGGACGGGACGACGATCTGCAGTGCGCCGGGTGCGCCGGCACCGAACTGGGCCTGGACGAGCTCGTAACCCTGGCGAACCGGTGCGTCTTCGGGGACGACGGCGATCGAGGGCATCGCCACTTTCAGTCCGAGGACCGGAAGGGCCAGCGCAATGAGGATGCCGACGGAGACCAGAGCGAACGGCCAGGGGTGCTTGTGGAGCAGTTCACCCCAGGCTGCGAATTTCGGGGAGCGGTGCTGCTGGCGCTTGGCGTAGGGCAGGGAGGCGGCGTTGACCTTGGAACCGAGTGCACCCAGGGTTGCGGGGAGCAGGGTCATGGTGGCGATCAGCACGAAGGTCACGGCGAGCATGATGCCGACGGCCATGGTGCGCACCGCCGGTGCGGGAACGAGCAGGACGGCCGAGAGGCTCACCAAGACCGTCAGACCGGACAGGACCACGGCTTTGCCTGCGGTGTCCATGGTTTCGGCGACCGCGGCACGTGGATCGGCGTTGCGCAGTGCGTCGCGGAACCTGGCGACGATGAACAGGGCGTAGTCGATTCCGAGGGCGAGGGCGAACATCATCGCGAAGTTCATCGCCCACACCGAGATCGGCGTGACGCCGTTGAGCAGAACGAGTCCGCCTGCGGATGCGACCAGGCCGGCAACGGTGAGTAGCAGCGGCAATCCCGCGGCGACGAGGGAGCCGAACGCGAGCACCATGATCGCCAAAGTGACCGGCCAGGAGAACAATTCGGCCTGAATCATGGCGTCGTGGTTGGCCTTGTTGAAGTCCGACCACAGTGCGGAGGATCCGGTCGGGTAGACCTCGATGCCGTCGCCGGAGAGTTCGGTCAGCTCGCCCTTCACCTCGTCGACGGCCTTGACCATGTCGTCGGTACTCGCGTTTGCGCCGGCGATCAAGATGCCGGTGTGACCGTCGGGACTGATCGTCATGCCCGGCTGGGGGGCGATGACCTCACCGAAGCGAGTGTCACCGTCGAATACGGCCGCGACGTCGGTGAGTGTCTGCTGCATCGCTGCGTCTTCGATCGTGGCGGTGTCGGAGTGAACGACCACCTGCACTGCTGCAGAGGAATTGCCGCCGAAATGCTGCTGGGCGAGCTCGCGGACCTGGACGGATTCGGAACCGTTGGCCTGCCAGCCGGCCCCGGCCAAGGATGAGAACACCGATGGCGCAGCCGATCCCAGAGCAACGAGGGCGATCAGCCAGATGCCGAACACCCACCGGCGACGCGCGACCATCGTGCTTCCCAGGCGGCCTAGTGCGCCGGGTGCCGGTGGCCGATGGCGGTCGTGGCGGCCGGTGGCCGCCGCGGTAGCGGGCTTGGTCACAATTGCTTCTCCTAATACGGGTGGGGGTATTCAGAAGTGTTGAAGACGCCCAGAGATTCCTGCGAAATGCAGTGGAGTGCTGTTGGGGTGGGGGTCAGCGACGAAACAGGGAACGAAAGAAGTTGTCGCGTGTAGCTGGGGCGGGTGTCTCCATGGAGCAGGAGCACTGCTGCGACCGCGGAACGTTCTTCATGACGCTGTCGACATGTCGACCGCAGCCAGCCCAGGTGGTCTTACCGCATGCCGGGCACGGGACGGGGTAGCACATGGCGGTCCTTTCTGGCGGGTACATCACTACTGTGACACATACCTAGGGGGGTATGCAAGTACCCGTGGGGGTATGAGGGAAGGGGTGGGCCGGAGCCGATCGGTAGACGGCAGTGGTTTTGCCGGATCCAACGCGAGGCTGTGCTGGCGGCCGCAGAAGGCGTTTGATGGTCGCCAGTCTGCGAATGCGGTTGTCCCTCAGGGGTTGATGCTCCACCCACGCGCGAGTTGCGCCGCTATCGTCCGCGAGTTTCTGTGAACCCGCGCAGTTGCGTCCCACTTCCATTCCCACACCCAGACAGGCCCGGACGGGAGCGGTCCAGGAGTGGCGAGCATCGGAGACAACGGATTCGGGGGCATCGACGACGGATGCCCGCGTAGGCGATCGGCGAACCATCGAAAACCGACCGCAAGCGGTCGCACGTCCCCTCCGGGGCCGCCCCATATGGGTCACCAATTTGGTCGTACGAGTCGTCCCAGCCTGACATGCCGGGGACCCCGTCCAATCAAACCGCGGTCGCACGCTCCCAAGACGCGGTTTGACAGTCCACCCTCGTCATGTCGATCGGGGACGTCTCATCCGAACCTTTGGAAGGTGTCCCTGCCATGAACAACAACCTGCTCAACGATCACCAGATCATCACCGAGCTCATCGGCAATGCCGCTCAGCTCCCCGCCGAAGATCCGCGCGCGGCCCGGTGGGCCACCGAAGCGCTCGCGCTCGCAGCAGAGCTGCCCATCCTCATCGAGGAGGCCGAGGGAGTGCTAGGACGGATCGAGCACGACACCACCTGCCGGTGGTGCGCCGGACAGCCGGGAGCAGTCATCCCGGTCGGTTCCTTCTGGTGCACCCACTGAGCACCAGGCCCCACGGGGGTCCCGGTCCCACCACGGGGCCGGGACCCCTTTTTCGTCTCCCAGATCGGAGCCGTGCATCCGTGGGAAACACACGTGCATTTGCACGACCTCGACGACTGCGGCAGCCGCGCTAGCTCTGTACCGGCGAACATGGCCAGGGAACCCAAGTTGTCGAAACAGCGCCGCCCCCACGACCCGCCGTCACGGACGGCGGTCCTGGATCTTGCCTCCCGTGGCCCAGCAGTAAGCAGCGACCGCCCAGTTGTAGTCGTGGAACGACGAGTAGTTGTTCTTGGAATACACGCACCACTTGATTTTGTCAGCGGCGAGGTGAACGTTGTCGGCCACAACGCTTGGTGTTGCGGCCGGACCCGATGCGGGCTGGGCACTGGCGGTCGCACCCACCGCGGGGGCGAAAAGCAGGCCCACAAGGACTGCGACCGTTGAGATTCGCTTCTTCATGAAATCCCCTCGACTATCTGGCAGAGGCACACGGGAGCGGTTCCCGCCTGATATTTGTACCGCGCTGACTTTCCAGCGGAGCCCTCTGCCGAGGTAGTTAGAACGATTGAATGAACGGCACCCTGACGCGGTGGATGGGCGCGGCAATCGGCATAACGGGACCCCCCTTTTTTGTCTCCCGCACGGGCTGGAATACCACCGACAGCACTGTCGTTGTAGAACTCGACGGCGTTCGATCCCAATGCCCCGGGTACCAACCATTAGCCGCTACGAGCGACCACCTGCCGAGAGGCGCACTGGCGAACACCGTCACCCAACATCGAACAGGGCCACGCATCACCGATGCGCGGCCCTTGTTTCGTTCGAAACGACCCGTCGGCGGCCACTGCTGCGTCTCCGAACCTCCCCGTCTAGTCATTTCATCGAATGACTGTTGCCGGAACCGCCGCACCACCTCGTGCGTCCAATAAGACATGGACGACGACGAGCGTGCAGCCATCCGATCGGAAGGCCACGACCCCGACCACCCGGCCGTTTCTCACGCCCTCGACCAGGTCAAACACGTCCTCCACCTGTACCGACATCTCGCCTGGACCTTCACCAGGGATGACCTCGACGGCGTCTCCGTTCCCCGCCGGACGAGCTGACCGGCACGTTCGACAGTCGAACTAGTGTTCGATACGCTGGCAATGTCTCTACCGGTACGGCGAAAGGTCGATCCCCATGGCCACCGCCGACGCCGTCCCCGACCTCACCGGTCTCGACAAAGCCACCCAGCTCGATGTTCTGCGCCGCCGCATGGCCACCGTGCCCGGAGGCCGCCGCGACCACGCACCCGCCGAGCTTTCCGCTATCACCGCTCCCGACCGCGCCGAACCCAGCGCACCGACCGTCGACGGCGAGCCCAAACCGCTCACCGCCGCCGTACGCTGCCAAACCCTGCGAACCATGCCGATGCCCCCGCCCCTGGCCGCACTGCTCCCGCGCAGGGCCCTGGCCCGCGGAACCGCCATCACCGTCAGCGGCGCGGGATCGAATCTCCTCGCGCTCATCGCCGAACCATCCGCCGCCGGCCACCACGTCACCCTCATCGGCCAACCCCGTTTGAGCCTGCTCGCCGTCCACGAACACGGCGGAAATCTGGCCAAGATTCATTTCTCTGGGGTTTCTCGTCCCGTGACGTGATGTTGTGCAACCATGCCGCGTAGCCTTTCGTTCTGGTTCTCTCGGGATGTGTTGGTTGTAGCGTCTCGTCTCTTTCGATGGGTCGAGCGTGTGAAGGCGTTTCCCGTGAAGATGCCGTCCGGTGGGAGCTCTTGGACCGTTATCGATGACGACTACGTCGTGCCGGTAGTTGATTCCTACTTACGTGAGCTGCGATTCGGGCGAGACCGCGCCGGGTCCACAACCAAAGCGTTTGGAAGTCATAACAGGTAGCTGAAGATTGTTGTGGTATTCTTAAATCAGTATTAGCGTGCACGCTTATGACAAGTAGGCCAACATGGGTTCGTATAGAACTAAACTGATTGTCGCTCATGATGGTGGTCGGGGAATAGGCAAGGGCGGTGTCATCCCGTGGAAAATCCCCGGCGAGCAGAAACGCGTCGCCGAGATCACAAAATCTACTACAAAACCCGAGGCTATCAATGCGATAATCATGGGAAGGTCGACCTACCTGTCGCTTCCGTCAAGGTATCGGCCCTTGCGAGACAGGCTGAATGTCGTGGTGACTAGCCGATTCCCGCCTGATCACGGAATTGAAACGGCAGGCACTATTGATGAGGCGCTTGAAACTTCCCTTTCGCATCCACGTGTCGAGAGTGTTTTTTCTTCGGCGGTCAGCGGATCTACGATGAAGCCATTGCGCGTCGCCTGGCAGATGTTCTCCTTGTTTCTAGTGTGGACGACACATATGAATGCGACACGTTTTTCCCGAAAATCCCCTCCGACTATTCTCTCTCCTATGAAGAAGTTTCTTTTTACGGAAACTGCAAGGTGCTCCAGCAAGAGTACCTCCGGAATTTGGAATAGCGGCGTCTTTTAAGCCAAGGTACTTCAAGTAATGGCGGGAGCAGGATGTGCGCGAGTCTTTCGACGTGACGGAGTGGGCGACGGTCACGATTTGGTCGGAGTTTGGCGGTGGCGGGCAGCCTTGGTTGTTGGTGTTCGCCGAGCGCGCGTAGGGGTCGTGTCCTGTTTGACGATCGTCTATCGAGACACCCCGCGGCCGAACCGGTTGTCAACTTCAGAAGACGGCTGCAGTCTTTGCAGGCGTTTCGAGGGTGAGTGCACGTGTCTTCTGACATTCTGATGTCAGAAGTGCGGTGCACGGGCGGCTCTCGGTGACAGGGAGGCTTGTGATGGACCCCGACAAGCTCGACGTCGTGGAGACCGGTGTGCTGACAGCGTCGGGGGAGCGGTGGTCTGAGGCCGAGGCCCGTTTCGCTGTCCTGACTCCCTTGCTGGAGATGCATCCGGTGCGTTCGGAAGCGGTCGACGATGCCGCGCAACGGTTGGGATTGTCCAGGCGGCAGGTCTACACGTTGGTCGGCAGGCTCAGGAACGGGACGGGGACAGTCACCGATCTTCTGACGAAGGTCTCGTCGGGAGGGCGTGGCCGCAGCCGAGTGACGGCTGCGGTCGAGGACGTGATCGGCGATCATCTCACCCGCTATTTTCTTCACCGCCAGAAGCTGAGTGTCGCTGCGCTGCACCGACGTATAGCACTGGCGTGCCACCGCGCGGGTCTGCCAGTGCCGGCCAGAAATACCGTCACCGCGCGTATCGCCGCGCTCCATCCGGCATCGGTGGCCAGGTCACGCGGAGGACCCGATGCCGCCCGCCCACGTCAGTCCGCCGGCGACAGTCCACCTCCAGTTGCGGGGATTCTCGATCAGGTCCAGATCGACCACACCGTCGTCGATCTGATGGTCGTTGACGAGTACGAGCGGCAACCGATCGGCCGCCCCTACCTGACGATCGCCATTGATGTCTTCAGCCGTTCCGTACTCGGGTTCGTCGTCACTTTGGAGCCGCCGTCGTCGATATCGGTCGGGTTGTGCCTGGGCCGCGTGTGCTGCGAGAAGCAGACATGGCTGGAGGCATGCGAGCTCGCGGAGCAGGTGCAGTGGCCGATGGCAGGGAAGCCGAAACAGTTGTATCTCGACAACGCCTCCGAGTTCAAAAGCGAAGCGCTGCGCCGCGGATGCGCCCAGCACGCCATCACACTCGAATACCGTCCTCCGGGCCGACCGCACTACGGCGGGATCGTCGAACGCATCATCGGAACGGCGATGACGGCGGTGCACGAGCTGCCTGGGACCACCTTCTCGAACCCAGCGGACCGAGGAAGTTACGACTCGGACAAGCACGCGGCGTTGACATTGCGTGAGTTGGAGCGCTGGCTGGTCCTGGCCATAGCCTCGTATCACGCGAGCGTTCACACAGGGATTGGGAACACTCCGGCCGCCGTGTGGGCCGGCGAGGTAGCCGCAGCTGGTCACGCCCCTCGTGTGGTGCTCGGCGAAACCGCGTTCCTGGTGGACTTTCTTCCCGTCATCCGGCGACGTTTGACGCGCACGGGCTTCGTTCTCGATCACGTGCACTACTTCTCGAACGCGCTCAAACCGTGGGTTGCGCGGCGAGAGGATCTGGGGCGGTTCGTGATACGACGTGACCCACGCGATTTGAGCAGAATCTGGGTCCTCGAACCAGACGGTGCCGGCTCTGGTCCTCGCCGTTCCGGTGATCGTGGCATCGAACATGTTCGCGATGCTTCTCGGATACTCACTGCCCGACTCGTCGTGGATCGCCTGGGTCTCCCCGGTACTGGGCACCGTGATGTACGCCTGGGGTGGTTCCCCGTTCCTCACCGGCGCGATCGGCGAAATCCGTTCACGTGCACCAGGAATGATGCTGCTCATCGCCCTCGCGATCACCGTCGCATTCATAGCGTCGATGGGAGCGAGCCTCGGCGTACTCGATCATCAGCTCGACTTCTGGTGGGAACTGGCCCTGCTGATCGTGATCATGCTGCTCGGGCACTGGATCGAAATGCGATCCCTCGCCCAGACCACCTCCGCCCTGGATTCATTGGCCGCATTGCTGCCCGATACCGCCGAACGAGTCGAGGGCGACGATGTGGTGCCGGTGCCCCCCTCCGAGCTGCAGCTCGGTGATGTCGTCGTCGTCCGCCCCGGCGGCCGCGTACCCGCGGACGGCACCATCGTCTCCGGATCGGCGAGCATGGACGAATCGATGATCACCGGCGAATCACGCACGATCCGCCGCAGCGATGGCGACCAGGTCGTCGCCGGCACTGTCGCCACCGACTCCGGCCTGCGCATCAAGGTCACCGCAGTAGGGGAGGACACCGCCCTCGCCGGCATCGGCCGCCTGGTCGCCGACGCCCAGAACTCGACCTCGCGGGCCCAGCGCATCGCCGACACCGCCGCCGGCTGGCTGTTCTGGTTCGCTCTCGGATCTGCGATCATCACCGCGTTGGTATGGACGCTATTCGGGATGCCCGACGACGCGGTCATCCGCACCATCACCGTGTTGGTCATCGCCTGCCCGCACGCACTCGGACTCGCGATCCCGCTGGTGGTCTCCATCGCCACCGAACGTGCCGCCCGCGGCGGGGTTCTGGTCAAGGACCGGCTCGCACTCGAAACCATGCGCACGGTGGACACCGTGCTCTTCGACAAGACCGGGACCCTCACCAAGGGTGAACCCACCGTCACCGCAATCGAGGTGACGAACGGGCGCACCGCCGACAATGTCCTCGCTTTGGCTGCTGCCGCAGAAGCCGACTCAGAGCACCCACTCGCACGGGCTATCGTTGCGGCCGCACGCGCGCGGAACCTGACCGTCCCGGCTGCAGCAGACTTCCAGTCGTCCCCCGCCGTCGGGGTCGCAGCCGACGTCGACGGCACCCGGGTCCAGGTCGGCGGGCCGGCACTGCTCGAGCAGGAACGCGGATCCGAACTCGCCGTCGCCGATCGGTGGCGCGGGGACGGGGCGATCATCCTGCACGTCCTCGCCGGCGGTGTGGTGATCGGTGCACTCGCGCTGGCAGACGAGATCCGCCTCGAATCACGCACCGCAGTCGATGCGCTCCACGCCCGCGGAATCACGGTCGTGATGATCACCGGTGATGCCGATGCTGTCGCGAAGTCCGTCGCGACCGAGCTCGGTGTGGACCGCTACTTCGCCGGGGTGAAACCGGAAGACAAGTCCCACACCGTCGCTGCACTCCAGAGCGAAGGACGCACCGTGGCGATGGTCGGCGACGGAGTCAACGACGCGCCCGCTCTCGCGCAAGCGGACGTCGGCATCGCGATCGGGGCGGGTACCGACGTCGCTATCGCGTCGGCCGGGGTGATCCTCGCCAGCGACGACCCGAGGTCGGTGTTGTCGGTGATCGAACTCTCGCGGGCCTCGTACCGGAAGATGAAGCAAAACCTGTGGTGGGCAGCGGGATACAACCTGATCTCCGTTCCGCTCGCGGCGGGAGTGCTCGCGCCGGTCGGGTTCGTGCTGCCGATGTCGATCGGCGCGATCCTGATGTCGCTGTCGACGATCATCGTCGCCGCGAATGCGCAGCTGCTGCGTCGCCTCGACCTCGCGCCCGACGCCATCGCCGGAGCGGTGAACGAGGGGAGTTCCAATCCTCCGTCGCAGCGCACACCGTCACTGTGAGAGCTGATCTCGTACCGGAAACGCAGCCCTGACGACTGGGAAACGCTGATGGCCGCATCCTCTCCGCCGGAGAGGATGCGGCCATTGTTTTGTGTGGCGGGCCGGGTCAGCCGAGCAGTCGCTGCATGGTGTCGATTTCCTGCTGTTGGGTGGCGACGATGGTGCGGGCCATCTCCAGGGCGTCAGGGTTGGAACCGTCCGCGATTTCGGTGTTGGCCATCTCGATGGCGCCGGTGTGGTGGGCGATCATCATCGTCAACCATTGGCGGTCGAATTCGGGGCCCGACGCTGCCATCAACGCGTCCATGTCCTGAGTGGTCATCATGCCGCTGCCGGAGCTGTGGTCCATCCCGCCCATGTCACTCATGTCCATGTCGGGCATGGGCTGGCCCCATTCGGTGAGCCAGGTGGTCATCTGGTCCATCTCGGGTTGTTGCGCGGCGGCGATCGCCGCCGCCAGTGACAGCACGTCCGGGTTGTCGGTGCGGCCGTTCGCCATGTCGGCCATCTGGACTGCTTGGGCGTGGTGCGGGTACATCATCTGCGCGAACATGACATCGGCATCGTTGAACTGCGCCGACGAACTCGCCGGCGCGGACGATGCCGGCATCGAGGACATCGAGGACATCGAGCCCATCGAATGGCCGTCCATCGACGAATCGGCCGAGTTGTCGCTACAGCCGACGAGAAGGAATGCGCTCGCAGCAGCAGCAGCGAGTGAGGCAGTGGCTTTGGTACGCATGAGGAAACTCCTTGCAAGAGTGAATGATACAGAGAATTCGGATGTCGTTCGATCCGCCGACAGACATGCGTCTGTCGGGCTCCCTGTCACACTCGTAAGGTCACCGATCTGTCCAACTCCCACAACGTCCACGGCGGCGCACGTTCGAGCGTGCAGTCGGCGCGTCCGACGAGCCGGTTCACCGATGTCGGCGTCGCCAGGTCGGAGGTAGTGCTGAGCGCCGGGACCGTCAGCGCGGGCCACGACGGCGTCGTGCCGACACAGGGGTGCATCATCTGGTGCCCCGACGGGCAGTCGTGTTCCCCGGCCATCACCGGAATCGACACCGAGTCGGCGTCGTGGGACGGCGCCGCCGTCGAGGCATGGCCGATACCCATCGACATGGACATAGAGCCGGTCACGGACATTGACATCGGTGTCACCGAATGCATCAACAGCACACCGAACACCGTCAGGGCAATCAGCGCACCGATCGCCGAGGCCGTGCCCCGTCGCCCACGCTCGACTGCCGATTGCATGCCCTCGACGGTAGCAGGGGTATACCCCCCCCCAGGGGTAGCGCCGAACCGGGTGGTGCCCACCCTCCGCTACTGTCGGGGCGGAGGCATCATCGCGAGCGGACACGACTACACCTACGACGTAATGTAGTACCCCATCGCTGCGGTAGGGCCAGGGACGCTACCCTTGATCGATGTCGGTATTGACCAGCATCGTGCGGCGTGTCCTCGTGGTGTCGGTCGTCGTGGTCGTCACCGTCTGTGCACTGTTCTGCCAACGCCTGCCCGCAACGTTCGCGGCTGCCGGCACTCCGATGGAAATGGGCTCGACCGCCACGGAAGTGGGCTCGACCGCCACGAAAATGGGCTCGACCGCTGCGGCACTCGCGCGTACACCAGTCGTAGACACCGGAGTGTCGGTGGTGACCAGCGAGGCTCACGAGAGCGTGGACTGCGGCGAAATCGCGGGTGGTTTCGCGTGTGTGGACGCGGTGGCGGTGGTTGCGCTCAGCGCCGTATCGGCTCTCACCCTCGGGGTACGAACGGGTGCCGAGCTCGACGAGTTGGCGGGGCGGTATCCCACGCGTGGGCTTCAGGTGTCACATGGCTCGGATTGGCCGCCGTGGACGGTGCTGTCGTTGGCGCAGCTGTCAGTGAGCAGGGTCTGACAGGTCGCTCGGGTCACAATCCTGAGCCCCTGTCTTTCGATGGGCTTGCACCGCGTGGATGGCCGTTTCGTCCACGTCGTGTCGGCCTTGTCCCCTCTCATCGCACCACTGGCCCCGGGTCGCTCCACCGCTCCATCCACGGAGTGGTGGGGGCTGGGGCTCTCCCCGACGAAAAGGCGCATCATGAACATGGACATGACCATGGGTTCGACTCTGCCCACTTGGATGACCCCACTGGCCTGGGTGGTCCTCACCCTCGCCCTCTTCTCGTCAGCGGTCATAGCCGACGACATCTACCGCCGCGGGCACCGCCATCTCACCGTTGCCACCGAGTTGGTGTGGATCGGCTCCGGTCTCTATCTCGGCCCCTTCGCCCTCCTTGCATATCGCCGTCACGGCCGCGTCATCCCCGACACGAGTACCACGATGCAGGCGGCACCCCATGGTGTGGCCGCAGGACTCCCCGGCGGTACAGCCTCCGCCGCCGCGCACCTCATCGGGGTGCCGCTGGTCATCGCCTCCGGGCTCACCATCGCCGGCATCGACCTCTGGGTGATGATCATCGTCATCGCGGTACTGGCCACGGGGATGCTCTTCGTATACGAGCGCTCGGTCATCACACCGACCGTGGGTGTACAGGACATCCGTCGGCGTTCAGCCGCGGCTGCGCTCGGTGTCGCTGCACTGACCGTACTGGCGTTCGACCTCGGGATGGGTGGCTGGATGCTGCTGCTGCACTACACCGAGACAATGCCCCCGGCCACCGACGCTGCATTCTGGATGCTCATGCAATTCGGCATCGTCCTCGGGGTAATCACAGGCTTCCCCGCCGTCCGTCGCCTCCAACGTCACCGCAATACCCCCGCCTGAGATCGGCGGTTCACAACCATCAGAGGCTCGGGTCGGGAGTGCAGCCGACTTCTGAAACTGTGCAGTCGTCTTCTGAAACTGACAGCGGCTCGATCGACTCGGCCGCAATCTCCCGCACCTCATCGAGCTCATCGCAGACCTGAAAGCTAGGGGAGTGGCCTTCGCGTCGGTCACCGAACAGATCGACACCACCACCGCAGGCGGGGAACTCGTCTTCCACATCTTCGGCGCACTCGCCAGCTTCGAGCGTCAACTACTGCGAGAACGCACACATGCAGGCCTCGCCGCAGCTCGGGAGCGAGGAAAGGTCGGCGGACGCCCACCCGCACTTACGGTCACCAAGAAGCGGGAGGCAACCCGAATGCGCAACCAGGGCAACACTATCGGAGATATTGCAGAAGTACTCGGAGTCAGTAAACGCACCCTCTACCGTCACTTCTCGCCTTAGAGCGACAGTGATCGCTTGCGGCGTGGCGCAACCACCTGGTAGCTGGCAATCTAGAACGGGTCTGGTGGTGCCATTGCAGTGAGCCCAGCCTCCTGGAACTGCTTCAGGTCCATCGCGAGCTTCCAGTCGTCCTGCGGACACCACTCGGATTTGAACGGCTGCCACACCCTCGTAACCACCTTTCGGCCACCGGGCGACGTGGATATCTTGTCTACTGCGGAGAACACCACTGAAACCCTGCTTCTAGTCGATTTTTCTGCGCGCGGTCGCAGCGCCGCGCCCAGATAGTCCGCATATGTGTCTTCGAAACCCTGTCCAACCCAAGCTGGTGGTAGCCGAAGAAACACAAAACCCGATTCGCCTTCGGGAATCTGCTCGGAGGCGTCCTTAATTGAGCTATCAATTGTCTTCTTTGTAAATGGCGTGTCATCGCGCTTCGCTTTGACCTCGACCGCCTTCGGCGGATCGCTGACCCAGAACCGCAGGTCATACGACCGTCCGGAATCCGAGCCCTTTCCCTCCCGCTCCCCGGAGGCAGGCTTCTGCTCGACGTTCATGGGGAGGTTCATCAGGTACAGGGCGGCGTCGAGCTCGAAAGCGACGCCGGAGAGTGCGTCACCACTGGCAACCTTGGCCACAACCAGATCGAACCAGTCAGCGTATTGAAGCTGATGAACCCGCCGCGCCAGCTCCTCCTTACGGTGATGCGTTAGTTCCGCCAGCTCCTCGTACGCCGCATTCGGGTAGAAGAACGCCTTGGTGGTGCGTGAACTCTTCTCCTCGTTGTACACCGAGTCGAACCAATCGTCCCCGAAGTGCGCTCGCATGATTCCCTCTGTGATGACCGTGCGTGCGAAACCATCGACGCCTTCCGCCGGTGCACCCGCCGGGATCTGCTCGCGGGCCATCTCGAATGTGCGGTGCGAAAACAATTCTGTCCACGCCAGGTAGTCGTTCCACGAAACCTGCCAAGGCTGGGCACGTCTCTCAGCGGGAGCATTGTCCGTAAATTGCTTGAATGTCAGGTAGATCGGAAACTGCATTGCCGCCACCAGCCTTACTTTGGAGTGATACCAACCTGAATCTAATCACTCCATTGTGGGATCCACTGCCGTGACCGCCCTGGCAGGTACGGTCGAGAAGCGAACCGAATCATCGCGTAGCAACGATCCGGGACGAACGAAAAGCAGCTCATGACAAACAGATTGGCGAACACTGATGGTAGACACAGAATTTCACAACAAGGCGCTCGAACTGCTTCGGCAGGCCGACGAAGCCGACCAGAACGGCAACGAAGAACGGGCGGCGTACCTCACCGCGCAGGCACAAGTGTTCGCCACCCTCCAGAACTCCGCCACCGCCTTCGCCGTAGCGGAAGACGTACTCACCGCCTTCCATGAAAAAATGAACGGGGCTACGGACGCGGTCGACGGACTCACTGCACAAGTGCGGAAAGAACTCGGCGAATTAAACCAAAACCTCGACGACATCAAAGCTCGGATGCCCGCGACCTGAGGCCGTCGAACCGCCGGTAATTCATCTCCGATCGGACGGGGGCTGGACCAACGGCAGTGGGACTCACTCAACACCCGAGTCCCACTGTCACACAACCCGATTGGTCAACGGCTAGGTCAACCGCAACCCCATCGTCAAACCACCGTTGGGCTTGCCGTTGGACCTGTGCGTCAACCTACGCGGCAACCCACACGCCATCGCGTACTCGACAATATCCATGTCAGGATCCTGGAAAAGCAAGACCTGCGCAGTCACCATCACCACGTTCCACCGCACACGATCGGTCTCATCGCTCGATAGAGCGTCATCGGTCCGCTTGGTATCCGAATTCCGATCGTGACCAGCACGATCGAGACGATACGGCGCATCAGACCAATCGTGACCAGCGATCTCCGCGGCCATCTCCTGCGCATTACGACTGAGCATCTTCTACCTCCAGTTGGTTCCGTCGCCTCTTCCCGTCGAAAAGGACCACTCCGAACAATACTCCCGAACTGACTTCTGCGCTCCCAGACACAAATTCACGATTACCGACCAGGCCTGAGAGCTACCGCGTCACCGAGCGTGGTCAACACCCGTCGCTCCCGCACAATCACGCTGCGAGCTCCACGGCCGGGAGGTGGCCCAGCCGCCGGCGTCGACGAGCGGTCTCGCATTCCGCCTGTCCACGGTGCCGGCCACCCTGCGGGCGTCCCCCGAACCGAGCTCCGCTGCGCTCCGCACCGTGAAAAGACATCGAATTTCTTGTCGCACATCTGGCTCCCGGCGATACTGCATCACCCGTGCCCGCCGCCTCAACCCCTCGCTCCGCTGCGCTACGGCCAAGGCTCCGAACACTTTTCGTAGAGCAGTCGCTGCGCTCCCACGAAAACTGTCCAGCCGCGGCGTTGCCCCGTCGTCCCCGTGCGCTGCTGTCTCTCCTCACGCCAGATGACAGCGACAAGAAATTGGCAGAGCAGCAAGTCCAGTCGGCACACCAGTAGGGGAGAGGCCCACACCATGAGCGCATTCACCGTCAGCAACGAACACATCGCAGTCCTGCTCACCGCCGGACTCGCCGTCGACCACAAACCACTCCAGTGGGAGATCCCGGCACCCACCGACGGCGGTCTCCCGCTCAATGCAACCACCGGAAACGGCGTCGGCGCAGGATGGTCGATCAACCGCCCGAACACCCGCACACGGAGCCTCACCCGCGCCAGCGTCGACGCAATCGGGCAGATGCTCCTCGACCAGAACACCGCCAGCGTGAACCACCGCTACAACGACGACGACCTCCAGATCTACACCCACACCCCGCCCCGTGGCTGGCGTACAGCCGTCGAAGTCCTCAAAGCCATCAACTGCTACCGCTACCAAGCAGGCGAAGTCGACAACTGGACCGACACCGAAGCGCACCACTTCTGCGCCGCCCTCGAAACTGCCGTCATCGCAATGCTTCCCGGCTACGAGGAAGCCGCATGGGCCATCGGCCGCGACACCCCCACACTCGCCGAACAGCACGCCAGCAACGGCACGATCTAACCGGCCTCGATCACCGAATCCAACCCGACGAAGGAGCACAACCCATGAGCGCCAACGACATCGACGACTACTGGACCACCTACGACAAGGCCCTCGACGCGGCCGCCGAATGCCGAAGCGTCGAATCCCTGATCGACACCCTCAACCGCTACTACCCGCCCTCGTCCGGAGTGGCGTTCTTCCCCAACGGTGCCGACCGAGACCTACTCGGCACACTCACCGACGCCGGACACTTCGATACCGTGTGGATCCAAGCGGACTACCACTTCGCGCTCCGTGACGGCCGCGGAGACGGATTCACCTACATCGAAGGCGACATCGTCCGCGGAACCTCACGCCGGTAAAACACCCGC
>NZ_NPFY01000055.1 GCF_002259415.1 Rhodococcus sp. 14-2470-1b
GAGGCTGAACCCTGCGGGGGTCATGAACCCGGCGGTAGCGCCGGTGATGAAGCGGACCAGGATCAGCACCCAGGAATCTTGCGCTACACCCCCGAGGGCAGAGAACACGGCGAACACAGCGAGGGCTGTCAAGAACACTCGTCGTCGCCCGAGTACGTCGGCGGCGCGGCCGCCCAGAATCATGAACCCGGCATACGCGAGTACGTAAGCGCTGATCACCCAATGCGCGGAGCCTGTGTCGAGGCCGATGTCGGCGGCAATGCTGGGAACCGCGACGTTGAGCATCGCGATGTCGATGCCCTCAAGGAACAGGGCACCGGTGACGACGGCGAGAACGGCCCACGCTCGTCGTGGTCGGGAAATCGCGTCGCTGTCGACGACAGCGTTGGATTCGGTCACGGCAGTCTCCTCGGTGACGAAACAGTTATTGGTTACTTCTTGTAACCGCACTCAGGGTGGGTGATGATGAACAGATGGCACAAGAAGGCACTTTGGAGTCAGTCGGTTACCTCACGGGAAGCGACCAGGTAGACGACGACTGCTGCCGTGATGGACGCGATGCATTCCAATGGGACTCGCGTGAAGATTGCGAAGTTCGCCAGATACTCGACCGCGT
>NZ_NPFY01000062.1 GCF_002259415.1 Rhodococcus sp. 14-2470-1b
GAGGTCGATGCTGCGCGGGAGGTGGACGGCGACGCGGTCTCCGACCTGAACCCCACGTTCGATCAGAACGTGTGCCAATGCGTTGACGCGGGCATCGAAATCGGCGTACGACCAGTGCGTTCCGGTGTCGTCGATGACGGCAAGCGCGTCAGCAGACACACTCGCTCGCTGCTGAATCACCGCATCGACCGTCGAATCCGCCACCGACACAACCGGACCCGCCGAGAGTGTGGAGATCTGGTCCGAATCGGCTGCGGGCAGGGTATCGAGTGCTGCCAGTCGTGTGTCTGGTGTGGCGGCAAGGGTTTTCAGGACGCGTTGGAAGGTGGTGGTGAATCGGTCGATGGTGGCGGGGGTGAACAGTTCGGTGGCGTAGGTGAGGTGTCCGATTATGCCGTGGGGGGTGTCTGTGAGGTCGAGATCGAGATCGGTCTTGACGGCGCCGAGTGCGGAGGGCCCGTTGTTGGTGACGTTGATACCTGGTAGGTCCAGTGTGGGTTCACCGTCGGTGCTGTTGTGGGTGAGGAGGATTTGGAAGAGGGGTGTGCGGTTGGTGGTGCGGGGTGTGTTGGTGGTGCGGGTGATGTGTTCGAAGGGTGCGTGTTGGTGGGCGA
>NZ_NPFY01000046.1 GCF_002259415.1 Rhodococcus sp. 14-2470-1b
ACCCTCCCCGCCCCACGCCGCCACCGCTCCCCACACAGGGACCGCCTGGGAGACAGCGTGGCAACCGCGGACTCAAGATCGTGCTGTCGGTCGCGGCTGTCGTGATTCTCGCAGTCGGCATCGGATCGGTGTTCGGCTCGGACGAAGGGGAGGGCGAAGCTGATCAGGCTTCGGCGACGTCGTCGGAGTTACCGGCAGCTACGACAACACCCGCAATTACTCCGGTCCCGTCTGTCGCGCCGCGTACATCGGTGCGCCCCGCTCCGACGACAGCTCAGGCGATGCCAGCGGTCGGCTGCCTCGACGTCCCGGGCGACGTCCTTACGGCAATCAACGCGTCACTCGAGCCGAGCGGGTACGAGCTGGGATCGCCTGCGGCGTACGACGACGGCGACACCCTCTACATCGCTGGTGAGATCGTCGAGCTGCAGGACGGCGGGATCCGCTCACGCGATGACGTGTTCGCCCAGCAAGGACCGATCGTCACTCCGGTGACAATCACAGCGCGTAACGAGTCCAATTTGCTGGACCTTCACGAACAGCTACAACTCGACTTTTCGGATCCGGGGTCGCAGGCTGCAGCGGACTGCGCTCGGACGTACTGACCGCACCCCACTCCGGCGGCGTTCTACTTCCCGCGTTACCCCTCTCGGAGCGCTCGTGGAATCGGCTGTCTGCCGTGTGTGTAATCGGGATTGAGAACAGATTTTCGCTGAAATCGATATTGAGATTGTTGTTTTGGTAAACCCGAAGATTCAGGTCGAGTGCTGATGCAAACAGTTGTGCTGCAATGTATTAGGAGGAAAGTCGAACCACTTTTACCCATAGCGAATTCGCCTGCATTGATATAGAATTGGACCTGTCGAACGCTATCCGTACGAGGAGCTATTCATGTCGATCACTGTGTACACGAAACCCGAATGCAACAACTGCGATCAAACAAAACGACGCCTGAATAAGCACGGGATCGAATACACGACCGTCGATGTCACCGAAGATGCGGCGGCGCGCGAGTTCGTCACCGACCGACTCGGCTACCGCCAGATGCCGGTGGTGGCCGTCGACGAGAACACGCACTGGTCCGGCTTTCGGATCGAGGCGCTCGACAAGTTCGCCGCTGCCTGACCTGTCACTCTGTCGCCACTGTCCGAGATTGTCTGCGAAAACGAGACCCGATGATGCCACTGAGCGCAGTCCCCGCGCCCGACGACGAGCCCACTCGCATCCATCCACGCGCCCTGGCCCCCGTCGCCGACGATGATGTCGCCGCCGTCGACGACTGGAGCGCAGCTCACCTACCCGCCACCGACCCCGAGGCACTGCTGCTGTGCGCTCTGATGTGGAGCGCCCACACCGGGGGAGTGTCCACCGAGGACCAGCGCATCACCGCGATCGTGACCGGCGACGACTTCGATACCGTCGCCTACCGGCGACTGTTCGTCGTGATCGCAGCTCTCGTCGCGGCCGGCGAACCCTACGACCCGGCGAGCGTCACCGCAGCCTTCATGCGGTCCGGATCAGGCGGAGCCAAAGACGCACCCCTGCTCCGCCGCCTGAACGAGGTCATCACCGCAGGAGCGGACGGCTTCACCGCCACCCACTACGCCGACATCGTGCTCTCCCAGTCCTACCGGCGCAGTTACCGGACCGTGGCAGCGGCCATCGTGCAGGCCGCAGAAGAGCTGCCGGAGGAGCAATTATTCGATCATCTCGTCGAGTACGGGCGCGCTCAACGCGCACTATGGCAGCGGCTCAACGCCTTTCGGGGACAGCAGTGACTATGGCCACCGCGACCACCAGCGCAGATGGGGCGGATCATCCCTTAGCCAGCCAAACGTCAAGATATATTGACGGCTCGGTAGCGTCAACATATCTTGACGCTCTGTCCTGGGTGATGCTGTTTCGACGCAGGCGGCGGAGCGCCGACCGGGCAGGTCACGGCGGCGGCGCTCCGCTCCGCATGACCGCTCACCCGATCCCAGGTTTTGTGCTACACAACCCAGCGTTTTGTAGTACACTACCTGTATGGGGATCAGGTGGGCGAACAGTGCGGACAAGCACGGAATCGACCACGACGACGCCCTGCACGCACTAGGAAACGCGTACTACGTCGAGGAAGAATTCGACGAACCGAGAGTCCCCGGGCACGCGAAACCGACGTTGTTCATCGGCCCACCGCGAACACTCGGAGGTCCGCTGCTCGAGGTGATGGTGGAGATGATCCCGCCGCGCGACATGGTCGTCTTCCACGTCATGGAAGCACGGCGAAAGCATCTCGATCGGATGGACGACTGAACGACCTGTCGCCGTCCGAGTTCGACACGACCAGCTCTACTGCACGACCGCTACCCCGACCAGAGGTGAACATGATGAGCAACTCCGACAAGCCCGACGCGGGCACCGACTACGACGCCCTGTCCGACTGGGCCGAGAACGAGATGACCCTGCCCACGAAGTCGGCCACAGCGAAACGGGGCCGCGAGGCCGCCGCTGCGGGCCGGGCGCTGCTCGACCGTGTCGGTGGACGCCCGTCGCTGGACCCCGATGCCGAACCCGGCAGTGAATCCCCGGTACGCCAAGTCCGGCTACCCAAGCCGCTCGATGCACGGATCGACGCGATCGCCGAGCAGCAAGGGCGCAGCCGATCAGCGGTACTGCGCGATGCAGTCGCCGAGTACGCCGACGCGCACAGTACGAACGCGTGACCGCTGCCGGTGTCGTCACCGTCGAAGTGCCCTCTCCAATCGGGGCATACCTGTGGTGGTGCGGACACGTCGGTGCCGACGCGCTCGATCTCGATGCGCTGCAGGAATGGGACTACCTCCACGCCGACGAGATGACCGACGCCGAACGACGCAGCCTGACCGTATGGGCACGCTCGGCTGGGATTTTCGGTACACCCGACACCGCGCCGCACCCGCAGCACTGACCGCGCGAAAGCCCGGCCCGAGCAGAAAGAAAGGCACCCACACTTCGATTGTGGGTGCCTTTCTCGTTCAGTGCGAGCGGTGCGAGCGGTGTCAGTGGCGGTCGCTCACCGGTGCCGGGGCCGGTGCGATGTGCTGGTCGGTGGTCATCCGAGACCGTGATCGGCCGACTGCGATATCGCCGCTGTGTGTGTCGGTGCCGGTGCGGTGTACAGCGTCGGCGATGCAGCCCGCGCCGCACTGGGTGCGCGTGTGGGCGGGGAGTGACCAACCCACGCGGACGCGTCGACGCACGATCGATTTCGACCGCGTTCGACACCGATACCGGCGCAGACACAGCCGCGGTGTTGTCGGCGCGTGCGGCCGGCGTCGACCGCGCTTGCAGTTCCTCGAGGTCGGCTGCGAGGGCGGTGATGTATTCCGCGTCGGCGACCGGATCGAGGACGGAGAGGTTCGCACGCATCCGTTGGACTTCGGAGAACCGGTCGACTGCAATGCGGTCGGTGTCGGAGACACCGGCTTCGTGGGTCACGCGCAGCACGGTGTCGTTGCGCATCGGTTCGATGATGCCGCCGAGTTCGGCCGCGAGCTGCTCGGCGATGCGGTGCGCGTACTCGGGGGTGTACGCGCCGACCTCGGTGCGCGAGTTCGGGATCGGGCCCGGACGGGTGGAATACACCTCCACGTCCAGAACCGCGACAGCATCGGGGCCGTCGACAGCAGAGTCGGGCAACGGCGGCGACGCGTCGACAACCGCAGCGACGGCCGCGGTGACATCTTTCGGTGCGGGGATGACGGTGCGCAGCACACCGTTCCGGTAGTCCGGGAGCGCGATCAGCTCGGCGGCGAGTTCGCCGAGAGTGCCGATGAACTCGACATCACGGCGAGAGCTGCCCTCGGCGACAGCGTCGATCACCACCGAGACGGTGTCGACCTCGCGGGTGTCCGAGAGTGCTGCTGCTTGGGTGAGCGCGAACTGTGCAGCGGAGCGCGAGGTCTAGAACGCGCCGCGGAAATGCACGAAGCCGGGGTCGCCGTGCTGATCGAGGGAGGCTACTTCGACGTTGAATTCGGGCTGGCTCATGGCAAGTGGGTCCTTCGAGGGTGTGGGTGTACGCCCCTACGCGAGACGATGTGTCGAGCGTGCGAGGGGCACGGAGATACGCGACCGGTGCCGGTGCGCGGGCAGTGCGCAGAGCAGTGGTGTCAGGACGCGGGGGCAGTCGAGGACTGCGGTTCGGTCGACACGTCGGGTGCCGACGAGGTGGCCACGTCGTCGGGTTGTCGGTCTGGGCCGGCGGTGTTCTCAGCACCGACTCGGCGGCGCGGCGTACCGCGACCGGTAGCGCGCTTGGCAGAGGCCTTGGATGTCTTCTTGCCGGTCGGCGGCGTTGGAGCGGTCAGACCGCTCTCGGTGAGTTCGGCAACTGTCCATCCGGCGTCGATCGCCTCTTTGTACGCGGCAGCGTGTTCGGCGTTCGCGTGTTCAGCGGCGCGAGTCGCGTCGGCGACTTTCTCGCGCGCGGCGGCGGACTCCTGGGCGGCGTCGAAGAGGGACTCGATGTACTTGGTGCGGTTCTCGATCGCGGCGCGTGCGCGCGCGATGACGGTGTCTTTGTCGACCGTGGGGGAGATGGACATCAGAGGTGAGGGCCTTCCAGTTTCGGTGCGCGGAAATCCCCACCGGACAGGCACCGATCGCTCACAGAGCAACACAACCCACAGTGCGATGAACGCAGTGCGGGGTGAATCAGTACGGGTGGGGCGCGCTCGAACGTGACCCTCATCGACGCTCGAACTGACTCGATCCTAGATCATCTGCGCTCTGCGCGGCGTGCCACCGGCGCTGAGGTGTGTGTTCGTGTCGGTGCCTGCTGGCACCGTTCCGACCATGACCGACGACGACGCCACCACACCGCAGCCTCTCGTGCGAGTGCGGGAGGTGCTCGACGGCGATGTCCCTAATGGGACGCACGTCGTCGTGCACGGCACCCTCGAGGACGTCACAGTGAAGACGAATCAGCAGACAGGTCAGTGGGCGACAGGGCGACTCGTCGACGGAAAGGACTCGATCGACTTCTGGATGTTCCCGCGCGCGTTCGCACGCACCGGCCGATCGTGCATCGAGACGGCCGGCCCGATCGCTGCGACCGCAAGTGTGTCCGGCCCGCCGCAGCGCACCGCGCTGATCATCAACAGCATGGAGCGCATCGAACCTGGCACGAAACCCGACGTCGACACCACTGCTGTCTGACACGATCGACCGCTATGAGCGTCACTCTCCCACCGCCCCTGATCGCCGACAACGACGACGACGCAGTCGCTCTGCTGCGGCAGTACTACGGCAGCACCTACCTCGATGCCGGGTGCTACACCGGCGCGTACTTCGACAGCTGGGCACCGCAGAACCGCGCCGCCGACAGCAACCGGTTCACCGCAGACGATCTGGTCGCGATCACGTTCTTGTCGGTCGCCGTCAAAGCGGGAGCGGCACGCGAGCTCCTCGTCACCCGCGCCGCACGATTCGCCGAGTTGCTCGACGCCGTCGGCCCGGATCGCGACCTCGTCGACGAGACGGGCGAGCTCACGCCCGACGCGCCGATCCTGCTGCTGGAGGACGAACTACGAACCGTGACAGACGTCGGCCGCACCATCGCAACGAAGTTGATGGCGCGCAAACGTCCCCGCCTGGTGCCGATCTACGACGTGGTCGTCGGTCGTGTTCTCAATACCGAGAAGGTGCACCGTGATCCCATTCGAGAAGCTCTACGCGCGGACGGCGGTGCGCTGCACACTCGACTGCTGAGGATCAGAGCGGCCGCAGCTCTGCCCGACGACATCAGTGCGCTGCGCGTCCTCGACGTCATCAGTTGGATGCACGGCAAGTCGGCATAAGCGAACCGTGCACGGTCGTCGCTGTGGGCCGGTGCGGTGGTGTAGCCGACGTCGTTGCAGCGCGTGCACAGTGCGGTTTCATCGGCTGCACATGTCACCGCTGCGACGAGTACAGAAGCGTCGGTGCAAGCGTGCCCGGCCGGTCAGTAGTAGTCGTTGCCGTAGGGGTCGCGGTGGTACCCGCGTCGGGGTCTGCGGTCGGCGACTCCGCTGGCACCGCCGAGTGCGAACAGGGGAAGCATGAACAGCATCACGGCGATGAACGCGCCGATCACCGCGATGAATGTGGAGAACACGACCGCGAGTACGACGAGGTACGCGCCGACGCCGATGACGGTGAGAATGTTCGCGACGAACCCCTTCCATCCGGGGTCGTTCTCGCCGAGGTACCGCACGTACCAGATCAGGAATCCGGCACCGGCGACAGCGAGCAAGGGGAGTGGTCCGACGTCGTCGGTGAAGAGCGAGGAGAGCGTCATCTCGTAAGTCCTTTTCGTTGAGGACTGCTCTCACCGGTGCGGCGGCGCGGCCCGAAGCCTTGATGGATCTATCTCTACCGCGCGCCACCGACATGTGTCGGTGGCGTTCGTTTCAGAAGAGCGTCGGTGGTGCTTGGGCGTCGACGCTGTGGCCCGCGAACGCGGCCCGCAGTCTCGGTTCGTCGTAGCCGTCCTTGAGTGCGTCGCGGATCGCAACGGCGCGCCCGTACCGTCCGCGCGGATCCCCGCCTGCCGGTGTCGGTCCGATGTGCCGGCCGACGGCAACGGCGTGCACGAGGTTCGCCGACTGGGTGCCGCGTTTGAGGTGCCCGTCGGCCACCCGCACGCACAGTGTTTCGTCACAGTCGTGCTCGCCGACGATCCCGTCACCGAGGTCGCCGTATTCGAGTAGCAGCGCGAACCGGTGCGCCGACAACGTGCGTGGTGCGTCGCCGTCGGTGAAGGTAAATCTGCCGTAGCCGTCTGGAAAACTCACCGAGCCCCTGAAAAAATGGCAGCTCGGAGTTTTGACCACCTTCGCCCAGAACCTGGCCACGGTCTTCGCGGTCAACGGTTGCTGCAACGGTCGCCACACCCGACGAATCGGCTGCGGTGTTGCAGCGTTGGTGTCGTCGCCGAACAACGCCAGTTGCATCACCGCGGCGGTCACCGGCTACCCCTGACTCGTCGCGGGCTCGGTGTCAGGGACGCTGTCGCCGGTCGCGATTTTGCTCGTCGTTGCATCGCTTGTCGCCGTCGAGTCATCCGTCTCGTTCGAGGCCGATCCATCACGCGATTCTGTGGCTGCATCCGAGTCGGAGTCCGAGGTGTCGTCGCCGATGTCCGCGCTCGCCGACGCCGCTGCGGGGTCGACGAGCAGTGCCAGAAGTTTGCGTACCTCGCCGGTCGTGATCCCGGCGAGGGTCGCAGCGGCGCTGAGTGTTCCTTCCCGGCCTCGGATGTCGTCGAGCGCACGGGCCATCGCCAGCCGGGCCGCGTCGATCTGCTCGGCGGCCGCGAAGTAGTCCGTCAACGAGCCCATGTTCTTCTCGTCACGCGCTTTGCGGTCGGCGACGACTTTTTGCTGCGCCGCCCGCGCCCGAGCACGCGCAGTCATCCGAGCCTGAGTCGACGCCATGCCGCCCACCCTAACCTCGAACAACCTCGAATTCACAGAACCTGACACAACCTCTCTCCACATCCCCGATCCGACAACCCCAGAACCCCAGTCCACGACCACCAAACCAACCGCCATCGATTACCAGACCAAAGCTAAGATCGACCCACCACCTCATGCACTATGGAGCTATTCGCGTTTTCGCTGGTACAGTCCGCGTTTGTGATGGGTCTGCACAAGCTGACCGCTGGGGACGGGTACGAGTACCTGACCCGGCAGGTTGCGGCTGCCGATTCCACCGAGCGTGGGGCCTCCTCGTTGGCCGATTACTACTCCGAGAAAGGGGAGTCCCCGGGCCGTTGGGCCGGGGCCGGCCTCTCTGGTCTGGGTTCGGTCGCCGCAGGCCAGCAGGTGTCCGAAGCGCAGATGAAGGCCCTGTTCGGTGAAGGTCTGCACCCGAACGCGGACCTGATGTTCGAGCTGGCGCTCGCCCAAGGCGCGTCTCAAGCCGACGCGGCACGGTCGGCGAAACTGGGTCGGGCGTTCAAGATCGACTCCGGAGCGACCGCGTATCGGGTGGCGTGCGCGGAGGCGTTCGTGGCGCACAACCTCGCACGCGGGCAGAAGTGGAATGCGGCGATCGACGACGCCGACCGCGCGCGGATCCGCACCGATGTCGGATCGACAATGTTCGCGAAAGAGTACGGACGCGCGCCGGCGGACGAGCGGGAACTGTCGGGCTGGGTGGCGAAGGTCGGACGGCAGAAGACCACCGCCGTTGCCGGTTTCGACTTGACGTTCACACCGGTGAAATCGGTGTCGGCATTGTGGGCCGTCGCCCCGCGCGAGGTCTCGCAACAGATCGAAGCTGCACACGAGTCCGCGATCGCCGCCGCGGTGACGTACCTCGAGAAGCACGCGTGCTTCACCCGCGTCGGGACCGGGGGAGTGGCGCAGGTCGACGGCAACGGATTGATCGCCGCACAGTTCACCCACCGCGATTCACGCGCCGGGGATCCGAACCTGCACACCCACGTTGCGATCAGCAACAAGGTCGCCGCCACGATGCCCGACGGCACCATCAAGTGGCTCGCGCTCGACGGGGCCGCGTTGTACCGCAACAACGTTCCCGCCTCCGAGGTCTACAACACCGTCCTCGAAGCGCAGTTGCGTGAACGCATCGGCGTCCGGTTCACCGAGCGAGCGTCGACCGATCGCAGCAAACGTCCGGTCCGCGAGATCGACGGCATGGACACTCGTCTCGCCGAGCGGTGGTCATCGCGCAGCGCCGCGATCAAACTCCGCACCGCCGAACTCGCCCGCGCCTTCCAGGCCGATCACGGGCGCGAACCGACCGCCATCGAAGCGATCTCCCTCGCCCAGCAAGCGACGTTGGAAACCCGTGCCGCCAAACACGAACCGGTCTCGCACGCCGACCAACGCAGCGGTTGGCGAGCCGAAGCGATCGAGATCCTCGGCTCACAGAAAGCGTTGTCGGAACTGGTCTCCTCGATCACCGCGCATACCGCCGCCGAAGCGACGACGGAGTTCGATCAGGCCTGGGTGCGTGAGACCGCGGAACGCTCACTCGACATCGTTTCGCGGAAACGATCACGGTTTCTGCGCCACAACATTCGCGCCGAAGTGGTGCGGCAAGTACGCACCTTCGACCCGCCGACCGAGCGCATCGACGCACTCGTCGAGAAGGTCACCTACCTCGCGTGCGGGGGCGAGTTGTCGATCGACCTCTCCGGTGCCGCCGACACCGACCCGGCCGCCGATGTCGCCCCGGATGTGATGCGCCGACGCGACGGCGGCGATGTGCACACCCGTCACGAATCGCAGTTGCTCACCACCGCAGCAGTACTCGATGCCGAAGCGCGCATCGTCGCCCTCGCCGCGCGCACCGACGGTATTGCGATCGACGACAAGCACGTCGAGATTGCGTTGCTCGAATCCGCAGCGAACGGTCTCGATCTCAACGCCGGCCAGCGGTCGTTGGTGCGCGCGATGGCGACCTCGGGAGCGAAAGTGCAGCTCGCACTCGCACCCGCAGGCACCGGCAAGACCGCGTCGATGAAAGCGCTGACGACCGCGTGGCAGAACGCCGCCGGGCGGGTCGTCGGGTTCGCGCCGACGGCTGCCGCCGCCGCAGTCCTGCGTCAAGATATCTTGACGACTACCGATACGTTGGCGAAGTTCGTCGACATCACCCAACGGTTGCGCGAGGGCCGGTCGGTGAAAGTTCCGCAGTGGTACACCGACATCGGCGAGGACACTCTCGTCATCGTCGACGAAGCCGGTATGACCGGCACCCTCGATCTCGATGAAGCAATCACTGCACTCGTCGAGCGCGGTGCAACGGTGCGGTTGATCGGTGACGATCAACAGCTCGCCTCCGTCGCCTCCGGTGGTGTGCTCCGCGATATCCACGACCGCATCGGTGCGTTGTCGCTCTCGCAGGTCGTCCGGTTCCGCGACAGTGCCGAAGGTGCCGCGTCGTTGGCGTTGCGTGACGGTGACGAGGCCGCGATCGGGTTCTACATCGACCACGGCCGGGTTCACGTCGGGTCGATTGCGACGGTCACCGACGACGCCTACACCGCGTGGGCGGCCGATCATGCGGCCGGCAAGGACGCGCTCATGCTCGCCCCGACCCGCGAGCTCGTCGCCGAACTCAACACCCGCGCCCGCACCGACCGCCTCGCCGCCACCGACAAACGTGTCGGCCGGGAAGCCGTCCTCGCCGACGGGCTCATGGCCAGCGCCGGGGACACCGTCCGCACCCGCTCGAACGACCGCCGCAACCCGCTCTCGCAGACCGACTGGGTCCGCAACGGTGACCGCTGGATCGTCGAGAAAGTCGGCCGTGACGGCTCGCTACAGGTCCGGCACATCGAACTCGGACGCAGCGTCACCCTCGACGCCGACTACGTCCAGTCCGCCACCGAACTCGGCTACGCCGGAACCGTGCACTCGGCGCAAGGCTCGACCGCCGATACCTGCCACGTCGTGGCCACCGGCGACGAAACCCGACAGCTCGCCTACGTCGGACTCACCCGCGGCAAGCAAGCCAACCACCTGTACTTGGCGACCGCGTCGGACGGCGACCTGCACACCGCGATGACCGAACGCGGAATGCTTCCCCCGACCGCGGTCGACGACCTCCGCGAGATTCTGCGGCGCGACGGCGCACAGGTTTCGGCGCACTCGACCCTCGCAGAAGCCGACGACCCGCACCTCAATCTCTCGCCGGCTGCGCGGGCCTACGACTACTCGGTGGCCACCGGCTCCGAAGTGCACCTCGGGCCGGAGGTGATGGCCGCTATCGACGTCGCCGCCGAACAAGAAGCACCGGGTCTGACCGACGAGCCCGCATGGCCGACCCTGCGCGGACACTTGGCGATCCTCGGTGCACACGGCCGCGATCCCGTCGAAGCGCTGCGCAGTGCTGTCCGCTCGCGCGAACTCGACACCGCCCTCGACAGGGCCGCGGTGCTCGACTGGCGTCTGGACCCCAGCGGCAAGCATTCCTCCGCCACTGGGCCGCTGCCGTGGCTACCTGCCATCCCGACAGCGGTACACGCTCTACCCGAGTGGGGTGCCTACCTCGACGCCCGCGAGGAACTGGTGGCGACGCACTGCGCACGCATCGCCGCCGACGTCGCCACGTGGACACCGACGACTGCACCGGTGTGGGCGCGCCCGATGCTCACCGACGAACCCGACCTCGAACTGCTCACCGATCTCGCGGTGTTCCGCGCCGCACACGACGTCGATCCGGCCGATCGCCGTCCGACCGGACCCGAGCAGCTCGCCGCCGCATCGGTGAAAGCGCAACGCAGCCTCGACCGCCGCGCCGCCGAGATGATCGACACCGGAAACGATGCCGTCGCCCGATGGCGTCCGTTCGTCGACGAACTCGACACCCACATCGCCCGCGACCCGTACTTCCCGATCCTCGCCGACCGACTCTCCGCCGCCGCACGCGCCGGAATCGAAGTCCACACCCTCGTCCGCGACTCCCTCGCCACGTCGCCGCTGCCCGACGAGCTGCCCGCTGCCGCCCTGTGGTGGCGACTGTCCGGTGAACTCTCCGTCGCCGCGCTCGACGCCGACACCGACGGCGCAGTCCTCGAACCGTCCTGGGCACCGGTACTGACCGAACTGCTCGGCTACACCGCCGCCGTCCGCGTCATGTCCGATGCGGCGTGGCCCTCGCTCGTGGCGACCATCGACGCCGCCGACCCGACCCTGTGGACCCCGGGACAGTTGCTCGGGACCGCGTACGAGTTCCTGCACGGCGGCATCGACCCGGTCGATCACGGTGTCACCCTGCCCGCCCACGAACTCGCCACCGCCCTGACATGGCGGGCCGAGATGCTGGTGCGCGAGAACCACCTCGCCCGCACCTACACCCCACCCACCGCCGAACCACTCTCGGTCGAGGACGAAGAAGCCGTCCCCGTCGTCGACGACGCGGTCTCCGACACCATCGGCGGCGAGCTGCCCGACGAGTTCGTCATCCCGGCACCACTACTCACCCACGCTGCCGCGGCCGACACCGTCGTCGACGGCTCGACCCCCGCGATCCCGGTCGACGCCGACGCCGACTACCTCGACGCACTCGACGCACTCGACGCCCCCGTCGACTACGACCAAGCACCACCACCGGAATACGACAGCGACTACGACCAGCCACCATCGGAGTACGACGACGAATACACCGGGGTCGACCACGAGGCCGGCGCACCACTCGACATCGACGCCGCCGACACGATCGGCACCACCGCCGCCGAGGCCGACGTGTGGGATGCGTTGCGCTCGCAAATCGAGACGATCGAGCTGCCGTACCCGACGGTCACCACCGACGAACGAGTACGTCTGCTCACCGCAGATCTCGACGACGCGAAAGCCAGGTACCGGGAGCTGCGTGGCCGGATTTCCGACGGCACCAGCCCCGCACAGTTCCATGCCCGCACGATGCTCGCCGAGCTGCAGGAGCGAGCCGACCGGCAACGCCCCGCCCGCATCGCCATGCTCGACACCCGTCAGGAGTGGACCGACCGCGAGTTCGAGGCCGAAGCGCTCTGGCATCACATCGACACCGTCATCCGGCCCGCCGTGGCCGCCGACGTCCCGGCCGCCGGGGACGACGACGATGCACGCGCCCTCGCGCAACGCGGTCTCGACTGGGAGATCTGGCGCGCCGGTTTCGTCGACGACGCCGCGACCGCAGCCCGCACCCGCGCACACGACGCCGCCGCCGAGTACGAGCGCGTCACCGCCGCCGACGGGGGAGAAGTCACTGCCGTCGACGTCACCACCGCACGCCTGGCAGCCGAGAGCATCGACCTCGCTGCACTCGCCGACCTCAAGGCCGACGTCGACCGCACCGAAGCGATGCTGTGGCGGGCCGAACAAGCAGCCAAGCGCGCGGCGATGACCGACACCCCGACCCCAACGCAGGTTTCGTTGGAGTCGACCGTCGAGGTCGTCGACGCACCAGCAGCCGACACAGTCGAACAGCTCGACCAACAAACGCCAACCCCGACCGAGCTGGCAGCAGAGGACACCATCGAGACCGCACCCGATCCGCAACCGGTGCTCTCACCGGCCGACGCCGCTCTGCTCGCGAAGATGGAACGAGACCCGATCCGGCTCGTTCCGGACGCCGAGCTGACCGCGTTCGTCGACCGAGCCGGACGCGACCGCACCGAACCCACCGTCGTCGCGGAGACAGAGAAGTTGTACGCACGACTCGACGAGCAAGCCGCCGCGATCGCAGCAGCCCGCGAACTCGAGACCGAACTACGTCGCGTCACCGCACAGTACGAGGCCGCACACAGCGAACACACCACACTCGCTGAGCGGCTGTCGACCGCGAAACGTCGCGATCGCAAGGCTCTCGAACCGGCCGTCGACGACGCACGACTACGCCAAGAACGCCTCGCCCGCCAGGTCCACGACACTCAACGTGCCGCCAGCGACGCAGCCGGCCGTGTCCAGGCAGAAACGGATGAGTGGTCAGCGATCGTTCAACGCGCGACCGATCCGGATCGGCGCTCCGCCGACCACGCCGCCGCGACCGTGTTCGATACCGCTATCACCGAACACGCTCGACGACGCAGACAGACGCTCACGGCACCCCAACGCGCTGTATCCGAACGGGCCCTGCGTGCCTTCTCTTCGACCAGGCCGGCATCTATTGATGCACCGTCCATCGTGGGCATCACCGATAGTCCGCAGAGGGACCGCGTGCTGTCAGAGAACGAACATGACGATGCCGCGCGCGCCCGCTCGCTCGCATCTACAGGGACCACAGTGACCAAACGTGCGACAACAACAAACAGCCATAGATCACCTCTCCCAGATCTCGACGTAAGTCGAGAACACGATCTCGATCGCGGACTCTGACGTCGGTGACATAGTCGGCCATCACGTGCAGGCGACAGACAACGCCGATGCGAATCGACTCCACGGGACCGCAGTTTGGCTGTTTGTCCCGAACGAGCCGCCTCAAAGCGGCACGATGGTCGGTATGGGGACTTCGTCGACTGTGTTCGTGTTCGACACCAACATTTTGCTCGGTGCCCCTGATCTGGCCGATGTCCCGTGGAGACGGACGTTTCTGGTCGCCGAATTCGGACCGCTGAGCGTCGTTGTACCTGAGGTCGTTGTCCAGGAGTTCGGTCGACGCCGATGGGCAGATGCTAGGAGCATGGCAGTCGACGGAGCAAGGCTGTGGGGGCAGGCCTTGAGGAAGCTAGACGGTGCCGCGATCCCGCTTCCAACGGGACTCCCTACCGTCAAAGAGCTGAGAGCTGCCGTGAGTGCGATGTCGTGGCAGGACTTCGCGAAAGACCTGCGCGATCGTCTGATCGACGAGGGGGCAGAGATAGCGGCGATCTCGTCGACCCTCGACCACGCCACGTTGGTGGAGTGGTCTCTTGGAGAGCATCCTCCGTTCGATCAAACGGACAAGGGATATCGAGATGCTCTAATTTGGGCAACGGTCCTCGACGTGGCGCGCTCTTCCGCAGCGGGTACAGAAGTTGTCTTCGTAACCCAAGACAAGGACTACCGCGGAACCGGAGAACACTCGGATTCCTTGCACCCCAGTTTGGCAAGTGAAGTCGCGGCCATAACTTCGAATCCAGTGCGCATCGCCAAAACCATCGACGACGCAATGACGATGACCCGGTTGGACACAGTGCACGCCGAACTCACTGACAAGTCGATCGAGATCCCCGAATTGAACGACGTGCTCTCCAACGCCCTCTCCGGAGAGGCCGACAACATGTGGGGGATGGAGCTGACGACCCAAACCCAGGACGGAGAACGAACGCCGCTCTACGGGTTCGAGTTCGACAGCGACCTCGAGCCGCCGATCACCATCAACGACGTCAGCCTCAACCTCGACAGTATGACCTACGAGGTGCACGAGAAGTTCGAGGACGGAACCGAAATCGGCGAAGCACACGTGGACGCGAGCATCGGGTACGAGGGCTACATGCACAAAAGCGACTACGCCGGGTCGCGAGCCCAATGGACTGTCCTAGACGGCGACCACAACGACCACTACATGATCGTGGGTGACGAACTCGAAGCAGAGCTGATCTTCCATTTCGTGGTCAATCTCGACGCAGTCGAAGCCTTGGACCTGCAAGACATAGTGCCGGTTCAGGGTAACCGGGTTGAGCAAGGAATACCGTCAAGTAAGGCAGAGAAAATCGAAGGTAGCGAGGAGGAGGAAGGTAATGAGTGATACCCCGGAAGGTAGCGATACAGAAAACCCGCCAGCCAAAGAAGAGGATCCAAAACCCGATACAGGTAAGAAACCGCCGCCTGATAGTGATTGGATCAAGACGGAAGAAATTCGCAAGAGGTACGACGGCGATGAAGAAACAAAACTCGAAAAATGAGCACTCAGGGCGAGGAATACACGAACCACATCAAGGCGGCACTGGAGGCTGAGTACAAGCGTAGAGATGACCTCAACGCACGGTCCGCGTCCGTGATCACCAGCGCAGGAGGTCTAGTCACCCTGACCGTCGCCGTCCTCGCTGTCTTCCTGGGAAAGGATTATCTGCTCAGTGGAGGCGAACGCGGCTGGATGATCTTTGCCTTCATTCTGTTTCTTGTATGTGCCATTCTTGGCGTGTTCGCGGGTCTGAGTTGGAAATACAAGGTGGCGGACGGCGCTAGCCTGAATGAAATGACTGACACCCATTGGTGCGACAGTGAAGACGATGCGCGGAAGGCGGTTGCTAAAACAAACACTAAATCAGTAGTAAGCCTCAGAGACGGTAACAACTGGAAATCGAGGTTTCTGCTTGCAGCTACCATTTCGCAGGTTCTGGCGATCGCGGGATTGGCGATCAGTGCCCTGCTCGCGTTGACCTAACCCCGCGTCCTGGACCTTTCTCTTCATCGGGAAAGCTGAGCTGTATGACAGCGCTTGACATGTGGATCTCGACGACAACACCTGACGTTGCTTTCGGTCAAGATGGGCCCGGTGAGCAGTGGCAGAAAGTCGGAACGGTCGATACCTCGCAGGAGGCTGACTTCGGCAAACACATCCAGAGGCTGGAGGGTCATCGTGCGACGGCACCGAGGATCTCGGGCTTCTACCTCAGCGGAGATCCAGAAAGCATGTGGGTTCAGGCCTCCGAACAAGACCCGAGGAATCAACAGCCATTCTGGTTCGCTATCGACCGATGGGGTTCGATGCGGTCCGTCGTCCACGGGGCCCGCGAGACCTACCTGGTCAGTAATGAAAAGGCGAGAGCTACGGCATCGCTGGAACGCCGACCCCCGTCGCCCCACCCGGGCCTGGTAGTCCGTCCGCGCTACATCGGCATTGCCGTCACCCACACCAGGAACGGATTGCTCACGCGTCGGCGCGACGATGACACGTAACCACTTCGGCCTATCCGTCAAGAAATCCTGACGAATAGACCGAAACGATTGAACGCGCCATAAATGCTCAGGCCCCGGCTATCAGTCCAGACCGAATCCGATGTCCCGACCAGGTTCGTTGGGATCCGGAGGCGGGAGTTTCCGATCTCGGTCCGGGCGGCCGGTGCCGGGTTCGCGGTGTTCGGGTGGGGCGGACAGTCCGCGACGGGGCCGATCCGGGTCGACTGCCTCGACGCTCGACGATGATGCGCGCTGCAACGCTTCTACTTCGGCCTGACGCATCATCGCGCGGACGTTGTCGGCGCTCCCCATCCCGAGTTCCTCGACGTACGCCGGGGTGGGGTTGAGCATCAGCGACCACCCCGGCTGTCGTCCCTTCGCTGCTGCGCGTTCGGCACGGGCAGCGTCCCGGGCGACGGCTTCGGGACTGGTCTCGGCCTCCTTGATCTCCCGCCGTAGCCGGGCGACTTCGTTCGAGAGATCCTTCAGCTGAACGGCTTTCGGAAAATCGGATAACTCGACCAGTTCGAGGTCGTCGAGGCGTTGCTCGTCTCGATCGAGTGAACGTTCGGCTTTCGCCAGGTCCGTGTCGACGGTGTACGCCATGTTCTCCACCCGCGTGAGCAGGCCGAACGCATGTTGGCTGCGGTCACCGTCTCCGATCCTCGGATACAGATCGTGCGCTTCGATCACCTTCGTCGACGACCCGAGCCCGGAGAACGACAGATACAGCGCACTTGCCTGTGCCGGGCGAGAGGCCTCGATCGGGAATCCGCTCATCTCCGCGATCACCATCGATTTGGCCAACCCTTCGCCCTTGAGGGCCTGGTAGGTGCCCTGCAACGCTATGGCCATCGCATTCGCTGCGTCGCTGCGTTTGTCGTAAAACACCCCGCGGATGGTCATGCCGGGCCACTGCTCGACCTCGCGCCGGCCTTTGAGGATCGGTGCTGCTTCGGTCAATTGGGCAACCCGCTGGCGTCCCCGCGGTACTTCGCGGCGCAGCCGGTCGCGGTCACGTTCGATGGAGCGTTGCTCGGCGAAATGCGAATCCGCCTCGGACTGGAGCTCCTGGAGCTGGGAGTCCAGTTCGATCTGCTGGATGTACCGATCATCGCCGGTGGCGAGGGCTTTGGTCATGGCCGAGTTCTCGGCGAGCGAGTCGCTGTCGAGATCGACCACGCGCCGCATCGACCGGTCCGCTTTCTTGAGCTGTTCGATGAAGTGTGCCTTGCGGTGCACGGTCTGCCACATGACGGTGTCGAAGGTCTTCTCGGCGACGTAGTTGAATACCTTGACATGGGCGTTCTGGTTGCCCTGCCGGATGATTCGGCCCTCACGCTGTTCGAGGTCGGCCGGTCGCCACGGCACATCGACGTGGTGCAGCGCGATCGCGCGATCCTGAATGTTGGTGCCGGTGCCCATCTTCTCCGTGGACCCGAACACCACCGACACCCGTCCGGTGCGGCACATCTCGAACAAGCGGGCCTTCTCCGACGGCTTCGGATAGTCGTGGACATAGGCGATCTGGGTGGGCTCCATGCCGCCGGTGAGCAACTCCTCCCTGATCCCCTCATAGATCGACCACGACCCGTCGGCTTTCGGGGTGGATCGGTCGCAGAACACGATCTGCAACGCACCCGGTATCGGCTGCGGTTCACCGGAGGCATCGAGGTAGACGTTCTCGCTCGATTCGTTGTGCACCTGAAGAATTCGTTGCGCAACGATGTGCGCGCGCGAATGCTCCGGCGGGGCCGGGTCCATGTGCGCGACCCTCGGGTCGAGGGTGGCGTTGCGACCGTCGTTGGCGACCTTGAGGGCGTTGTCGAGATCAGGCCGTTTGACGTCGGCGTGATCGGCCCGGTAGCCCAGATCGGCGATGAAGTCCTGCACTTCCAGCGCCGGGGTGAAGGTGACGTCGGTGTTGCGGCCACCGTCCTTGACCGGCAGGTTCGCCGGCACCTGATCACGAGTAACGGCGTCGGTGTACACGCTGGTCATGCCGATGAGATCACCGACGTTGGTGAATTCACCGACCCGGGTGATGGCCCGCAGTCTCGATCCGGACGAGTTCAGCTCGACTCGTTCGACGGTGTCGGTGAACGTCGCCCCCCAGTCGTTGATCGAGGCCACCCCGGCGTCCTCGAGGAGATCCGGACGCAGGTAGTGCTGCATCACCCACAGCTCGGCGAGCGAGTTCGCGACCGGGGTGCCGGTGGCAAACGTGGCCACACGCTCGACGTACTCCTCCGGCGGGATGCCCTTGGTGATCGCTTCCTCGCGGCGCATCGACCGCAGATAGTTCAGCTTGAGGTCCATGTCGGTGGCCCGGTGCGAGCCTTCGTTGGCGAGCTCGGTGACCCCGGATGCGCGGGCGAGGTTCTTGAACTCGTGGGCCTCGTCGACGAACAGGTAGTCGCAGCCCGATGCCTCGAACGTCAGCCCGCGATCTTTCCCGGCCTGTTCGAGAGCAGTCGCGAGCTTTTCCTCGAGCCTGGCCTTCATCGCTTCGAGCCGTTTCTTGGTCTGACGTCCCTCGACATCGCCCAGATCTGCATCGATGGCCTGGACCTGGCTGCGGATGTACTCGGCTTTCGTGCCGGGATCGACCCCGATGGAGGAGAACGCCGACCGAGGCACGATGACCATGTCCCAGTCCTGTGAGGCGGACTGTGCGACGAGCAATCGGCGCCCTTCGGCGTCGGTGGCCGCCGATCCGGAGAGGATCCGCGCACCGGGATACCACTGGCCGGCTTCGCGGACGACCTGGTCGATGATGTGGTTGGGCACCACCACCCACGGCTTGTCGGCCAACCCGAGGCGCTTGAGCTCCATCGCGCCCATCAAGATGGTGCCGGTCTTTCCGGCCCCGACGACGTGATCGAGCAGCACCGTCGGCTCGGAGACGATCCGCGCGGCGGCGTCGCGTTGGTACGGGTACGGCGAGAACTTCTCACCCAGGCCGGGGAAGTCCATGTGCGCACCCGAATGTACTGGTGCGACAAGGGAGTTGAACTTGTCGTTGTAGATGTCGAGGAGCTGTTCGCGGCGCACCTCGTCGGAGTGCAACGCCCACTGCCCGAATTCTTGGGACAGCCGCCGCGCCTTCGACTGCGCCGCGCGGGTAGCGGCATCGTGAATGCCCGGTGCCCCGGCACTCTCGCGGAACTCCTTGGAGGTGGCGATCTCGATCGGGTCGCTGTTGAGCAGGTCGGTGAGCAGTTCCTGCCACTCGTAGTCACCGGAGCGCATTCCGGCGTTGCCGATGCCGCGGTCTTCGGCGGGCCGGTGCTCGAAGTTGTACTTCGTCGACCACGATCCACGTTTGGGTACCAGGCCCCACTTGAGGTGCTGCTCGCCCACACCGGGGTAGGCCTCCACCGATACCGCCCAGCGCCCCGATGCCCGCTCGATGGTGACCGGGACATCGGCCGGCACCTCGAAGGTCTCGCGGACGAACTGGGTGTAGGTCTCGATCGGTACCCACGGCGCACCGAGGGAGACATCGACATCGGTCTTGCGCGGAGGGATGACCGCGGTCAGTGCGTCGACGTTGGCTTGGTAGCGGGGATCGAGGGCGGCGATCTCTTCGGCGTCGGCGAGTTTGGTGCGGACATTGCCCGACAGATACGTCGACGATGACACCCACCGGGTCGGGTCGGTCAGCGTGCGGAAAGCACGTCTTTCCATCTGTGTCTCGGCCTGCTCGACGGTGGTGCCGAGTAGTTCGGCGATCCGCCCGACGTCGAGGCGGGCTTGCTCGTCGAGGCTGATGGCCATCGCCTCGTCGACCGTCTCGGCGTGGCTGCGCAGCTCACGCGAGTGCAGGACGTCGGTGTGGAAGATCGCCGCCTTGCGGGCGGTCATGGTCTCCTCGTCGAAGTGCTCGAGGGAGAGCACCGCTGCGAACGTCGGATCGGTGCGCAGGGCCTTGCCGAGATGGCTCTGCAGCTTGGTGGGCTGGCGGGGGTTGATCCACGCATCGTCGGAGAGCCGGTCGTAGACGTCTTCGGGAACCTCTCCGGCATACGGATCTCCGGCGATCCCTTCGTCCTTACGCCAGGTGTCGATCAGCTTCGCCAGAGCGGCGTCGTGCTGCGATTCGGTGAGGTCCTTGGGTATCGACATCTTGAACCGGTTGATCGGGCCGTAGCGGGCAACGTAGGCGTCGTACTGCTCGCCCAGGATCTCCCGCAAGGCTTGGCGCTGACTGGGGTCGGTGGGGCCGCGTTGAGCATCGATCAGGGCATGGGTGGTGTCGCGGAGCGCGAGCAGCTCGCCCCATTCGGCGACCTGCTTGGCTCCGCGAGTGTTCACCGCCTCCCAGTCGCGGGAGTTCCAGCGTTCGATGGTCTCCATCTGCGCGTCGTGCCGCAGCGTTCCCACCGCGAGCTCGTCCTGCGCCGGTCCGTTCCCGATCGCCAGCAGTCCGCGCTCGAAGTCCTCCCGGGTGGGCCCGAGGGTGTCGCGCCACGATGCGGTGAGCCTGAGCCCGTCGGTCTTGGCGACATCGACGATCGCGGTGAGTCGATCGTCGACCAGGGAAGCGAGGTCGACGTCGCTGTCGGGGGCGTCGACGGACAGAGTCTCGTTCCCGTACTGGCCGTGCCCGACCCGCAGCTCACCGAGCACCCATTCCGGGTGATCGGTGTAGACGGCATTGATCGGCACACCCTTGTCCTCGCCGGCATCATCGAGTGCAGTGGCGTTCTCGAGCTGCAAGAACCGCTCGGTCAGCGGCGCAGGCTTCACCCCGTCGGCACGGCGACGCAACACGAGAATGTCGGTGACGACCTCCGTCCCAGCGACACGCCGAAACGCGTTGGACGGCAACCTCACTGCCCCGACGAGGTCGCCGAGGGCGGCAATGTCGCGGCGGGCACGCTGGTTCTGCGCGTCGAGGGTGAAGCGGGAGGTCAGGACGGTGACGTACCCGCCGGGTGCGGTCATCGCCAACGATTTGACGATGAAATGGTTGTGGATCGAGTGCTTGGCCTGGTTGTGAACCGGGTCGTAGAGCCGATAGTCCCCGAACGGGACGTTGCCGATCGCCGCAGTGAACGAGGACGCCGGCGCGGTGGTCTTCTCGAATCCCTCGCCGCGGATCTGCGCCGACGGATTCAACGCGGCAGCGATCGCGGCAGTGGTGGCATCGAGCTCCACCCCGACCATCTGCGCCGACCCGGGGGAGTGGGCGATGAATGTTCCCGACCCGCAACCTGGTTCGAGAACACGGCCACCGGAGAACCCCGCCCGGATCGTCGCCTTCCACATCGCCGCGGCGATCGCCGGGTCGGTGTAGTGAGCGTTGAGGATGGTCCGCTGCGCCTGCGCCCACGCGGTGTCGTCCAGCAGCGAGCGGATCTGCTCGCGCTCGGCCGCCCAATCGTCGCGGCGCGGGTCGAACACCTGCGGTGTCGCACCCCAACTCGACCACCTGGCCAACACTGCCTGCTCGTCGGCGGTGGCATAGCGATCCTGCGCGGTCACAGCCGCCAGTACCCGTAGGGCCTCGATGTTCGCTGCCACACGGGCTTTCGCTCCGGAGGGCACCAGGATGTCGGTGCCGGGCCGGAAGTCCACGGGCTCGACGTTCCACAGACGTTCGGCGACGGTCTGCGTGTCGACCGGCATCCCTTCGGTGGTGTCCGGCACTGCGATCTCCGGGGAGACGGGGACAGTCTCGGATACCGGCACAGTCGTCTCCGGCACCGGTTGGGCTGTGGGGGAGTCGATCTCGACGCTGGGCGGGGGAGTGCTCTGCGCGCCGAGGAGTTGGTCGACGCGGCGACCGTCGACGGCGATCAGGTGCCGACTCTGGTTGCCGTAGCTCACCGCTGCAGCGTGATCGTCGGGCCCGAGAGTCTTCTGATTCTCTTCCGGAATCAACGACACATCACCCGCACGCCGCAGCTCCATCAACGCGCCGGTGACCTGGTCGGCGGTCAGCGTTCCGTCGAGGTCGGCGCGGATCCGCGCCAGCCGCACATACGCCTCCTCCTCACGCGCCAACCGGCCGTAGGCATCACGCACCAACTCTGTCGCCGACGGAGCCTGCACTGGAACGTCGACGGCGACGTCCGGGGCGACCTCCGGTTCGGGCTCGAGCACGCGCGTCTGCCGAAATGCGGCGTCGGCGGCGAGGATCTCCGGATCGACCGGTGCCGGGAGCGGTGTGCCGCCGATCTCGGTGCCGGCCGGGTCGATCGGTGCGGCCCCGTCGGCGTCGAACGAGAACAGATCCAGTTGGGCGTCGGATTCGCTGCGGCGGGTTACTTTCCGCTTGCCGCGTGCTCGGCCACTCTCTCGTCGAGCTGGCTGGTGAACGATGGATACAGCGGGTGGCTCTGCGATGTCGGGTAGGGCTCGTTGTCCTCGATCCTCGCCGCTATCAGATGCGCTGCGTAGTAGAGGAACTGCACCGGTCGGCCCTTCCACAGTTGATCGGTCAGCCGGTCCGCTTCCTTGTCCGGGTCCGCGCAGTTGAGCGGGTTGCGCCAGCGCTCCGGATCGCTCTTGTGGACCTGAATCCGCGCCTGGTCCCGTTCCGCTTCCGCTTCCGGGCTCTCCTGGTCCGGTGGGTAGGCCTCCATCTCCGGCGGGAGCTGGCCGTAGATCTCCTCGTTGATCACGAAGTCCGTCGCCTGCGCCCACGCCTGGTTGATCATCCCGACGTTCTCCATGTACGGGGGCGGCTGGCCGTTGTCGCGCATGTAGCGTTGCAGCACTTGCTGTTCCATGACGATCTTCATGTTGTCGATCCGCTCCGCGATCCGCTCGCTCTCGGTCTCGAGGAACGCCTGCTGATCGTCCGGGCTCAGCTCCTGCGGCAATCCCTGGTGCTCCAAGTAGAGCTTCATTATCTCCTGCGTTATCGGGTCGATCATGGGTGTCACTGTCCTCTGTCTCGGCGAACAAATCGAGTTGGAAATCGTCGGAATCTTTGGCCACGGTGTGCGCTCCTGAAGTCGGGCGAGACGTCTGTGCGACCCGCACTGCCCGGGAACGGGCAGGGATCGTTAACGTCGTCGTCGGCCGGAGACGCACTCTCCGGCCACATCGGACCTGGTGGGTCTAGCCGGACCCACCAGGTCCCCTCGGTCGATCGAATCGGTAGTTGTGTCAGGCTCCACCCAAATCGTCAAGATATGTTGACGATTTGGGTGGAGCGTCAGTCGAGCCCGTCGAACCAGCCCGCTGGGGGCAGAGTCAACGTTCGTCGTAGCGGCGGGGTCGTGACGTGCTTGTCTCTGCTGCACAGATACATCGGGCCACCGTCCGGATCGAGCAGTACTCGCAGCATCGGGTCGGCGTCGTGGATCCACCAGGCACTCGGAGCCCCGAGATTTTCGCTCGCTTCCGCGCCCTCCCACGCCAGCCACAGATCACGCAGGCGTCGCACCACTTCGTCGTGTCGCCACCACTCGGGACAGAACACTCGCCCGCTTTTACCGGCGGTGCCGCTGAGCTTGCGGGTGATCAAAGTCGCGAACCAGGTGTCGAACCAGTCGAACATCGACTCGTACTGCCGCTCCGGTGCCGACGGCTCCTCGTCCGGGCCGCCCTCCGCCGGGTCGAAGTCGTCGAATGCGGTCACAGGCTCCGCCGGGTCGAAGTCGTCGAATGCGGTCACAGGAACGGCTCCTCGTCGATCTCGGTGACCTCGTCGAGGTCGATTGCATCCTCGTCGAGGAGGATCTGTGACTTCTCAGGGATTCCGTATCGCTCGGCAGAGGCGGTGATGGCGTCGGCGTTCGGGCCGTCGGACCAGTACAGCTTCTTCATCAGCACCGGCCGGTTACCCGAAATCTGCACCAAGGCTCTGGTTTTCGGGATCGCGGCAAGGTCGTCGACGGTCATGATCGGTTCCTTCGACCAGGACTGCGACTTCGAGGTCGAGCCGCTGTCGAACATGCCGCCGGCCCGTGAGGCCGACCAGCGTTCGACGTCGTGATCACCGACGAGCGCGGACAGGTCCGACAGGGTGGTCTTGTCCTTGATTCCGCCGCCGTACCAGAGGAAGTTTGCGGCATCCTGGAGTTGCTTGACCCCGTCCTGGCCCCAGACCTTCTGAGCCTGGGAGAGGTTCTGCACGATCGTCATCAGGCAGATCCCCTGCGAGCCCAGGTGGGAGTACCAGGCGGGGAGCTCGGGGAGGCGGCAGACGTTCGCGGCTTCGTCGAGGATGCACAGCATCGGGACCGGCATCCGGCCGCGCGGGCTGCGGCGAGCGGTGCGCTGAGCGGCGTCGATGATCGACCCGATCAACGCCGTGGTCAGCGCCGACGACGAGTCCGGCCCTTCCTTCGACAAGGCGTAGAGCGTGTCGGTGCTGGTTACGAACTTCTCGATCACGAATTCGCGCATCGAATGTGGGTAGCGCACGCCCCTACCGATGTCGGTGTCGAGTACCGCGCCGAGCGAGACGTCCACACGCTCGGGTGGGAGCACGCTCATCACGTAGGTCTGCTCCTCGAGCAGCCCGATGAACCGGCGAGCCATGTCGTACAAGCCATCTCGCTGGCGCGGGTTGAGGCCGCGCACCGATTGCAGCCGCATCGCGACGATCTGGTGGTTGTGTTCCTCGAGGATCTTCTGGGGGAGTTCGTTCTCCTCGTCGGAGAGCCAACCGTAGACGTGCAGCAGATCGCCACCCGCACACGATGCCGCCAGAATCATCTGCGCGAGCAATTCCTGTGCACCACCGTCGAAGTAGGCATCGACGCGAGCCGAATCATCCTTCGACGCGGCAGCGAAGTAGGAGGCGAGCTTGCGGGCCGCGACGATGGAGGTGACCCCGCGCAGCGGATTCCACCAGAACCCGTCACCGCCGGTGCGGGGGCCTTCGGCGATCGCCTGTAGGTCGTAGCGCCACACCGCGCCGAGCTCCTCGCGGACTCCACGGGTGAGATCGTGGCCGTCACGTTTGTTCGAGGTGAACATTGCCGCGCCCGGCGCGGTGCACAAGGCGTCGATCGCCATCGCGGCCGTCTTACCCATACGAGGTCCGGCCAAGGCGAACATCATGTCCTCCCAGGACATGTACACCTTCTGGTTGCCTTGGACCGTGCGTCCGACGATGACCCCGATGTCGGCGTCGTCGAGGGTGTCGCGGTTGGCCAGATCCGACCGCAGCGACTTCGCTCGATCACGGGCCTGCTTGCCCGTCACCCCGGTCAGCTTCGACGTCGACCCCATCAGACGAGCCTTGGCATCGACATCGTTCTTCCCGCCGCGTGACGCCCGAGCGGCCGCAGCGACGCCGGCGAGACCGGAGCCGATGATCACCGCCAACACGAAGATCACTGTCGACACTGTCGGCCACGTCAGCTTCCCGCCGGCCACGGAGAACAGGGCCTGAAACGGGTTCCCGGGGATCGACTCACCGGTGTCGGTGAACGCGTGCCCGAGCCAGAGCGATCCGTATCCGAGGGCGATCAGCACGATCACCAGCGATATCGCGATCAACGGGAACATCGAGGACTGTGTGCCGGCACCCTTGGCGGTCGGCCTTTTGGTCACCATGCGTCCACACCACCCTCGACGGCCGCGTCAACGCCGCGGTCGAGCTCGATGACCTGCGCGACCCGGTCGGTGATGTCGACGACCGAACCCGACGACTGTTCCTGGCGCGGTGTCTCTCGCAGCAGGTCGACCAGCCTCAGGGGTTCGACGTCGGCGGAGGTGGAGGACACGTCGAGGGTGTGTTCAGCAATGTCGTCGAAGTCGAGGCCATCGAGCTCGGCGGGCAACTCCAGAGCATCCATCGACAGACCAGGACGGAGCACCGCGTCGTCGATACCGTTGTAGACCAACCGTTCCCGCCAGGCATCCTCGTGCACAGCCGTCCGATTGACGGTGGCGTCCGCCCACTCCTGCTGAGCCGGGTCGGTGAAGGTCTGTGCGGCGATCAGCTCGTGCGCGACACCGGACGCGGCGAGATACGCCGCCGCCCGCACCAACAACACGTCGGTGTCGAGCAGACCGAACGCGCGACTGTCACTGCGCGGCTCGTAGGAGTACGAACGACTGCGGATCTCCTCGCGGCGCACGTTAGCCCGGTCGGGCAGGCTGCGGCGGCGAGCGGCAGCCAGGGTGGCGCGGCGACCGCGTTCGTAGGCGGCGGCAGCGATCTGTGAGCGACGCTGCAGCTCAGCGGTCGAGACGGTGTTTGTGGTCATCGACAGTCACCACCGTCGGCATGGGTTGGGACTTCGGATGTGCTCGTGGGGAGCGGGTGAGGAATCGACATGGAGGGCCTTCACTGGGAGCGTCGGCCAGCCCACAGCACGATGACACCGGCACCCGAAAAGAGGTGCGGTGCAGCGCTGTTGCTGGATGGACGCTCGACCGTGACCCTCATCGACGGTCGAACATCATCCACAATAACTCATCGACGCCGTACCCGGGAACGGTGGCTAACCAGGTCGAGGATTTCGAGAATCGAGCAGAATGGCCCCGAGAAGAATCCCGGGGCCGTCCATTCTGGATACTCACCGTGCCGACAAACGGGGTCGGTCAGTTGGTTAGCAGATCATCCGCCGCAGATGTCGCGCATCCGAGGAACGTAGAGGCAATAAGGCCTTGCGGCGATACCTTCGCGAACGGGACTACGGCGACCGCCCATGCGCCACCCCTGACGCAGGCCTGGATCCAGCTGGCGATCTCGGGGCTACCGGAATTCCCTGGAATCCAGTGCGCAACGCCGTATGAATTGCATCCACCACCCATCAGGCCTTCACCGCTCAGGGCCTTCACTGTGCACTCGCGGCCGTAGTAGCCCGCACTCTGGTCCTGCGCTTGGGCGGGAACATCCGCGACAAGTTGACCTCCGACGAAGACGCCGGCACCCATCATGATTGCGGTCGCGGCTGTCGCCGCTACTGCCTTGCTGTCTCTGATCGAGGTGAAGCCCTTCATCGAGATCACTCCTTCTGATCGGTCCGGTTGCTGCTCGACGATTTCCACACAACCATCGGATTCGTCCATCCAGGTGGTCTGAGCAGTGAATCTGGAAGAATCGGAAAACGGGTGGAGCGAATAGGGGGCTGGCATGGCAGCTGAGATGCGATCGAGTTCGGAACCGGTGGTACCGGATCCAGAGCACACGGAGGAGTCAGACCCCGCAGAACGTCTACTGCGCCCGTTCCGTCGAGCTCTGCAGGACCTCAATGGCGAGAACAGGACAGTAGAGGCCTTGTCGAGAGCGGCGAAAAATGCAGGGCGCACCCCGAACAGTAAATCGACGATGCACGCAGTTCAGCAATGCGTCCGACTGCCCGCCGCAGGTGCAGTTGCCGCCTACGTAGCGGCCGTCACCGACGACAATGCCGCCCTCGTCGAGAAATTTGTCGAGCGGCGTGACTCGATCGCTGCCGAACTGAAGCCTGACACTGCTTCTGACGAGATCGAGCCCTCATCGGGTGGGCAGTGGTCACGTCGTCGTCTCGCTGCGCTGGTCGCGGGTACGGCAGTCGTGACGGTAGTCGTGACGGCTGTCATTACAGCGTTGATCACCGCGGCGGTGGTTGGGCCCGACACGGAAGAACCCACAGCCGAAACAGGGGCGGCACCCCAAACGGGGGACGACCCTATCTTCAGCGGATGCAGCGCGGACGCCGTCCGCGCGAACGCACCGCAGACCGTCGAAGGGATGAGTGTCTTCGTGATCTACTCCCCGGCCTGCAACGCCGTGTGGGGCAAAATAGAACGAACGGATGGGGCGGGTGCTGGTGACTCGATCTCGGTTGTCACCTACCGGGGCAACGATCCGACCAGAAGTGATACGCAGCGCGCCGTCGAACCAGGTGTTGGCAACGCCTATTCACCCCTGATAGTTCGCTCCGGAACCGAGCCGATCTGCGTAACAGGGTCGGTGACCGTCGACAACGGTGCCCGCACTATCAAGCTTCCAGAACCGCAATGTACCTAGCTGGCCGCTCTTGGCAAGATGCGCAGCCGCTTCGTCCACGGAGATGTTCAGGTCGGTGACAACAAGATGTCGATCGACACCGTCGCCCAGCGCGCATCGCAAGCGATCTCGTTTGGCCTAGCAGCGTTCAAGGAAATCTTGCTTCGTCCCGACCTAGCTGAAATTCCGGAGTCGAAGCCCCGTGCCCAAAAGGTTCTCCTGAGTTTTGAACCCGGGATTGGGGCACGCCCTGGCTCTGTGTCTTAGGGCTGGCTGTGCCTTGAAAGCGCTGGCCCCGGCTAGCGAGGCCGCCGTCGCAGCACGTCTTGAACGGTTTCCATCGAGGAAACCCAGGCGTGTACCTCGCTGGAGCGCCATGCCAGTACATCCATCATTCCGTGGTAGCACGCATCTAGGTCGAACCGGGAAGCGTCGGAAATCGATTCGTGGTGGCCCATGCGGTTGCGAATTCTGCGGACCCGTTCGTATCTGATTCGCAAGGCGTTGCGATGATCGCGCGTGGGTTGTGACGAGTCAAGATTCGGGAAGGCGGCTTGGAGGTGAGGGTTCCAGAAGTCACGATCGTGCGCTTGGGTGAACATCTTCTCCCAGAACACCATCTTCAGCTCAGGAATGACTTTGCCTGGGGTGGTGTGGATTCTGCTCTGCTTCTGCAGGTCGTTCCGGGGGCCATAGCCGATCGGCTTTCCGGTGATCCGGTCTTTCGGTGTCGGTGCCAATCTGGAATGGAAGGATGGCTCGTGTGTCCATTTCTGCCCGTGGACTTCGCTCACTGCGTCGCTGACCGCGTTCCGTACCGTTACCTCGAATATGTGCATGACAGTCCACATCGCCGATGCAATTTCGGTGTTCCACTGGTACAACCGAAGGGCTGCGCTCAACGGTTGTTCGCCCTGTTCGCAGGCGATCAGGGGAGGGGCGTACGACCCAACTCGGCCAGGTGACAGGCATTTTTCTATCTCCTGCGCCACAGCGGGGGTCATTGCGTTCGACGCGGTAGACATGTACGGTGTTTATCACAGAGCCACTGAGGATCGCGGGCTTAGGCCTCCCTCTAGGACATACGATTAGAAGAGAACCCCCAGAGCATCAGCTCTGGGGGTTCTCTTGTTTGGCGTAGGGGCAAGAGTGCATTCGACGAAGTCGCGAGGTGGGGCAGCCGCGGATGACGACCTCGATCGCATCAACTCCGACTTCACATTGTTTGCGTAAGGCCGAGTTTGCTACCGGCCGACGGCCCGTTGGCGCAGCTCAGACGCTTTTCTGCTTAGGCGGTTGGCCTTCACGACCAGGATGCTGCCCTCCGTGGGAGTAAGCGGACTGAACTCGGCCACTCGTGCCGATTTCAGGACCCACTGTTGGGTTCCTGGTTTGGTGGGGTCAAGTATGAAGACGCCGTGGGCGAGTTGGTTGCGTTCGTTGAACACTGGTTGCGCGTCGGCGAGCAGCGCTCGGACGTCCTCGGCGAGTTCTGTATCCATCGCCCGAAGCTGGCTCTTGCAGAGTTTTAGCGCGGCACCGGAGGTCTTCGCGACATCGGTCCAGTCCTCGGTCCATAGCTCGCCGTTCTTGGTGGCCCAGCCGATCATCCCGATCTGGATCTCGAGCAGAGAGCAGGCAGTCATCACTTTGCCGAGCCATTCGTAGTGATCAGCGGGCGGTGTGGGCGTTGGTGGCGGCATGGTGGGACTCTTTCGTTCGACGCAAAGGGCCAGGTTAGATCCCGACTGAACTGGCGTACAGCAGTTTTTGTGTTTGAGCCGCCTCGAACTGATGTCGAGGCGATAGTTCGCACCCCAGGCCGGCCCCGAAGAGCGCAGTGTCGGGGTGGCCGCATCGACGACGCCCAGCTGGCCTTCTTCTGATCCCGCTGCTCGAACTGTTCCGAATCGGTGAGAGCACGCGATCCCGATCTAGCGCATGGCACCGACATGATGGGCGTATCCGCTCGGCCTGCGGCTTCGCGTAGGAAAGAGGCGAAGCCGTGCGCCGTACCGCCGTGGACCGGCAGCATGGCGGGCATGGGCAACGTCATCGAGTTCGAGCCGCGGTTCTCCCTCACCGATCGGCAGCGGGAGCTGATGCGGATACACGCGTGGGTGTGCGCCGACAGTGCGTACGACGACATCGAGGAACGCGGCGACGATCCCGTCGTCACCACCGAGTGGTGGAATCTGTTCGACCGCCTTCCCGGCTGCACCTACAACGAGTCCGCCCTGTGGCGGCGTCAGATGGCCCGATCGTTCGACGACCTGGCCGAAGACCTCGACGCCGGCCAGCTTCCCCGACCCCGCACAATGGCAGAGCAACTGGCGCTCATGATCGTCATCGTCCATGCCTCAGCTGCTCTGTCCGATGCTGAGTTCGGCGACGACGTTGCCACGCTGCCCACCCACCCGCGAGACAGCGACTGGGAGGCCGTGTCGGACGGTCTGATGGAAGATCGTGACGCAGACGCGTTCTACCACCCCTCCACCGCAGCACAGTGGCTACGGATCTTTCCTTGCGATACGTGGTTCACACCCCGGTACGGAGAGGCTCCCCGCGATCCCCGACGAGGGTTTCGACGCTAAGCATAGGTGCCAGTGTGGCCGCATGATCAAAGGAGATTAAGTAAATGGCGCATCGTCATCACAAATGGTTGACCGATGTATCGAAGCAGATGCATAGTGACTTCGAGGAGGCTCATGCGGAAGCATCTAAACGTGGCGGTGCCCAGCAATCAGGGCATAACAGCGAAGCGGCATGGGTAGCATTTCTGAAAGATTGGTTGCCTCAAGGATATGGTATCGGAACTCGAAAATATATCTTGTTCGAGACCGACCCCGGCGACGGATCGGAGGTGTCTGCGGAAACGGATATCGTTGTTTTTCACCCCTCGTATCCCAAGGCGCTTCGTGACCGTCCTAACGTTCTCCTGTCGGGAATCGTTGCAGCGTTCAGTGTCAAGCTGACCCTGGACAAGGCGGGGATTCGGGAAGCGGTGAAGGAGGCAGCCAGGGTAAGACAGGCGGCTAAGTTCCGGTCTCACGATCTCAGAGGCAAGCTCCTCCCGCCGTTCCTCTACGGCATTTTGGCTCACACGCATTCATGGAAGACAGCAACATCGAGGCCGGTTGAATCGATCACCGCGGCGCTGAGTGAACTTGATTCCCAATTCAGCAACGAGCCGCGTGAGGCTCTGGATCTTTTATGTGTTGCCGACCTGAATTATTGGTCGAAGCAAATCCACCTTGTGACGCCGGAAGTCGCTGCAGTGTTGCCTCCGAGTGTAGCCGCGCCGGGAGGGCATATTCAATATTCGTTTCTTAATGTCGGACACGATCAATCTATAAAGGACGCTACTTCTCTCAAGTTGCCGCCGGTGGCATTCCTCATCGGTCTGCTGTACGAGAAACTGAGTTACTACGATGACTCTCTGTCGGCTATGGCAGATGGGTTCCGTCTCACTGATATGAGTTACTACAGCCTGTCCCAATCGGCCACCAACCGCATATTCCCACCTGCTTCGATTCTTGGGGAGTCGGGACTGGAAGGGTTCAACGAACTCTCCATCCTGCAACGGATCTACTGGTAACGGCCTAGTGGTCGTGATACGGAGGTGCTCGCAGTCGCTACGGCCCCGTGTGCGTGTCGCAGTCGCGATTGTGCGTCGCCGCGGTCTGAGACTTCAGGTGCGGTGTAGTTGGCGGTGGGCCTTGAACGACGCTGCGCGGGCTGGGGTGAATGTCGGGCACGGCGATCCGATGAGCTCGGCCCCGGGCGTTCGCGAGCGCGTCGACGGTGGTGGGCCGTCGTTCGGCGATGGTCCCACTGGCGTCGACTGTGATGTAGCCGTGCTCGAACAAGGCATCGCACCCGAGTAGACATGCCAGCATTGCCACGTTCGGGTAGCCCCACCGTTCCTGCTTCGTCAATGCGCGCGGGTTTTGATGTGGCCGGCTACGAGCAGCGGTACCCACTACTAGTTCAGGTCGCCCACCCACTCGATCCGATCCCGTCAGCAGCCGAAACGTACCGTGAGCGCCATATCGGGTCGCGGCGGTGTCAGAATCACGGGCTCTTTTGCATGGGTGAGTGAATGCAGTTGCGTGTGCGCCATCCTGTAGAGGTAGTCCTATGAGAACGCAGGAGGACTTCGAGAACTGGGACAGCTTCGTCGAAGAGCAGGGGGTGGAATACCGCACCCAGGCTCACGAGCTCGATCGACGGTACGGCTCGGACTTTCTGCACTTCGTCTGTGCATGCGACTACGAGTACGGCTTCCATAACGTCGTTCCCACGGAGCAGCAGCGAACTGTCGTCGCCGAGATCTACCGGCGCTCTGAAGCTTTGGCCGAGATTGCCAACCACCACGAACGCCGGATTGCCACAGCGCAAGAGTTCGGAGGGTACGTCGACGAGCTCACCAGTACCCGGTCGACAGCTTGGCACCGATCATGCGGCGGGACGGTCCCCGATCTGGTCGACGATGGGAGTGCCGAGGCGGCGCTGCAGCTGCTGGCTGGAGATCTTGAAAGCGTTAGAAGTCAAGCACGTGCGCTGAATTAACTATGCGCAATCTGTACCGCGATGTGCCTGGACGCGTACGTCGCGGACCAAAAAGTGAGACCAAATCCGGCGACGAGAACACCTAGAATAGGTGCAGCATATCCAGCGTCGTTGTCGGACTGATCCACGCCCCCTGAGATGGACATCCCACCTAGGAGCAGAAGACCTATCCCGATGACTGCGGCGAAGATTCCTATCCATCCGACGACGCCAGCAAGCAGGTCAAGGAGTTGATCTGCACCGACGGCAATCAACGCAATCAGCAGGCCTGCAACGAAGAGTGCCGTAATAACGGCAGTCTTGGCTGCCGGATTCCACGCTGAAATCGAGAATGCATTATTCAATACATCAATTATTCCTCCCGTTTCCGCAGGAAACGGAGACAGTCCTTTCGGGTGCGGGGTGGACATCAGTTGAATAAATGCATAAAGACACGCCACGGAGAGAGAAGCGGACACTACGAACTGGAGAAAGTGAAGAAATATGAGTGGGATACGATCTGCGGCTACGTCACTCAGTCGGTTCATCTGCGCAGACACAGACCTGAACAGGTCGAGCCAACCAAGCGCGGCCAGGACCAGTGAGAACAGGGTAATCAGCACAGCGGGGACGCCAGCTAACTTCAGCAGTCCAAACAAAAGACTTTCCTAGGAGAGGTCCACGAGATTTCCTATTCGAGATCATACTTCACGTAGTCATCTGCGGATGCGCGTTGAATTTATACCACTCTGCTGGCGTGGCGTCTCTGTAGTAGCCCATGTAGCCATCGTGTTCGCGGTCCGTAGAGGAGAGCAGGACCGCCGCATTCGTTCTGCCCGCCTCGATGTCGGTGGACCGTAAGCTCCGCGATGGACGTGGCAGAGGCGAAGCTTCCGCTCGTGCCCTAGGTGATGATTGACGAGGTGAGTTCCGTGATGCGCTGTGCGGCCTCTTGACTGATTTCTGCGCGCACGTGCGTCGCGATGGGAACGAGCGCCTGCTTGATCCAGGCAAGGCCTCTGCGCATTCCCTTAGCGATGACACCGTCGATATCTTCGATCACATCCGCTCTGACGAAGTCGTCGACCGGAGCGGTTGCCACCGATTCACGGATCTGCTGCAGAGCTTCGAGCGCCTGCTCGATTGATATTCCAGACGTCACATTGGACGTAACCGTGTGGCCGGAGCCGCCAACTACCTGGTTAGCGATCGTGCCGTAGTTGTTGGCGGTGTTCGTGGTGACCGTTCCTGCTGCCCGACCGTTCGGATCGCTGATCGGACTGTCGGCGCGCAAGGCCGCCCGCCCACTGGGCTTCAGCTCCAAGTGGAAGAATTTCCCGTCGGCTCTAGTGTGGCCGGTCAGGCGGTTCGCGTCGACGAGTTCAGATGCGGCTTCGTCAAGCTCGGACTTGGTCAGAGACCCGGTGAAGTCGTGGGCCATCGGGTCGGTGGCCAAGCCGTCTAGCGAGTAGTTGGTGCGCAGCCATTCGAGGACGCGGCGTTGCGCCAGTTCCGCTCGATAAGCTCGGCGGACTTGGCGAGCGACAGTCATTCCGTGAGGTGTGAGGATGAAGTCGAAGTCGCCGTCTTCTGTGCCGTTCATGGTTAACGTCTCGGCGATAAGGCCTTGGCTGTGTAGCTCGTCGTAGATGGAACGCGCGTCGGTTCTGACTACGACATCTTCTGGAAGTGCCGCAGCTCGCGGGTTGTCGGCCAGCCATCGCAGCGCCCGCATCGCTTCGAAACTCATTCTCATTCGATCGACTGTAGTCAAGGGAAGGTGCGGGCGTAGTGCCTTGAAAGAACGTGTGTCGGGTGTCTGCGCCTTCATTCCCGGCCGCCTATTGACCGGTCCCTTCATCGGAAGTCGAAGCGCTTCTGTCTGGGGCGTCGACGGGGTTGAGTGACGGTGGTGGCGGAAGGTCGACGTATGAGCGGAGCTTGAGAATAAATGATAGTGACAATCATTGCCGATAATATAGATTATGTCGGGTATAGCTCTGCATATTGCATCTGATGAATCATTTCGCTCCAGCAAACTGACTGCGCGCATCTCGGGTGAAGCACGAAATCAGTTCAGCATGAGGATGTTACGTGCTGTTTGGAACGCCGTCCGTTCGGACGTCCTTCTCAATGAATTGTCAGCCTGTAGTTCTCGCTGTTCAACGTCATTCTCTGGCAGTGCTATTGACAGTGATGATTCATCTGATGAATCATTGATTCGTTGAACGAGACGGTGAAGGGATGTCATGGGGGTCGACAGGAGCGGTCGCGTAGTCCTAGTCGAGTCGGTGACGCCTCTGCATCCCGAGGAGCAAACGGTCGAGGAGATGCTCACGGGATGGCGGAACCAGCAGCTGTGCCGAAATCTGCAGCTCGGGACCATCGAGCAACGACAGCAGGTGGTCGTGCGGTTCATCGATTACACCAACGAGTTCCCGTGGGCATGGACGCCGGCCATGGTCGAGGAATACTTCGGAGACCTTCGCTCGATCCGACGAATCGCGCACTCGACGATCCGCAGCTATCAGACCTCGCTCAAGCTGTTCTGCTCCTACATCAGCAACCCCGAATACGGGTGGGATCGCCTGTGTGAGAGTCGTTTCGGTACGCACCCTGCTCAGGTGTTCTTCGAGTGGAACACCGCAGCACACGTCCAGGACAACGAGCAGACACCGGCCAAGCGTGCCTTCACCAAGACCGAGCTGCAACTGTTGTTCGACCACTCCGACGCCCAGGTCGAGACGATCGGAGCGACAGGGCGCAAGGGGTGGCTGCCGGCGTACCGTGACGCGGTGATGCTCAAACTCGCCTACTCCTACGGGCTGCGGTTCAACGAAGTACGTCACCTGCAGACCGTCGACTTCGCCCGCAATCCCCACGCACGCGAGTTCGGCCGCTTCGGAGTGGTCAACGTGCGTTACGGCAAAGCCACACGCGGGTCACCCCCGAAACGGCGTAGCGTCCTGACGGTTTTCGACTGGACACCTGAGATCGTCGAGGATTGGCTCACCCACGGCCAGCCCTATCTCGATGCGGGACTCGATCTGTTCCCGTCCGAACGTGGTGCGCTCGTTGCCGAATCGACCCTGATACGTCGGTTCCGGCGTTACTGTACCGAGCTGCGGCTCTCCCCCGGGCTGGACCTGCACTCACTGCGTCGCTCGTACGCCACCCACCTGATCGAAGACGGCTGGGATCCGCTATTCGTGCAACAGCAGATGGGTCACGAGCACGCCAGCACCACCTCCCTCTACACGTGCGTGTCGAGCGACTTCCGCACTCGAACATTGCGGCGAGCGTTGGATGCGACCGTGAGCGACGCTCTCGGTATGGAAGGAGAAATCTCGTGAAACGCACCGTCGACTACACCTGGCGCCTACCCGAGCTGATGGCCGCACACGGTATGCACAACAGCACGGACCTCATCCCCCGCCTACTCGAACGAGGAATCGCCCTCTCCCGTCCACAGGTCTACCGCCTCGTCACGCAACGACCCGAACGTGTCTCGCTGCAGATGATGGCAGCGCTCTGCGACATCTTTGGTTGCGGAATGCAGGACCTGGTCACCGTCACCGCAGCTGACGAACGCAAGAAGCGAACTGCAACTTCATCGGCACCGAACGTCGTCGAGCTCAACAAGACAGTCCGACCGCGGCGCGCCCGGGTGGTCCGCGATGACCATTGAGATTCGACCCCGCAACACCGTTCGGGGGCGACCGAGAACCGGTGGCGGATTCACCTGCGATCGATGCGGACGTGAGGCCGGTAAACCGCGCGTGCGCTGGCCCGACGGGAAGATCTGCGGAACATGCTTCCACGCAGCAGTGCGCATCCACGGATACTGCGCAGCGTGTGGTGTCGAGCGAATGCTTCCCGGACGAGTCGAGGACAGAGCGGTCTGTGTCGACTGCGCCGGTATCGAGACCGACTTCCACTGCACCCGGTGCGGCACCGAAGCCGAGCACTACAGGCGCGGCATCTGCGCACGCTGCGCCCTCCGCGACGACCTCACCTCGCTGCTTCTCGACAACCCCGCCGATCCTGCCGCAATGCACACACTGGTGGGCATCTTCTGCGCCGTGCACCGCCCCGAAAGCATCCACACCTGGAAACGATCCGCCAAGGTGCACGAGCTGTTGCGCCAGCTGGCAACCGGTCAGATTCCGATGACCCACGAAGGCCTAGACAGCGTCGGCGACGATCGCCGCACAATGCACCTGCGGGGAATCCTCGAACATCACCAGCTGATTCTGCCGCGTGACCGCTACCTCGCCCTCTTCGAGGACTGGATCGCCGCAAAGATGACCGCCATCGATGACGGCTCGGTTCGGCGCTACGCCGAACAGTTTGCGACCTGGCACCACCTCAAACGAGTCCGCGCGATCGCAGCCGTAGGCAAACCCACCCGCGGACCTGTCCACGCCTCCAAACAGGACATCACCGAAGCCATCAAGTTTCTGACCTGGCTCCACGACACCCAAAGCCGCACCGCCGCGACATGCCGCCAACTCGACGTCGATGAATGGCTCGCCACCGGACCCACCACACGCCAGTTGATTCGAACGTTCTTCGTCTGGGCAAAGAGAACCCGCATCAATCGGTCGGTGACAATCGCGCACCGCTCCCCCGCCCCGACAATCACTTTCACCCAAGACGAGCGACTGCACTGGATCCGTGAACTCCTCACCGGCAGCAGTGAATCGCTTCCGTATCGAGTGGCCGGCATTCTTCTCCTGCTCTACGCCCAACCGATGGTCAAGATTGCCGCACTCCGCACCGATCAAGTCACTACCGACACCGACGGACTGTGGATCACCCTCGGTGCCGAACCAGCCCCGGTACCCGAACCCTTCGCGGTGCTTCTTCGAGGTCATATCGCCTCACGCACAACGCAACTCACCGGTACTGACACCGGCTGGCTGTTCCCCAGCGTCCGCACCGGCCGCCACCTGCACCCCAACACGATGATGGGCCGAATCCGATCATTGGGAATCAATCTGCTCGGCGCGCGCACGACGTCGCTTCGTACCCTCGTCACCCAGGTGCCACCGCCGCTCGCCGCGGAAATGCTCGGATACAGCTACTCCGTCGCCCACCGCCACGCCGAATTGGCAGCGCAGCCGTGGGCGCGGTACTCCGCGCAGCGGAAGTAGTCTCCAGCTCGGGTGACCACCGTCAAGCTTGCCTATTTGTGGATCGGCGGCGTGGGCGCTGCCACATCGAATGAAATTCACCATTGCCTGCGATTGCGTTCGAGAAGGTCGGCGGAGCGGGTAGTCGGGCATTTGGGTTTGGGTTGTATTCGAGCGTGTATATGGTGTCGGACTTGAGAGCCATGCGGTTGGGTCTGTGATGCAGCACCCCAGACAGCCAGGCGTATCGCGGATTTGCCCACATCCGTTTCTCGATCGTGAGGCCGAGAAGGTCCCATGTGTCAGTGAATTCCTCAGACCCAGTGGAAATTTGGGGTGCGGTCGATGCAAGTGCGAGAAAATGCGGTGAGGTGGGGTCGTGCTGTCGCTTCTTTCGGTCAATTGATTTGCGAAGCGATTCGAAGGCGGCGGCACGGTCATCGTCGTTGAAGCAAGGGTTGACGGAGTACCCGAAGGCGTGGCCGATGGACGGGCCTGAGGTGAAGGGTAGCCCGCCGTTAGCGTCTACTGCGTCCCAGTCGATGTTGCTGTCGTCTGCGAAGTGGAGCATGGGTCGCCAAGTCGCCCGGATGGGTCGTTCTGCGGCGTCGGGGGTCGTCGTAATCTGACCAGAATCACTGTTGCACACCATGTCGCAGAACTCATGGCTCCACAGTGTCGACACCAGGTCTTTGGGCGATCCGATCGGCAGTTCGACACGAATGTTCCGAGCAACGTCGCGTTTGCGCATTCGCGCGGAGAGCGTTGTACTGATCATGTTGCTCATCCGCTGCCAAGCCGCGTAGGCCTCCCAGTGCCATACGGTCACTTCTATCGTGACAAGACCTTCAGGCATCCGAAAGCCGTAGTCAGGGGACATCGGCTGGTTGCCTTTGCTGGGCCTCCAATCGCTCGGAACCAGTGGCTCGAGCAACACCGGAGTCATGCGTAACGCGAGGACACTGCCAACCTCGAGTTCCGCAAGCGCCTCCTCGTACCCGTGGTCATCAACCGGGCGCAGCACGCTCTTGATGCGCTGAATGATTGTCCGCCCGACCCCCGGCGAGACGTTCCCCGCGAGACGTTGCAGCATGTCAGCGATATTTATCAAGTAGTTCGTTGATTGTCCGTATCCGACGCCCCGCCAATGGTTGCCGAGCGGACCCACCGGGTCCTCCGCCCAAGCCACATCATCGACGAACTCGAGAACTTGCCGGTAAAATTGCTGTACTTGCACGACTTCTTCTGGGCCACCTTCGCCCAGGTTTGCTGCCTCGGCGAGCGCCACAGGGTCGCTGTTGTGGAAGTAGTTGTGCGGCGGATCTTCCGGGGTGCTCACGGACGGTGGGTCTGCGGAATCGGGGTCTGACGGCATGCTGAAGGCTACCGGGATTCCTTCGGGTAATGCACTGCGACCGGGGCCGCGTGTCGGGTCACTGCGTTGCGGCGAGTCCGCCGGACCTTCGTGGTGAGCGACGGGTCTACTTTCGTAGCCGTTGCGCACCCGGTGCCTTCGGCCCAGTACGTCGGCGGGGTTCGACATTGGGAACAAGGTCAAGGACAGGCTTCCGCAACCGATGCAGTTGGAGAAGTTGTCACGAAGCGCGGTGAGTTCTTCGATTTGTTCGGTGAGGTCGTCGCGCCACTGCCGCGAAATCCAGGTCGAAATGCGTGCCGTTCTTGACCTCAAGTGCGCTTCATGTTGTGAAATGCCGTCATGAACATATCCAGCACGAGCACTGGCGACATCGATGAACTGGTTTCCCTTGTGGCAGAACTCGAACGCACGCAACGTGCAGAGGATGTCGATGCATTCCTGGCACTGTTCGACGATGACGCAGTGTGGGTCACGGCCGGTGGAGCCCGGCTTATCGGCAAAGCGACCATCGCAGCTTTCACAAGAGAGGTGCTACCTGGCGCGTTTGCCGACGGCAGTGTCCGATACGACGTCGAGCACGTCAGATTCATCACCGACGATGTTGCTTTGACAGGTGTGAACCAGGAATACCTGACCGCTGGTGGGGACTCACTGTCCCCACCTCGAAAGGGGAAGCCGACCTATCTCTGGCATCGACACGATGGTCGGTGGCTCATTGCAAGCGGACAGAACACAGCCGTCCCGATTGCCTGAGTCTCTGCTGCACGCCTTTCCGACAGCATTGTGCTAATTGACCGAACTCCCAAGTCCGGCCACTGCGAGCGAAACATCTCCTCCTGGGCAGTCGAAAAGGACCCGATCCATTCATCCATCCTCGAGGCGGGATGGAATCACGACTGTGTCGCCGTAGCTGCAGCATCGTCGAATGCCTTGCGGGCCCGGGCGATCGCGACTCGGTGCTGCTCGGTCCAACCGACGAGGGCCTGAATCGTCCCCAGCAGTGTGCGGCCGAGGTCGGACAATCTGTATTCCACGCGAGGCGGAATTTCGGGATACATACGTCGGTGAATCAACCCGTCACGCTCGAGATTGCGCAGGGTAACGGTCAACATTCTGGTACTGATGCCGTCTATCTCTCGGCTCAGTTCGCCGAACCGAAGAGTTTTTTCGTCCAAAAGCGCGATAACCAGCAACGACCACTTGTCCGCTACGCGGTCGAGTATCTGGCGAACTTCGCAATCTTCACGCGAGTCCCATTGGAATGCATCGCGTCCATCACGGCAGCAGTCGTCGTCTACCTGGTCGCTT
>NZ_NPFY01000065.1 GCF_002259415.1 Rhodococcus sp. 14-2470-1b
TCGGTGGAGGGTGTCGGTGGTGAGGTCGGGTGGGGTGGTGAAGACGAAGGATTGGGTGAAGTGGTCGAAGCCGGGTCGGTCTACGTAGCGGGCGGCGATGGGTTGCAGTGGTGAGGTGGTGACGGCGGTGGGTCCGGTTTCGGTGTGGGTCTGGGTGTGGGTGTCGGCGATTCGTGCCAGGGCGCTGATGGTGCGGTGGGTGAAGATGTCGGCGGCGGTGATGGTGATGCCGGCGCGGCGGGCTCGGGTGACGACTTGGATGGAGGAGATGGAGTCGCCGCCGAGGCGGAAGAAGTCGTCGTCGATCGACAGTGGGGTGTCGGTGGGCAGGTGCAGGATGTCGGAGAAGACGGTGGCGAGGGTGGTTTCGGTGACCGTGCTCGGTGTGTGTCCGCCGGTGAGGGCTGCGGTGAGGTCGGGTGTGGGTAGTGCTCGGCGGTCGAGTTTGCCGTTGGGGGTGACCGGGACGGTGGTGATGGGGATGAACACCGTGGGGATCATGTAGTCCGGTACCCGTGCGGTCAGATGCTCCCGGAGTTCGTCGTCGGTGACGTCGGTACCGACGTAATAGGCGGCAAGGTATTTGTCATTGCCGCCGGGGTGGTCGGC
>NZ_NPFY01000017.1 GCF_002259415.1 Rhodococcus sp. 14-2470-1b
GCGGACCTGGGGCTTGTCGAGGACCTTGTGCAGGGCGGTGATGATGCCTTTGATGCGGGGGTGGTCCGGTGCGACGCCGTAGCGGATGAGGCCGAAGGGCGCGGGCATACGTTCGAACAGGTCGATACTGACATCTGTGTCGGACTTCATGAGTGCGTCGGCGGCGTAGATGCCTGCGGGTCCGGCGCCGACGATGGCGACGCGGAGAGGTCTTGTTTCGTTCATCCCCTAATCGTAGTTATCATGCGCATAGATGCAACCACCCATTTGATCAGCCGGCTAGTTGCGCGACGACGAAGAAGTTGTCTCCCGTCGGCTCGCCGTTGCGTACGTCGCAGTTGGCGAGGATCAGTCGGCCGGGGACCTGCGCTCGCAGGTCGTTGTCGGCCAGGAGGGAACCCTTCGGCAGAGGCCCGACCGATTCGACGCCGTATTCGAGAGTGCCGGTCGCTGTGCGCACTACGACGATGTCGCCGACCTGCGCCACTCCGAGTGACCGAAACGGTGCGTCCCGCGTCGAGTAGTTGTGGCCCACCACGACCACTGTCTGCTCAGTGTCGGTTCCGGGTAGCCCGCTCTCGGCCCACCACGCGGGTCGCTCGTCCACGGGGTTGAGTACTTGCGACGAGTCGCGGTACAGGCCATCGGGATTGACCGTGCTGCTCATGTAGGTCTGCGACTCGGCGGAGCGCAGCTCGATCCACTCCGGTTGCGCGGGAGCAACCGGAGACGGTGGAGCCGCAGAAATCTGCGCCTCCACCGCCGACCGATCGGGCGGTGTCACACTGGCCGGCTCCGACTGCGCACAGCCGGTCAGTGTGACACCCAGAGCGATCGCGACTGCGAACTTACGCAGATGCATCGGTCGAGTTGCGACGACGCAGGTAGAGCCCGCCACCCACCGCGGCAACAGCGACGACGCCGACGCCGGCCAAGATTGCCGGTGTCGCGGACGAGCTGTCCGAATCGCCCGACGCTTCGGTGGACGAATCGCCCAGTGCCAGATCGACAGCGGGCAGTTCTCCGGCAAGGACGGTGACACCGTCGTCGTCGGTGGTGAAGTAGTCCGCGACCGTGAACGATCCGTCCTCGTTGGACACGCCCACCAGTTCCACACCGGTCTCGTCGACGACCACCGTGGTGTCGTCGACCTGGGTCACGGGGACGTCGTCCTTCGTCGTCCCGCCGATGTTGATGGTCCAGCTGAATTTCGGTCCGCTCGCTGCCAATTCAGCTGCCTTGGCCTTCAGATCGGCTTCGGCCTTGGTCGCTGCATCGGCTGCCGTCTTGGCCTCGGTCGCTGCGGTCTGCGCAGCCTTCACGTCCGCTGCTGCGGTGTCGGACGCGGCCTGAGCTGCCGTCAGATCGGCTTCGGTTCGCGTCACGTCGGCTTCCGCGGTGGCCAGTGCCGCATTGGCTTCCTCGACCGCGGCCTCTGCATCGGCGGCGGCCTTTTCGAGCGCTGCGATATCCGCATCCGACGGCGCTGCGTCGAGGTCGGCCTGCGCTTGCGTTGCCGCGGCCGCAGCCGCGGTGGCCTTCTCCTGGGCTGCAGTCGCAGCGGTCCGTGCGTCGGCAGCAGCTTTGTTCGCGGCGGTTGCTGCCTCCGTCGACGTCGCCGCTGTCGCTTCGAGATCCCGTGCGTTGGCCTCGGCTGCCGCGGAGACGTCCAACGCTGTGCGTGCGGCAATGGCCGCCGACAGCGATTCGGCTGCTCTGGCCGCCGCCGCGCGGACAGCGGCACTCACCTTGGCGAGGTTGAGAGTCTTGAACGAATCCTGCACTGCGACGATCGAATCCTGCAGCGCCGTGGCAGCTGCTTCGGCATCGGCAGACGCGGTGGCAGCAAGCTCGGCCTTGGCGGTCGCGTCGGCACGTGCTGCCGCTGCGGCCTCCACCGCTTCCGGGTCACCGGCACCGGCCGCTTCGGCTTCCAACCGGTCTGCCTCGGCGAGGGCTGTGGCTGCGGCAGTGTCGGCGTCGGTCTTGGCCTGTGCAGCCGCAGTATTCGCTGCTTCGAGAGCTGCGGTGTCGGCCTTGGCCTTGTTCACCGCTCCGACGGCAGCGATGCGGTCCAGTTCGGCGGCTGTTGCGTCGGCGTCGGCCTTCTTGGCCTTCACCACCGCGTCCGCCGCAGCGAGCTCTGCCTTGGTGACCGCGGTACTTGCCGCGGCATCAGCGGCGACGGCTGCATCGAGACGAGCCTGCGCCGCGGTGGATGCCTCCGCAGCGGCTTTGCTCTTGGCCTCGGCGTCCGCGAGCGCTTGCTTCTCGGCGTCGCTGAGCTGCGGGACGATGTCGACGTTGATCGTCGCCGTGCCGTCGTCGTTGAACACGACCCCGCCCGTTACCTGGGGGAGAGGTCGATCGGTCGACGGTGCTTCGGGGGCAGGCACCGCTGCTGCCGACGCATCACCTGCGCCGGGTGCAGGAACATCCGCAGGCGGTTGCACGAGTGCATCTCCCGACGGCGTGGTTGCTTCCCCGGTGGGCGCCTGCTCGTCGGCCGGCGGATCGGTAGGTGCCTGCTCGGCGACGCTGTTCGACGGTGGCGGAGTCTCCTCCTGTGCTGCGGCAATTCCTGGTGCAGCCAGTGCGAAGGAGAGTGCGACGGCGGCTCCGGCGGCGGCGATGCGAGTCCTCCGCGAACGGGCGATCGACTTCTGTGACATGGATGTTCAAGCCCTTCGGTCCTGGTGGCCGGAGCCACCGACACCTCCGTCCCGATCCGGAAATGCTTTTAGTGAGGCACACGTACTTGTGCTTCATGGACCGTAACGGACCGAAAGGTCTCTCAGGGTTTACCAAGGAATTGGTTATGCAACTGTTACTGATGGTGTTGGTGTGACGAAAGTGAACACCAGCGGGAGAAATCTCAGTCGCCGACGGTGACTGCCCGGGCCTCATCGACACTGTGAGGTGCGGGGTCGTGATCGTCGACGTGGGCGAGGACTTTGCGGCCGGTCGACAGGACGACGATCGCCAGCAGGGTGCAGACCGCGCCGACCCAGAACGGGACATGAGCGTTGCTCTCGCCCAGCTTGCCCGCGAGGTACGGTGCTGCCGCGCCGCCCACGAAGCGGACGAAGCTGTAGGCCGCCGAGGCGGTCGAGCGTTCCACGGGTGCGGAGATCATCACGGTTTCGGTGATGAGCGTGTTGTTCACGCCGAGGAACAGTCCGGCGACGACGGTGCCGACGATCAGTACCGTCTTGTTCTCGGTGAACAGGGCCATCACTCCGAGGTCGACGGCAAAGAGGAGCAGCGAAAGCATCATCATGTTCAGAGTTCCGTACGCGCGCTGCAACTTCGGGGCGAGGAACACCGATGCCACGGCGAGGCACAGGCCCCAGCCGAAGAAGATGAAACCGATGCTGTACGTGCCCATGTCGAGCGGAAACGGGGTGTAGGCGAGGAGGGTGAAGAAACCGTAGTTGTACAGAAGTGCGGTGATGCCGACAGTGAGCAGTCCGCGGTGGCGAAGTGCACGGAACGGATCGAGTATCGACGTCGTGTGAGCGGGCTTGGGAGTGTCCGGCAGCATGACGATCAACAGAATGAACGCGACGGCCATCAGCGCCGCAACGCCGAAGAACGGTCCACGCCAGGAGAATCCGCCGAGCACACCACCGACGAGCGGTCCTGTTGCGATGCCGATACCCAGTGCTGCTTCGTACAGGATGATCGCGCGCGCGACGCCTCCCGATGCGGCACCGACGATCGTCGACAACGCAGTTGCGATGAACAACGCGTTTCCGAGACCCCAGCCGGCGCGGAATCCGATGATCTCGCCGACTGATCCGGAAACTCCTGCGAGAGCAGCGAATACGACGATGATGGCAAGACCGGCCAGCAGTGTCCGTTTCGGGCCGAAGCGGCTGGACACTACGCCGGTGATGAGCATCGCGACGCCGGTGACCAGCATGTAGCTGGTGAACAGCAACGACACCTGGGACGGTGACGCATCGAGTTGTTCGCCGATGGGTTTGAGGATGGGATCGACCAAGCCGATACCCATGAAGGCGATGACACTCGCAAAAGCGACTGCCCACACGGCCTTCGGCTGTTTCAGCAAGCTCTCGGTGTTCGTACTCACGGCTGAGTTCCCCACGACGAGGTTCCTTTCAATCCGTGATCGACGATTTGAGCACGCTGCGAAGCTCGCTCAGTCCGTCGGTCAGTTTCTGTAGTTGCTCCGGGTCCAGTTCGGACAGGTACGGCAGCAGGCCGTCGGCGATCTGGCGTCGTCCGGCGGCCAGCCATTGGGCGCCGGCGTCGGACATCCGGGCGACGACCGCGCGCGAGTCGCTCGGGTCGGTCGTGCGTTCGACGAGCCCCGCTGCGGCGAGCTTTCCCAGCAGCGACGTCGCCGACGGCTGCGAGCAGCGATCGAGGCGAGCGAAGTCGCTGACTCGTAGGGGTTGGTATTCCTCGAGGAGGGACAGCGCTCGCATCCAGGCCTTGGGCCACTCGTCGGAGCCGAAGTGCGCGGCGAGGCGAACGAACCGGGACGATCCCGTGACCAGCTCGGAAAGCAGGTCGCGGAGATGCTGATCGGAAGACGGTTGCTGCACTCCCATAAGCTTACATAAGCTAACTATATTTGCAAACCAGCGATGGAAACGAAAAAGTCCCGGCCGTGTGGCCGGGACTTTCACGTAGGTACGACGTTCAGCTCAGGCTGTTCTCGTCCATGAAGTTCTTGATGGCGAGGTCCCAGTCCGCGTCGCGCTTGTTGTCGAGGCGGAACCGGGTGGCGGAGTAAATGCCGTAGAAAAGGAGTCCGGCCAGGAACAGGCTGCCGATGCCCGTGAAGGCGGCGGCGGCGATGGCGTCGGAATTCGACAGTGGCTGTGATGCCCGGATGCCGTTGTCGTCGACCCAGATATCCACTTCGGTACCCACCGGCGAGCCGCTCACGACGGACACCTGGCCGGTGTGCTCGACGCCCTGGTGCGTCCAGGTGGCGTCGACGGTGGAGCTGCTCTGCGAGCTGAAGTCGGACTGAACGAGCGGCGAGGGGGGAGTGACGGACACGGTTTCGGCGGTGACGGCGTGTCGGGTGTACTGCTGCGCCGAGACCTGCTCGTTCTGAAACGACAGCGTCGTCATGGCAAGCCAAGCAGCAACGGGAAGCATCAGAATTGCCAGGGTGGTGAGGATGGTCTTCAACCGGGACTGGATGCGGTCGGAGCGACGGAGCAGCGGGTTCGATGCGTAGGCGAGGCCCTCCATGGTCGCCCGACGGTCATCTGTGTGTTTCCGGCGCATTGTCGTCCCAACGTGTCGAGTCGTGTGTTTACCTACCAACGATGACAAGGTGGGGAGCCCTGAATCAAGGCGAAGGGGCCAGCATCACACAATTGGTTAGTTCAACGAACCATCGAGGTGAGTCGATGAACCGCGCGACGTTGTCCAGAATCGCCTTCGCCTCGGCATCGGCCGCGACGGTCTTCGGAGCCGTCCTCGGCGCGGACAGACTGCATCGCTTCGCGAAGCCTTTCATTGCTCCATCGCTGGTCGTGGGGTTGCCGAAGCCTGTGTCGACGCTCGGTCTGGCACTCACAGCGGCGACCGTCGGCGACGTTCTTCTTCTCGACCCGGACGACGATTCGCGGATCCTGCATGGTGCGGCCTCGTTCGCCGTGATGCAGGGGTGCTACTGCTGGCTCCTCCGGGCTCGAGGTGCACGCGTCACCCCGTCGGCAGCGGCGCCGCGAGCGGCGGGCTGGCTTCTTGCGGTCGCGTCGATGGCCGCGCGTTCGCCCGATGTCGCGCCTGGACTCGGCGCGTACGGACTGACCCTGGCATCGATGTCGACGCTGGCGGCGGATCCCACGCTTGCGCGCGGGGCGAGAACGGTGGCGGGTGTCGTGGTCCCCGGGTCGGATCCGGCGTCGAGAATCGCTGTCGGCGGTGTGCTCTTCACCCTGTCCGACGCGTTGATAGTGGCGCGGCGGCTGCTGTTGACCACGGAGTCGCATCGGCGAGCGGCGGAGGGAGTCGTCCTCGCGACCTACGCGGTGGCTCAGCTATTCCTCGTCGAAGGTCTGTCTCGGAAGAAGTAGTACGCGGTGGTGGTCGTCCGGATCCACCATGATCGGAACGACTGCACCCTCGGCGAACCTCGAGATCTCCGAGCGGGGAATGGCATAGACGATCCGGCCGGAGAACGACTCCGAGCCGGGAACGGTGAACTGCAGTTGAAGTTCGCTGCGGGTGTCGTCGAGCGGGTGCACTTCCTCGACGGTGGCCCAGCCCTCGACACCGTTGCGTGCGATCTGCCTCTGTTCGGCCGTCCGCCGGTTGGCCACCAGCATGGACAGACCGAGTGCAGCTCCGAATCCGGCGACCAGCGCGGCGAGTTGATAGGGGAGTGTTCCGGACGGCGCCGACGGACGGAACCAGAGCGCCCACGCCGCCAGAACGACGACGTAGCCCACTGTGACAACTACTACCGCTCGCAACGTTCGTTTGTGATTCACCCACATCTCCTACGCGACACAGCCAGAATACCGCTGAAATGCAGTCGAGGGTCTTACCGATAACGCTGGTAACGCCTATTCTGTCGAAGTGTCTACACCAACTGTGTTCATCACCGGCGCCGCTGCCGGAATCGGACGATCCACTGCTCTGAAGTTCGCTCGCTCCGGATACCTCGTCGGGGCCTACGACATCGACGAAACCGGGTTGGCGTCACTCGGCAAGGAGATCACGTCCGCCGGCGGACGCGTCGTGACGGGCACCCTGGATGTCACCGACCCCAAGCAGTGGGAGGCTCGGTTGAAGGAGTTCGACGCCGAGGCCCACGGCCGGCTCGACGTCCTCGTCAACAATGCGGGCATTCTCGTTGCAGGCCAGTTCGAGGAGATGCCGCTCGAGGTGCACAAGCGCCAGATCGACATCAACTTCAACGGCGTCGTGTACGGCACTCTCGCGGCGTTCCCGTATCTGAAGGCGACCAGGAACGCCCAGGTCGTGAACCTGTGCTCGGCGTCGGCCATCTACGGTCAGCCGGAGCTGGTCACCTACGGCGCGACGAAATTCGCCGTCCGCGGTGTCACCGAGGCGCTCGACCTCGAGTGGGCCAAGTACGACATCTCCGTCAAGGCCATGTGGCCGCTGTTCGTCCAGACCGCGATGACCCAGGGCGTCTCCACCGGAACGACCAACTCGCTCGGCATCAAGCTCACGGCCGACGACGTCTCCCAGGCGATCTTCGACGCCACCCGCCCCGCGAAGGGGCTGCGGCGTAACAAGGCACTGCGCAAGGTTCATTTCCCGGTCGGATTGCAGTCCAAGGCGCTGTCGCTCGGGTCCAGGTTCTCTCCGGCCTGGCTCACCCGCGAAGTCAACCGGCGTCTGAGCCACACCTGATCCTGCGCGACCCCTGCCACACACCACCGAACGGCACGGGTTTCGGTTCGCCGGTAGGGTCGCTCTGCAACATGGTGAGCGAAAGTGGGGTCGGGTTCTTTCATGGCGAGAGCGCGCTTGAAGAAGCGTTCGGTACTGGCAGCATCGGTGGCGATTGTGGCGGTGCTGTCCGCGTGCGGTAGCGAATCCGGTGCGGATGCGACGTCCGCACCGGCTACTACGACGACAACCGTCGCGCCGCCGACGACGACGGTGGAACCGGTGTTGCCGCCGCCGCCCACCGAAGCTCCGCCGCCGCCTCCGTCGGAACCTGCCCCCGAGCCGGCGCCGCCGCAGACGACGTACGCAGCGCTCGACGGTGCGTACTACTTCTCGTCGCCGGACGGTCTGTTCCAGTGTGGAATCGTCACACTGGCCAGCCGGACCGAAGCGGGATGTCAGGGCACGACGACGCCGGTGCCCCCGCGGCCCGAGGACTGCATGATCAGCTGGGGCAACGGAATTCGTGTCACCAACGACGGTGCGGCGGAGTTCATGTGCTCCGGTGGTGCGGTGTACACCTCGGGCGGCGAGACGATCGATCCTCCGCTTGCTGTCGGTCAGGTGATCAACGCCGACGGGTACTCCTGCGAGTCGACTGCCGACGGTATCTCGTGCACCAACGACGAGACCGGCCACGGCTTCCGAATTGCTGCCGACAGTAACGAAATCTATTGAGCGACATGGATCTACCCGGTCCGACCGAGTGGGGAGACAACCCCAACGGTGTCGGGCCGTGGGAAGAGCACCACGAAGAACCCCGGCCGACGGGTGTGCAGTTCGACCCGGACCTGCTGGACGCCGGGGACCGGCGCAACGTCGTCGATGCGTACCGCTATTGGACGCGAGAGGCGATCGTCGCCGACATCGACACGAGGCGCCACCCGCTGCACGTCGCGATCGAGAACTTCGCCAACGATGCGAACATCGGCACGGTCGTACGTACCGCGAATGCATTCGCAGCGCAGGCGGTCCACATCGTCGGAAGGCGTCGTTGGAACAGGCGTGGCGCGATGGTGACCGACCGGTACCAGCACATCCATCATCACGACACCGTCGGCGACGTACTCGCTTTCGCCGCGGCCGAGGGCTTGACGGTTGTCGCCGTCGACAACACGCCGGGTTCGGTGCCGATCGAAACCGCAGAACTGCCGCGGGATTGCCTGCTTCTGTTCGGGCAGGAGGGGCCGGGGGTGACCGAGGATGCACGCAACGGCGCGTCGATGACGGTATCCATAGCGCAGTTCGGGTCCACTCGGAGCATCAATGCGGGTGTCGCCGCCGGGATTGCCATGCACTCGTGGGTCCGGCGTCATGCCGACTTGTCACAAGCGTGGCCCTGACTGTTTGTGCTTCGCCCCCGGGCAAGTGGCAGGATTGCCGATCATGCAGGAGCTATGGGCGCAGCGCGCGGACGCTGCGGAGGGGGCCGTCGTCGCACGACATGTGCGTCGACTGTGGGGGTTGCCGGGTACGGCGCTCGGTGTCGTGGCGTGGCCGCCTGTTCGGCGGGAGCGACTGTTTTTGAAGTGGCATTACTGGTGGCAGGCGCACCTGCTCGAGTGCGCGGTCGACGCAGCGAGCCGCGAGCCCACCGCCAAGAGACGTAGGCGCGTCACCAAGATCGCTCGTGCGCACCGCATTCGGAACATCACCGGTTGGACCAACAACTACTACGACGATATGGCCTGGCTCGGGCTTGCTCTCGAACGCGCTCAACGGTTGCTTGCCGTCGGCAACCGCGTCGGCATTCAGAAGATCGAGATGGAATTGTTCGACGCATGGTCTCCGCAGGCGGGCGGCGGCATCCCGTGGCGCAAGGGCGACGATTTCTACAACGCCCCGGCCAACGGACCGGCGTCGATCCTGCTGGCCAGGACGGGTCGGTTGTGGCGAGCGGAGGCCATGGCCGATTGGATGGACGCAACGCTGAGGGATCCCGACACGGGTCTGATCTTCGACGGCATACGTACCGGCGACGTGCTCGATCGTGCGATCTACAGCTACTGCCAAGGTGTGGTGCTGGGCGTCGAAACGGAACTTGCGGTGCGACTGGGAGACCCACGTCATCGTGCACGGGTGCAGGCACTGGTCGCTGCGGTGGACGCTCGACTGTGTCGTGACCTGGTGATCGTCGGCGGGGGAGGCGGCGACGGCGGCTTGTTCGACGGCATCCTGGCCCGCTACCTGGCGATGGTCGCGACGACGTTGCCCGGCGACAGCGACGACGATCGGACCACGCGTGCGTTGGCTGCGTCGATCGTGCTCGCGTCGGCGGAAGCGGCGTGGGAGAACCGACTGGAAGTCGAGGATTATCCACTCTTCGGTGCGGCGTGGGAATCTCAGGCCACGCTCCCTGGGCCGGGGCATACTGTGGCAACGTTCAGCGGCGGAACAGTGCGGTCGTCGGCGGTGCCGGAACGTGATTTCGCGGTTCAGCTCAGCGGCTGGATGCTCATGGAGGCCGCGTACACCGTGGCCGACGCAGGCTTTCGTTAGCTAAGGTACTGGTCTATGGGGACTTCGTGGAATCCGACGGTGTACGGGCACTACGCAGACGAGCGGACGCGTCCGTACTACGAACTGGTCGCTCGGATCAGAAACGAATCACCGGCCACCGTCGTCGACCTCGGATGCGGCACCGGCGTGCAGACCGCCACGCTGGCGCAGCGGTGGCCGTCGGCCCACATCACCGGACTCGACTCGTCGGCCGACATGGTGGCCGATCAGCCGTCGGATCTGCCTGCCGGCGTGACCATCCGGCGCGGTGACATCTCCGATTTCGACGCGACCGGCGTGGACGTCGTCGTGTCCAATGCGGCCCTGCAGTGGGTACTTCACCACCGAGAGCTTCTGGCGACGTGGGCATCGCAACTGGGCGCGTCCAGCACCCTTGCCTTCCAGGTACCGGGCAACTTCGACGCTCCCTCTCACGTCCTGATGCGTCGCCTCGCGGAATCCGACGAGTGGGCGTCGACTCTCAGCGGCGTTCTACGCGGAGGTGACAGCGTCGACTCCGCCGAGCAGTACGCGTCGGCGATGTTCGACGCGGGACTGACCGTCGACGCGTGGGAGACCAGCTACGTCCACGTTCTGCAGGGCGTGGACCCGGTGCTGCGGTGGGTGACGGGAACTGGCCTGCGGCCCGTCCTGGATGCACTCGACGACGAGACCCGGCCGGTGTTCGTCGAACAGTATCGAGACCTTCTGCGCGACGCGTACCCGCAGACCGCGTCGGGAACGCTGTTTCCGTTCCGACGCATCTTCGTCGTTGCACGGAAAAACTGAGTTACTCGAGGACTTCTTCGACCTCGATGGTCTCGGAGGGCTTCGACATTTCTTTGCGGTACTGCCAGATGCCGAGGCCGGTCCCGACGACCAGGAGCACGATCATCCCGATCAGGACTGCGGGCAGCAGCCACGGCACCATCTCGAGGAAGCTACCGAAGTAGAAGCCTGCCAGCAGTAGCACCGGCGCCCAGATGATCGCGCCGAGAGTGCTGGCGATCGTGTAGCGGCGATGGTTCATCTTGGCTGCGCCCGCGACCATCGGGCAGAGCGTCCGCACCCAGGGAATCCAACGCGCGACGAGCACGGCCCAGAAACCGTGTTTCTCCAGTAGAAGGTTCACCTTGTGCAGGTTCTTGGTGTTGAGGTATTTGCCGTTCTTGCGCGCGACGAGTGTGGAACCGGTGCGGTGCCCGATGACGTACCCCACCTGGTTGCCTGCGATGGCCGCGATCATCGCGCCGACGGACAACGCCCAGATGTGGCCGGTGCCCGAGGCGTGAGTGGCCATCACGATTCCGGCGGTGATCAGCATGGAGTCGCCGGGAAGGAACAGGCCGATGATGACGGCGCATTCGATGAAGGCGAACGTCACCACCACGAGCCACACCACGAGCGGGCCTGCGGTTTCCAGTGGGCCGAACTGACCCATCGCCTCGATCACGGTTGCAACACCCGCACTTTAAGCGCTCGGACGGTCCTGCTGGGTCTCGATGGCGTCAGCGGCCTCCGAGAGCGGTGTCTTGCGGGCTCGGAGCATGCGCTTGCCAACCTCGATGACGATGGGCAGAACCGAGACGAAGACGATCAGCAGGAAGATGTAGTCGACGTTGTCGCGGATGAACTGGATCTGTCCGAGCAGGTAGCCGAGCATGGTGACACCCGCGCCCCACAGGATGCCGCCGACGACGTTGTACGTCACGAAGATCGAGTACTTCATGTGCGAGGCGCCCGCGACGACCGGCGCGAAGGTCCGCACGATCGGGACGAAGCGCGCGAGGATGATCGTGATCGGGCCGTGCTTCTCGAAGAAGGCGTGCGACTCGTCGATGTACTTCTTCTTGAAGAACTTCGCGTCGTTCGACTTGAACAGCGCGGCCCCGCCCTTACGTCCGATGAAGTATCCGACCTGGTCGCCTGCGATTGCGGCGATCGGGATCGTGATCAGCAGGACGACGATAGGGGCGAACGGCGGGATCTCGTCGGACTTCGATGCGGCGATGAGGCCTGCGGTGAAGAGGAGGGAGTCACCCGGGAGTAGCGGAAACAGCAGCCCCGATTCGATGAAGACGACGAGCAGCAACCCGACCAGCACCCAGGTGCCGAACGAGTTGAGCAAATTCACTGGATCGAGAAACCCGGGCAGGAGCGCCAGGTTCGTCGTCACGGATTCCGAGGCGGCAAGAAGACTCACGGCGCCCACCATACCGGCCGAACCTGGGCCGACCTGAACAACAGCTGGTGAATTGCCACCGATGCAATGTCCGATTAGTCACGTTCGGGCCTGAAGTGATCAGGTGGGTACCGCGACAGGCGTGCCGGAGGCTTGCCATACTGCAACGGACAATCAATCTCTTCACATGGAGGAATGACGCCGTGCCGATCGCAACTCCCGAGGTCTATGCCGAGATGCTTGGCCGGGCCAAGGAACACCAGTTCGCCTTTCCAGCGATCAACTGCGTTGGTTCCGAGTCCATCAACGCCGCAATCAAGGGTTTCGCCGACGCCGGAAGCGACGGCATCATTCAGTTCTCGACCGGTGGGGCCGAGTTCGGCTCCGGCCTCGGCGTCAAGGACATGGTCACCGGTGCAGTAGCGCTGGCCGAGTTCGCTCACGTGGTGGCAGCCAAGTACGACGTCACGATCGCGCTGCACACCGATCACTGCCCCAAGGACAAGCTGGACACCTACGTCCGTCCGCTGCTGGCTATCTCGCAGGAGCGCGTCGACGCAGGCCGCAACCCGCTGTTCCAGTCGCACATGTGGGACGGTTCCGCAGTCCCGATCGACGAGAACCTCGAGATCGCCAAGGACCTGCTCGCCAAGGCAGCAGCTGCCCGCATCATCCTGGAGATCGAGATCGGTGTCGTCGGCGGTGAAGAGGACGGCGTCGAGGCCGAGATCAACGACAAGCTCTACACCTCCAACGAGGACTTCCTGAAGACCGTCGAGGCACTCGGTGCGGGAGATGCGGGTTCGCGTTACCTACTCGCCGCGACGTTCGGCAACGTGCACGGCGTGTACAAGCCCGGCAACGTGAAGCTGAAGCCGTCCGTCCTTGCCGACGGTCAGCGCGTGGCGTCGGAGAAGCTCGGCCTCGCCGCCGGCTCCAAGCCGTTCGACTTCGTGTTCCACGGCGGATCGGGTTCGGCGAAGAGCGAGATCGAAGAGGCTCTGGACTACGGCGTCGTGAAGATGAACGTCGACACCGACACCCAGTACGCGTTCAGTCGCCCCATCGCCGGACACTTCTTCAGCAACTACGACGGTGTGCTGAAGGTCGACGGCGAGGTCGGCAACAAGAAGGCCTACGACCCGCGTAGCTACCTCAAGAAGGCCGAGGCCGGTATGACCGCTCGTGTCATCGAGGCATGCAACGACCTCAAATCCGCAGGCCGCAGCGTAAGCGCCGGCTAACCCACCTGAGTGGAGCGGAACCTGCGGGTCACTCCGCAGGCTCCGCTCCCGGTAGGCCTGTGGGTCACTCCGCAGGCTCCGCTCCCGGTAGGCCCGGGCCTGACTTTTCCACTCACGAGTGGGTCAGCAGACCTTCCAGGTTTCGTCTTCCAGTCGCAGATCGAACGTCCGCGGTGACCGCTCGTTCGGATTCGCCTCGGTGTACGCGATGATCTGCGCGATCGCAGTGTCTCCGGTGATCTGAACGGCATCGATGCCTTCCATCACCGGCACGTTTCCTTGCTCGACGGCCACGCGGTGCACGTCCGCGAACTCCGCATCCGGAATGTCCCGGTAGTACGTTGCGAGGTCCCCGCACGACGACGATCTCAGCGTCGCCAGATCCCCGCTCGCCAACGCCTCGGTGAACGACGTGACCGACGTCCTGATCTGGGCCTCCGGCGAATTCTCGCCGCCGTCACGCGACAGATAGAAGAACGCGGCGGCACCGACTGCGACGATCACGACAACCGCAGCGGCCAGCGCGCCGAGCCAGCGCTTGCTCGTCTTCCGTGCCGGAGCGGAGCCTGCGGAGCGACCAGAAGGCACCGGAGCGGAGCCTGCGGAGCGACCAGACGGCGCCGGAGCGGAGCCTGCGGAGCTTGCGGAGCGATCAGAAGGCTGTGGACGAGGACCGGCCGGCTGCTGAGCTGGGCGGGGAACCTCCCCTCGAGCCGGAATGCGCTGAGGTACAGCGTGGGGTCGCGGTACAGGCGTGGCAGGTGGCTCGACGGCAGGAATCGCGGTCGTCTCGGCCTCGGTCTGGTTCTCAGGCGTGGTGTCGGGCAGCTTCGGTGGCGTGGGCGTGCTGTCCGACGTGTCGGGTTCCGACTTCGTTTCGTCTTTCTCCGACACCTGGTGCTCCTGCCTCATCCACGACTCTTTCGAAAACGAAAGCCTAACGGTCCAGGGAGGGTAGCCGGACGCAGGCGAGGTGAGTGTCGGGGAACAAGCGCAATGCGTGCAGGGCACAATGGTCCCTATGACTTCATTCGGTGACTTGCTCGGACCGCAGCCGACGCTTCTGCCCGGCGACGACGAGGCAGAGTCCGCGTTGCTCAACCACGAGGACCCGGCGAAGGTCGCGGCCGAGAACCCGACGGCGTCGATCGCCTGGGCTTATCTGGCCGAGGCGTCGTTGAACGCGGGTCAGACCATCACTGCGTACGCCTATGCGCGCACGGGGTACCACCGCGGGCTCGATCAGCTCCGCCGCAACGGATGGAAGGGATTCGGGCCGGTCCCGTACAGCCATGAGCCCAACCGAGGATTCCTCCGCTGCGTCGCTGTTCTCGCGAAGGCTGCGCGTGAGATCGGCGAGAACGACGAGTACGCCCGGTGCCTCGACCTCCTCGAAGACAGTGATCCCAAAGCCGCGGAAGCCCTCGGTCTCGGCTGATCATGCGGTGACGACGCTGCGTCCGACGGCTCGGCGGGGTAAGGCCCGTGTCAGGGCGGGCCGGGCCAGGTTGCAGCTGTCGTTGCTGCCGATCGTTCAGTGCGCGCTGGCGGCGGGAGTCTCGTGGTTCGTGGCGACCGACATCGTCGGCCATGCGCATCCGTTCTTCGCGCCCATCGCTGCAGTTGTGTCGCTCGGTGTGTCGCTGGGTGCGAGGATGCGCCGGTCGGCGGAGTTGGTGGTCGGCGTCACGGTCGGTATCGGTGTCGGCGACCTGATCATCTCGGCGATCGGTAGCGGGCCGTGGCAGATCGCGCTGGTGGTTGCGCTCGCGATGTCGACGGCGGTGTTTCTCGACGGCGGTCCGATCATCGCGATGCAGGCGGGTTCGTCGGCTGTGTTGGTCGCGACGCTGATTCCTCCTGGAAATTCCGGTGGCATCGACCGAATGGTCGACGCTTTGACCGGTGGTCTGGTCGGCATCGCAATCGTCGCCTTGATTCCGACGCATCCGGTGTGGCGAGCGAGGAAGGATGCGGCCAAGGTGCTGGGGACGGCGTCCGAGGTACTTCAGAAGGTCGCGGACGGCCTCGTCGCCAACGATCCGAAGCCGATCGAGGAGGCTTTGAAGAAGGCTCGCGCCACCCAGTCCGATATCGATGCGCTGCGCACGAATCTGAAGGGTGGCCGGGAGATCGCCCGGATCTCTCCGCTGTACTGGGGTCATCGGAACAGGCTGGCGGGATTGGCCAAGACGGCAGATCCGATCGACAACGCGATCCGAAACATACGGGTGTTGGCTCGCCGATCGTTGACGCTGGTGCGGGACGACGAGATTCTCGATCCCCGCGTCGTCGACGAGGTGGAGAAGTTGGCTCAGGCGACCGATGTGCTGCGCCGAATGGTTCTCGCCGACCCGGGCAGGCAGCCTGACGCAGCGGAGGCCGCGAGGGTGCTTCGTGCCGTCGCGGCCGGCGCGAAGCCCGAGCTGATTTCCAATGCGGGTCTGTCGGCGACGGTGGTGCTTGCCCAACTTCGATCGATCATCGTCGACTTCTTGCAGGTTGCGGGGCTGAAGCGAATTTCGGCTCTCGCGACGCTTCCTCCGACCGTCGCCAAGCCGGACGTCACGCCAGAGTTGTTCTGACCTGCCGGGACCGTTGCACATATGCGTATGTACGCATATGGTGAGGTCCGGCATCGACGGAAGGGGATGTGATGGGCGCGGGGCACGGGCACAGTCACGGCATGACGGGCGCGGGAGGCACGGCGGGGCCGTCCACCAAGCGGATCCGCAACATGGTGATTGCGCTGGCCATTCTCGTGGTCTTCTTGGTTCTCGAGGCGACGGTCGCGTTGATCATCAACTCTCTCGGCTTGCTCGCCGACGCCGGCCACATGCTCACCGATGTTCTCGGAATGTCGATGGGGCTTGTGGCTCTTCTGCTTGCTCGCAGGGGAAGCGCTGTCGCAGCGCGGACTTTCGGCTGGCATCGTGCGGAGGTGTTGACGGCCATCGCCAACGCCGTTCTGCTGTTGGGCGTAGCCGCGTTCATCATGTACGAGGCGATCGATCGAATAGGCGACGCACCTGAAATCCCCGGTATGGCGCTGATCGTCACCGCGGCAGCAGGTCTGGTCGCGAACCTGGTCGTCATGCTGTTGATCCGCGGCGACGCGAAGGACAGCATCGCGGTGCGAGGTGCCTACATGGAGGTTCTCGCCGACGCCGTCGGCAGCGTCGGCGTGCTCGTCGCCGGTTTCGTGATGGTGGTGTTCGGGTGGACCTGGGCGGATATCGTCGTCGGTGTCCTGATCTCGTTGTGGGTGATTCCGAGGGCAATCAAGCTGGCGGGCTCAGCGCTGCGCATCCTCACTCAGGCGAGCCCCGGTCACGTCGACGTCGAAGCCGTCGAAGCCGATCTTGCTGCGCTACCCGGCGTGGTCGGTGTGCACGATCTGCACGTGTGGACCCTCACCACGGGTATGGACGTCGCGACCGTGCATCTCGAATGCGACGGCTCGGGCCCGGTTCTGCTGGACCGGGCCAAGACGGTGCTCGCGGCCTACGGTCTGGACCATGCGACCGTTCAGGTCGAGCCGACCTCCCATGGATCAGCGTGCAAGAACGAACTCACTTGGTGAACGTCTTCACCGGGCTTCCCGGTCGCCACAACTCGATCTGCATGTGATCGTCGACGAGTGAGGTCAGCACCACTTCGGTGATGTCGAGATCGAAGACGTTGTAGGGCGTCAGTTCCGGCGGTGCTGCATCGAAGATCTTCTGCAGTGCATCGGGGTTGGTCAGTTCGACGGCTGTGCCCGCGATCTTCGCATCGCCACCCTCCATCGAGTGGTGCCCGGGATTGCTGTGAACAGCGAAGCGCGGGTCCCGCTTCAGATCTCGGGCTTTGAGCGCGTTGAGCATCGACCCCAAACGCAACTGTCCGTCGACGAACTCCAGTTCCGTTCCGCTGACGCGCGGAGAGCCGTCCTGCCTGAGTGTCGCGAGGACGTGGTGCTTGTGGGCGGAGAACCGCGCAGCCACCGACTTCGCCAGATCGGGCGCGTCGGACTCGAACTCTTTCCATGTCGTCATGCCAGCAGTATGCAGGCACATCGCTGACACCTTCTGTCAGTAATATCGGCGTGTGCGTTCCTCGCGGCTGCTGCAGTTGATGCTGTCCCTACAACACGGCCGTGCGACGACAGCACAGGCGCTGGCCGACGAAGCAGGAGTGTCGGTGCGCACCATCTACCGCGACATAACCGCGTTGCTCGACGCCGGGGTCCCGCTCTGGACCGAGTCCGGGCCGGGCGGGGGAGTGCGGTTGCTGGACGGATGGCAGTCGAAGCTGTCCGGCATGTCCGGGGTCGAGACGTCGGCGTTGATGTTGCTCGGCGTGCCGTCCGTGGCCGCAGACCTGGGGCTGGCCGACGTTACGGCTGCGGCCGAGACCAAGCTGCTGGGCGCACTGCCGCTGCCGTTGCGCGCCGGCGCGCAGATGTGGCGTGAGCGGTTGCACGTCGACGCCCCGGGCTGGTTCACCGACGTCGAACCGTCCCCGCATCTGAAGGTGATCAGCGCGGCTGTGTTGGCGGGTCGGCAGCTCGACCTCGATTATCGGGGTTCGACGCGCACCGTCGCCCCGCTGGGGCTGGTGGCCAAGGCGGGCGTCTGGTACCTCGTCGCTGCCCGGAGAGGCGCCGTTCTGTCGTATCGCATCGATCGAGCCGAAGGGGCCAGGACGCGCACGGAACCGGTGGCCAGGCCCGACGGCTTCGACCTGGCTCGATGGTGGACGGAATCGGCGTCGAAATTCGATCGCGCACTGCTGACCTTCGATTGCCGAGTCAGGTTGTCCGCGAACGCTGTTCGCATTCTCCCTGCTGTCGTCGGTCGTGAAGCAACTCCCGCACTCCCGGACGCCGACGTCGACGGGTGGACGACCGTCGACCTGCGGCTCGAGACGTTCGACGTCGCTCTGGGGCAGCTGACGACGCTGGGAGGTGGCGTCGAAGTGCTGGAACCGGTGGCACTGCGGAGGGCGCTGCACCGGGTGGCGTCGGAGATGGCGTCTCGAAACTCCTGACTGCATTCAACTGAAGTCAGGGTAGTCTCGGGTCATGACAGCGATGACATTGTCGGGTCCCCTCGCCGACCGTGATTCGTGGACGGCGAACCACTGCTCGATCGACAAGGCAATGGGTGTCGTCGGCACACGCTCGGCCATTCTCCTCCTGCGTGAGGCATATTACGGGGCAACACGATTCGATCAGTTCGCCTCCCGCGTCGGGATCACCGAGGCCGTGGCGTCGGCGAGGTTGAAAGAGTTGACGGAGGCCGGACTGTTCGTGAAGTCGCCCTACCGGGATCCGGGCCAGCGGACGCGGTACGAGTACCTGCTGACGGAGATGGGAAACGACCTGCTGCCGGTCGTACTCGGGCTCATGCAATGGGGAGACAAGTACCTGCAGTCCGGCCGTGGACCGCTGGTGGTGACAGCCGGCGACGGCCCGGTTCAGGTGGAGGTCAGGAGCGCCGACGGACGGGCGGTCGCTGCAGACGATCTCGAAGTCAGAGCCAGAACCGCATGAGGTAGTTGCCGTACTGCGCGTAGATGTCCGGGATGCCGGAAAGCCCGAAAATCCAGTAGATGGCGTCGAAGAACACCATGTTGACCTGTGGCACGAACAGGAACGCGACGAGGATCAGGATGCCGTACGGCTTGAAATTGGCCAGCGCTCGGCGGGTGTCGTGGGACAGGTTGTTCTCGATCGCGGCGTAGCCGTCGAGGCCGGGAACCGGCAGCAGGTTCAACACCGTGGCCATGACCTGTAAGAACGCCAGAAAGCTCAACCCCCACCAGAATGCGCGATGATCCGAACCCGTTCCCCAGACGCGGATCACGACCAGCAGAATCACCGCGGACACCAGGTTGGCAGCGGGGCCGGCAAGAGCGATTCTGCGCTGAACCCTCGGTTCGAACATTCCGGTGCGGAGATACACCGCGCCGCCGGGAAGACCGATCCCCCCGATCGCGATGAACACCACCGGCAGCACGATCGACAGCAGCGGATGGCTGTACTTCAGCGGGTTCAATGTCAGGTAGCCGCGGAGTTCGACCTCGCGATCACCGGCCCGGAACGCGGTGTAGGCGTGACCGAACTCGTGCAGGCACACCGTCACGATCCACCCGGCCAGGACGAGGACGAACACGCCGATTCGAGCCGAGACATCGGCAGGCGATTGGGCAGTCCACGCCACGACACCGCCGATCACCGCAGCAGCCACGACAGCCAGGAAGACCGGGCTCGGGCGAACGCGTCGACTCCGCAGAGGGAGGCTCACCGGACCAACAACCACTCCACGTGATGGCGGTAGAACGTCGATCGTTTCACTTCTCGGTCGCCGGGGACGCCGTCGCGAGTCAGGCTGGCTGCGTACGCTCCGAGCTGCATGGCGCGGCCGTGGGCCCACCGGTGCGGGAGGAGGCGTCGGCCACCGGTGACGCGGGCCTTGAGCCCGGGCATGTTCGGCGTCGGGACGATCTCGACGGCATGCGCCGTGCCGGAGAACAACTTGGTGTCGTCGACGTAGGCCTCGCCTTCGAGCGCGCGACCGGAAGCACCGTGTACGACGGCCCGGCCGACCACGGCCTTGCCCGCGTCGTCACGGATCAGCGGGGTCGGCGCCGCCGTGCCCGTCATGGCCACCTTCGCGGCCCGCGACCCGGTCCCGAGGCGATAGACATGCGCCGCGGCCGTCGCCGACTCGGGAACGAACGCGACTTCGACGTCGAGGCGATCGGTGCGCATCAGCCTCGTCAACACGGCCGCGAGGGACGCGTCGCCGCCGAGAACGATGACGCGCGGGCCGGGCGACCCGGCGGCCTCGGCAAGGAGGGCGTCGCACTCGTCGTTGGTGGGAACTTCCGACGCCGACGTCAGTGGCACATCCGTCAGCGAGATCGGTAGCGGAGGGTTTCCGCAGTGCAAGACGAACGGTGTCACTGTGCTCCCGTGCGGTTCTGTGGTTGTGGCCTGGTGCTCGGTCTCCACCGTAGCGCCATGACCGGTGCCACACCGCCTCGGCTAGACTGACCCCCCGGCCTGCCTCCACACCTGGAAGCAACCTCCCGTACGTCGAGTACACAGCTAGTTTTTGCACAGAAGAGACACCAGGAGAGCACATGCCGGCGATAGTCCTGATCGGCGCCCAGTGGGGCGACGAGGGCAAAGGCAAAGCAACCGATCTGTTCGGCGAACAACTCCAGTGGGTGGTTCGGTACCAGGGTGGCAACAACGCGGGCCACACCGTCGTGCTCCCCAACGGTGACAAGTTCGCACTCCACTTGATCCCGTCGGGCATCCTGACGCCGGGCGTCAAGAACATCATCGGTAACGGCGTCGTCGTCGACCCGGGCGTTCTGCTGACCGAGCTGGCCGGGCTCGAGGAGCGCAACGTGGACACGTCAGGCTTGCTGCTCAGCGCCGATGCGCACCTGATCATGCCGTACCACGTCGCCATCGACAAGGTCACCGAGCGCTTCCTCGGAGCGAAGAAGATCGGCACCACCGGCCGCGGAATCGGACCCTGCTACCAGGACAAGTTCGCACGCGTCGGCGTCCGTGCAGCCGATGTGTTGGACGAGAAGATCCTCACTCAGAAGGTCGAAGCAGCACTGGAATTCAAGAACCAGGTGCTCTCCAAGATCTACAACCGACGCGCTCTCGACCCGCAGCAGGTCGTCGACGAGGTCCTCGGGCAGGCGGAGAAGTTCAAGCACCGCATCGCGGACACTCGGCTCGAGCTGAACCTCGCTCTCGAACGTGGCGAAACCGTGCTCCTGGAAGGGTCTCAGGGCACTCTGCTCGACGTCGACCACGGCACCTACCCGTACGTGACGTCGTCCAACCCGACGGCGGGCGGCGCGGCAGTCGGCTCCGGCATCGGACCCAACAAGATCACCACCGTCCTCGGCATCCTCAAGGCGTACACGACGCGCGTCGGGTCGGGTCCCTTCCCGACCGAGCTCTTCGACAACTCCGGTGAATACCTCGCGAAGCAGGGCGGCGAGGTCGGCGTCACCACCGGGCGTGCGCGTCGGACAGGGTGGTTCGACGCGGTCATCGCCCGCTACGCGACCCGCGTCAACGGCATCACCGACTACTTCCTGACCAAGCTCGACGTGCTTTCCAGCCTCGACACGGTCCCGATCTGCGTGGCCTACGACGTCGACGGAGTCCGTCACGACGAGATGCCGATGACGCAGACCGGCTTCCACCACGCCAAGCCGATCTACGAAGAGATGCCAGGCTGGTGGGAGGACATCTCCGGAGCGCGCACCTTCGAAGACCTTCCGGTGAACGCACAGAACTACGTACTCAGGCTCGAAGAGCTCTCCGGCGCGCACATGTCCTGCATCGGCGTCGGCCCCGGACGTGACCAGACCATCGTTCGTCGGGACATTCTGAACTCCTGATTCATCCGACAAAGGCCCCGCAACGTACGCGTTGCGGGGCCTTAGTCGTCTCATGGCTTGGTTCGGCCGACGCACATCGAAAAATACTTGTCGGTCGTTATCTTCGTGTATACGCGACCGTAGGTCGTCGGTCTGAGCCTCTTCGCTGACTGCCTCGGCTCTTTCTGTGCTGCGATCGAATGAATCGACGCTTTACATCGACCGCGTTGGTGTAACTGTCGGTTAGGTAAAAGGCTCTTAAAAAGACCTTCGGACTTTTACATTCGCAGGGGTAACAGACCACTTGGTACTTGCGAAACAATGGACGTCGCACCAGGTGCGCGGGCCGGTACCGACCGGCTCGACCCGAAGAACGCCGGGTCCCTCACTGGCCTTCCAACGGGCCCACACGAAGAGAGAAACGAATGAACAAGGCAACCAAAGGCGCCATAGCCGCGGGGGCGGCAGCTGTCTTGCTGCTCGGCGGTTTGGGATCCTTCGCTCTGTGGCAGGACGAGGAAACCGTCGGTGGCGGTGACATCAACTCGGGGGAGTTGAATTTCGATCCTGTGGGCGCTGGCACTTGGACTGAAACGTCCGTAACCCCGAATGCTGATCTGGGATCGGATCCTTCCGGATTCCTGATCGTCCCCGGTGACGTCCTCGAATACTCCACCGACTACGTCGTGAATTGGGCGGGTCCGAATCTGCGGGCGAGCATCACCGCTGACTTCACCAACGTCATCGGTGATCCTGCTCTGGCTGCAGCGCTCGACACAACCGTTGGTATCGAGGGCGGAGCGGATCTTCCCAACGGTTCGATTGTGCCGTTGCCGTTGACGGTCTCCCCGCAGACCATCACGGTGAATGTGACGATCACATTCGACGAGGACACAGCCGACCTGATTGCTCAGAACGAGTCCGTGAGCCTCAACGACTTCACGCTGACGCTCGACCAGGTACGTCCCTGATCCCTGCGAAGTGATCAAGCACGGCCGATACTGGGCACTCGCAGCCGCGTCCGTCGTTGTGGTGGTTTTCGGATCAGCACAGACGACGGGCGCGCTGTGGCGTGACGACGCCATCGTGAGCGGTGGAACCATCAACTCCGGGACCTTGGACATCAAGGTCGGACCCGCAGGGGCAGAGGTGAACGATTACGTGCTCGCCGCGCTCGGCGGGACGAATCTCGGTCCGAATGGGTTTTCGCAGGCCTCGTTGTCGATCAAGAACGCAGGAAATGTTCCCTTCGACTACCGACTCCAGAGCACAACGGTCACCGGAACGGTGCCGCTGACGTTGACGGCAAGCCTGGTCGGGGCGGCAGCGGATTGCCCGCCGACGACCGCTCCGACCGGCGCAACTCAGCTGTACACCGGCAATGCCGCTGGGGCGCAGGCTCCGACGGCACCCGCCGCACGTTTGCTTGCCCCCGGAGCGGCGGAGGTCTGGTGTTTTCGGGTGTCCGTAGGTATCGACCCGCCGAAGAGTCAGTCCTCGACCGTGAAATTCTCGTTCCGAGCGGATCAGACATGAGCACCGAAGACACCGACGTGATTCCCGTTGTCCCGCCCGAGAGGAACGGGGACGAGCGCACCGGGGTGTGGTGGTGGGTGAGTCGAATCGTGTCGTACACGTTGCTGGCGGCGATGCTGTTCGTTCTCGCTGTCACCGTTGTCGTCCCGCGTGTATCGGGGGCAACGCCGTACACCATTCTCACGACATCGATGAAACCCACGTATCCGCCGGGGTCATTGGTCGTGATCAAGCCTGTCGATCGTTCCGAACTCGCTGTCGGAACGGCAATCACATACCAAATCCGTTCTGGTGAACCTGATGTGGTGACGCACAGAATCGTGGCGACTCAGCAGTCAGGTGGCGGTGTCACGACGTACATCACCCGCGGAGACAACAACGGGTCCGATGACGAGAACCCCGTGCAGTTCGGCCAAATCCGAGGCAAGGTCTGGTATTCCGTGCCCTACATGGGGTACGTCAACAATTGGCTCAACGGTGAACAGCGCCGTATCACGGTGACCGTCATCGTGATCGGGCTCGCCGGTTATGCGTTATTCATGTTCGTCGGCGCGGGCGTCGATCACCGGAAGAAGCGAAGGGAGGCGTCGTGAATTCGAACGTCGCCGTTCCGTGCGCAGTCCTGGTGACGGGGCTGGCAATCGTGGTGTTGCTGGGAACGGGTTCCGCGCGGCCGGTACAGACGGTCGGATACAGCTACGACGGCGAGACATGGAGCCCGACGTTGCCGAGTCCGCTCTTCGACAACGAGATTCGGTGGGTCCCCGGTGACCGGCGCGATGCTGCATTCCATGTCTTCAACGACACCGACGACGATGGTCGAATCCAACTGAAGCTCGTCTCCGACAGCAGAGAGTTCAGTGAATCGCTGACGGTGTCGATCGATGGGACGGAGTACCGATCGGGTTGCGGCACCGTCCTGATCGGCGCACATGAGAAGCGCCGGATCGGTGCCACCGTCGACATGACAGTGAATGCGGGCAATGCGACCCAGAATTCCCGAGCGTTTGTCGACCTGGTTGTGCGGTGGGACAACGGAGACAGCGTGAGTTGTGTTTCGGAGAATCAGGAAGGGGCGTACGCGTGATGGCGAGTCACAAGCAGAACCTAGGGGTCCTTCGCCGGATCGGCTCGGCGCTGATCAGCGCTCGGGCTCGCGCCATCATGTCCATCGGAATCGTCCTGGGTCTCGGAGCCGTGGGAACCCTTGCCGCATGGTCGGATACGTCGACGGCGACGTCCGGAGAATTTACGACGGGAACGATCGACATCAAGATCGGCAACCCTGCGGTCGACAACAATCCACCTGCGTTCGCAACAGCCCTCACCAACACCGCGATTGCCCCGGGCAATACAGTCACTGCGCCGCTACTCGTGCGGAACTCCGGGACTGTGCCGTTCAACTACACGCTTTCCGTGGCAGCGAACAACACAGGTCTGGGCGGATTGCTGGAAAGTTTCGTTTACGGGAACTCGGACTGCTCTGGGCCCGCAGTCAGTACGGTGTCCGGGTTGTTTCCGTCGAAGCCTTTCCCCGGCGTGAATCGGCCCATCCCAGCCGGCGGAACGGACCAACTCTGCATCAGGGTCACGATGCCGTCGACCGCCACGGCCCCGGCAACGCCGGCGACGGGAAACATCACCTACTCACTCGTGGCTACGTCGACATAGATGAGTACCGACGCGGAACGTTCAGGCGCGCATTCGAAGAGGCGGTGGATGCGTGAGATCGCGCTGACGGTGGGCGCACTGGCGGGGTTGCTGTGTGTGCTGATTGCGCTGGCTGCGGTCATGTTCGGGATTACGCCACTGGTATTCAGGTCCGGGTCCATGTCACCGGCCATCGAGACGGGTGCACTTGCGCTGAGTAAGTCCACGCCCGCGGTCGACATTCAGGTGGGTGACATCGTCAACGTGACCAACGCGGCGGGCAACGGCATAACCCACCGAGTCGTGGATATCGGAGCAGTGAGCAGCGTCAGTGCCGAGTTGTTCCTGAAAGGCGACGCGAATGCCGAACCCGACGCCGAGCCGTACGTCGTCTCCGACGTTCGGCGCGTCTTGTTCAGCGTGCCGAAGCTCGGGTATGTCGTGACGTGGCTCAGCAGCCCCGTCGCGGTGTTCGCGGGAGGTCTGATGGTCGGCGTTCTTCTGATGATCGCGTGGAGGCCGCATGGTCGGAATGTGCCAGAATCGGCGCTCGACGATCGACCCAGCGGTAGGCACAGCAAACTGCCATTGTCCGTGTTCGTAGCTCTCGCCGTGGTCGGTACCGTCGGCATTGCATCATCGAATCCGCCAGCGGCCTTGGCTGCGCCACTGTCCGACACCTCTACATCCACCAGCGGAACGATCACGACTGCGCTACCTCCTATTCCCGCGCCCAACAGCCTGGGATGTAACACCTTGAGCAGAAGCATCCTCGGAATCGGTTTGCAGTCTTACGTGCGTTTGTCCTGGCTGTCGACCGGACCGAGCTACACCTATCGAATCACTCTGACTCGATCAGGTTTCACAGACATAGTGATCCCCGTTGCTACTACGGGTGCAACTGGTGCAACTATCAGCCATGAAATTACGAACGGCGCGATCCTGAGTCTCAGTGCGTTGAACGGCACCTATTCGGCTCGCGTACAAACGGTGTCCGGGTCAGCGGTCTCTCTCCCCGGGCCATCGTTCACGATCATTTTCGGCGTTGTGATCGTCCTGCTGCCGTCAGCCCAGTGCGGTACGGCGGGCGCAAGCGCTCGGCTTGCTCCCCAACCAGAGCCCGCCACGACAGTTCCCACAACCACAGATCCGTCTGCCACGACAATTCCGCCGGCAACGACCACGACAGTTCCGCCGGCAACGACCACGACAGTTCCACCGGCAACGACCACCACGACCCCATCCACGACGACCACAACAATGGTGCCGACCACCACCACATCTCCGCCACCACCTGCCGACTTGGTAGCGCCTCGAACCTCCCCGTCGGGCTCGGCGGTGGCGAAGGTGGTGAGTGTCGGCGGCTCGCCGACGTTGCAGATCACGGACTCGTCAGGCGACGTGCAGTACAGCGGTCCGATCTCGTCGAGCTCGGAGTACGGCTATGGAGTGACCTGGGCGTCGGGTGACGAGCTGTGGCTCCTCGGACCGAGCCAGTTGGTTCGACTGGACGGAACCGGGGGAGGGTGGAGCCGGAGCGTTGTCGACCCGTCGTCGGAGGAAGTTCCGGCCGAGATTTCGGCCCTGTTGAACTGAAGCCGAAAAGAGTCGAAACATATATTTGTAAATCGACGTGCTTTATCGGCGAAGTGGGCGGACAATAGGCGCCAGGTAAAGCGACGGAAGGTCGGTCGATGTCCACTTCGTACAATGGTCTAGATGTCTTCGGGTACCAATTCGACCGCTTCGCCTACGAACATCCGTGGATCGGCGAGGCCGTCGGGGAATTCATGCTCGGACCGAGCGGCGGGGGCATGATGGAGTTCGCCAAGGCCACGGTGTTCGCGCTTCCGGAGGGTGGGGCGCACGAGGTTCACGGAGAGATTCTCGCTTGGTACCTGGCGCACGGGGGTCCGTACGGTGCGCTGGGGTATCCGATCAGCAACGAGAAGCCGACCCCCACGGGCTACGGTCGCTACAGCTTGTTCGAGCGCGGCTCCATCGGGTGGATGCCGGAGACGGGTGCGTTCACCATCGGTGGCACGCGTGAGGACGAGATCATGGTTCCGGGACCTGAGGCCGAGGGCGTTTCCGCGGTCGAGTTACCGTCTGGAACCGAACCGATTTCCGCTTGAAATACCGTACGTCGGAATAAACGCGCACAAACTGGAATTATGGTTTGTTTCAGTGAGTGACTATTCCTTTTATTGCACTCGGTGACCATTCGGAAAATGTACTGACAAATAGATAAATCACTCGAGTGAATTAGTTCCGGATTCATCTCGTGCAGATCTTCGCTCAGAACAGCGTCGGCTCCCCGAAGCCGGGAACGCCTTCGATGGCGAGGATTCTTTGCTTCGTCGATGCCCCTCCGGGAGCCGAGAAGCCGCCGACCTCACGGCCGGCGCCGAGGACGCGGTGGCACGGGATGATCACCGGCACCGGATTGCGGCCGAGCGCACCGCCAACTGCCTGCGCAGCGCCCGGATGTCCTAGCCGCGCAGCAACAGCGCCGTACGTCATCGTCGAACCCCGGGGAATCGCACGGGCCACGTCGTAGACGGCGTTGTCGAAGTCGGAGACATCGAGAATCACCGGAACGGCCGAAAGGTCGGGGTTCCCGCCGTCGAACAGAGCCGCGATGCCCTCGATGGCTACAGGGGCAACGCCGTCCGGGTCGCCGGGGAGGGGGTCGAAGCCGGTCAGGTAGTCGATCAATCGGTCCTCGGACTCGGGCAGTGCGACGGCAGTGACGCCGTCGGAGTTCCAGGCCAGGCCGCATCGTCCGAGGGGCGTGTCGAACAGGGTGTACGGCATGAGTCCAGTATGGACTGCGTCGAAACTGGACTTCGATCCGAAGGCCAGTAGGATCGAGAAATGGCGATACGGGTGCTCAATGCAACGTCGATGGCGCGCGACCTTGGACGGTGGCGAACCGACGCCGAGGATGCGTCCGGGCGCAAGCGCAAGTCCCGCCCCACGTACCGGGCCCTGGCCGACGGGATCAGGCTGCTCATTCACGACGGCCGGATTCCGCTGGGAGTCGGACTGCCGAGTGAGCGGGATCTGTCGTCCGCGCTCGACCTGAGCCGTACGACGATCACGTCGTCCTATGCCGTGCTGCGCGAAGAGGGTTATCTGATCAGTAAACAGGGCGCCCGCAGCACCGTCGCGCTGCCGGACATGGCGAAGCCCAACGGGTTGCTGGTGCAGTCACGCTCGACCGGGCCGGTCATCGACATGTCCCATGCGGCGATGGCGGCGCCGACGGACGCCATGCTGCATGCGTACAACTCTGCGCTGCAGGCACTCCCGGCCTATCTGTCCAATCACGGTATGGAACCGATCGGGCTGTCGGTGTTACGTGAATCCATTGCCCGACGGTTCGTCGAGCGCGGGTTGCCGACGACCCCTGATCAGATCATGGTCACTTCCGGTGCGCAGCAGGCAGTTCGGTTGTTGCTGGGCACCCTGACGTCACCGGGGGATCGGGTTCTGATCGATCACCCGACGTACCCCAACGCGCTGGAGGCGATCAGGCGCGTCGGCGCTCGCCCGGTCCCGGTTCCGATCAGGCCGGAGGGGGAGCCGTGGGATCTCGACGGAATCCGCAGTGCCGCACGGCAGACCGCGTCCAAGGTCGCATACATGATTCCGGATTTCCACAATCCGACGGGCCGTTGCCTTCCCGCCGACGGTCGCGCCGAGCTCGCCAAGATCGCCAGGGACACGTCGATGACGCTGATAGTCGACGAGACCATGGTCGATCTGTGGCTGGATGCGCCTCCTCCGCCGCCCGTCGCGTCGTTCGGGCGCGTGTCCGGCACGGATGTGGTGACGATCGGATCGGCGTCGAAATCGTACTGGGGTGGGCTGCGCATCGGATGGATTCGAGCCAACCCGTCGTTGATCAGCAGGCTTGCTGGATCGCGAGCTGCGCATGATCTGGGCACGTCCGTCATGGATCAGCTTGCCGCAGGTTTCCTGTTGCAGGACGCGGATGCCATTCTCGACACCCGCCGCGATCAGCTGCGTGAACGTCGTTCGGTGCTGGAATCCGCTCTTGCGGAGCATCTTCCGGACTGGACGTACCGTCGGTCGACGGGCGGGATGTCTCTGTGGTTGCAGATCCCGACGCCGGTATCGAGTGCGCTCGCCGCGACGGCGCCGACGTTCGGCGCCGTTCTCGCGGCAGGCCCCCGGTTCGGAGTGGAGGGTGCGTTCGAGCGTTTCCTCCGCCTGCCCTACACACGGGAGCCCGCGGAGATCACCGCGGCCGTCGTTGCGACCGCGAGTGCTTACGCTGCCCTGGCGCCGAGCGCGGACGACCGAGAGCCCGCGCTCGTCTTCTGATGTGAGTACTCATGTAGGCCCTGGCCTACATAAGTACTCACAGCCAGACCGACTCCGGATCGACCGCAGTCGACGCGGGCGCGGTGGGGATTCCGTTGGGGGTGCGGGAGAATCTCGGTGCCGGCCGGTGCTGGGTGACGCCGCCGACCTCGATCAAAGTTTCGCGCGCGGCCAGATGCCTGTGGTCCGATGCTTCGCCGAATGTGAGGATCGGCGAGACGCAGGCGTCTGTCCCGTCGAAGATCGCGGCCCACTCGTCGCGCGTCTTGGTCTTGAACACCCGCGTGAAGATCTCACGCATCTCGGGCCAGCGGTCGCGATCGCCCTGGCCAGGCGTAGTGGCAGGATCGAGTTCGAGCAGACGGAGCAGCTCGGCGAAGAACTGCGGCTCGAGCGCTCCGACGGCCATGTGCTTGCCGTCAGCGGTTTCGTAGGTGTCGTAGAAAGGCCAGCCGGTGTCGAGCATGTTGACGCCGCGCTCGTCCGACCAGGCGCCGACGCCGCGTAGGCCCCAGATCATGTGCGACAGCGCTGCGGTGCCGTCGACCATGGCCGCGTCGACCACCTGGCCCTTACCGGATGTCTGACGTTCGAACAGTGCGGCGAGGATACCGAAGATCAGGAACATCGATCCACCACCGAAGTCACCCACCATGTTCAGCGGCGGCACCGGGCGCTCGCCCTGGCGGCCGATGGCGTGCAGTACGCCCGTCACCGAGATGTAGTTGATGTCGTGGCCCGCCGCGGACGCCCACGGTCCATCCTGTCCCCATCCGGTCATGCGGCCGTAGACGAGCTTGGGGTTGCGTTCCAGTGCGACGTCGGGGCCGAGACCGAGGCGCTCGGTCACGCCCGGTCGGAATCCTTCGATGAGGACGTCCGCACGTTCGATCAGACCCAGAATTCTCTCGACGTCCGCGGGGTCCTTGAGGTTGGCTTCGACGAGGGTGCGACTGCGCAGCTGCTGATCGTGCTCGGAGATCTGGCCGGCGCGCTGGACGCGCACGACGTCGGCTCCCAGGTCGGCCAGCAGCAGGGCGGCATGGGGGCCGGGCCCGATTCCTGCAAGTTCGACGACTCGAAGTCCTGTCAGCGGTCCACCGGTACTCGACACGTATTCCTCGTTCCGATCAGTAAGGCGTAAGCGAATCGAGGTTAACTTAGCGTGGCAGGGGGCGCGAGGGAACCCCGAGGCCGTGGATAATGAGCTGCGTGAGCGCAGGAGACGAAGCAGTACGGATCGGTACACCTCTGACGCCGGGAGCCACGCGAGTGATGCTTCTCGGCGCGGGCGAGCTCGGCAAGGAGGTGATCATCGCGTTCCAGCGCTTGGGCGTCGAGGTCATTGCCGTCGATCGATACGACAACGCACCAGGTCACCAGGTCGCCCATCACGCCTTCACGATCGACATGAGCGATCCGGAGCAGCTTCTGGCCTTGATCGACGCTCAGCAACCTGACTTCGTCGTCCCCGAGATCGAGGCCATCGCAACCGATGCTCTCGCCGAGGTCGAGAGTCGTGGCAGGAGTGTTGTCATTCCGACGGCGCGGGCGACGCAGCTGACCATGAATCGCGAGGGAATCAGGCGACTCGCGGCCGAGGAGTTGGGACTTCCGACGTCGCCCTACGCCTTCGCCGACTCGCTCGAGGATGTTCGCAGCTCTTTGGACTCCATCGGCTATCCAGCCGTCATCAAGCCCGTCATGTCCTCATCGGGGAAGGGGCAGTCGGTCGTCCGCGGCCCCGAGGATGTCGCCGCGGCATGGGACTACGCCTTGAAGGGCGGACGCGTCGACCTCGGTCGGGTCATCGTCGAAGGATTCGTCGATTTCGATTACGAGATAACGCTTCTGACCATCAGATCGACGGCGGGTACGGATTTCTGCGAGCCGATCGGGCACCGTCAGGAGTCCGGTGACTACGTCGAATCGTGGCAGCCGCAACCGATGTCGGACGTCGCGCTCGCTGCGGCAAAGGACGTGGCGGACAAGATCACCACTGCTCTCGGAGGGCGAGGCCTGTTCGGCGTCGAACTGTTCGTTCAGGGCGACAACGTGTATTTCTCCGAGGTCAGCCCTCGTCCACACGACACCGGGTTGGTCACGCTTCGTACGCAACGGTTTTCGGAGTTCGAACTGCACGCCCGTGCCATCCTCGGACTCCCGGTGGACACCACGCTCGTCTCGCCGGGCGCGTCGGCGGTCGTCTACGGCGGCGTCGATGCAGAAGGGATCGCCTTCGACGGAGTCGCCGACGCGTTGGCCGTGCCGGAGACCGATGTGCGGCTGTTCGGTAAGCCGGAGAGCTTCGTGCGTCGACGGATGGGCGTTGCGGTGTCGACGGCGTCCGACATCGATTCGGCTCGTGCGCGGGCAACCGAGGCTGCAGGCAAGATTCGTCCCGTCACGTGAGTGCCTGGGGGGAGGTACTGGTCGCGTTGGCGATCCTCGTGGGATTGGTCGGGATCGTCGTGCCGATTCTGCCCGGTGTGATTCTGATCTTCGCGGCAATCGCGGTGTGGGCGTTCGTGACCGGCGGCAGCGCAGCCTGGGTCGTGTTCGGCATTGCGACGGTTCTGCTGGTCGCCAGTGGCGTCGTGAAGTACACCTGGCCGGGTCGAAGGATGAAGGACGCAGGCATCCCGACGCGTTCGCTGGTGGTCGGCGGTCTCGTCGGCATCGTCGGGTTCTTCGTCATTCCCGTCGTCGGCTTGTTCGTCGGTTTCATCCTCGGGACGTATGTTGCTGAACTGCCACGTCATCGCAATCACAGTGAAGCGTGGAGATCGACGGTGCACGCCACGAAGGCTGCGGGGCTGTCCATTCTCGTCGAACTGTTCGGGGCGCTGCTCGCGACCGGTGTGTGGCTCGGAGCTGCCATCTTCATTTGACCCGGTACCAAGCCCGGGCATTGCCGCCGAGGACCGCGGGAAGGTCGCCTCCCACTGCGTCGGCGACGAGGTCGATGTCGGACTCCAGGAACCGTCGGGGCGCTCGGGTGCCGGGCAGGTCGGTGCCGAACATGAGGGCAGCAGGGTCGACGGCGTGGATCTTCTTCATGGCGTCGACGATGTCCATGTCGATTCGGCCGAATGCGGAGGCTTTCACCCGGACGCCACGCTCGACGAGGTCCAGTAGATAGGGCAGCCCCTGCGCGGACATTCCGAGGTGGTCGATGCTCACCGCGGGGAGCTTGGACAGGATCGGTTCGAGCGAGAGCAGCATCGAGGCTTCGACGTACAGTTCCGCGTGCCAGCCGACCAGTTCGTGTGCTCGTCGGGCCTGCGCGGTGAGTGTCTGGACGTCCGTCGCGCCTCGTTTGAAGTTGAGCCTGATGGCACGGACGCCTGCTCGATCGAGTTCGACGATCTCGTCGTCGGACGTGTCGGGATCGAGTTGGGCGACGCCTACCCAGCTGGGTCCCAGCGCCTGCAGTGCGGCCACCAGGTATGCCTGGTCGGTGGTGTGGAACGACGAACTGATGACGGCGCCGCCGGTGATTCCGAGGCCGTCGGTGTCGCGGTCGTAATCCTCGATCGTGTACGGCTCCGGTGGGTATCCCTGATTCTCGACCAGCGGGAATCGCGGGTCGAGGATGTATCGGTGGGCGTCGAACACAAGGGACAGCATGCCAGCAATGCGATTTCGACACCCGGGGACCCGCGCCGGTGTTTGAATGCGAAACATGAGAGCTGAAGCAGAAATCGTCCTCGACGGATACACCTTCCTCGAGTGTCCGCGATGGCGGGACGGTCGAATCTGGGTGTCCGACTTCTACAGCCAGAAGGTGGTGTCCGCTCGCGGTGACGGATCCGATGTCCGTGTCGAGGCGGAGGTGCCGCAGCAACCGTCGGGACTCGGATGGCTGCCGGACGGCAGGTTGATCGTGGTCTCGATGCGAGATCAGAAGTTGCTCCGGCGTGAGGACGACGGCTCGCTCGTCGAGCACGCAGATCTGTCGTCGTACGTGAAGGCGAACCTCAACGACATGCTCGTCGATGATCGGGGACGAGCCTACGTCGGCAATTTCGGCTTCGATCTGATGAACCTGGCGACTCCGGACACGGCCGATTTGTTGCGGGTAGATCCCGACGGCTCGGTGCACGTCGTGGCGAAGGATCTGTACTTCCCGAACGGGATGGGTCTGACGCCCGACGGGGAATTGGTGGTCGACGAGACGGTCGGCAACCGCATCAGCGCCTTCGCGGTGCATCCGGACGGTTCGTTGGGGGATCGTCGCGATTGGGTGAAGTTCGCAGAATTGCCGGACATGACGTCGATGGAGACGGCGCTGGGCCAGCTGTCCGTTGCGGCCGACGGCTGTGCGATGGATACGGACGGCTCGCTGTGGGTGGCGGACGCGCTGGGCCAGCGGATCGTGCACGTCGTCCCAGGCAAGGGAATCGTCGATCAGCTCGAGTTCGACACCGGGGTGTTCGCGTGTGGCCTGGGCGGTGACGACGGCCGGACTCTGTACGTCTGCGCGGCTCCGGACTTCAACGAGCACCAGCGCAAGGTCGAGACGGAAGGGAAACTTCTGGCGGTGCGGGTCTAACCGCCGTGAGTAGGAAACGCACAGCGCTCTGTGCGTTTCCTACTCACGCGTGAATCAAGCCTTGTCCGGCTCGGAAGCGCGGAGCATGTCCTCGCGTTCGACGACCTTGACGCGTTCGCGGCCTTCTGGTTCGCCGAGGGAGCGTTCGTGGGCGTCGAGGCGGTACCAGCCGTCCCAGGTGGTGAAGGGGACCTTCTTGTCTTCGAGGAACGTCGTGACCGCGTCCAGATCGGGGTCGGTGGCGCCGGTGAAGTTCGGTGCGTCCTCGAGGAGGTTGGCGACGGTTTCGTTGGCGTCGCCCTTGGTGTGACCGATCAGGCCGACGGGTCCACGCTTGATCCAGCCGGTGACGTAGGTGGCCGGGACCGGGGTGGTCGAGGACGGGGACTCCACGACGCGGCCTGCTTCGTTGGGGATGGTGCCGGCTTGGTCGTCGAAGGGGAGTTGGGCGATGTTCTGGGAGAGGTAGCCGACGGCGCGGTAGACCGCTTGG
>NZ_NPFY01000027.1 GCF_002259415.1 Rhodococcus sp. 14-2470-1b
TCCGCTTGCGTCCAGCCATGTTGTTCAGTGTCCTATCCGCCCAGTTCACGGGCAACAAGACTCTAGAACGTCCTGGCCTCGTTTACCGGGAACACGCCAGCCAGACCGACGTTGATTTGAAACGCAGCCGTATCCAAACCGAGCGCGACTCCGATTCTACCGTGGTCGAGCAGGACGTTTGCGGCATTGTCTATGCTGGTGGTGCACGCGTTAAGGTTGGATCGCTCTATCCTCAAAGCGTCGTCCTTGAGTTCCTTGAGCAAGCGGTCGGTGCCCCGCCTGTCGCTTTCGGCAAGCGCGTTCAGACCGGCCGCGACCGCCATGAGTAAGAGAGGCGCGGCAGCAGTCACTGCACCGATACCACCGCCGCCAGCGAAATCTGCGAATACAGGAAGGAAATTCTTCACGGCCGTAGAACCCTCGAGCAATCCGGCACCATTTCGAGCGTCGGACTTCGACGTTCCAAGTCCGCTGTCGAGTTGCGTCGCTACTTTTGCCGGCAAAACGAGCCGGAAAAGTGCTTCTCTCGCGGAGGCAACTGTCGCATCCGGGGTTGCATCAAGCAGCTTCGAGAGGTGTACCGCGAGCGGGCTGCCACTGCCGAGAGAAAGTCCGCGGGACAGGTCGGCCGATTCGGGGATCGGGTGGGCTTCCAACGTCGCGAGCGGGGTATCGACCAACACTGCAAGTGCGGTCCGTAACTCGGCAAGCCTGGCCGGTGACATCACGCCTTCGGCTGCTATCGGTGCCGTTTCCCCTTCGTTTGTCCCCAGCGTCCATACCGGAACTAGATTGTTACTGTCCGCCACTACTGCCCTTCCTCGATGAACTGCCGCCCACAATAGCTGAGTACGCATACACCGTTTCGACCCTTCCAGACGGCCGATAGTCCTGACTGCACGGAAGCACGACAGGCCTGCGCACGACCAGTACCCCGGAGGGCTCCAGATACGCGCCCAGGGCGTTTCAACATTCGCAGCGCCGAGGCACTCTTGTCTACTCGTTGATTGCCTCGGCGCACAGCAGTACAGCCGACCAGAACTGGTCCAGGTCGAGTTCCGACACCCTTCGTCCAGGCGCTGACGCGGTGTGGTCTTGATCCAAGAATGTAGCCAATGAAGAGAACCCGGCATGGTTCTGAATCTGGTTGTAGTTGTTCCACGTCCCGGCTGTCATCAGCGCCCCAGACTTGTTCACCCAGAGATACATCGGTGCGAACCGGTACCCGTATGGATGGAAGAAAATCCCTCCTGACGGTGATGTCCCGAACCAGAAGTCGCTGTGGCTCCCCCTCGATTCATCCAACGATTCCTGCAGGATGAACAAGCGAGCGGCACGCTCAGCGTCTATCTCCGACGCAAGAGCGTCCAGAAATGACTCCTTGGTCCACGCGCGGCCACCACCCGGGCTACCTGATCGCGCTTTCGCCGCCGCGAGCTCACCGCCGTAGGTGGATGCAACGAGAATTTCGAGATTGCCCTGCCTTGCATAAGCCAATTGCAGTGCCGTCACTTGGATCTCGTCCCGAGTGATCCTATTAAGGTATTCGACCAGACGACGCAGGTCGGAGTCGATGCGATCGACCGCCAGACACAGATGAATGCGACCAGCTTCGATGCCGGCCGACAACTGATCGAGACCTCCTCCGTCGAGCCTCGCAAGAGACGTTCCACCTTGCCGAGCCCACTGGCTGCGAAACCACGCTTCACCGTCGACAGAGATCGCCGATGCATAATCCAAGACCTGGCCGATGACCATGCGTCGTCGTTCGGAGTTGGATGCAAGCTTGCATTCGACGACAGTGATGGACCCGTCCCGATCGACGATGCACACGTCCGCGGGACCGGCCGACGTCGAAAATTCACGCACAGTCAGTGCCTCACCCGAAACCCCTGGTACGTGTTCGGGAGCGGCCGCAATGATGCGCTGCAGATGGCCCTCATTGTCGTACGCAGTCATCTCGGGCGACGACCACGCACCATCTGTCGCCCACTCGCGAACGAGGAGCCCTGCCGTTCCATCGTCGGTCACGATCACTCCATCTCATCGATTTGCCGATGAATCCAACCTACGGGACTGGCGTACCAAGTCGTTCCCCAGCGTTGGGGACCCACCACACCACTACGATCTCCCGCAACAGACACAAGTCCGAGGGCAGAGGTGTCTACAAGCTCCGTTGACGAGGGCCGCGGTGGGAGTACCGCGTCGAGGAAGACTCTCGTGTCGGACCAGCGTGCAATCCTGTCTCCATGTCAAACGGACGTAACGCAGACCCTGCTGTCGTCGCCGATAAGATTGCGCGAATCCGAGAACCCCACGTCCGCCCGTTGAACGCGCTGGCAGACGCCATTGCGGATTGTGTCGGCCTCCCGCATGGCCACATTCCCTACGTCGATCCAGACCAAGGGGGGATCAACGCGCGCATGTTGGTGCTGCTCGACAACCCCTCCACCAAAGCAGAGAGCGGCACAGGATCCGGCCTGCTGAGCCTGGACAACAATGACCGTACGGCTCGCAATTGCCGTGAAGCGTATGAGCGCCATGGTGTCTCACATGCCGAGGTAGTCCACTGGAATGTCGTTCCCTTCCCTGTCGCTGGCGTCAAGAATGGCGGTTCGACTGCTGCCGAACGAACTCGGTCCGTGCGATGGACGACCGAGTTCGTCGACTTGTGCCCCAGTATCGAGATCGTTCTGCTGCTCGGCGCCGCTGCTCGCGACGGTTGGACACGTGCAAGTATCGACAGAGACTACTACGTGGTTCCAGGAAAGATTCCGCACTGTTCCGCGCGGGGACTGAACACGAGCGGCGGGCGCGAACGCTTCGAGGCCGCGATTGCTCAGGTCGCACAGATGCTTCGATGAACTGCTGACGGCGCTCATAGCGGCAGGGCCCTGCAACCGACGCCCGACTCCTGATCATTTGCCCAGTTGGAAAAGCGCCTTGTCCACGTCGCGAGCAGACCAGTCCTTGCCACGTCCACGTACCTCGGCCCTCACTGTCTCGACGGTCTGCATGTAGCCGCGGTACCACCCGTCGGACGTGTCGAGAGCGATGCCAAGGATGCCGAGTGCCTTCAGAGCCCGCTTGTCGTATATGGCCATGCGGTCTGGCGCAGCCGCGAGAATGAGCGCCGAGGGCAACGCGCCTCCGCTTACGCAACCAGGCAGTCCGATCAGCGCCTGCCTGGCTTGCCCCGCTGCGGTGGGGACGTCCACAGCGAGATCGTTTGCTGCCACGTACATCGCGCCGGTCACGACCCTGACATCTGAGTCGCGCATATTATGAAGGGCCATCGCCCAGGGAGTATCCGCCCGGAGTCGCTTCCAGAAGAGCAGAGCGCCGATGTCTGCCTTGCCGACGCTCCGCGCGGACTCGACTCTGGCTACGACGTCGAACAGAACCTCGTCGTATGAATCGGTCACCGTACTTTCGTAGTCAGCGTGTGCGACCAACAGTTTCCCAATGACGTCGTTGTCGACGGCGCTCACGCCGCGACCGCTGACTTCAGCACAACTTCGAACCGGTTCGATTCCTCGCAAACGCAGCCGACGCCGTACTCGCGCAAAAGCTCGACTAGATCGTCAGCCGGGCGATCGGGTAGAAGCATGCATATCGACGGACTGGTCTCGATGTGTCTGCGGTAGTCCAACAGCTGCCCTAATGCCATACGAACTGCCTCTCGTGACGCCGACGCTTTGGCTTCGTACAGGACGTTGTTCGTGTGATCGAACAGGTCCACCAGCAACGGCCGATTCACACCCTCGACCTGCAGCTGAAAGCCACTCAGGTCCAAACCCTCGGGACGTAATCGCGCAACGAAACGGTCGACCAGTTCCGATTCGGCACGGCGCGCTCGGTGGGAAGCAAACGATTCCACATCGTAGCTCGGGGTCATGTTTCGCTGCAATGGAATTCGACGAGATACCCGCTGTTGCCGGGACTGAGGTCGACCACCCAACCACGGATTTCGGGTCCGACGACCCAGATCGTCGACGTGCTCGCCCCAGAGGTTTTCGAGCGACGCTGCGGACGGGTCGTAGATGCGCCTGCCGGAACCGAGTACCGGAAACTTGAATTCCGGCAAAGCTTGACGTAGCTCCTCGATCGTCAATCGATCATCGTCACCGACCATCACGTCCCAGGTGACATCGATGTAAGCGGTTCGCTTTCCAGTTCCGGTCCAGTGATCGTCCATAACGACCCCGTCCTTGGTGATGCTGGCACTGGCAACGACGCCCCTAAGATTTCCTGTGCGCAACAGAAATACTCGGTCACCTGCAAGCGGATTGCCGTATCCACGACCGAAACTCCAGGAACTGTCGTACAACCTTCCGTCGGCCGTCGCGTCGATCATCGCCTGGCGTTCGTCGGGGTCCAATCCCTCCGGACTGCCATCCCAGAGTACGAAAAAACTCTTGCTGGGTTCGAGAGAATCAGTCACCGGCACTCCTTCGACTTCACAGTGTTCGGATCCCCAACCTCCTCTCCACGGTTGCACAGAGTCGCGCCTCTCGCAGACAGTTCGGTTTCGTTGCAGGTAAGAAGGGGTTATTGAAAAACGTACTCAAGCAGTCAGGTCGCGCCGGAGGTCGGGCACTGGGAAACGCGAATGTGACAGGCATGCGCGGCGTCGTCGACGAATCCGTCGACGTCGGACTCGACGAACCTCACATCATCGACGGTGAGGAACTGCAGCAGTGGTTTCGCGATCAGGGCGCCACAGAGGTCACCGTCGTCAAGAGGCCGGCACTACCTCAACGAAACGCCTGATGGCGAAGGAGCAGATACTGGACCCATGTCGATGCAGCAGATCCTGACAGAACTGCGGACCTTGGACGGCGTCCTCGAACTCGCACCCGAGCCGGGGAGCGAGCATCCCGAGATCTCGTGGGGCGATCACTTCTTCTACTACGCGCCCGACGGCCAGGTTCCGAACAACCGTCAGCCCTACGCGACGATCGTGACCAAGGACTATCCAGACGATGCGGCTTCTCGTCTCGACGCACCCGACCGTTGGCGAGTGAACATCCACGTCGGATCGCGCGCCTTCACCGACCTGATCGGATATGCGCCGGGCGACATCGATGAAGCAACCGTGGACTACAGCACCGCGGACGTGTTCAACCCGCACCCGCTGTACGGCGCGTACGGCTGGGTCTGCGTGGTGAATCCTGGCGAGTCGACGCTCGATCGCACGCTGGATGCTCTGCGCGGCGCACATCTCGATGACCGACGACGCGTCGAGCATCGGCAGAGATGATCTGCTCTAGGCTCGCCAGCATCGATTAGCGAAACATCGGTCCAAATCTACTGCGCGGGAACCAATCATTCGTGGAACGCCGCGTGTGCGACCGATCAGCTCGATCCGAACTGCGGGGTGATGCTTCCCGGGACGACTATCGGTGCAGGACTGGGCTCGTTGCCCCAACTGTTCGACGCGGTGAAGCAAGCCCAACTCGTCGAGAAGTCACCCTCGGTTGGAACGACCACCGTGAGGTTGACTGCGACCCGAGCCGGCACGATGTAGGTCTGCGTCTCGGTCACGATTCCCCCGCCGTCGTACACGCGTGCTCGGCAGTTCACGTCGGTATCACCCGCGATTGCCCGCCAGGTGACGTCGCTGCCGACCTGTGTAAGCCGCGCTGTGGGAACTGGTGATGCAAAGAGATCGGCGAAACCTGTCGAGAACTCGAACGGGCCGATCGCGCTTACCGGTGGCAGATCGTTGACAACAGTTATTGCTGCCGAACCTGAGTTGTACGAGTTCTCGTTGTTGTAGCACTCCCATGAGACGGCGTAGTCACCTGCGAGCGCCAACTCGAAGGTCAGAGTAGCGGTAGCGGACGCTTCCACCGTCTGCACTCCCGCAAACGCGCGATCAGCCGTTCCCTGTTTCGCCCGGGCCGTACAGTAGTCATCCTCATCGCCGCCCGGAACATCGACGTAGACCCGGTTGCCTTCCTGGGTGATCGATCCCGTCGGCTGTACAGCAGCGGCTGCGAGCCCCGAAAACCCGACACTCAGCCCTAGAACAGAGGGCGAACACCGACATCACTCGAATACGGCTTTTCACAACAACTCGCTTTCGTAGGATTCCCGACCCTCGACCAGCGTGTTGATTGATTGCGCTCCGCTGTGCAGGCGAAAATACCGTCTCCGCGAACTGGATCCGTACGAAGCAGGCGTTCCTACTTCATCGTGTGCATAACGAAACAAATTGAACGACAGTCAATTTAAATTATCTAACGACCACGCCTGCACCATGGATCATGGATCATGGATCATGGATCATGGATCATGGATCATGGATCCTATTAGTTTCCCGCCGGGGCGTTCGGTTCACTGACACCCAAACTTTGGTGTCGTTGCTCACCCCACCCCCAACCGCTGCTTCTCCATCTCGACGATTGAGTTCTCCACAGGCCCCACACCTCGGTCCCACCCGTCGTCGATGGACGCCCGGTCGGTCTCCTTCGCCTGACTCTTGCGCGCATACTCGTCGAATAGTTCGGACTTGTGGGCGAGAACCCGCCGCATGTGCTCGTCGACAGTGTCTTTGGCGAGCAACCGGTGCACCTGCACGGTCCGGACTTGCCCCATTCGATGTGCCCGCGCGATAGCCTGGACCTCTGTACTCGGCTTCCACTGCGGCTCAGTGAGAATCACCACCGAAGCGGCCTGAACGTTCAGGCCCACTCCCCCGGCCTCGATCTGACTGACCAGCACAGCTCGACCTCGATGCGCGGTGAACTCGTCGACCATCTTCTGTCGCTGGATGGACGGCGTACTACCGGTCAGCGGTCCGAACACCGCACCAGGGATCCGACTGCAGACGGTATCGAGCACCGATCGGAAGAACGAGAACACAATGACCTTCGCATCGTTGTCCTCTGCCTCCTCGACGATCTCGAGCAGACGATCGAGCTTGGCGGACTTCGTGCCGGCCTCGCCGGGATACGCGGCCTGACGCATCGCCATGAAGTTCCCGGACCGCACTGCATCGCGGTACCGCGCAGAGTCTTCGGAATGCGGCGCCACCCAGTCTTCCACCTCGATCAGGTCGGGGAGCTCCTTCAACACGTCGACCTGATTGCGTCGTAGGTAGGCAGGTGCAACCGCTTTCCGGAACGATGTCGCGCCGCCGAGGCCGTCGCGGACGTGGATCCTGCGAGCAGTATCGGGCTGGACATACTCGACTAGGCTCCGAAACTCGTCCACCCGGTTCTCCATCGGTGTACCCGTCAGCAAAACCGCACGCCCGGCAGATTCGATCCATCGGTGCGACGCGACCGAACGCTGCGCCGCCTTGTTCTTGACGTAGTGCGCTTCATCGACGATCACGAATTGCGGACCGACCGTGATCCGCAGCCGCGACAGGGTATTGAACGTCGTGATTGCGACGCCGCCCTCGCGTGCCCATTCGGTCGCCGCCGAATCACGCATGGGACCGTGAAGCTCGTACGGACGCAGCGTCGTATGTTTCCGAGTCTCGTTGGACCAGTTGATCAACACACTCGCAGGACAGATCACCAGCACATGTTTGTCGTCTTGCGACGCGAGATGCGCGGCGACTGCGAGCGCCTGAATGGTCTTGCCCAAGCCCATCTCGTCACCGAGGATGACTTTCCGGCGATGGAGAATGTACTGCGCGCCGAACGCTTGGTAGGCGCGCAGGTACGAACGCATATGGGTGCGGTCGAGTACGACGCGTTGAGTATCACTCGTCAACTGTTCGCCGATGAAGCCATGCGAGGCATCGACATCCTCGGCGGCAACGGAGGTGAACTGACTGAGCAGCGCGTTGTAGGCTGCGGCGTCGCGTTCGTAGTCGATCCACGGGTTGCCCTGCGACTTGCCGGCTGCCACTACGCGCCCAACGTGGGCACGCATCGAGCTCACGGGTTGCGTATTGGCGACGGCGTTCAGCTGGTAGATCGCGCGTTCGCGCTGTTGCTGGGACGCCCTGCTCGTGAACATCCGCTTGAGCCAGCCGTTCGATCGCTGCGCGGGTTCACGCCAAGGTTCCACCAACCGTTTCACCGCGTCGAGTTCGGCAGCGAGCGAACCGATTTCGCGCTGCACGCGATCCACGGCAGTGAGGGTTGTCACGAGCTGCGTCTCACGAGTCCCCTTCTGCTGCGGGTCGAGCCGCAGCCGTTGGCCGGCTCGGACGCGCGTGCGGTGCGCAACGGCCTCGTCGTGAATCGCTCGAGCGGACTGCGGACCGATACCCGGCACGGCAGCGATCTCGCTCGGTGACGAGTACGCGAGATCCGCGACCGTGCGCAGACGAGACTGTTCGAGACTTCCAAGCCTCGTGCCCTTCGGCAGTGCCTGCTTCAGATCTATCGCCGACGATTGCCGCAGGAGTGCGTCGGTCTGGGCATCGAGAATTGCATCGACCTCGGACTTGATACGGGCTCTCAGCGTCCCCGGTAGTGCCAACGCTGATGCTGCCTCAGTGAACAAGGCGTCGAACATCTCGACGGGTTTGTCGGTTCGCGAGTCACTCACCTGACGACCATCCCATGCCAGTCGGTCAGGCGACGACGAAGTGAGACAGGATCGCCTGAACCTCGTAGATATCGACTTGCTTGGTGAATTGCTTCTGAATCGGCGTCGCGTTGCCCGATATCCAGATCTTCAACTCGGCATCCAGGTCGAACGTGCCTGCCGTCTCGACTGCGAAGTGGGTGATCGACCTGTACGGAACGCTATGGTATTCGACCTTACGCCCGGTGAGCCCCTGCTTGTCGATCATCAACAGTCGGCGGTTGGTGAACAGGAATGCATCCCGAACAAGCTGATAAGCAGCGTGGATCTGTTCCCCACTGCCGAGCAACCGACTGTATTCCTGATGCGCGGCGGCAGGATCGATCTTCCCTGCATTGCCTATCAGTCCGTCCATGAAACCCATAATCGAACGCTCTCCCGTGCCGAGTCCGCCGTCCGCGGACAACCCAGTGAAGATCGGCCCGGCCGCCACGGTTGTTACGAACGCCTACGCCGACACTGCACCGAGCATCGCTCAACTCCGTATCCGCAGGCATACATCAAACAACTGCACCGGACATCTGATATTCGGAAGACGCGCTGGCAGGTCGTAGGGTTCCGTACCGCGGTGAAGGGTGCGTCCACTGCATCAGGATCCGAATTGTTTCCACGGAGAGCATCTTCTGAAGCGCGTCTTCGACAACGGTGCTTCCGACGTGGGGTTCCGGGCTCCCGACGCCTATTCCAACCAGGACTTGCGTTCGTAGAAGCTGTCGGCCTCATGGATATCGGCAGTAGGGCGTTCCCGAACCGTCAAGTAGTTGTCTGGCAGGGGTGACTCCGGATCCTTGTGAGCCCTCGACACCGATGCTGGTTGACCCACCGCGGTCGCGTCTGCGATACGTGCAACCGTCGGATCATCCCGGAGCTCGGCGAGGATCGACGAGGAACGCTCCTGGACGTCGTTCGCTGTGCGACTGTAAGCACGCATGATCAAGTCGGCCAATACTGCTGGTCCTCTTCCCCACGCCTCGTGCCCCACTGTCAGTTCGGTGAGTCGACCGTTCGCGTCAGTCCGAACAGTGACTCCCTCCACGTGGGTGTGCCCGTGGACATCGGCGACGGCCTGCTGAAGTCGCCGAACCTTCGCACCGAGTTCCTCATGTGCCACAGTGGGTACCACCTGAACGAATCTCTGCCATGGTCTCGGTCAACTGCTGCCGTCCGGCCATCCGGGAAAGGCAGGTTGGACGGGAGGTGGAGTGTCCCGGGCGTACGTATCGGGCGTTATCGTCGACGGTGCATTCGGGTAGAGAGATCGGGCCCAGGGAACACAACGGCCGCGCTCGGACGTTTGCGGATCCAGGTCGATGAACCCGTCTATCTCCCAACCTTCGAACTCGTTCCCGGTCGGCGCCTGCCAATGCCGATCCCGGGATCTCAGGGCTGCTGGCGGCGATGTGGGAAGTCCAGATTCAGAACTGCCGTTCCGGATGAACCTCGAGCGTTGTTCGCCTCCCTCGCTGCCGGTCAGGAGCGAGGGTGAGTACTTGCCGTTCACAACCCTGTCGAGACCAACGCCGAGCACACACGAAAGCACATCGAAGCCCTCTCGAGTCGGGATGATCTGCTGTATGTGCCCGTAGATGGTTCCCACGAATGGACCTTGACCTGTGTCGTCTCTGAAACCGCTGAGGCTTCCAGCATTTCTTGGGCTGTTCGAACTTTCCGCGAAGCCCACATATGTGTAGTCGAGACCGAGCATCAACCCGATCGCGAAGGACTCCTCTGACGCACGGACCAAAGTTCCCTCAGCCGAGAAGAGGTCGATCCCTGGTTCAGCAGACCACACCATCGTGGCTTCGCGCAGCTGATCAGGCGCTTCGTATACGTCCGTCGCAGGCCAGCGAACCAACGATGTAGGCATCGGATCGGTGTCCTCTACGACACCCGGCGCGCACGCCGAGACAGCTGCCAGCATTGCCAGCAGTGACGCCACACTCACTGACCGAAGGCGCGGGATTCCTTTCATCATCGGTGAATGTCCAGAGGCCAAGTATTCTTGGAATCACGAGACGATTGGTCGCTCGACAGCCAATCCAGAATGTCCTGTCTGGTTGGACTATTCCCTTCGGGCCGGATCGCTGCGGCCAGACGATCCCGCTGCTCGTCTCCGGTCGCAGCCCCGGCGTAATCTTCGAGATTCGTAATTCCGGCATTCTCGATCAATCGCGTTGTAATTTCATAGATCTCGTACCGCACCCGATCGGCGTCCATGTCAACGACATTTCTCACAGCTTCCGAATACGGAAGCACCGTCGTACCGTCCGCGTTTTTGTACACATCCGGCACGTCGTTGATGTCGATTGATCCGTTGCTAACGAGAGCGTCCAGAACGTTGTGTCGTCTGAAGTCTGCGCTACCCCATTCGCTTGCGACGTATGGATCGCTCCCCCGATCGAAGCCCAATTGCGACGAATCCAAAGTGATTTCGCGAGGCTGCGGTGTACCCAGATCGTCGACCGTGAGCACGTAGGGTTTGAGGAACTCGGAACCGGCTGCTACTGCGATGCCACCCGGACCGAAGCCGCCGGCAACGATTTGCCCCGCGGTCCATGCTGCGGTGAATTTCGAGTTTCGAGAGTTGGCGGCGTCCTGCTCGTCGACTCCGTCTGCCACACGCTGGTCCATTTCGGTGGACAGACCGTGATCGACGAGCCATTGGAGTCGATAGGCCTGGTCACCCAGTTCGCTGTATCCAGTCGTCGCGAAAACGCGATCCATGCGTTGACTTTCGGCGAGCGCGGTACCGTTGATGATCTGACTGGCCTGATCGTCGGAGTCGAGAATACTGAATATTCGAAGCGGCTCGACAGGTCCGCCGATATAGTCCCTGCTGCCACCGAACTCACCGAACCCGTTCGTCTGGGTAAGGTCACGCGTCATTCCGGTCATGTCGCCTACGAAGGGGGACAGAGCTTCCGCGACCTGTACAGCTGTTCCTCGTCCGATCTTCGCTTCACCGGAGAGTAGAGTCGTGTAGTTGTTGGTGCCGTTCGACGACTCCGTCGCGGCCATCACCTCCGCCAGGCCTCGAGCGGCTTGGCCTGCGCGTTCGGAAGCTCGGAAATCTGGTGTTCCTTCCGGGGCGATAGTGTGCGCATCACGGGGAATCCAGTCGGTGAGCGATGCCACGGCGGTACCATCATCGCGCTGCAGTAACGGCATCAGGGCTGCATCCGCGTTGTAGCCGGACCCGAGGACGTCCGACGCACCCTGCCCGGTGAGAATCGCGTGGGCGCCGTCGATGTTGCGGGAGCCCAGTTCGATCGCCTTCTCCAAAGTCTCTGTATGGCCGGCCGTGTCGAGCGGTTGATTGCCGAACGGCAACGCTCCACCGCGGGCGTCGAGTGCCGCTGTGTGCATGCCCTGCCTGATCAGTTCCGTCGACATCTTCGTGCCGGGGTCGTGCCCGGCTTCAGCGAGTGCCAATGCGTCGAACAGTTTTGTTTGGCCTTCGACGACGCTTTTGTGATCCTCGGTCATGGGTCCGTCACCGGGATACGTCAGGCTGTTGCTGTCCAAGCCCTCGATACCACGACTGGGGCGAGTCGAGACAAGATCACGCATGTCCTGCGGAAGGTTCTCGTAACCACCGGTTCCCGTGAGATTTCCGTCGGCATCACGACCGGTCCCCACTCTCTCGTTGGACAGAACCATCACGCCGTTGGCCAGGGAGGCGGCCGCCTGCTGGCCCGCAGGACCCTGCGACTGCAGCTGTTGGCTGGCCGCTGCGAAGCCGTCGACCCCAGCGTTGTCGTAGAACTCCTTCAGATACTGCTGGGTACCTGCGGGGATGGTCGCCGTCGCGCCGTTGAGATAGTCCCTGAGCTGTTCGGCGCTCAATCCAGTGGCTCGGAGGTCCTCGGTGAGCCCGGCCAGAACGTCGGAGGGGATCGGGTTACCTATGTCGATGGCGGCCCGCACCTGGGATCCTAGATCCCTGCCGTCTTCGCCGGACAGAACGATCGCAGCGATCTCTGCACCACCCGGACCACCGTGTCGCTCGAGGTCGTCGAGGCCTACGGACACTGCGGCCTCGAGCTCGGCCAATGCTGATCCGCACTGCGCCAAGCTCTCCTTCAGACTGGTCTGGAAGTCTGCAGCCTGACGGTCGAGCCTGCCTTGCAACACAGGCCGCAGTGCGTCGTCGTACGCACCGGGAACGGTCGGGCTGGTGACTGTTCCATCCGGTGCCACCGACATGCCGTGGACGTCGACAGCTGCATCTCGTGTATTGAGAATCGCTGTGCGATACGCGTCGATGGTCTCGCCCTGAGCGACCATCGACGCCCCGACTGAGTCCGTCGCACGCTTGGACACCGTCGCAGTCACAACCTCCGACACAGCACGCATCGATGCAGCCGCGCCCGCGTCTCCCTGCCACTTCCGAGCCGTGGTATCCACCGCAAGATCGACCTCGGCCAACCGATCGACCAGATCAGCACCGGCCGCCCTGACTGCCTCCCCCGCCGACACCAGCGTCAGCGGTTTCCACGACTCGATCTGGGCAATGGTGGGGGTGCTCACCGGCGTAGCCCATCGGTCAACACCCCGAGTTGCCTGGCGAACGCGTCTTCTACCGCCTCGTACGACACCGCCGACGAGACCGCGCCATTGGACAGGGACTGCACTGCGGAGCTGTGTTTCGCCACTGTAGATTCCATCGTCGTCACGATCCGGCCCAGCAGGTTGTCGATGCCCGCATCCGGCATCACTACCGCCGAAACGCCAGTCCGCGCGGGCTGCACAACGTCCGCGATGCCTTTCGCCTTGACGCTCAGCTGCGCCCCGAGGACCCTGATCTCGTCGAGATCAGCCTTGAGTATTTCCCCCAACAGATATCCTCCCCCAAGAGATACCTCGCAGCGTTGCCGCCCGTCGACCGAGGATTTCGTCGAATCCCGGCTTACCGAATCCAGAGTTTGCCACAAATAAGCTCCGCAACCCAGCAGGGAACCGATCTCGCCGCTGCTGCGTCCAAAGGACTGTGGGCGTGTAGCCCGACGGCCCTATTCGGCACGCTTCAGGTGCTGGTCGACTGATTCGCGGCCGGTGAGGAGGAGGACGAGACGCCCGGCGGGAAGGGTGATTTCCGGGCCCTTTCCGATGCGAAAGTCCATGTCCGACGCCACGGCGGTGTGTCCGCGCAGATCGACGCCGAAGTGTTCCATTCGGTTCTTCGTTTTGATGACGTTCAGCGTCGTCAACAATTGCTCCGGGGTGGCGGTGTGGGGACGGCCGAGCCCCTCGGTGAGATCGAGTCCGTGAATGACGTCGTGACAGAAGGAGTCCGCGAGGTCTCCGCCGGGGACCTTCCACTTGGTGGAGACGTTGGCGTGCAGTACCTCGACCAGCTGGGCGCGCGTCATGCGCTCGATGTCCCGGCGCGCCAATCGGTCTGCTGCACTGTCGAAGTCACCCCGCGCCGAGATCATCGCCATCAGCAGCCTGGGCAGTCCGATTCTGAAGGGCATGGACAGGTGCGCCGCCAGATGTTCGACGGTCCAGCCGTCGCACAAGGTCGGGCGCGTCCACTCCATCTCGCTCAGACTGCCGAGCAGCTCCGCAGTAGCTGTTCGCTGGTCCCGTGTCATGGCAACGAATTTATCGTCGGTTACGTTCTCGGTCACGCCTGAATGCTCCTTGCCGCGGTTTCGGTTGGTCTGGGTGTGTCGACCCCTCCCCCGCCGAAAATTCATCGCGGCCGAGAGAACCTCAGCTCAGGCGTCCATTTCCGCGGTGAAGGTCATGCGGTCCCCGCGGTAGAGGGAGCGTCTCTGCTCGATGGGCATACCGGCCTTGTCGAAAGACACACGATTGAGCAGGAACATCGGTGTCCGAGTGTCCACCGTGAGCAGAGCAGCTTCTCTGGCGTCGGGCAGCACTGTTTCGATGGTGTCGACGACCCGACCGAAAACGATTCCACGGGTGCGTAGTTCGGCGTAGAGCGAGACGCGGTAGTCGAAGGTCTCCACCAGACCGGGAATCCGATACTCCGGAATGCGCGTGGTTTCGAGGCCGACGCGCGTGCCGTCCGTCGTGAACACACGCTCGAGCTGGACGACCGCATCACCCGGCTCGACACGCAGCAGCTCGGCAGTGTCGTCGTCGGCCTTGCTGACGGTCCAGCCGACGAGAATACGAGTTGCCGACAGCCCTTTGTCACGCGCCGCTTCGGTGTAGGAGCCGATAGCGAGTGGCAGAACCACTTTGGGCGCAGCGACCACGGTGGCGCGCCCTCGGCGCTCGACTCTCCCGGCTACCAACAACTCTCGCATCGCCTGCCGCAGCGTCTCCCGCGATACCCCGTGCCGCTCGGCCAGATCTCGCTCGGACGGAAACGGGTCCCCCGGCGACAGATCGTCGAGCAGCGCGTCCAACTCGCGACGCACGACTTGATGCTTGAGCACCCGAGGTTCCGAGTCATCGACCATGACCTGACCATAGCAGCAATTGGTCTAGACCTAAGTTGTCGAGAGTCGTTCACGTTCCGTTCATGCCAGCAACACGCATTGGTCTATACCAAACGACATCGTTTCCCTCATGCCCAACGCCACCAGCCTCGCCCACCTACCGTCGGCCACCGAACGCACCCTCCCCGTCGAGCTCGTCGTCATGGATATGGCAGGCACCACCGTGTCCGACGACGGCCTGGTCCTCGCGTCGTTCGACGCCGCCGCGACCTCGGTGAGCCTCCCCGAAACCGGCCCCGAACGCGAGGACGCGCGCCGATACGTCCTCGACACCATGGGCCAGTCCAAAATCGAGGTGTTCCGCGCACTGTTCGGTGACGAGGACCGTGCCCAGGCTGCGAACTCCGCGTTCGAAGCCGCCTACGACGCACGGATCGACAGCGGCGTCACCGCCATCGCCGGAGCAGCCGACGCCATCACACGACTACGAGACACCGGCGCCAAAGTCATTCTCACAACAGGCTTCTCGCCAGCAACTCAGGAGCGGATCCTCGACACGCTCGGCTGGAAGAACATCGCCGACGCGTACCTCGCGCCCGGTCACGCCGGCCGCGGCCGTCCGTTCCCGGATCTGGTCTTGACGGCTGCACTACGCGCGCAGGTCAACGACATGACGGCCGTGACCGTCGTCGGCGACACCTCCAACGACATCGACTCCGGCCGACGCGCAGGCGCCTCCGTGCTCGTCGGCGTCCTCACCGGCGCGCACTCGGAAGACCAACTGCGCGCCGCCAATCCCACGCACGTACTCCCCAGCGTCGCCGATCTCCCCGCTCTTCTCCTGCACTGACTCCCCCACAGACCTCGAGAACGGACATCACCGCCATGATCACTCTCGCTTCCCGCCGCGCCGGCATCGCCGCCGCCCTCTGTTCGGTGACGGCCCTCGTCGCAGCAGGCTGCTCCAGCTCCGGCGCCGACGCCACCACCGAGCAAGGCTTTCCCGAAACCATCACGCTGGCAGCCATTCCCGCCGAGAACTCCACCGACCTGCGCGCCAGCTACGACCCGGTGATCGAGCGCCTCCAGCGCGAGACGGGCGCCACCGTCGAGTTCGTCCAAGCCTCGGACTACGCCGGCGTCGTCGAAGGCCTGATCGCAGGCAACGTCGACCTCGCGTTCTTCGGACCGTTCGCTTACGTGGTCGCCGGAATCAACGGTGCCGAGATGACGCCGCTGGGCGCCGTCGTACAGGACGAAGGAACCCCACCCGGATACCAGTCCTACGGAATCACCCGCTCGGACAACGCGTCCGTCAACTCCCTCGCCGATTACGCCGGAAAGAAGGTGTGCTTCGTCGACCCGAGTTCCACATCGGGATTCCTGTACCCGTCTGCGGGCCTCATCGAGGAAGGCGTCGTCGCCTCGGGATCCGAGGGCGACATCTCCGCAGGCGTCACGCCGATCTACGCGGGCGGTCACGACGCATCGGCGCTCGCGGTAAAGGCAGGCGACTGCGACGCCGGATTCGCGTTCGACACCATGGTCGACCGGACGATGATCGACAACGGCGAACTCGCACCCGGTGAGCTGAAGACGGTATGGAAGTCCGAGACGATCGCCGGATCCTTGTTCGCCGCCAACAACGACCTCGGCACCGAGGCGATCGACAAGCTTAAAACGATCTTCAGCGAGGGCATGAACTCCGATGCCTTCATCGCCGACGGCATCTGCTCCGAAGAGTGCCGCATCACCGACGAAGACGCCTGGGGCGTCGTGCCTGCCCAGGACAGCGACTACGACGGCGTCCGCCACGTCTGCGACGTGACCGGCTCCGAGAAGTGCCAGGGCTGACCATGTCTCCCCTGATCGAGCGCAAGGACATCGTCGTCAGCGCACACGATGTCACCAAGACATTCGGGACCACGACAGCACTGAAGAACGTCAACCTCGACGTCCACCGCGGTGAAATGCTGGTGCTGCTGGGCCTTTCGGGGTCCGGGAAGTCCACGCTGCTGCGCTGCATCAACGGTCTGCATCCCATCACGTCGGGAAACATCACCGCCCTCGACACCCGAGTCGATCTGGCGTCCCGACGGTCGGTGCGCGACCTCCGCAAGAAGGTCGGCTTCATCTTCCAGCACTTCAACCTCGTCGGACGTCTGAGTTGCCTCGAGAACGTTCTCGTCGGCGGCCTCGGGCGACTGGCCGTTCCACGCTACGGCCCGATGACCTATCCCAAAGCGATGCGCGCCGAGGCACTTCGATGCCTCGACCGCGTCGGGCTCGCCGACTACGCCGAACGCCGCGCCGACACTCTCTCCGGCGGTCAGCAGCAACGGGTCGCCATCGCTCGCACGTTGATGCAGCGGCCGAGCATCGTCCTCGCCGACGAACCCGTCGCGTCGCTCGACCCGGAGAACGCCGGAATCGTCATGGACCTGCTGCAACGCGTCTGCACCGAGGAGAAGCTGACGGTGGTGTGCACGCTGCACCAGGTCGACCTCGCGCTGGGGTGGGCACATCGACTCGTCGGGCTGCGCGACGGCGAAATCGTTCTCGATCGACCGGCCGCAGGACTGGCACGAGAGGACATCATGCCGATCTACCAGCGGATCGCCCCGGAGGAAGACACACGCTCGGCGGCGAAGCGGTGACCGTCACCCTGGAACCGAAAACCGAACCCCCACAGACCGAGTCCCGACGACGGTGGCTTCTGCCGTCACTCGGCGCGATCGCGGTCGTGCTGACGCTCCTGTCCGCCGGTTACATCGATTTCGCACCCGCCGCGCTCATCGACGGGCTCGAAGACGTGCAACGACTGCTCGGCCGCATGCTCCCACCCCGCGTCGACGACACCGGCCGGATCGTCTCGCTCGCCTTCGACACCCTGTTGATGGCAGTGCTCGGCACCGTTCTGGCCGCGATCGTCTCCGTCCCACTGGCGTTCCTCGCGGCACGCAACACGACGCCGCACCCGATCGTCTACAGCGTGGCGCGCGCGATCATCACCTTCTGCCGCGCAATGCCCGACCTGCTGTTCGCCGTCCTGTTCGTCCGCGCCCTCGGAATCGGTGTGTTGCCGGGCATTCTCGCCCTGGCACTGCATTCGATCGGCATGCTCGGCAAGCTGTTCACCGACGCCATCGAGGAAGCCGACAGCGGACCACGCGAAGCCGTGCGCGCCACCGGCGTCGGCTACGTCCGAGAAATGATCAATGCTGTTGTTCCGCAGGTCGTTCCCGCATGGATTGCAGCGTTCGTCTACCGGATCGACATCAATCTCAGGATGTCCGTCGTGCTGGGATTCGTCGGCGCAGGCGGTATCGGTTTTGCTCTGCAGGACGCCCTGCGCGGGTTGATCTATCCCCGTGCACTCGGCATCGTTCTCGTCATCCTCGCCATCATCGCGGCGATGGAGTTGGCTGCCATCCTTCTGCGGCGAATGCTGCTCGTCCCGTCGGCAGCGGGACCTGCTCGCGATCGCGCCATGAAGATGGGCGCGTCGGCCGTTCTGATCGTCACCACTATTGCGTCCTTCGTCGTCCTGGAGCTCGACCCCAGGTCGCTGTTCACCTGGATCGGGCCGTCGATCGAGGTGTTCGGCCGCATGGTCCCACCGGACTTCTCCTCTCTCGGTGCAGATCTCGTCGACGCCACCGTGCAGACCATCGCGATCGGCATCGTCGCCACCGCCATCGGCATCGTTCTGTCCATCCCGGTCGGCATCCTCGCCGCACGCAACGTCACTCCTCATCCGGTGGTGTACTGGCTGGCCAGATCATGGATCCTGCTGGTCCGCGCCGTGCCGGAGCTCATCCTTGCGGTCGTGTTCGTCGCAGCGCTCGGCCTGGGCCCGGTTGCCGGCACGTGCGCGCTCGCGATCGGCTCCGTCGGGTTCCTCGGAAAGCTCGTCGCCGACGCGGTCGAGGAGATCGACTCCGGTCCGCTCGAAGCGGTATCGTCCGTCGGCGGTGGCTGGTGGAACAAGATCGTCAATGCAGTCGTGCCGCAGGCAGTTCCGTCGATCGTCGGATCGAGCCTGTATCTGCTCGACGTCAACATACGCACCTCCACCATCCTTGGAATCGTCGGTGCAGGCGGAATCGGATTCCTGTTGTTCGAGTCGATACGCACACTCAACTTCGACGTGGCAGGCGCCATCGTCCTCGTCATCTTCGTCGTCGTCTACGCAGTCGAAAGGGTTTCCGGATGGATCAGATCACTCCTCGTCTGACGCAGGCAGCGGTATGGACGCCCGACGGCATCGACATACAGACCCTCGAGATCCCGGAACTCGCGCCGGGAGACGTTCTGGTGGACGTCGCCCTCGCCACCGTGTGTGGGAGCGACCTGCACACGGTGACGGGTCGACGCCCGGCGGCGTGCCCGTCCGTTCTGGGGCACGAGGCCGTCGGGACGGTGGTTGCGGTAGGCGACGACGCGTCGGCCTCGGTCGGTGATCGGGTGGTGTGGTCGGTGACCGTGCCCTGCGGACGATGCGCGCGGTGCGCGTCGGGATTCACCGCGAAGTGCGTCGACGTACGCAAGGTGGGGCACGAATCCGCCGTCGGCGAATGGGCTTTGAGTGGTTCCTACGCCCGGCACATCGTCTTGCCGAAGGGCACCTCCATCGCGCCGGTACCCGAGACGATGCCCGACGCCGTGGCCGCCCCAGCGGCATGCGCGACGGCGACCGTGATGGCGGCGCTCCAGGCCGCTGGCGACTTGGCCGGACGACGGGTGTTGATCTACGGCGCGGGAATGCTCGGCATCACCGCGGCCGCCGCGTCGGCTCATCGAGGTGCAGTGAGCGTGTTCGTCGTCGATCACAATCCCCAGCGGCAAAGTCACGCCCGTGCCTTCGGCGCCATCGACGACGACGATCAGTCCGTGGACGTGGCAATCGACTTCACCGGCGCTGCGGCAGCGGTGCAAGCCGCGCTCGGACGACTCGACACCGGTGGACGACTCGTTATGGCCGGATCGGTCACCCCCGGCCCACCGATCAGCGTCGACCCCGAACGCGTCGTGCGCGGATGGTTGACCATCACCGGCGTGCACAACTACGAGCCGCATCACCTGACGCAGGCCGTCGACTTCCTCGAGACGACCGGTGATCGATACCCCTGGGCCGAACTGGTCGACGCCCCGGTACCCCTCACCGAGCTCGCACGCGTCCTCGTCCCGACGCGACCGGGCATACTCCGTGCATCCGTCGCTCCCGGCGCTTCCTGAAGTCTGCGGCGCGGGTCCTGGCGGCGCCCGAACGTGTCGGTGCCCGGTGCCAAGATATCGGCATGTCACGACTCGACGAGGGATTCGACCCACCGACGGCCTGTGTGCAGTGGTGCCAGTTGCGCAGCTACGAGTTGCAGGTTCTCGACGACGGGGTCGAGGTGGATCTCGATTGGTGGAACCTGCATCTCCGCAACGCGGGCCATGAGCTTCGCCTGCGCGGACGCGACCTCGACGGCGCCGTCGTCAGCGACGGTTCGGCCATCGTGCAGCGCAACGATCTACGCGTCGGCACCGCCCTCGTCGTGGGTGATCAGCCGTCGCTCGGTCTGCTGTTCTTGTGCGCGGCATGGCAGGGTGGGCACAGGAACCGCAAATCGAAACGACGTTTTCCCGACGTCCAGAACCCGCACCTCAGCCGGCCGGACGAAGACCCGTTCGCGAAAACCCGGGCCGTTTTGGACCGGTGCATACGAGACCGCATCGTTCCCGAGCTACCAGGCGGCTCGTGGTCCGGCTGGCCGGACACACCCGGTGTCGGGATGTCACTGATGGCCACGTTCCTGTGGGCCACCGAGACGTCCGTCGAGCGCGGCAAGGCTCAGCTCATCGACCAGTACGGCGTCTCGACGCTCATCCACGAGGGGTGGCTGGAGGATCCCGCGGTCACCGGATTCACCCGCAAGCGGTACGAGCGCTACGTCGAACTGCTCACCCGCTGGGCGTCGGACATCGGTACCCGCCCCGAACTGGTGGAGATGTGGCTCGTCGAACGGTGGAACGCCCGTCGGCGAGAGGCGCGCGAGGGCCGATACGTGGAGCCAACTCTGTTCTGAAGTCCACCCGCGTCACAGATTCGTCGGTCGAGTGTCGTCGACGTGAATGGAGTTCCCTCCGGCCTTCTTGGCCGTGTACATCGCGGCATCGGCCCGGTCGCAGGCACGCCAGAGATCCTCGACCGACGAGCGGGCCGGCAGCCGTGCAACACCGATGCTCACCGTCGTGCTGCCGGCTCGCCCCTCGTCCAAGTGGACGAGGAGCCGCTGCGCCCGCACGAACGCCTCGGCGTCATCCGCCTCGACCAGGATCAGAAATTCCTCTCCCCCGATCCGCGCCGACAGTGCAGGCGCACGGAACTCCGCGTACAGGGTGCTCGCGATGTCTCTGAGCACCATGTCGCCGTGAGCATGTCCGTAGCTGTCGTTGATGCCTTTGAAATCGTCGAGATCGACGATCATCACGGAACCAGGGCCTCGCACGCGCTCGGCGAACACGGAATCGAACCCACGCCGATTCAACAGACCGGTCAGCGGGTCGTAGAACGCGGACGCAGCATCACGCCGAAGCAACAGCAAAAGCATGTGCGCGAGGATTGGCGCCGAAAACAGCACGAGCGTCAGGACCACGAGGTACGCACACGCCAGCACCACATCGGCATCCGGCGACGTCACCGCTTCGGTGAACAAGATCCCGACCGTGGTGACCGACAGAACTTGATGAGCAACGAACAGCTTCGGGCTGTGGAACGTGACGATGTAGCTGCCGATGACGCCGAGGGCTGCAGAACATGAAAGCGCAACGAACGGGTCCTGCAACAGCAGGAGCAAGATCACCCCGCCAACCTCGAGATACGCGACGAACACCCGCGACATCGTCCGCGAAAGCCAAGTCCGGCGGAGCCACACCAGGGCGATGACGGTGGCGGTCACCGCAAGCGAATACGCGATCACCCGCCCGGCACCGTCCGGCACACCGGCAGGCGTGTGCGCCGCCAGTACGCACAGCACTGCATACAATCCGCACCACGACGACACCGCCCAGTTGGCATTGCGAAGAAGCGGATCCCGTCGGTGATACGCAACGGTCCAGTCGTAGTCGGCGGGGTGAAACCACCATCGCAAAAACTGTCGCATCGTCCTCAGGCACGCCCTCTTGCAGATCCCAGGCATCACCGCAGCTCGGAACGCTACCGAGCCGACCCCTCGTGCCCGCAGTGACGTGAACCAGTCAACCAGAGTTGTCCGGCGTGAGCGACCACGGCGCAGTGCACTGAAGGCACGAGTGGTCACCCCGAGGTAACGAGCACATTCGGTCGGGCGATTCACGAATCATCACCGAACGTGCCCTCGGCAATTGGAGCAACGATGTTGAAACGGATACTCGCCACAATCGTCCTTGCCGTCGGTATCGCCGCGGTTGCGGCTCCGGCCGCATCAGCAGACCCCGTGTACTACCTGCCGGGCCCGGTGGACGCGACCGACTCGTTCGTCGGTGTCCTCGATCCCGCGGCCTACGGTTCTCGCAGCGATGCTTCCTTGCTCATCAGCCCGTATGGCACGTCCCAACCCATCCGCTGTTCGTGGGCGCGCGGACAGAGCTTCTGCAGTCAAACCGATCTCTGGGGCAATCACGTCACCCTGAACCGACTCTTCTTCGTCCCGGGGTCAGCGACGTACATGGACCGGCCGGTGTACGTCTTCACGCCCTGATACTCGACCACGCACGCAGGTCGACCCACGACGGGTTGACTAGCTGAGGTGACTGAAACCCTTCCAACTCGCAGAAGAGGGAAAGCGACTGCGCAAGAACGGGTTTCCCGATACCTCGACTGCGACTACACCGATTGACGTCAAGGTCGCCAAAACGGTCCGCTTGACAACCACTGACCTATCGCTGATAGTTTTCCTATCGTCGATAGGAGGAGATGGTGCACGGCACACAGAACGACCCCCGCCGCGCCAGGCGTGAAGCGAAAATCTCTGCAATTCTCACCGAAGCGTGGCAGCTTGCCGAGCGCGACGGGTTGGCGGTGATCTCGCTGCGCGAGTTGGCCGCCCGCGTCAACCTGCGGCAGCCGTCTCTGTACGTGTATTTCGCTTCCAAGCTCGACCTGTACGACGCCATGTTCGCCGACGGGTACCGCCAGCTCATCGACTACCTGAACAGTCAGCCGATGCCGACCGAGCCACGAGCAGCGCTCGAGCAATTCGTGGTCGAAAACGTACGGTTCTCGAGCAAGAACCCGATCGTGCACCAAATGCTCTTTCAACGCACTATCCCTGGCTTCGCACCCTCACCTGCATCCTGGGAGGTTGCCCTCGAATTCTACGGCCGAGCCAGCGAGGTCCTCGCCTGTGTCGGTGCCGACGATCAGGCCGACATCGACATCTTCAGCTCACTGATCGCCGGCCTGTGTGATCAGCAGATAGCCAACGATCCAGGTGGTGACCGATGGGTGCAGCACGTGCCGCGCGTGGTCGCAATGTTTCTCACCGGTGCAGTTCATCCGGCTCCATGATCGAGCTTTTCCTTTGCCTATACATGCCCAGAGAGGCCTACCATGACTCTTCCCACGTTCATCGACGTCGCCGCGATCCCACGGATCGAACATCGCGAAGCCATGCAGATCACTTCGGTCGAAAGCGACAAGTTCGCCGCTGCTCTACGCGCACTGCGCACAGACGATTGGAGCAAGCCCACCGTATGTCAGATGTGGGATGTGCACGCCGTCGCGGCTCACATCGTCGGATCGGCTGCCGGCCAGGCATCTCCGCGCGAATTCGTCCGGCAGGTCCGCACCGGCAAGCCTCTCGTCGCCGAGATCGGCGGGGAGTTCTGGTGGGACGGCATGAACGAGCTGCAGGTACGTGAGCGGGCCACCAGCTCGCCCGAGGAACTGATCGCGGAATGGGACACACTCGCCCCGGCTGCGCTGAAGTCACGTACCAAGCTACCCCGCCCGATCGCCAAACTACCCTTGCTGAATCTTCCTGAGCCAGTAGGACGTCAGCCGATCGCGTACCTGTTCGACGTCGGCTTCACCCGCGACGTCTGGATGCACCGGGTGGACATCACACGCGCCGCCGGCACGGAGATCGACATCGACGCTGCGCACGACGGACGTCTCGTCGCCGATATCGTCGCAGAATGGGCCGGCACACACGGCCAACCGTTCGACCTCACCCTGACCGGTCCGGCCGGCGGTTCGTACCGCGCAGGGTCGGGCGGAGAGGCAGTCGAGATCGACGCCGTCGAATTCTGCTCGCTCTTGTCCGGACGCGGTGAGGCAACGGGGTTGCTCAGCCACCCACTCCCCCTCTGACCTTCGGGCGCAAGAACGTCTCAGGCGACCGGACCCGGCTCGAGCAACACTGCCACCACCCTGCACAGGTGCCGCACCTCGGACACCGTGGGCGCCAGTTCGTAGGCATGGTGGTGACACACGTTGCTGAGCCGGTTCCAGGCCATCGCGGCAGCGTCTGCGCGTTCGGTAGTGCCCAGGGACCGAAGAATGACCAGCTTCGACCGCATGCTCGCATTCGGAACCTCGGCACCCAACGCACGAAGATGCTGGTCCACCAGATCCTCCAACGCCTGCCGCGCGAGGAAAGCCGCCAATCTCGCCGAACTACCTGCCGCACCGACGTTTCCGTCGAGCAGACGCTCCGCGTTTCGCAATGCGATTGCCGTCACGAGCTCAAAATCCCGTCGACCACGCGGCCGAGATCCCTCACCGCGTCGACATCGACCGCCACCGCGTCACCGTGCACGCCCGCGTTGCAGAGTTTGAGTGTCGGCCACCGTTCCGGTCTGTAGGACAGCCACCCGCCCAGATCCTTGTCCGCATCACCGTGTACTGCCAACGCGAGCCGATTGCGGGTCTTCTTCACATCACCCCAGCGCTTCTCGGTGTCCTCGCGGCTCTCCCCCGCCCGATGCTGGGTTGCATAGAACAATTGCTGCGCAGCGGATTCCAGAGCCAACCGGAACAAACCCGGTGCGACGCGCCGCTTCACATCGCCAGGTACATTCTCGTCGCGCACCAGGGCGTACGCGTCGTCGACGTATCGCTTGGCTTGATTGAGCGTCTCTCTGACATGAATTCTCGACCCCGTCTCGCGTGTCACCTCCACCAATCGCGCATCGACGGCCATCTGCCGGATCGCGGTGGCGAGTCGGTCGTCGTGCGAGAAGACCACCACCTGCCGGGTCTCGGCCAAGCTCGACAGCACGCGAATGAATCCGTCGATCTTGGCAGGATCCATGGCCTGAATCGGATCATCGAGAACGATGAAGCGGAACGGGCTGTTCGGCGTCGTCGCCCGCGGGATGAACAACGCCAGAGCGAGCGCATGCAATTCGCCCTGACTCATCACCGACAACGCCTCCGACGGTGCACCGTCGACCGTTCCCTTCAACACCGCTTTACGACGAGTACTGCTGCCCTCCAGACTGATTGCGCCGATATCGACGTTGCTCTCCTGCCGTAGTTCGGCCCAGATGTCCCTCGCCTGCTCCGCGATCGGCTCGAGTCGTTGATTACGAAGATCGATCGCGTGGGCGGTCATCCACTTCTTCGCAGCCTCGAGATCGGCCACGGTCCCATCCGTCTTGGCTGCCTCCCGTTCCAGCTGTACCCACGACGCCAGACGAGAAGCGATAGGCGCCCACGTGTCCTCCCGCGCCTCGATGGAGTCGAGTGCTTCCTGACGCAGCTCCTGGCCTGATTCGCTGACCGCGAACAGCGTCGAGTTCAGGTGTTCTGCGAGGCCGGAAACAGATTCCGGCACAGCCCGAGCCGTCGCAACGGCCTCGTTGTATGCAGTCAGAGAGGACAACTCGACACCCGCGACAGTGTCGGCCGTGCTCAAGTCGTCGATCAGCATGCGAGCTGCGCGGCGCGCCTCGTCCAGATCGCGTCGGGACTGCTTGAACTGTGCGAGCTTGTCGTCCTCGGCATCGATCCGCGCACGGGCATGCGCGGCCCACGCGTCGTCGAGGGTTCCGGTTTCGCACACAGGGCACCGACCATCGCCGACCAGATCGTGTAGTTCCAGAGCAGTCCCCAGCAGGGCGTTTCGCTTGTCGGCGATCGCAGCGGCATCGTTGGCGAGATCGATGTTGTTCGCGACGGCGGAACGGACTGCGGTAACGACTGTCTCGATCTGTTCGGGCATCGGTACGGCCAACCCACCGATGGTGCGCAGACCCGACAAAGCAGGTGACTGCTCGGACGTCGAACCGGTTGCAAGAGATTGCACGGCTCCGACGTCAGGCTGGCGCTTCTTCAGCAGCGCCACGGCCTGCACTGCGCGATCGTCGTCGGATTCGGCCACTATGCGTTTGAGCTGGATCAACGCGTCTTTCGCCTGCTGGCGCGGCACTTTGGCGTTCTTCAGCGCTGCAGTCAGCCGCTTCTCGGCGTCGGTGATCTCGTCGAGTCCGAGTAGTTTCGCCAACGCGTCGTACAGGGTCGACGGACTGTCTTCGACGAGACCGCCGATCTCGTCGTACGACAGGATCGGTCGGTGCAGTTCCACGGCAGACTTCCACCCGAGAGAATCGGTGCCGGGCGAGCGTTTTGCGTTTCCGACCTGCGTCCATGTCTTGTTCTCGCGCAAGGCGGCATCAGGGTCCCAGTCGACGCCGACGACGGTCTGTTCCGAACCCTCGATGGTGAGTCCGACGCGCACCTGGCACTGCGACGCGTCGTGCAGGTTGCGCCACGTGTCGGCCCACAGCTTGGCCTTGTTCTCCCATCGGTAACTCTTGCCCGTGACTGCGAATTCGAGGGCCTCCGCAAAACTGGATTTGCCGGAGCCGTTTCGGCCACTGACGATGGTGATACCGGGGGCGGGATGAAGCGGCAGCTCGGACTTCGGCCCGATACCGCGGAAGCCTGCCACCTCGATGGACGTCAGGAATGCACCGACAGGATCCTCCTGGGTCATGCCGTGCGCGGCCCGGCGGGCTTGCAGGAGAGTGACTCCGTCGAGCTGATCGTCGAGTTCGGCAATGCCTTCGAGCGCGGCAAGGACGAGGTACTTGGCTTCATCGGCCAAGTCCTGATCTGCGTCGATGGCGTCGAACACGACCTCCATGAGCGGTCTGTCCACGGCCTCGTCGGGCTTGGTCACCGGCACTCCCCTGTCGTGTCTGTCTGGTTCCCCAACCAGACCCCACAGTTCCATACGAGACCGACACTGCGCACCCGTACAAGGGAAGGACGCGTACACCGCTCCAGTTGGAAACGCCGTTTCCTTCATTGTCTCCGATCTGAAACATTGATACCTTGTCGGTAGCCACGAGCGCACCGAGGAGAGACTCCCGACGATGACACCGCCGACACACCCGTTCGACATGACGAGCCTCCAAGGCGCGATGCGCGCGGTGCTGCCCAGCCTCAGAGCCAGTGATGCGTCGGTGATTCGGCTCGTTCTCGATCAGCCGGAGTTCGTTCAGAACGCGTCGACTGCAGAGGTCGCCGAGCGCGCCGGTGTATCGAACGCAACCGTGGTTAGGGCGGCTCGAGCTGCCGGTTTCTCGGGGTTCAGCGACCTGAAGTTCGCGGTGGCTCGGGCATCCGGCGGGGCAGGAATGTTTGTCCCACCTCCCCGCCTGACCGATGTGACGACACCCAAGGAACTCGTCGATTCGATCTTGTCGAGCCATGTCAACGTCATCGGAGCCGTCCGAGGAACCCTGAGCGAGGAAGTCGTGCAGCAGGTCGTGGGCGAACTCGATCAGGCCGAACGGATACTGATATCCGGATCGGGCACGTCGTCGGCCGTCGCCGCGGACGCCGCGGTCAGGTTCACCTCGATCGGACTGATGGTCCAGGCGCCGGTCGATCATCTGTCCACGCTCGTCGTCGCCCGTCTCCTCCGCCCGTCGGACATCCTCCTCGCTGTCAGCCACACAGGAATCACTCCGCAAACCGTCGCTGTGGCCGAGGCCGCTCGTCATGTCGGCGCCACGGTCGTGGCCATCACCAGTTTCACCTCGTCGCCGCTCGTCGACATCGCCGATCACGTGCTCGTCGCGGGTGGCTCGGAGCTCGATTTCCAGCTCGCTCAATCCAGCAGTCGCCTGGCACACCTGACCGTCGTCGACATACTGCACGCGGGAGTTGCGTTGGCGGACATGGACCGAACTCGCCGCGCCGAGGCAATAGGCTTCGACACACCGGTCCGAGACCGACGGTGAATCACGCAGCACTCGGGCTGGTCGGTCTCGCAGCAATATTCCACGCCGTGTGGAACATTGCAGCAAAACGATTCACCGGGGACGCCGCCGTCTTCGTGTGGATGTACATGACCGCATCGGCCGTGCTGTGCCTCCCGGTAGCGCTGTTGTTCGGCGAGTGGACCGCATCATGGGCCTTGCTCATCGGCCCACTCGTGACGGCAGTCCTGCACATCGGGTATTCACTGACCCTCCAAGTCGGTTATGCACGAGCCGATCTGAACGTGGTCTACCCGGTCGCACGCGGCACAGGACCGTTGATCACCGTTGTCGTCGCGGTCACCGTGCTCGGCGAACGCCCGGGAATTCTGCCGCTACTGGGCGGCGTGATCATTCTTCTCGGAATACTCGTCGTGACCGGGTACAAACGTCGCCAGAATGGTTCGGTGTCAACAGGAGTGCTGTTCGGATCCGCAACCGGTGCGATGATCGCCGCCTATACCCTGTGGGATCACTTCTCCGTCGTCACTCTCGACCTGTCGCCGGTCACGTATTTCGCGTTGGCGGTCTCGATACAATCGCTGCTGCTCACGCCCAAGGTGCTCGGCAAGGGGGCGCAGTTGAAGAGCGCATTCGGGACCTATCGGCGAGAAGTCCTACTCGTCGGAGCGCTCTCCCCCGCTGCGTACATCCTGGTTCTCGTTGCAATGAAATCCCTGCCGCTGTCGGTGGTCGCCCCAGCCCGTGAGTCGTCGATCGTCATCGGATCCTTGCTGGCGTGGTGGATGTTCCACGAAAGCAACCCTGTCCGACGACTGGCAGGTTCGGCCGTCGTGCTGACTGGCATCGTGTTAATCGCAGTCAACTGACTCTCGCGATCCCGGTCCCTCAGTGGCTTGAAGCGTAAGCCAATGCGTGTCCTGTGAATTCCACACACAGCTGTACGAGGTCGCCGACAACCACGTCCGGGTTTACCGGCTTGTATCTGTAAATAAAATCAGGCTCGTACCCGAGCCACTTCTTCTTCCGACCGCTGTACTCACCGAGTAGCCGAGAGGCGCTTTCCGCTACGTCGAAATCAAAATAGTCAAGAAACGTTTGTTCGACGAAGCGCTCTCGTTCCGCCCGGCGATTCCTCCACGGGCCATCGATATCGTCATCCAGGATGACCGAGAGTCGCATCTGGCCACCTTGATACTGCCAGCCAACGTAATGTCCTCCGCCCGTGCGAGCATGGAAATCCATCCTGCCACGAGTATTTGATAAGCCGACCTCCACAGTGACCGACGAACGCATGAGCATTTCGATAGTGGAGGCCATCCCGGCGATCCTCAATTTTTCGACCAACGGTAAGAGGCGCGCTCCGCGAAGCTCCTCTCGCGCGTCGACCGAAAGATGGAGGGGCTCACTGCCAGTTTCCGAAAAAGCAAAGCTGTCCCGGAGGCCAACCAAGAGACGGACAAGTTCGACATAATTCTCAACAAGTAGCGCGTCGAACTCCTGGTCGTTCTCGCGCAAGACCTTCGCCGACGCGGCCAGTGGTACGAGCAGTTCCGAGTAGTCGACATGCCGCCATGGCTTGGGAACGTCGAAACCTGGCCGGATAAGCGTGAGCAGTATGAAAGACGTCTTGCCCTCGTCGAAAATCGCGGTACAGCCCGCATGGTAGTCAACCAGTTGCTGGCGGTTGGGAATGGAGTGGAGCTTGTTTTCCAGAACAAGGTCTCGACCAGCCGTCCCACCGAACACCGCGAGGTCGAGGTTCATCCATTCTCGCCGGACCTCTGTGAGTTCAGGCCACCCAGCGATGGCGTCCGTTTTGAAATACTCCATCACCGGCACCGACGCAGCAGGCTGTTCTTTTATCAACCAGTAGAGCATGTTCGAGTGGAACTGGCGTGTTCCCGGTAAACGAGGCCAGGACGTTCTAGAGTCTTGTTGCCCGTGAACTGGGCGGATAGGACACTGAACAACATGGCTGGACGCAAGCGGA
>NZ_NPFY01000007.1 GCF_002259415.1 Rhodococcus sp. 14-2470-1b
CGGAACAGCACCCACCACCGCAACAGAAATCACCCTCACCACCATCTTCACCGACGTACTCGGACTACCCAGCGATGCACCCTTGTCCATCGACGACGACTTCTTCCGCCTCGGCGGCGACTCCATCTCCTCGATTCTCGTCGTCTCGAGAGCTCGCCGTGAAGGCCTGCAGTTCACCGTGCGAGACGTCTTCGAAAAGCGCACGATCGCGGGTCTGGCCGGGGTCCTGGACATTCCGGAGATCGCGGCAGACCCGATTCCTCTCAGTGCCTCTTCCACGCTCGAACGGCTCCGCGAGGCCGGTGACGAGCCGAACGATTGGGTCTACACCGAGCTGATCGCGATCGACCGGTCAGCTCTATCGGGACTGCAGTCCGCGTTCGTCTCGCTTGTGAACAGGACCGATGCATTGCGGATGAGGGTTTCGCCGTTGAACCGTCGGCTGTGGACATCCGAGATCGCGCCCGCCGGAACGGTCGATCTTTCGAAGCAGGTCGTCGAACTCGATTCGGAGACCAGTGACTCCGCCGCAGCCTCTCGCGTCGCATCGTTGATCAGCATCACGGAGGGTCTACCGGCGGCAATCGCAACGTGGAGCACACCCACCCAGAGCTGGTTACTGGTTGCTGCGCATGCCGCGGCTGCCGACCGAGTCTCGGTTCACGAGATCGCCCGTATTCTTACCGGGCACGTCGAGGGTTCGGCGACTGTGTCACTCGAGACCGCGCTGGAAGCGGTCGATACCGCGGGACAGAACCTCGACGGCGAACTCGCGCAGCGTTGGGTCGATGCGACCGGTGTCAGCCGGCTCGGCGATTCGACCATGTGGTCCGACGGCAATCATGCACACATCCGGGCTGACCTGGCGGTCGAGGCATCGGACTTGCCGGAGCTCATTGCCGAGTCTCTTCGCCAGGTTGCACAGAGAGACTCGACAGAGGTGACGGTCGATCTCGAAACCACTATGGCATCACCGCGACCTGCGATCGGCCCGTTCACCGCAACGTGGCCGTACATCAGCGGGCTGTCCGAAGCCGAACGACGACAGTATTCGTTGCTTCGCTACCACAACCGTGCCGGGCGGCGGAGCTTGCGGAAGTCGAGCAATTCCATTGTGCTCGTGACGAACACCGTCGGAAAGCTCGCCGACCCAGGCTCGAGGGAGGGCGTGGAGACCGCGTACCGCTGCGTGATCCGTTTTTCCGTTACCGATGGTTCGGTGGAGCTCGACGTCATCGGGCTGTCGCAGAGCGCGGTGGCAACACTGGGAATCGAGCTGTCCGCACGGTTCGACGCGGCGACCGACGTCAAGCGCAGCCGAGTGTGAAAGCGGCGTGGAAGTCAACCAAGTACATTCCAGCCTTCTTCGAGATCCCGCATACACCACCGACACAGCGGATCACGATTCGCAAGAACGCGCGCTCACCACCCTGTCGGCGCTTACCACTGTGAAAGCAGTCCAAGCCGGTCCCGGACGCGCTGCACGGATTCGTGCGGCTGTGTGGGAGGTCGCACGGCGGGAAGTACGCGCACGGATCATGCCCTCCGACTCTCGCAAGCACGAGTGTGCGATCGAATCGTGGTCCTGGAGGGCGGCACCGTGGCTGGCGAGGGCACGCACATCTCTGGTGCACCCACCGCGGACAGTTACAGCCCGGCCTCCTCGAGCATCTCCTCCCAGCGGTTGTCGGCATCTGCTTCTTCGACTCCGGCGTCGATCAGCTGCTGGTACTCACTGTGGAGCTGATCTTCGACGGCTTCGTACTTCTGGAGCCACTCCTCGGCCCTGACGCGCCAGTACCCGATGGTCTCGAACTGCGCGTTGCCGAAGCCTCGTTCTTTGCGTAGGTACTTGCGCACATCCCGGCTCGCAGCCGCTTCGCCCGCAAACCACACATAGCCCGGTCCCTCTGGAAGGCGTTCGGCACGTACGGCGTCGGCCAGCTGTGACGGCGAATGCCCGTTGCCGCCGATCAGCCACTCGATGCTCAGGTCCGCACTCGTCTCGATCGGGATCTTGTCGCCTTCGTCGAGGACTTCCACGACTGCCCGGACAGGAAAGCCGGCCGGCAACTCTTCGACGGCTCGGGACAGAGCAGGCAATCCTGTCAGGTCGGCGACGAGGAGTTGCCATGCAGTGTCACTGGGCGGGTCGTACCAGCCGCGCGGTCCCCATAATCCAATGACGTCACCGGGTGTCGCCGCAAGGGCCCATGCCGCCGCGATTCCGCCCTCGTGAGCGACGAAGTCGATCGTCATTTCCTTGGCGGTCGCGTCCCACACCCGAACCGTGTAGTTGCGATGCTCGGGCTCGTCGATGTCGTGATAGGCCCAGTCGCCGTCCTTCTCGGTCATGGCCGGCGGCTTGTCTTCGCCCTCGGCCGGAAAATAGAGCGAGACGCACTCGTCAGCGGTGCCATTCGATGTGTAGTCGGCCAATCCGTCGCCGCCGAATACGACGCGCACGAGCGAGGGAGAAATACGCTTCGCGCTCACCACCTCGGCGTAGGAGAAGCGCTGCAATCCTTTGATCGCCACGTGAAACCTTTCCGATATAGATTGTCCGATTCAGCGTGAATCGGCTGTGAGGTACCCGCCGCCGCTCGGAAAGTATTCGAGCGCAGAGTATTCCGTGCCGTCGCTGCTTCGGACACGGTCGATGACGAGGGCGTGATTACGGCCACGGTGGGCGTCGGGGCCGGCGACGATGGCCATTCCGTCGCCTTCGCGGATGAACACCCTGCCTGGCGTCCCGCCGTAGATGCCTTTTGACACGTGAGCCTGTACGACCGAAATACGCTCACCGCGGTAGTAGGTGAACGCATTCGGGTACGGATCCGACATCGCTCGCACCAGCCGGTCGATGTCCGACGCTTCCCACGACCAGTCGATCAGACTGTCGGTTTCGTGCCGCTTGTGAAAGAAGGTGCGTTGCGCGAGGTCTTGGGGACGCCACTGTGCGGTTCCGGACTCGATGCGCTCGAGTGCTTCGAGCAGCACGCCGGGAATCAGATCGATGGTGGCCCGTACCAACTCCGTTGCAGTGTCTCGGGGTCCGATCGGAATTGCAGCCTGGGTGAGGACGTCACCGGTGTCGAGTTCGCCGTCCATTCGGTGCGCGGTCAGTCCTACTTCGTCGGCACCGCTGATAAGCGCCCACGCAATCGGGGAGAAACCAGTGAACCTCGGAAGCAGCGAGTCGTGGAGATTGAGCGTTCCATGCGGTGGGTGGGCAAAAATTTCCGGCGGCAACCAAGTACGCCAATTGTTGGCGACGATGATGTCCGGCTTCCAGGCCTGGATCTGCTTCTGCATCGTTGCGTCCGGACGGCGAGCAAGATGGACGGGAACGTCGTGTTCGCGAGCCAGGTCCTCGACGGAATCGGCCCAGATGCTTTCGTAAACTTGGTCGCTGGTCGGATGCGTGACAACACCTACCACGTCGTGCACGGAGTCGATCAGGGACTGCAGGGTCTTGTGCCCCCAGGTCTGGTAACCGAACATCACCACTCGCATGGCCAACCTTTCTTCGAAACGACATCGAACAAGGAGCGTCGAACAACTGGAGCAGTCTCCCTATCGATTCCCGCTCACGAGGGCGAAGCGTCTCAACTCGAACGAATCCACGAGCTCCCCGGATCGAACGGCGATGTTGGACAACAGGGATGATGTGAGTCCGTGAGAGTGCTCGGTACCACCCTGCAGGTAGATTCCGCCGGTGATGTGGGACGACGTCCGTAGACGGTAGTCTCGCTCCACTTCCGGCGTGCCGTCGGTTGCGAATACACAGTCGTCGGCAAGTGTGCCGAGGATCCCGTGGAGGTCGAGCGGACGAAAGCCCGTCGCATACACCACAGCGTCGCAGGTGAGCGTTTCTTCGCGCCCCGTCGGACGGTGCAACACAGTAACTTCCACGCCACCGTCGGTCTCTCGCGGGACACTCACCTCGGACGCACCGCGGACGAACAATCGACGTCTGCCCGTCACTCGCTCGGTGTATTCGCGGTTGTACAGTTCCTCGATCAAAGGCAGATCCACCGCTGAGTAATTGGTGCTTCGGTGGTAGGCGATCAACTGCTCGCGGAGCTGGGGGGTGGAGACGTAGAAATCGTCCACGGCCTCTGGATCGAAAACCCGGTTTGCGTAGGGACTGTCGTCGGCGGGGCTGTAGCCGTACTTTCCGAACACACCGTGAACCTCAGCGTCCGAGTAGCGCTCATGGAGGTAAGCGACGACCTCGGCGGCGCTCTGACCGGCACCGACGACGACGAATCTTCCATGGGGCGTCGACGGCAACGAATCCAGATGATCGAGGACACGATGGTTGTGGAATACACGTGCACCCGAGGTGACTCCGTCCGGCAGAGTCGCCGTCAGTCCGCCTGCCAACACCACGTTGCGAGCACGCAGCAGGCCATCACCTTCCGCGCCACTGACGCGTACCTCGAACAGCTCACCGTTCCACGACACCTCGGTGGCCGTGCTCCCGTACAACACGTCCGCGTCGACTTTGTCGGCCGACCACCGCAGGTAGTCGTGAAATTCGATGCGCGAGGGAAAGAACGTCTGCAAGTTGATGAAGTGGTTCAATCGATCTCGCTGCCGGAGGTAGGCAAGGAATGTGTACTCGCTGCGAGTGTTCCGCTGCGTCGCGAGATCCTTGAGAAAAGAAATCTGCATCGTGGCATCCGGAAGGAGCATTCCCGGGTGCCACGTGAACTCCGGTTGACGCTCGACGAAAGCAGACGTGATCTGTTCGCTCTCGGACACCGCTTCGTTGCGTTCGGCCAGCGCGATGGCCAGCCCCAGGTTCGATGGGCCGTATCCGACGCCGAGAATGTCCACCACGTCGCGAGCGCTGTTCACCTTGGGCACGTGCCGTCCTTAGTCAGTCGAGGGATCAACCAGCTAAGCCTAACCTATCTTCATGTCCACATGTCTAGGCCGACCAACTCGCGCCAGCGGAATGACCAACGGAGTGTGCGACTCGGGATCTTCGATGATGCGGCACGGCAACCCGAAGACGGACTCGACGAGGTCCGCCGTGATGACCTCCGCCGGACGCCCGCTGGTCACCACCTCACCGTCCTTCATCGCGATGATGTGATCGGCGTAGCGGCAGGCGTGATTGAGGTCGTGCAGCACCGCGACCATGGTGTTCCCCTGCTCGCGGTTGAGCTGGGAGCACAGCTCCAGCAGATCTATCTGATGCGCGATGTCGAGGAACGTCGTGGGCTCGTCCAACAGCATCAACGGGGTCTGCTGCGCCAACACCATCGCAACCCACACTCGCTGACGCTGGCCACCGGACAACTCGTCGACGAGCCGGCCGGACAGTTCGGTCACCCCGGTCGCATTCATCGCGAACACCACGGCGGCCTCGTCGTCCCTCGACCACTGCTTGATCAGCTTCTGATGCGGGTACCGGCCACGCGCAACCAGATCCGCGACGGAGATGCCGTCGGGTGCGATCGATGTCTGGGGCAACAGCCCGAGCCGACGCGCGACTTCCTTCGCCGGATACGAGCTGATGGCCTTGCCGTCGAGCAGGACGGTGCCTGCCTCGGGCTTCAGCAGCCGCGACAGCGCACGCAGAAGCGTCGACTTTCCACACGCGTTGGGTCCGACGATGACGGTGAACTTGCCGTCGGGAATCTCGACGGAGAGGTTCTCGCTGATGACGCGCTTGTCGTACCCGATGGTCACGTTCTCGGCGTACAGCCGGGCCTTGGCCCGCACCCGAGTCCCCGTATTCGACATCACTGTTTTCTACCTTCCCGAGCCAACAACCAGACGAAGTACGCGCCGCCGATGGACACCGTGACGACGCCGACGGGCAACTGCGTCGGCGCGAACAGACGCTGCGCCGCGAAGTCGCTGAGCACCAACAGAAACGCGCCCATGACCGCCGACGGCAGCAACGCGACCCCTGCCGTTCTGGTCAGCCGTCGAACCAGCTGAGGGGCGGCGAGCGCGATGAACGAGATTGGACCTGCGGCTGCAGTCACCAGCGCCGTCAGCGCGACACCGAGCACCATGAGGATCAACCGTGTCGGCTCGGCGCTGATACCGAGGGCCTTGGCGGCGTCGTCACCCATCTCGAGCATCGGCAATCTCTTGCCGACGACCGCGATGGCAGGCGTCAGAACCACCAGAACCAGCACGACGGGTCCTACCTGCGCCCACCCCAGCCCGTTCAGACTGCCCGCACCCCACACGGCCGCGGCCATGGCGTCGGCGAGATCGGCCTTGATGATCAACCACGTGTTGACCGACGCGAGAACGGCGCTGATGGCGATTCCCACGATGATCAGCCGAAACCCCTGCACACCCTTCTTGAATGCCAGCAGATACACCACTGCAGCCGTGCAGATTCCGCCGATCAGCGCTCCCGCTCCGGTCTGGTAGTAGCCACCGCCGAGCGTCAGGATGACGATCAACGCACCGGTGTACGCACCCGTGTCGAACCCGATGATATCCGGGCTACCCAGAGGATTTCGCGTCAAGGACTGAAAGATCGCCCCCGACACCCCCAGTGCGCCACCGAGCAACAGTGCGAGCGCGACACGAGGGAACCGCCACTCCATCACCACCAGTTCGGTGAACCGCGGCGCATCGGAGAACAGCGCCTGCAGAACCTCGCCCGGCGGAATGTAGTAATCACCCGAGCCGAGTGCAACGACCGACACCACCAGCGACAGTGCGACCAGAACGGCGCACACCACCACGGTCCTGACGTCGATGCGACCGCTGACCTCGTCGTCGGCGAGACGCAGAATACGAACTCGCCGACCGAAATCCACCGAGCTCACAGCCCACTCACCTTCTTACGTCGAACCAGAAGGATGAGGACCGGAGCGCCGACGAAGGCGGTGACGATGCCGACCTGCAGTTCACCCGGCCGGATGACGAGACGGCCGACGACGTCGGACAACAGCAGCAGGCAGGGTGCTGCCGCGACGGTGTAGAGCAGGATCCAGCGTTGGTCGGGCCCGACGAACCAGCGGACCATGTGCGGGATCATCAGTCCGACGAAGCCGATGGGGCCTGCGGCTGCGGTAGCGGCGCCGGCGAGCAACGTGACGGCGACGATGCCGATGGTGCGGGTGTGGGTGACCTTCGCGCCGAGGGACTGAGCCAGGTCGTCGCCCAGAGCGATTGCGTTCAGCGGCCGTGCGATGACGAGGGCGAGGATCAGTCCGACGAGCACGAAAGGTCCGATGGCGAAGGAGATGTCGAGGCCCCGGCCGGACAGCGAGCCTGCGCCCCAGAATCTCATCTTGTCGAACGCTGCCGGGTCGAGCAGGAGCATGCCGGAGGTGATACCGCCGAGGACCGCGGCGAGCGCAATTCCGGCCAGAGTCAACCGAATCGGCGTCGCGCCTGCTCGCCCCATGGACCCGAGTGCATAGACCGCGACCGTGGCCAGAATCGCACCGAGGAACGCGAACCAGATGTAGGACCAGATACCGGTCAAGCCGAGCGCACCGACCGCGAGGGCGACGAAGAACGCAGCTCCGGCGTTGACACCGAGAATTCCCGGGTCCGCCAGCGGGTTACGGGTCATGGCCTGGATCAGCGCACCACTGACGCCGAGTGCGATTCCCACGATGAGACCGAGAACCGTTCGCGGGACTCGAAGTTCGCGAATGATGACGGCATCGTTCGAGTCGTCGTACGCGAACAATCCGTTCCACACCTCGTTCAACGGAATGTACTTGGTACCGACGGCGATGCTGAGCAGGCAGATCACTGCGAGCAGGGCGACAACGACGACAAGGCCTGCGGTGCGTCGGGCGTTGGTCTGGGCGAGACCTCCGGAGTCACCCGTCTTCACAACCGTCGTCATCGTGGTGCTCCCGGAATACCTGCCCTACTCGAATTAGGTACACCTTACACAGGCGCGGCTTACCTACCCGCGGCACCCAACGCGCGAGAGATGTCGCCTGCCTGCGCGTCGAGTTCGGACCGTTGCGGCGACGTCGGACGCGCCCGTAGACCGAAACCGTCCCCCACGGTCCGCGGGATGACGTGCAGGTGGACGTGGAAGATCTCCTGGCCCGCCACTTCTCCGTCGGCGAGGAAGAAGTTGACGCCGGCGATGCGCGGATTCGTCGCCCGCAGCGCGGCCGCGACTTTCTGCCCGACGACGAACAGGTGCGCTCCGACGTCCGGTTCCAGCTCGGCGAGCGACCGCGCCTGCGTGCGGGGCACGACGAGCACGTGACCCCTCGTGACCGGCCTGATGTCCATGAACGCCACCGCAACGTCGTCGGAGTACACGAGGCTGGATTCGGCGTTCCCGGCAATGATTTCGGCGAAGATCGTGTACGGATTCATACCTCGCAAGTCTAGGCAGAGACTGCGACCTCCCCGCGCCCCGACTAGAGTTCGCCCATGGGATTGTTGGGCGGGGTTCTCTTCGACATCGACGGCGTGCTGGTCACGTCGTGGCAGCCGGTTCCGGGTGCGGCCGAGGCGCTGGACTATCTGGACAGCAAGGACATCGCACGCGCCTTCCTCACCAACACCACGTCGAAGACCAGATCCCAGATCGCCGACGCGTTGACCGAAGCCGGCATGCCGGTCCACGCCGACGAGATCGTGACCGCGTCGTCGTTGACCGCCGATTACCTGCGTCAGTCCTATCCCGGGGCGCGCACGGTCCTGATCAACAACGGTGACATCGCCGGGGACATGCCAGGAATCGAGTTCGTCGACGAGGGCGACGGTGATCCGGACGTCGTGGTCGTCGGCGGCGCAGGTCCCGAATTCACTCACGAACGCCTCAGTCGCGTCTACGACTGGCTCTGCCGGGGAATTCCCGTCGTCGCGATGCACCGGAGCCTGATGTGGACGACGGGCGCAGGACTGCGCATCGACACCGGAATGTATCTGGCGGGGATGGAGAAGGCGTCGGGGCACACGGCGAAAGCCATCGGCAAGCCTGCACCGCTCGGATTCCAGACCGCTGCCGAGCGCATGGGCGTCGACCCGGTGGACGTCGTGATGGTCGGCGACGATCTGGACAACGACGTGCTGGCGGCTCAGGTCGTGGGTATGACGGGGGTGCTCGTCCGCACCGGAAAGTTCCAGCAGGACGTGCTCGACCGCCGATCCAAGCAGGAATTCGGCCTGCAACCGAACCATGTCATCGGCTCGGTCGCAGACCTTCCCGGTGTCCTAGAGAATCGGTGACGGCGAGTACTTCGCGGCCGACGGGAACTGACTGACCAGCGTCTCCACGTCGGAGACGACGGCCGCCACCTGCGCTTCGGCGGATCCGATGAAGGCCGACTTGTCCGCGAGGGCTGCGTCGAGCGCAGCCCGATCCAGCGGGATTCGATCGTCGGCCGCGAGGCGATCGAGAAGGTCGGGCTCCTGGCCCTGCTCCCGCATCGCGAGCGCGACGGCCACTGCGTGTTCCTTGATCGCCTCGTGCGCGGTCTCGCGGCCGACGCCGGCGCGCACGGAGGCCATGAGCACCTTCGTCGTCGCGAGGAACGGCAGGTAGCGCTGCAGTTCCTTGGCGATGACGGCCGGGTAGGCGCCGAACTCGTCGAGCACGGTCAGGAACGTCTCGATCATTCCGTCGATGGCGAAGAACGCATCGGGCAGTGCCACGCGGCGGACGACCGAGCAGAAGACGTCGCCCTCGTTCCACTGTGCGCCGGCGAGTTCGGCGGCCATCGAACCGTAGCCGCGGAGCACGACCTGTAGGCCGTTGACGCGTTCACACGAGCGGGTGTTCATCTTGTGCGGCATCGCCGACGACCCGACCTGACCCGGCTGGAAGCCTTCGGTGACCAGCTCGTGGCCCGCCATCAGACGGACGGTGTGTGCGAACGAGGACGGACCTGCACCGAGTTGAACGAGCGCGGATACGACCTCGTGATCGAGGGAACGCGGGTAGACCTGGCCGACGCTGGTCAGTACGTGCCGGAAACCGAGGTGATCGGCAACGATCCGCTCGAGCGCGGTCAGCTTGGCCGAGTCGCCGCCGAACAGATCGAGCATGTCCTGTGCGGTGCCCATCGGGCCCTTGATTCCGCGAAGCGGGTAGCGCGCGATCAGTTCCTGCAGCCGGACCAGAGCGATCAGTGTCTCGTCCGCGGCGGATGCGAAGCGCTTGCCCAGCGTCGTCGCCTGGGCTGCGACGTTGTGGCTTCTTCCCGCCATCACGATCGACGAGTATTCGGCGGCTTTCTCCGCGAGCCTGGCTGCGACGGCGACACCGTGTGCGTGGATGTGCTGGAGGGACCGCAGGATTTGTAGCTGTTCGACGTTCTCGGTCAGGTCACGGCTGGTCAGACCCTTGTGGATGTGCTCGTGACCGGCAAGAGCATTGAACTCCTCGATGCGCGCCTTCACGTCGTGGCGCGTCACGCGCTCGCGCTCGGCGATGGACTGCAGGTCCACCCGATCCAGCACACGTTCGTAATCTGCGACGGCGGAGGACGGAACATCGACGCCGAGGCTGGACTGAGCCTTGAGGACCGCTATCCAGAGCTGACGCTCGAGCACGATCTTGTGTTCCGGAGACCAGAGGTCCACCAGTTCAGGGCTGGCGTAACGGGTGGCGAGGACATTCGGAATGGTCACGACTGCCCAGTCTAGCTAGCCCCGGCAGGAGCGAGAACGTCGAGGACTGCGAGAAGCATCGACGACGCCATGGCCCGCGGTTCCGGGTCGACCTCGCCGAGAGCTCCGACGACGGCGCCGTCGACGACCGCTACCAGTCTTCGCAGTTGCTGCTCCTGCACGATTCGGCCGGATCTGCGCAGGACGTCGGTCAGCAGATCGTCGGTCTGCGCGCGCAACCGCAGCTGGACTTCGCGGAGCTGCGGGTGCCGGGCAGAGGCGATGAAGCGCTCGTAGCGCGCGATCAAACGTTCAGGGCCGTCGTCGACCGCTCCCTGTGGTCCGATGAGAAGGTCGACGATCAAGGCGACCGTCGAACCGGTGTCGTGCGCCAGGTCTCCCAACGAATCGATCCGGCCGCGCATCACTTCGAGTTCACGTGTCCCCAGAAGTTCGACGGCACAGGCGATCAGGTCGTCCAGCGACTCGAAATAGTAGGTCGTCGACGCCAGCGGTAGCCCCGCTTTCGCGGCAACGGCACGGTGACGCACGGCGTCGAATCCGCCTTCCACCAGTAGATCCGCCGCCGCGCACGACAATGCGTGCCGTCGGCGCTCCCCTTTCGGGGTCGCACCGGAGGCCTTGCTCGGCGAATCGGTGGGACCTGCTGACATTCGAATCATGGTGCCAGCCCGCGTCGGTTCGTCTGAGGTAAACGGTGTGGAATCGTGAAGATCATGCACTTTTCGACTATCGACCTCCGTTCGGACACCGTGACGCGCCCTTCACCGGAGATGCGGCAGGCGATGTACGACGCCGAGGTGGGCGACGACGTTCTCGACCACGACCCCACCATGGCCCGGCTGGAGGAGCGCGTAGCGCACCTGCTCGGGTACGAGAACGCACTGTGGGTCCCCAGTGGATCGATGGGAAACGTCATCGCGTTGATGCTCCATCTACGACGCGGTGACGCCTTCCTCGCTCCTGAGCATGCACACGTCCTCGGTTCCGAGCTGGGGACAGCGGCGTGGCTGGCGCAGGGAATGCCACTCGCGCTGCCGCACGACGCGGGACCAGGGCGGCCGACGCCTGCTGCCGTCACCGCCGCTGCGGGCTCCGGGCCGTACTTCACGCTGTCGACGACGTTGTTGTGCCTCGAGAACACCCACAATTTCGCCGGCGGGGCCGTGTTCGACGCCGACGAATGGACGGCTCTGCTGGCCGCAGCGCGCGCGAAGGGACTGAAGGTGCACCTCGACGGCGCGCGCGTGTGGAATGCGGCCGTGGCGCTCGGGGTACCGGTCTCGGATCTGACGCGCGGCGCCGACACCGTCCAGGTCTGCTTGTCCAAGGGACTCGGCGCACCGGTAGGTTCGATGCTCGTTTCCGACTCCGCCCGCATCACCGAGGCCAGGCGGATCCGCAAGATGCTCGGTGGAGGAGTGCGCCAAGGCGGTGTCCTCGCCGCGGCGGGTCTGGTGGCGCTGGACACCGTCGACTCCCTTGCCGACGACCACGCCCATGCCCGTCTCCTCGCCGACGGCCTCCGCGAGCGCGGCTGGACCGTCGACGAGCCGCAGACCAACATCGTTCTCGCCGACGGACCACTGACCGTCGCCGAGCTCGCCGATCTCGGGATCGCCGCGGTCAGCGTCGTCGGACGAACTCGATTCGTGACCCACCGGGATGTCTCACGATCCGACATCGAGGAAGCCCTGAGTCGTCTCTAGAGCACGGGCGCGAGGCGGGTCAGAGCCTCTTCCACGTGCTCGGTGGTCCCGGCGAACGAGAACCTGACGGTGTGGTGGCCGTGCACGGTGTCGAAGTCGACACCGGGGGCGAGCGCCACACCGGTCTCGGCGAGGATGCGCTCGCACCATGCCCGTGAGTCCTGCGTCAGGTGCCCGATGTCGGCGTAGGCGTAGAACGCGCCGTCGGCGGGTGCCAGGTCGGTGACGCCGGCCGCGGTCAATCCGTCGAGCAGGATCCGCCGGTTGACGGCGTAGCGCCGGACGTGGCCGTCGAGCTCGGCGCGCGACTCCTCGGTGAACGCCGCGACGGCCGCTACCTGAGAGATCGCAGGCGGGCACACGGTCATGTTCGACGCCAGGCGCTCCACCGCGCGGTGCAGGTACGACGGCAGCAGCATCCACCCGAGTCGCCACCCCGTCATCGAGAAGTACTTGGACACCGATCCGATGACGACCGAGGAGGTGCGCGAGGTCTCCCACGCGCTCGACGTCGTCACGTCCCCGTAGGAAATGCCGTGGTAGATCTCGTCGGAGATCAGGAGGGTTCCGTTGGTCTCGCACCACCGGGCGATCGCGGCCAACTCGTCGGCGTCGACGATCGTTCCCGTCGGGTTGGCGGGACTGGCGATGATCAACCCCTTCGGCGGCTCGGGGAGTTCTTCGAGCATCGCGACGGTCGGTTGGAACCGCGACTCGGCGCCGCAGTCCAGTTCGACGACGCGGCAGCCGAGGGCCGCGAGCGTGTTCCGGTACGCGGGATACCCCGGACGGGCCATGACCACGGTGTCCCCGACGTCGAACGCAGCGAGGAACAGCAGCGTGAACGCGCCGGACGATCCGGTCGTCACCACCACCTCGTCGGGGTGCACGTCGATGTTCGACTCGGCCGAGTGATACGCCGCGATCGCTTCCCGAAGCGGCAGAATGCCGAGAGTTTCCGTGTACCCGAGCAGATGACCGTCCAGAGCCTCACGAGCGGCCCGCAGCACCGGTGCCGGCGCAGGCGTCGACGGCTGCCCCGCAGCAAGCGACAGCACGTCCCCGTGCGTTCGACTTCTCACGGCAGCAGCCTTGAACACGTCCATGACGTGGAAGGGCTGGATCTCGGACCTCGACGACGGAGTACGCACGCGCTCGAGGTTATCGCTACGTTCGTGGGGTACGCCTGCCCAACCACCCGAGGTCGATTCGTATGACACACCCCACCGCACACACCGTCGCCGATGCTCTCGACGCACTGCGCGAGACGACCCCGTTGGTTCAGTCACTCACCAACGTCGTCTCGGCGAACTTCGTCACCAACGTCCTTCTTGCGGCGGGTGCGAGCAACGCACACATCGACAACGTGCACGAAGCTGCCGCATTCGCGGCGGTCGCAGGAGGGGTACTGGTCAACCTCGGCACCCCGGACGACGGCACCGCCGAGGCTTTCGTTCTTGCCGCCGACGGAGCGGTGGCAGCCGGAACACCGTGGGTACTCGACCCTGTCGGCGTCGACGGCCTCCCGTGGCGTACGTCCCTGGCTGCCGACCTGCTCACCCGGCGCCCGACGGCTATCCGCGGCAACGCTTCCGAGATCGTCGCACTCGCAGGCCTGGGCAGCTCGACACGCGGAGTCGACAGCTCGGTCGATTCGAAAGACGCCGTACCGGCCGCGATCGCATTACTCGACCACGCTGACGCGGTGTCCGCCTCCGGACCGATCGACTACCTCGTCGGGCGCGGCAGCAGCGGTCCAGTAGGCCTCACGGTCGGAGGTGGCAGTCCCCTTCTGACCAAGGTCACGACAACGGGATGCTCGCTGGGCGCACTCGTCGCTGCCTACCTGGCCGTCACCCCGGATTCGCTGACCGGGCTCACGGCCGCACACACGCACGTGGCGGTGGCAGCGGAGTTGGCGGAACACACGTCGTCGGGGCCCGGATCTTTCTCGGTGGCGTACCTCGACGCCCTCGCCTCGGTCACTCCGGACGACATCCGCGCGCGGGCACGGATCGAGCCGCTCGAGCTGTAACCGGTCCATCCACAGGCGTACTCGTCAACGCAGCAGGGGTGCCTGATGCTCCATTCCTTCGACGGATACGCGGTTTTCCGCGCATTCGACTCGATAGTGGAGCATCAGGCTCGGGTCCTCAGAGTGAGATGCGCCCTTCGAGCGCAGCGAGGCCGATATCGGTGCGGTAGTGACTGCCCGGCAACTTGATCGCGTCGATCTTCGCGTACGCGTATGCCCTCGCCTCCGCGAGATCCGCGCCCGAACCGACGACGCTGAGCACGCGGCCACCAGCGGAGACGACTGCGCCGTCCTTGTGCGCGGTGCCTGCGTGGAGTACACCGTCGGCATCCGCACCCGTGATGACGTCGCCCGTACGCGGACGGCCGGGGTAGTTCTCGGCTGCGACCACCACGGTCACGGCCGAGCCGTTCTTCCACTGCAGCGGCTCGAGCGAGTCCAGCGTGCCGGTGGCCGTTGCGTTCAGGGCCTCGCCCAGCGGGGAGTCCAGCAGCGCGAGCACTGCCTGGGTCTCGGGATCGCCGAAGCGGCAGTTGAACTCGACGACAGCCGGTCCTTGCGATCCGATGGCCAGCCCCGCGTACAGCAGACCGGAGAACGGCGAGCCACGACGCACCATCTCGGCGGCGACGGGCTCGACCACCTCGGTGACGATCTGCTCAACCACGGACTCCGGCAGCCACGGAAGCGGGGTGTAGGCGCCCATGCCGCCGGTGTTGGGACCGGTGTCCCCGTCGCCGACGCGCTTGTGATCCTGCGCCGGAAGAAGAGGAACCACGGTCTTGCCGTCGACGAGGCAGAACAGCGACACCTCGGGTCCGTCGAGGAACGATTCCAGCAGCACCGGATGCCCGGTCTCGAGCAACTCGGCAGCGTGATCGCGAGCAGCGAGGCGATCGGTGGTGACCACGACGCCCTTGCCTGCCGCGAGTCCGTCGTCCTTGACGACCCAGTTGGGGCCGAAGCGGTCGAGGGCTTCGTCGAGCTTCGCCGGCGAATCGACGATTTCACTGTGCGCCGTTCGCACACCCGCAGCCGCCATGACGTCCTTGGCGAATGCCTTCGAACCTTCGATTCGAGCAGCGTCGGCCGACGGTCCGAACGTGGCGATACCTGCCTCACGCAGAGCGTCGGCGACACCCAGCACGAGCGGGACCTCGGGTCCGATGACCACCAGATCCGCCTCGACCGTGCGAGCCAGCTCGGTCACCGCTGCACCGGACGCAACGTCGACCGGATGCTGCTCGGCGAGTGCCGCCGTGCCTGCATTACCCGGAGCGACCAGCAGTTTGCTGACCTTCGGGTCCTTGCTCAGCGCAAGAAGAAGGGCGTGCTCACGAGCACCGGAACCTATGACGAGTACGCGCACAGTGCATCAGACTATCGGCTCGACTCCCATCGAAGAAAAAGATGGTCAGCTCAGGTCGTACATCGTCACGCCGTCGACCGTCGTGGCGGTGTAGTTGGCCGCGACCCACTCGGAGATGTCGGCGGATGTTCCGGAACCGCTGCCACCCATTCCTCCGCCTGCAATGAAGTAGTGGATCTGTCCGTTCGCCACGTACTGCTGGAATTGCTCGAGCGTCGGCGACGGGTCGGTGCCGTTGAATCCGCCGATCGCCATGACGGGATCCTCGGTGGCCAGTTGGTAGCCGGAGGCACTGTTGGATCCGACGGTCGCCGCGACCCAGGTGTAGGAGTCGGCGTCCGCTTCGAGTAACGCAGTGATCGCCTCGGTCGGTGCACTGCCGCTGAGCAGACCACCGGCTCCGCCGCCCATGCCACCGGCTCCGCCGCCCATGCCACCGGCTCCGCCGCCCATGACACCGGCTCCGCCGGGAAGCCCTGCGGGCATCTGACCGCCCTGCATCGGGAAGCCCGGCATTCGAGATTGACCGTCGCGGGTACGGCCGTCGTCCATTCCTCTGCCTCCGCCGAATCCGCCTGGTCCACCCATGCCTGTCGACGGCCCGGCCGAGACGATGGATCCGGTGTGCGGGGTGGCGATGGTGTCGAGTGCGTACGCGGTCGGGCCGGCGAGGCCCGCGAACAGCACCGTGAGAACTGAAACAACTGCCAGCTTTCCGCGGGTCATGACCGGGATCAGCAGCGCGAGTGTTCCGAACAAGCCGACAACGAGGACGGTCCAACGCAACCACGGTACGAAGTCCGCACTACGTCCCAGAAGAACCCACGCCATCACTGCGGCCGCGCTGGTCGCCACAGCCATTCCGACACGCACCCAGTACCGCTCGCGGTTGCGCCACGCGAGCACGCTGCCCGCGCCGATCAGTGCTGCCACAGCAGGTGCCAGGGCCACCGTGTAATAGGAGTGGAAGATGCCCGCCATGAAGCTGAACGTCAGACCGGTGACCAGCAACCACAGTCCCCACACCGTCAACGCCGCGCGCTGAGGATCGATGCGACGGGCACGTCCGCGGATCACGAGACCGAGTGCCAGCAGGATCAGCGCCGACGGGATGAGCCATGCGATCTGACCGCCCTGCGAGGCGTCGAACATACGCGTGATGCCCGTTTCACCCCACATGCCACCTCCTGCACCGCGGCCCGGGCCACCGGCACCGCCGCCACCCGGGGTCACGCTTCCGGTTTCCTCACCGTTGAGGCGGCCGAGACCGTTGTATCCGAGCGTCAGTTCGAGGATGGAGTTGTTCTGCGAGCCACCGATCCACGGCCGTGACGACGCCGGCCACAGTTCGACGACGAGTAGCCACCAGCCGGCCGACACGATCGCCGCGCCCAATGCGGCGAAGAGCTGGACCGATCTGGTGACGAACTTCGGCCGGCCGAAAGCGAGGTACATCAACGCGATCGGCGGAATGACGAGCATCACCTGAAGCTGCTTGGTCAAGAACCCGAACCCGACGAACACTCCGGTGAGCACCAGCCAGCGGGTACGCCCGTCCTCGATGGCCCGCATCGATGCCCACACCGCGGCGATCATCAGCAGCACCAGCAGGGCGTCGGGATTGTTGAAGCGGAACATCAGTGCCGCAACGGGAGTGACTGCGAGGGTCAGTCCGGCGAGGAGACCGGCGGCAGATCCGAACTGACGACGAACGGTCGCCCACAGGAGTGCGACGGAACCGACGCCGAGCAATGCTTGCGGGATGAGCATCGCCCAGGAGCTGAGTCCGAAGACGCGAACCGACAACGACATCACCCACAACGACATGGGTGGTTTGTCGACGGTGATGGAATTTGCCGCGTCGGACGAGCCGAAGAAGAACGCCTTCCAGGACACCGAGCCGGCCTGCACGGCAGCGGAATAGAACGAGTTCGCCCAACCCGACGCACCGAGGCCCCAGATGTAGGCAATGGCAGTACCCACCAATAGCACCGCGAGACCGATCCATTCCCATCGAGCTCGAGTGTGCCGGGCCGGCTCGTCGACTGGGCGCTGCATCAGCGTCGTCATTTCTGCACGTCCTTCGGACTGCGGAACACCCAACGAAGCGCGATGAATCGGCACACCGTCGCAACGAGATTCGCGACGACGAGCACCCCGAGTTCGAGGTGCCGCGACACATCGGGCGCCACCGCGTGCAGTAGCGCGAGTGAACCACTGGTGACCAGCAGCGCGAAACCGAACACCAGCAGCCCCTGCAGTTGGTGGCGGCCGGCGTTCTCGGCCCCGCGAACACCGAACGTGAAGGCACGGTTCGCCGCGGTGTTGAGGACTGCGGTGATCAACAATCCGAGGAAGTTGGCGGCCTGTGCGCCGATCAATGGGTGCAGCATCAGATACAGCAGCGCATACGCGACCGTGCTTGCGACGCCGATGATTCCGAAGCGCACCAGCTGCCCGACCATTCCGTGCGGTACTCCGGCCACGAGCGGCTCCCGTCCGAGACTCTTGCGCAGTTCCGCGACCGGCAATGCACCCGACGCCAGCGCTCGGCCCACTCGCCAGCATCCTTCGAGGTCCTTCACGGCGGTGTCGACGATGTTCACGCTGCTGCCCGGATCATCGATCCAGTCGACCGGCACCTCGTGAATCCGCAGACCCACTTTCTCGGCGATGACGAGCAGTTCGGTGTCGAAGAACCAGCCGTTGTCCTCCACCAGCGGAAGGAGTGTGCGCGCGACGTCGGTACGCATCGCCTTGAAACCGCACTGCGCGTCGGAGAACCGCGCACGCAGCGAGGTACGCAGGATGAGGTTGTAACTGCGAGAGATGAATTCACGCTTCGCTCCGCGCACCACCCGCGACGATCGGCTCAAGCGTGAACCGATCGCGAGATCGGAGTGCCCGGAGAGCAGCGGAGCGATCAGAGGCATCAACGCGTTCAGATCCGTGGACAAATCGACGTCCATGTAGGCAACGACGTCGGCATCGGACTCCAGCCACACTGCTTTCAGCGCTCGGCCACGTCCCTTCTCGTCGAGGTGATGCACGTGCACACCGTCGATCTCCCCAGCCAGTCGCTCGGCGACGGCGAGCGTGTCGTCCGTGCTGGCGTTGTCCGCGATCGTGATCTGGGCGCGAAACGGGATGGTCTCCTCGAGGTGCGCGTGCAGTCTGCGAATGCACTGCTCGAGATCCTCCTGCTCGTTGTAGACCGGAATGACCACCTCGAGGACGGCTGTCGCAGCGTCACCCGGGGACGAGCTGGGCTCACGGCCACCTGCTCGGAGTAGCGAGTTCGATGTCATGAACCACAGATTCGTCTGCCTGCCTGCGACCAGCCTGGATCCAAGCTGGCAGTTTCCTGTGCCGCCGGAGTGGAGCCTGCGGAATGACCCATGGGTCCCGCCCGCCACATAGGGTTGGGCACATGGCATCGGTATTCAGCAAGATCATCAGTGGAGAGATTCCGGGACGATTCGTCTGGGAGGACGACGACGTCGTTGCGTTCCTGACCATCGCCCCCGTCACTCAGGGCCACACCCTGATCGTGCCGCGCGAGGAGATCGACCAGTGGCAGGACGTCGACGGCGCGGTGTTCGGCAAGTTGACGTCGGTCGCGCAGAAGATCGGTCAGGCTGTGGTCAAGGGTTTCGACGCACCGCGAGCCGGTTTCCTGATCGCCGGGCTGGAAGTGCCGCATCTGCACCTGCACGTGTTCCCGGCGTTCGAGATGGGGAACTTCGACATCTCCGGTGCGGACCCGAGCCCCTCGGCCGAGTCGCAGGACGAGGCAGCGACGAAGATCAAGGCTGCACTGACCGAACTCGGTTACGGAGCGAACGTACCTACCTGATCGGGTCGAGCAATCGGCGCGTCGAACGCAGTGCCGCGGACACTGCGTTCGGCCGTACGGTGTCTCCGATTCCCGGCCCAGGACGCATGAGCACGTCGCGAGGTCCTGGGGCGATTCCACAATGGGCGCACAGGCCGGGGCCTGTCAGGAGGGTTCCGCAGTCGGCATGCAGGAATTCCCGACGCGCACCGCCCGGCGACGGAACCTGGGTACCGCCCCAGTCGTTCAGCGCGAAGACCACGTGCCACAACCCCTCGAGCGCTGTCGTCGGAACGTATTCGTCGCGGCCGCCGTGAGGTACACGCTCGAGCAATCCAGCGTCGACGAGGCCTGCGAGCCGCTGCGTGAGGACGGCCTTCGACATCTCCAGATGGGTCTGGAAGTCCGAGAACCGTCGTACACCGAACAGCGAGTCACGCACGATGAGAAGCGTCCAGCGCTCGCCGACGAGTTCGAGCGCACGTGCCATCGAGCAATCCTGATGTACGTAGTCGACGCCGAGGGCCATGCACGGAAGCCTACCCGAATGGTCTGTTGACCGAACCGAATCGCGCGGTTACAGTTCGGTCACCGAACCAAGGGGAACCATGACCACCACCGACCCGTCCACCGTGCAACGACGCTCACTTGTGATCGCGTCGCTCGGCACTCTGCTGACCCTGGTGGCGTTCACAGCGCCCTTGGCGACCATCAATCCGACGGCGACAACCCTCGGAAGCGACGCTGCCGGGAAGACCTGGATTCTGAGCTCGATGAGCATCGGGCTCGGTGCGGCTTTGTTGACCGCGGGAACCGTCGCCGACGATTTCGGACGCCGACGGACGTTCGCGATCGGCGCTGCCGCGCTCGCCGCCGGCTCCGTTGCATGCGCCGTTGCGCCCAACACACTGATCTTCGTGATCGCCCGCATCGCGCAGGGTATCGGCGGCGCAGCACTGGTCGCGTCGAGCCTCGGGATCATCGCGCACACTCACCCGGTCGGCCCCTTGCGGGCGCGCGCGAGCGGAATCTGGGGCGCCAGCGTCGGCGCAGGAATCGCTCTGGGGCCGTTGATCGCCGCCGGTTTCGACCGCATCGCCACCTGGCGCGACGCATACATCGTGCTCGCCGTCGCCGCAGCTGTGTTGGCCTACGTCTCGCACCGTGTCGTCGTCGAGTCGAGAGCAGACGTTCCGCGCGGACTGGATCCGACGGGCGCGGTTCTGCTGGGCCTGGGCATCAGCGCACTGCTGGCGGCCCTGATCGAGGGGCGGCAGGGATGGGCCGAGCCGCTGCCCATCGGATTGTTCGTCGTCGCAACGATACTTCTGAGCATGTTCGTCGTCGTGGAATTCCGCAGCAGTACAGCGATGTTGGACTTGACGCTGTTCGCCCATCCACCTTTCGTCGCGGCAACCGTTGCCGCACTCATGACCGGTGCCGGCATCATCGCACTCATGTCGTACGTGTCCGGATTCCTCGGAAATGCCTACGATATTCAAGCGTTGGAAGCCGCACTGCTGATGTTCGCGTGGTCCGGCACGTCCGTCGTCACGGCCCTGCTCGCTCGAAAAATCCCCCCGAGCATCTCGGGCGTGACACAGCTGGCCATCGGACTACTAGGGGTTGCCGTCGGGCAGCTCTTTCTACTCGGCCTGTCCGAGGACTCGACGTGGTCCCGCTTGCTGCCCGGTCTCCTGATCGCCGGTGTCTCCAGTGGAGTCCTCAACGCCGCACTCGGCCGCGAAGCCGTCGCCAGCGTGCCCGCCGGACGCGCCGGCATGGGTAGCGGCGCCAACAACACAGCGCGATACGTAGGTTCGGCCGTCGGCGTCACCGTGGTTGCCGTACTTGCCGTCCCGACCGGAACCCCCAGTGTCGCCGGTGTCGTCGAAGGATGGAACAGCGCCGTACTGTTCACCACCGCCGCGTCCATCGTCGGCGCGCTGGTGGTACTCGCCTGCCGCCGCCGGGTCTAGTTCACCCGGTCCTGATTCACCCGGTCCTGATTCACCCGGGGCAGTTCCACCCGGAACGTCGCACCCTGACCGGGGGTGCTGTCGACGGTGACGGTACCGCCGTGCGCAGCGACGAGGGCCGCGACGATCGACAATCCCAGTCCGCTGCCGCCGCTTTCGCGAGTACGGGAGCTGTCCGCACGATAGAAGCGCTCGAAGACGTGCGCCGATTCCTCGGCCGACAGGCCAGGCCCGGTGTCGCTGACCTCGAGTCGCACCGACGTGTCCGTGGTGCCGACACGGATCTCGATGGACGCGTCGGATGGAGTGTGCCGAACAGCGTTTCCGACGAGGTTGGCCACCACCTGACGCAACCGGGCGTCGTCACCGGTGACCTCGGGAATGCCAGGCCCTGACACGACTTTCAGTGAAATATCGCGTTCGGGGGCGACCGCTCGCGCATCGTGGACGGCATCGGCAGCGATGGTGAGCACGTCGACGGATCGAGCCTCCAGCGGGCGTTGCGCGTCGAGCCTGGCCAGCATCAGCAGATCCTCGACGAGCAAACCCATGCGTGCCGATTCACCCTCGATGCGATTCATCAACAACGTGATGTCGCTCATCGCGCCTTGCCGATGCAGCTCCGCGAATCCCCGAATCGTCGTCAGTGGTGTGCGTAGCTCGTGACTCGCGTCGGCGACGAAGCGTCTCATCTTGTCCTCGGACGCGCGGGCGGCCTCCTCGGACGCCTCGCTCGCCGCGAACGCCTGCTGAATGCGAGTGAGCATGCCGTTCAACGCAATCGACAGCTTGCCGATCTCGGTGCGTGAACTCCTCTCCGGCACCCGCTCGTGCAGGTCACCGGCCGCGATCGCCGCGGCTGTTCCCTCCACCTCCACGAGTGGGCGCAGACTCCGTCGGACCACGAAATAGGCGACTACCGCCAGTACTGCCAGAACGATTGCTCCGATGATCAACTGGAGAACGACGAGCTTGTCCACCGTGGTCTTGGTCGGCGTCAGACTCTGCGCGACCACGGTGGTGCCCTGAGAATTGGTGACGCTGAAGGCTCGCCACTCCTCGTCTCCGTCGACGGAACCGACCGTGGTCGGCCGCGACGTGTCGACGCCGTCGACGTCGGGAACGTTCTGCCCGGCGTCCTCCTCGATCCTGATCTGGCCGTCGGTGTCGGTCGCTTTCACGTAGAAGTCCGCCGGTGGCCGCCTGGACTCCGACGGCGGTGGCATGTCCGGATTCCGGGGTTCCGCCCACACGCGGGACGCGTCGAACAAGCTCTTGTCGACGCGTTCGACGAGCGACTGCTCGAGCGCGGACGTCACCGCGATGCCCGACGCCAGAAGCCCGGTCGCGACGAGGAGCAACAGCGCCGCGACAAGCGTGAACCGCAGCGGAACGTCCCTCGGCGCCGGAAGGCGCCTCACCGCGGCTGCCGCATGACGTATCCGACACCACGCAGAGTGTGGATGAGCCGGGTGTCCCCCGTGTCCACCTTGCGGCGCAGGTAGGACACGTAGGACTCGACGACGCCGACTTCCCCGCCGAAATCGTAGTGCCACACGTGATCCAGAATCCGGGGCTTGCTCAGCACCGTGCCTGCGTTGACCATGAAATACCGGAGCAGCGTGAATTCCGTCGGCGAGAGTGCAACCGGCTCGCCTGCCTTCCACACCTCGTGGGTGTCGTCGTCGAGTTCGATGTCCGCGAACGAGATTCGCGACGGTGCAGTCTCCTCCGTCTTTCCGGATCGACGCAGAATGACCCTCAACCGAGCAACCACCTCTTCGAGGCTGAACGGTTTGGTGACGTAGTCGTCGGCGCCGAGCGTCAGACCCGAGACCTTGTCCTCCACGGAATCGCGGGCGGTCAGGAACAGCGCGGGTGCGTCGACGCCGTCGGCACGCAGCCTGCGCAGCAGACCGAACCCGTCCATCCCCGGCATCATGACGTCGAGTATCACGGCTTCGGGCCGGAACGTGCGCGCCTTGTCCAGCCCCTCGGGTCCGGACGATGCGGTCTGGACGTCGAACCCCTGGAATCGCAGGCTGACCGACAGCAGCTCCAGAATTGTCGGTTCGTCGTCGACGACCAGCACTCGGGCCTCAGGTGTTTCGCTCACGTACCCATTCTGGACCCGCAGCCTGCGCACTTGCTGCACTCTCGCTGTGAGGTTTCTGTGAGAGCCGCGTGGGGTGCATGATGGACGGCGATGGCGACGACGGACACCTCGGCGAGTCCGGTCCGCCGCATCGATTCGATGCACGTATTCGCATTTCTGCTCGTGTGCGCGATCGCGTTCCGGGAGCAGCTGGTCACGGCGGTGAATTCCTTTCCCCAGCTACGAACGGGTGCGACGATATTCCTGGGTGTCTTCGTTCAGGCAACCCCGTTTCTGGTGCTCGGTGTGCTGGTCAGCGGTGGGATCGCCGCGTTCGTCTCGCCGCGGGTTCTGGAGCGACTGCTGCCGGCCGACGAGAAAGCTGCGGTCGGTGTCTCCGGACTGGCCGGAATGGCCCTGCCCGGGTGCGAATGCGGCGCCGTTCCGGTATCCAGGCGTCTGATGGACCAGGGTGCGCCGACGTCGGCGGCGCTCGCATTCCTCCTGTCCGCACCTGCCATCAACCCTGTGGTGCTGGTGTCGACGGCTGTCGCGTTCCCCGGTGAACCGCGGATGGTGTTGGCGAGATTTCTTGCATCGCTGGCCACTGCCCTGGTGATGGGCTGGTTGTGGGCCAGAATCGGACGTGCCGAGTGGATCACGAAGAAATTCGCCGATCACAGCCACGATTCTTCGCGGTCGAAATGGGAAGTGTTCACCGAATCCGCACGACACGACCTGATGCAGGCGGGCGCCTTCCTCGTCCTCGGAGCCGGAGCCGCGGCGCTGCTGCACATCGTCGTTCCCGATTCCATCCTCGAACACCTCGCCGGGCAGATGCTCCTGGCGATTCTGGTGATGGCAGTTCTGGCCGTCGTTCTCGCGTTGTGTTCGGAGGCCGACGCCTTCGTCGCAGCGAGCATGTCGATGCTGCCTCTACTCCCCCGGCTGGTGTTCCTCGTCGTCGGCCCCGCGGTCGACGTCAAGTTGATGGCGATGCAGGCGGGCAGTTTCGGACGTGGATTCGTCGCCCGATTCGCCCCGGTCACCTTCGTCGTCGCAGTGGCGTGCGCTACCTCCGTCGGGCTTGTCGTTCTGGGTGTCCGATGAGGCGGGAGACGCAGAACGTCCTGCTTCTGCTCGTCGGTGGCGCGATGGTCAAGATCTCCGTGGACGGAAGCTTTCTGCGCTACGTGAAGCCGAGCCTGCACCCCTACCTGCTGGCCAGCGGGATTTTCATCGTCGGCTTGGCGGTGGTGGCGATCGTTCGCGACGTCCGGCGAGGCGGACCGGCGGACGACGACCACGCCCACAGCTCTCGTCCGTACTGGATGTTGCTTCTTCCGGCGGCGTTGATTCTGTTCGTCGCGCCGCCCGCACTCGACGTGTCGTCGGTGTCGGATCGGGTGGTCGCGGCCGGTCCTGTCCAGCGCACCGCGTTTCCACCGTTGCCCGACGGCGAGGCGCCTGAAGTATCGCTGCTCGACGTCGTTCAGCGTGCCGCGAGGGACAGCACGGGCAGCCTCGACGATCGCGAGATCACCGTGACGGGGATTCGAGTGGAGAACCCGGACGGCAGTGTCGATCTGGCGCGCATTCTGATCATCTGCTGCGCTGCCGACGCGCGATCCATCCGCATCCACTTGGACCGAGACGTGGAGGGCGAGTGGCTGCGGGTGCGTGGAACCGTCGGCGAGTCGTCCCCGGAGACGGGCAACATTCCGACGATGACAGTGACCGGTGTCGAGCAGATCGACGAACCCGAGAACACGTACGCCTATTAGTGGTACCCTAGTACCAGTCTTGCTGAATTCGACACAGTGGGACCAGCGGACGAGCGCACCGTACCCGGCCAGCGACAAGACGGTGCATGGGAGTGTTTTCTCATGGCTTGGGTCATTCTTGTCATCTCCGGCGTACTCGAAGCAGTGTGGGCCACCGCCCTCGGCAAGTCCGATGGTTTTTCGCGCCCCGTTCCCACGATCGTCTTCGGTGTCGCCCTCGTCGCCAGCATGGGCGGCCTGGCCGTCGCGATGCGCACCCTGCCCGTCGGCACCGCATACGCCGTCTGGGTCGGAATCGGCGCAACCCTCACCGTCGCCTACGCGATGATCACAGGCGACGAATCGTCGTCGTGGATCAAGGTCGCGCTGCTCGTGGGCATCGTCGGCTGCGTCGTCGGGCTGAAGCTGCTGCACTGACCGATCCAGCAGTTACAGTAACTTCCATGAACTGGGTGTCCGCGATCACACTGCCTGCACGCGCTGGGATTGCCATCGCGGAAACTGCCCTGGAGGTCTCGGGGGCGATTCTGTCCACCACTCGATTCGCCCTCGAGACCGGTGCAGCCACGCCTGCCAACCTGGCCTCGCTCACCGATCCCAAGGGCGGCACGATGCAGCTGCTGTCCCAGCTGGGTCAGCTCACCTCGGACGACCGAGCGTTGGGCAACGCTCTGCGCGAGGGAGGCCCGCTCGACCGACTGCTCGCGCCCGGCGGCGTCGTCGACAGGTTGACGTCGGAGGAGGGCACGCTCGAACGGTTGTTGGCTCCCGGTGGACCTGTCGACCGTGTGACCGCCACCGATGGACCTCTGGACCGGCTGCTCGCCGAGGACGGTCCGCTCGAGCGACTGCTCGCCGCCGGTGGGCTACTCGATCGAATCACCGCCGTCGACGGCCCCCTCGAACGCCTGACCGCCAAGGACGGACCGCTCGAACTTCTGACCCGCGAGGACGGCATCATCGAACGCGCCACCCAGGAAGGCGGCCTGCTGGAACAGCTGCTCGCCGAGGGCGGCGCCATCGAGAGGCTGACCGCCAAGGGTGGTCCGCTCGATCAGCTCGTGACCTTGACCGAAACCTTGTCTCAGCTGGCACCCAACATCGAACGCATGGGCGTCAGCATTGACATCCTGCAGGACTCGGTCGAGATTTTGTCGCAGGCAGTGAATCCGTTGGGCGAGTTGGTCGGTCGGCTACCCAATCGCTGGCTCAAGGGCAAGCAGACCGTCCACGAACTGCAGTAGACGGACCAGCCGCGCAGGCATCAGTTTCGCAGACCCCGGGCAATGACCAGACGCTGAATCTGGTTGGTGCCCTCGAAGATCTGCGTGATCTTGGCGTCGCGCATGTACCGCTCGACGCGGAAGTCCCGCGTGTAGCCGTACCCGCCGAACACCTGGACCGCGTCGGTGGTGACCTTCATCGCGGCGTCGGTCGCGACGAGTTTCGCGACCGATGCGCCCCGCGAGTAATCCAACCCGGCATCGCGACGTCGAGCAGCATCGATGTAGGTGGCCCGCGCGGAATCGACCGCGGCCGCCATGTCGGCCAACAGGAAACCAAGACCCTGATGGTCGACGATCTTCTTGCCGAACGTCGTGCGCTCGTTGGCGTAGGCGACTGCGTCGTTCAGGGCTGCCTGGGCGATACCCACGGCAACCGCAGCAATTCCCAGGCGGCCGGAATCGAGTGCACTGAAGGCGATCTGGAGGCCTTGCCCCTCGGCGCCGAGACGTCGCTCGGCCGAGACGAAGGCATTGTCGTAGTTCGCCGACGTGGTGGGCACTGCGTGCAGACCCATCTTCTCCTCCGGCTTGCCGAAGGAGAGACCCTCCTGGTCCTTGGGAACGAGGAAGCAGGAAACACCCTTGGACCCTTCACCGGTCCGAGCGAAGAGGTTGTAGAAATCTGCGATACCGCCGTGAGTGATCCACGCCTTGGCGCCGTTGACGACGTATCCGTCGTCCTTGGCTGTCGCCTTGCAGGTCAACGCGGCGGCGTCGGATCCCGCTTGCGGCTCGGACAAACTGTATGCGCCGACGAGACTGCCGCCCAGCATGTCCGGAAGCCAGCGCTGCTTCTGCTCCTCGGTTCCGAACGCCAGCAGCGGGGAGCACGCGAGACTGTGCACGCTGACCGCAACGGCCACCGCAGCCCAGCGGGCCGCCAGTTCTTCCAGTACCTGCAGGTAGACCTCGTACGGCTGGCCACCGCCGCCCCACTCCTCCGGGAACGGGAGGCTCAACAGCCCGGCTTCACCGAGGGTGCCGAACACGCCTTCGGGGTAGGTCTCGTTCTTCTCGTGCTCGTCGACGATGGGATCCAGCACCTTGTCCGCGACATCGCGCGTGAGCTGGATGAGGTCCCGGGCTTCTTCGGTGGGCAACAAACGATCGACAGGCACTTTCGAACTCCTCACAGTACTGACGGTCCCATCACAGTACTGCATATGATACTGAATGGCCTACTGCAGTACTGTCGAGGCTCATGACCGCAGCTCACGCGACGGCCCGCCGTGCCCAACTGTTCGACCAGCTCGTCGACCTCCTGTTGAGCGAAGGGTTCGCCCACCTCACGCTCGACGACATCTCGGCGCGCCTCCGCTGCAGCAAATCGACGCTCTACACCCTGGCAGGCAGCAAAGAACAGCTCGTCCGAGCTGCAACCGTGCACTTCTTCCGCGGTGCAACGGACCGCGTCGAGGCAGCGATCGTCGGGGTCGACGGGTTCGGCAACCGCCTGACCGCGTACCTGACCGCAGTGGGCGACGCCCTGCAGCCGGCGTCACGACAGTTCATGAACGACCTTGCGGCCTTCCCTCCGGCACGCGAAATCTACGAGCAGAACACAGCGTTCGCGGCCAAACGCGTTCAAGCCCTGATCGACGACGGTGCCGCGGCCGGCGAAGTCCGCAGTGTCCATGCCGCATTCGTCGCCGACGTCGCCGCATCGACAATGGCGCGCATTCAATCGCGTGAGATCTCCGAACGCACCGGCCTCGACGACTCCCAGGCGTACGCCGAACTCGCCGCCCTCCTCACCACCGGCATCAGCGGTCACCAGGCACCTTCGTAGAATCGGCGGCGATGAGGAACGGTCGGCACGCGTCCAGAACAGCCTTCTGGGCCTCATGTCTGGTATTCGTTCTCTCGCTCGTTTTCGTCGCCGCGACATCCGACGGCGACGTTCCGGCACATTTCGACGGGTCCGGCGTCGTCACGCGCACGGAATCCCCGTGGTCGTTCGTCGCCACGATGGCCGGCGTCGGTCTTGCGCTCGGTGTGTTGTTCGCGGGTGCGCGCCGGTGGATCCGGTACATCCCCGCGCAGATGATCAATCTCCCCGATCCCCGGGCACACCGATACTGGACGCATCCCGCGCAGCGCGCAACGTTCGATCACATGATCGCCGAGGATCTCGAATGGATCGGCGCAGCGACGATTGCCCTCCTGACGTGGATGACCGTAGTCGCCGGAACAACAGGATCCGACGACGGGTCGGTCTCGACGTGGGTCCTCGCGGCTCCGACCGTCGCCTACGTGCTCGGCATCGCCGGGTACGCGATGTATGTGATCCGAGGCGGTAAATACCGAGTGCCCGAGGACTATCGACCGCCTTCGTAGATCAGAACGGTGGTGGTTTCTTTCGTTCGCGGAGGCGTTGGATGGTTTTGTGTTGTCGTAGTTTTCGGCGGAGGAGTCGGATTCGGGTGCGGGCGGTGTCGGTGGGTGCGTGTCGGAGGTCGGCGGTGGTGGGTTCGGGTGTGGTGGGGGACATGTGTTGTTCCCACCAGGTGGGTGT
>NZ_NPFY01000018.1 GCF_002259415.1 Rhodococcus sp. 14-2470-1b
TGCGTGCGGCGTGGGCGACTTTGCGTGCGCAGGCTTTGTTTTCTTCTCTGGCTGCGTCGGTGAGTTCGGTCAGGAGTGTTGGGTCGATGGTGGGTGGTGGGTGTGGGCCCAGGTAGCGGGCGTATCTGCTGGGTGTGGTGGTGTGTGGCATGTGGTGAACCCCCCCCGGTTCATGGGAACGTATGTTCGAATATACCGCCCGTTCTGTTCGGCTGCAAGGTCTTTCGGGTTGTGGGGCAACCGTTTTCGAAGTTCGATCTGCTAGCACACGACACCGACAAAAATGCGTCGAGCATGCTGTCGAGACGCTGCGATGCAGCCGGCTCGACTATCGATGAGAAGGCCTTCGAGAACGCGTGATCGACACCGAAGAACTGCTGTTGATGCGACCTGTGCCGACAGCCGAGGTGGGCTGCCCGAGGCTTGTTACTCTCGGGTCCATGACGGAACGGAACTGGAACGCATTCTCGGTCGAGATTTCCGACCATATCGCGTCGGTGACGCTGCTCGGGCCGGGTAAGGGCAACGCGATGGGGCCTGATTTCTGGAGCGAGTGCCCGCGGTTGTTCGCCGAGTTGGACGCCGACGACGAGGTGCGCGCAGTTCTGCTCACCGGATCCGGCAAGAACTTCACGTACGGCCTCGATCTGGCTGCCATGGGCGGGGAGTTCGCGCCGCTCATGGCGGACAAGGCGCTCGCGGGTCCGCGCACCACCTTCCACGACACCATCAAGCGCATGCAGCTGGCCTCGAACGCTGTCGCCGACTGCCGCAAGCCCGTCGTCGCGGCGGTGCACGGCTGGTGCATCGGCGGTGGCCTCGACCTGATCAGCGCCGCCGATATTCGCTACGCCAGTGCCGACGCCAAGTTCAGTGTTCGAGAGGTCAAGGTCGCGATCGTCGCGGACATGGGTTCGCTTGCACGTCTACCCGCGATCATCGGCGACGGACACCTGCGTGAGCTCGCGCTCACCGGCAAGGACATCGACGCCGCTCGTGCGGAGAAGATCGGGCTCGTGAACGACGTCTTCGAGGATCAGGACGCGTTGCTCGCAGGCGCTCGGGCGACCGCGGCGGAGATCGCCGCCAACCCTCCGCTCGTCGTACACGGAATCAAGACGGTCCTCGACCATTCGCGGTCCGCCGCCGTCGACGACAGTCTCCGCTACGTCGCGGCCTGGAACGCAGCGTTCCTGGCGTCGAACGACCTCACCGAGGCGATCACCTCCGTGTTCGAGAAACGACCGGCGAACTTCAGTGGCAGCTGACGTGAGTGGTACCGCCGACATCGACACCGCCGAGGAACTGGGCACCCAGCTCGTGCGATTGCAGCGCATTCGCGAGCGGAAATTGGCCCAGATGTCCGTCGAGTCCGGTGGCGTGGAAGGCGCAGCATTCGTCTGCCTCTTCCGGCTGCTGCGCGACGGGCCGATGCGATCGAGTGAGCTTGCGACTCTGGTGAATTCGGACCCGTCGACCGTGAGCCGGCAGGTTGCGCAGTTGGTGGAGCACGGCCACGTACAGCGTGTGCGTGACGAGAAGGACGGCCGCGCGTACGTCCTCGCGGTCACCGAGACCGGCCGCAGCGTCGCCGACCGGATGCACCGCAAGCGCACCGACAGCCTCGGGCTGGTACTGGCCGATTGGACTCAGGAAGATCGGGTTGCGCTCGTCGACCTGCTGGACCGGTTCCTGACCGACTACGAGCGAGTCCGGCCCGACGCACCCTCCGGCCGCGACTGAACGAGTCGATCGCCCGGGGACAGTGAATTCGGGCAGCTGACCACTAGGGAGGACGCGGTGCTGGACGGCACACGACGGTGGATCCCGCGTACCTTCCGGCTACGCGCAAGGACCGCCCCGGCGGATCGACTCGAGCGCAGGGTCGGTCTGGGTATCGCGGTTCTCGTTCCTGTGTTCGCCGTCATCGGCGCCGTGGTGATGCTCTCGGACGAGGGCCCGTCATCGGATCTTCGACGCATTCTGTGTGGTGCCGTGCTGCTCTCGACTCTCCCGGTCGGGGCGTGGTGGTGGGTGCACGGCCGCGAAGTCGTGCGCATGCCGGGATGGTTCGTTCTCTACGCCGACCTGGGCGTGGCCACCGTTCTGTTCACGTTGGCCGAGCGCGGGCTCGCGCTGTACGCGACCGTGCTGTTCGCCGTGATCGGCATCTACATCGCGTATTTCTCGTCCACCAAGGTTCTACGGCTGCATTCTCTCTTCGTCAGCGCGGTGATCGTGGTCCTGGCCATCGGCACCTACATCGAGGGGGTGCACGACGCCGCGTCCGTCGTTGCCCAGGCGCTCGTCGCCCTGGTCGTGGTCAATTCCGTGATCGTGTTCCGAGCTGTCATCAAAGCGCAGTTGGAACTCGCGGTCACCGACTCGCTCACCGGGTTGCTGAATCGACGCGGATTCGAAGTTCGGATCGAACGACTGCTGATCGAGTCCGGCGACGGAGACGACGTCGCAGTGTTCGTCGTCGATCTCGATCGGTTCAAGTCCGTCAACGACAGTCGCGGCCACGCTGCGGGAGATCGGGTGCTGAGGTCGACGGCGCACCGTCTCGAAGCCGTCGTGCCCGACGAGTCCTGCGTGGCCCGCACCGGTGGTGAAGAGTTCACGGCTGCGGTGCGACTGACGAGGTCCCAGGCGCCCGAAGTCGCGGGCCGAATCCTCGAATCTCTGCACGAGCCTGCCGACGAAGTGTCGGTCACGGGAAGCGTCGGAGCCGCCGTCGTGTCCGTCGACCGGTGGAAGAGTCTGCAGCCGCAGGATGCCTCGGCGATGATTCATTCAGCCCTGTTGAAGGCCGACGCCGCCATGTACGAGGCGAAACGGTCGGGCGGCAACCAGGTGCGTGTGTTCGACAAGTGAACAGCCCATGCCAAGCAGACAGCCCACGTCCCGCGGGCCCCTGTCGAGGCATACGGAACGTGGGCCGAGCCGTCAGCGCAGTGCGCTCTTCGGGTCGTTCCAGAGCTGATCGGTGAAATCTTCGAGCGCGACGAGTACCAGGTTGTCCTCCGCACGCCGGAGGATCGACTTGCTGGCCCGGACCTGAACAACGTCACCGGTCTTGTCGGTCATGCGCCACAGTGAATCGGCGCGGGTGGCGACGGTCGTCAGGAACATGTCCGCGACGTTGACACCCTCGGGCGCCTGGTCGGGGAAGATGTCGTGCAGGTGGAAATCCGCGGGCTCGGACCGGTCCGTGCCGAAGAGTTCGTCGAACGCTTCGTTGGCGAACACGATCGCGCCACTGGGGTCGACGGCCAGAATCGGCACCGGAATCCGGTCGAGAACGACCGTGACGGGAAGATCGGGAAACTGTGCCGGATCGGAAATGGCTCGCGATTCCGAATTACGACGCTCGCCGGTCGTGTTGCTGTCGGTCATGTTTCTCCCCACCTGATGCTTTCCCTGGTTTACGTTGCTCGAAGTTCTCTCTTCACCCCACGATGCCCGAGCATCGTGTGTCAGTGCTCCGGATTGTCCGCCAAACGTTTGAACGATGCGGCGATTTCCGCCTCGGCCTCGGCGCGCCCCACCCAGTCGGCCGCGGTGACGTGCTTGTTCGGCTCGAGGTCCTTGTAGTGAACGAAGAAATGCTTGATGGCCTCCAGCTCGAACGTCGACACGTCGGAGAGGTCCTGGATGTGATCCCAGCGCTTGTCGCCCGCGGGAACACACAGCACCTTGTCGTCGCCGCCTGCCTCGTCGACCATCTTGAACATCGCAACCGGGCGTGCTTCGACGATGACGCCGGGAAACACCGATTCCGGGAGCAGAACGAACGCGTCCAACGGATCGCCGTCCTCGCCGAGGGTGCCTTCGATGAAGCCGTAATCGGCCGGGTATGCCATCGCCGTGTAGAGGTAGCGGTCAAGCCGAACGCGACCCGACTTGTGGTCGACCTCGTACTTGTTGCGCTGACCCTTGGGGATCTCGATGGTGACGTCGAACGACACGTGCACGCCCTCGCTCTTCTTCTACGTTGGGTGCGCCCGAAGTGACGCACGATGGTGGCGGCGCAAGCGTACCGGACAGGGCGATAGTGTTGAGGGACTGTCGCCGAGCCGTTGTGAGCAGAAATGCGTCCTGGGGGACACATTTCTGCTCACATGGCGGAATTGAACTGACGGAGGAATGGTGGCGGGGTTGACCAAGCGTTCTCTCGGCCCGACGGCGGGGCGCAAGCGCCGACGGACCAGAGTCCTGCTCGTGCTGGGCGTGATCGTGGCCTTGGCCGCCGGCGGAACCGCGGTCGCCGCGATCGTTCCCGGCATCTCGGGCGACGAGTCGCAGGCCGCGTCCGCACCCGAACCGGACCCGATCCAGCTCGATCCGGCGTTCACCCCGGTATCCGATGCTGCAGTCGCGCCCACCGCAGCCGGTGTGGCGGCCGCCCTGGCGCCGGTCGTCGGAGTGGACGCACTCGGCGCCTTCACCGGAGTCGTCGCCGACGCGGTCAGCGGCGATGTGCTGTGGTCCTCCGGCGGCGACACCCCCATGACTCCTGCGTCCACGACGAAGGTGCTGACCGCGGCCGCGGCGATGCTGTCCATGCCGTCGAACCACCGAGTGACCACGCGGGTGGTCAAGGGGCAGAGCGACGGCGAGATCGTGATCGTCGCCGCGGGCGACCCGACCATCACCGCCCAGCCGAAGGGAAGCCCCGGCTTCTATCCGGGAGCGGCACGGATCGACGATCTCGTGGAGCAGATCCAGCGTTCGGGTGTGCCCGTCGACCGCATCGTCGTCGACACCTCGATCTACTCCGGCCCGACGATGGCGCAGGGATGGTTCGATCCGGACGTTGCCGCCGGTTACATCACGCCCATCGAACCGATCATGATCGACGGAGGTAGGTCGGTACCGCTGGAGGACGAGTCGCCCCGCAGTGCCCAGCCTGCCCTCGACGCAGGTCGCGCGCTTGCACGCGGGCTCGGGATCGATCAGGCGCGCGTCACGACCGGAACAGCGCAGGACGGAGCCGACCAGGTTGCCAGCGTGCAGTCGGCGCCGCTTCGTGAGCGACTGGGCCAGATGATGGGCCGGTCCGACAACGTCCTCGCCGAAGCCATCGGACGCGAGATCGCGATCGAGACGAACACGTCGGCGTCGTTCACCGGGGCGGTGGACTCGATCGGGCAGGCGCTGTTCTCGGCAGGCTACGACCTCACCGGAATGACACTCCACGATGCCTCCGGCCTGTCCGTCGACGACCGCATACCCGCTCGAATCCTCGATCAGATCCTGACGTCCGCCGCCGGTACCGAGCGCGAAGAGCTTCGCCCGATGCTCGACTACCTGCCGGTCGCCGGTTCCACCGGAACCCTGTCCGACCGCTACGCGAGCGACGACCGCATCGGCGCCGGATGGGTCAGGGCGAAAACTGGCACACTGTCAGCAGCAAGCGCTCTCGCCGGATACGTCGTCGACGTCGACGGAAGGGCACTCACGTTCGCTCTGATGTCCAACGACCGACCGCCGGAGATATCACGGCCGGCACTGGACGCAGTGGCGTCGACACTCAGGATGTGTGGTTGCCGGTGACCCGCTCGAACACGGATTCACAGCGCGAGGACGACGCCCAGGCTCCCGGTGGGATCGGGGCATCCGTCGACTGGGCGTTGGCGTCGAAGACCGGCGCCAAACTCGCCCCGAAACCTCCCTCGACGTCCCGGTACACCGCCGATGCCATCGTCGCCGAACTCGCCGAGGCGTCCGTCCGTGCCGAGGGACCGGTTCGTGACACCACCGGCCTGGCCGACGGCCTTGCGGTGCCGCAGGCACAGATCGTCGACCGCGCCGGCTGGATCGAGGCGGCTGCCGCGTCGATGAAGCACCTGACCGGAGAGGTGGACACCGAGCCGTCCGGCCTGCTCGGAGGAAAGCCCGCTGGACTGCAGGCGGGGGCGATGCTCGCGTTTCTGTCGAGTGCCATTCTGGGACAGTACGATCCGTTCACGGGCGAGAACGGAACGCTGCTTCTCGTCGCGCCCAACATCATTGCCGTCGAACGCGCACTTCGTGTCTCGCCCAGCGACTTTCGGTTGTGGGTCTGCCTCCACGAAGTGACCCACCGGGTGCAGTTCTCGTCGGCGCCGTGGCTGGGCGAGTACATGCGCAGCAACGTGGCCCTGCTGTCCGACGGCGTCGACGAGCCGGTGAGCGAAGTCGCGTCCCGGCTCACCGCTGCGCTCAAGAACCGTAAAGGATCGGACAAGGCCGAGGACGCCGGAATCGTCGGGCTGCTCCGCGCGACGCAGCCGGCGCAGACGCGCGACGCGATCGATCGCCTGCTGGTTCTCGGCACCCTCCTCGAGGGCCATGCCGACCACGTCATGGACGCAGTCGGGCCCGCGGTTGTCCCGTCCGTCGCCCAGATCCGCAGTGCCTTCGACGGTCGTCGGCGACGAAAGCAGAACCCTCTCCAGCGAGTTGTGCGAGCACTGCTCGGTGTGGACGCCAAGATGGCGCAGTACGTGCGCGGCAAGGCCTTCGTCGACCACGTCGTCGGCGCAGTCGGGATGGAACGGTTCAACACGATCTGGACCGACGGTGACACGTTGCCGCTACTCGCCGAAATCGAGGATCCCGACCGGTGGATCGCGCGCGTCCTCGGCTGAGTCGGGCCGATCGGACGCGGCCGGTGCTGCTTCCCGAGGAACCGGCGATTCTGGGCGTCCGGCATGCCGTCCGCTCGTGGTCGGCCGATCATGGCGGTGGGCCCGTTGCCGTGGCCTTGTCCGGTGGCGCGGATTCCTTGGCCCTGACCGCGGCCGCCGTCGCCGAAGTACCGGATGCTCTCGCCCTCGTCGTCGATCACGGTCTGCAGCAGGGATCCGCCGACGTCGCGGCCGCGGCGGCGGCGCAGGCGGTGGCCTTCGGGTGCAGTGATGCCGTGGTTCTGGCGGTCGACGTCGGACATTCCGGTGGGATGGAGGCGGCTGCCAGGCGCGCCCGGTACGACGCCTTGGGCGAGGCGCGTGCAGGCAGGCCGGTTCTGGTTGCGCACACGCTCGACGATCAGGCCGAGACCGTGCTGCTCGGCCTGGCGCGAGGATCCGGTCCGCGGTCGATCGCCGGGATGCAGGAGTGGGACGATCCGTGGGGGCGTCCGCTGCTGGGCGTGCGTCGATCCGTGACCCGTCAGGCGTGCCGCGAACTCGGCGTCGTCCCGTTCGAGGACCCGCACAACACCGACGCGGCGTTCACCAGAGTCCGACTCCGGCACGAAGTCCTGCCACTGCTCGACGACGTCCTCGGCGGCGCCGTCGCGGAGGCCCTCGGCCGGACGGCCACCCAGATACGGGAGGACGCGCAGGTTCTCGACGACCTGTCCGCCGAACTGCTCGACCTCGCGCGCGACGGTGACGCGGTTCTGGTGACGGTGCTCACCGAGCGCCCTGCTGCGCTTCGTCGACGAGCACTGCGGCTGTGGCTGTTGGAGCGCGGCGCGAAAGGTCTGTCGGACAAACAGTTACGGCTCGTCGACGATCTCGTGGGTGTGTGGCGCGGGCAAGGGGGAGTCGCAGTGAGCGGTGCACCGACGGGTGCGAGGTTGGTGGTGGGGCGTCGACATGGCAGGCTGAACGCAGAGCTCGAATGGAACTGAATCCGACCACGAGAAACACCTGAAGGGACCCGGCGTGTACGAGGGCGACATCGAATCGATTCTCATCTCGGAAGAGCAGATCAGAGACCGCACCGCCGAGCTGGCCGAGACCATCGCGAAGCGGTACCCGGTGGATGCGCCGGAGGGTGATCTGTTGTTGGTCGGCGTGCTCAAGGGCGCCATCATGTTCATGACGGACTTCGCGCGTGCCCTCCCCATTCCGACGCAGCTGGAGTTCATGGCCGTCAGTTCGTACGGATCGTCCACGTCGTCCTCGGGCGTCGTGCGGATCCTGAAGGACCTGGACCGCGACATCAACGGCAGGCACGTGCTCATCGTCGAGGACATCATCGACTCGGGCCTCACGCTGTCCTGGCTCAAGCGCAACCTCGCGACGCGCAACCCGGCGTCCCTGTCGGTGGTGACGTTGCTGCGTAAGCCCGACGCCATCAAGGTCGACGTCGAGGTCTCCGATGTCGGCTTCGACATCCCCAACGAGTTCGTCGTCGGGTACGGCCTGGACTACAACGAGCGGTACCGGGACCTGCCGTACATCGGGACACTCGCACCGCACGTCTACAGCTGATTCGTCGGCTTTCGCGACACCACTCGACGTAGCGCGCCGAGGTCGAGCTCCACCGATCGGAAAATCGCGTACGACGCCACGAAGGCGGCGATGCCCCCGATGCACACCACGCGCACGACGTCGAGGACACCAGGGATGTCCGACGCCGGAACGAACGTGAGGCCGGCGACGGCAACCAGCGGGATGGCGGCGGCGATCGTCAGGTAGCCGACGCTTCGACGGCTCAGTGCGTCGAGCAGAGCGTGATCCCTTTCGCCTGCGCTTCCGTACGGAAGGAGCGACGGGTACAGGCATCGAACGGTGAACAGCGACACAAGGAAGAACGGGTAGGCCGTCGCCATCGCGCCGCAGACGACCAGTGACGCGATGAAATGGACGTACGCCTGACCCGGCACCGATCCAGCGGCGATCTGCAGGGACACCGGGAACGCGACTCCGGCGCATACCCACAGTCCGAGGCACACCGCCACGACCCTGCCCGCGGCACGAAGGGTGTCCGCCCGAGCCTGCGCCAGTCGGTCGTCGGACACGTCCCGACCGGCACGCAGGGCTGCCGGGACCGAGAGGACATGTCGGAAGAAGTAAACGATCAAGGCGAGCCCGATCGGCCAGAACAAGCCATTGATGACCACCGTCACTGTCTCGAATCGGTCCTGCGCCACCGGGATCAGATCACCGATGATCAGCGCCTTGTTGTGCTGGTAGTTGTAGACGGCGGCCGTGACGTTGGGGATCCCGATCGCGGCAGTCATCACCGGCACGGTGAACGGTCGAAGCCGGGCGCGAGGACTCGTCGGCGGCGGGTCGACCAGACCACGCGCACGACGATCCAGGCACAGATCCAACTGTTGCGCCACGTCGTGACCACCGGGCAGGCGCTGGTCGACGTCGGCGGACAGGCAGGTCAGCAGGACACGGCGCAACGTGGCCGGACAGTCCGCAGGCAGCGACGCCTGCGCGGCAGCCGTCACGCCGTTCTCACGGGCCGTGAGCAGAGCGTCGATGACCGTGCGGTCTCCGTCGACGTCCGCCGCCGATGCGTCGTCGAACGGTTTTCTGCCGGTGAGCAACTCCCACAACACGACACCGAGGGAATACAGGTCGCTGCGGGTATCGAGTTGGTCGGCACGCCCCGGTCGCGACGGGTGACACGCCTCCAGCTGTTCCGGGGACATGTAGGACAGGGATCCGCCGAAGTAGGCGACGGGGCTGTCACCGTCGACCTGGTCGGAGAATCCGATGTTGAAATCCGCGAGTTTGGGCACGCCCTCGGCGGTGAGCAGTATGTTGGCCGGTTTGATGTCGCGGTGCAGGATTCCGTGCTCGCCCGCGTACTGCAGCGCGTCCGCGAGCCGCCGACCCAGCCACGCGACGGTCTCCGGCCACGACAGGGACGAAATATGTTCGCGGATGGACGAATCCGTCGGAACGACGCTTCCTCGCGATTCGAGTGCGGCGTCGACGGTATCCAGTAGCAGCTGACCGCTGCGCGATTCGACTGAACAGGCACGCACCCGCCGAAGTAGATCGAGAAGTGTCCCGCCTGGCAGATACTGCATGTACAGCAGACGAAGTCCTCGACCGGGCAGTATCCGTTGGTCGAAGACTCGGACGATGTAGTCGTGATCGAGCTGGGCGAGCATCTGCGGCTCACTGCCGTGGTCGGAGGAGATTTTCACCGCGACGATTCGCTGCATCGAACGCTGCCGGGCCAGAAACACGCGGGCGAACGCGCCGCGGCCGAGGCCCATCAGCAGATCGAAATCGTCGACGCGATCACCCGCGTCGAGATCTTCCAGCTCGTCCGACGATCCGGGGTGCGTCGGCGCCGCGCCGGGGGTCGTTTCCTGGGGGCTGGTTTCCTGGGGGCTCGTTTCCTGTCGTCCCGTCGCGTCCAGGTCCGGGGGCTGCATCTCGGTGTTATCGCCGCTCCCGATGTTCAACAACCGAGCCAACGCGTCCTCGTGCGCCGGGTACTCGCGGACGTACTGGGCGGGCGTCACCGAATCCCCGCTCTGACGGCGAATGCAGAACTCCTCGTAGACCAGGTCCACCGGAAGCGATCCCACGTCGAAACCGGTCAGAACCGACCGGAAATCAGCGCAGTACTCGGCCAGCCGCTTCGGTCGATGCGCCCGCAGCCAGCGCTCCTGGAGGTCGACGGCGATCAACTGCATCAGACACTGGCGCCGGATGAACTCCGAATCGGGAAGGTAATCCGCCAGGTCCGGCACCGACGACCCGCCCTCGGCCTGGGCGGTGCGCCAGTCTCGCCGCAACCTGCGTTCTGCTTCTACCGGTACCGGCTGGGCAGCAGCAACTGTCCGGACGGCGTCCGCACTGGCAGGAACGTCGTTCGCAAAGGCACTGACTCCATCCGAGCCGGGCTGCACGGACCAACGATAGACCCGAAGTGGCCCGTGGACTGCTGGTATTTTTTCGTGACCGGCACGGGGAACCGGAAAGGCGTGATGTGCGTTGGATGGGGGAGAATCGTGATACATCCGTCGGGCGAACGGCGTGGGGGATGTATCGCCGGGTTACCGCACCACGAGTACGCCGCGGCTGCTCGCGGTAACCTGGGGCATCCGGTGCTCGAGCTGAACCAGCAGAGTGGCCCGGTAACTGGAACTGGAAAGGACGAGGCCGTCTCGGCTGAAGCTGTATGAATCGGAAGACAGTTATACGGAACCTGGCCATCGTGTTTGCGATACTGCTGGCGATTTTCGCTTTCAGCTACTTCGGAAACGACACGAGGGACTGGAAGTCCGTCGACACGTCGGTGGCCATCGCCCAGCTCGACGACAACAACGTCGAGAAGGCCCAGATCGACGACCGCGAGCAGCAGGTCCGCCTCACCCTGAAGAACGGCAACGACGCCACCGAGAACGAAACGCAGATCATCGCGAAGTATCCGGACTCGGCGTCGCAGACCATCTTCGACAAGGTCAGCGCAGACGGTCTCGAAAGCTACAACACCGTCGTCAGCCAGGACAGCTGGGTGTCGTCGCTGCTGCTGTTCGTTCTTCCGATGCTGATTCTGCTCGGCGTCTTCATCTTCATCATGAGTCGCATGCAGGGTGGTGGCCGCGGCGGCGTCATGGGCTTCGGCAAGTCGAAGGCCAAGCAACTCAGCAAGGACATGCCCAAGACGACGTTCCAGGACGTCGCAGGTGCCGACGAGGCAGTCGAAGAGCTGTACGAGATCAAGGACTTCCTGCAGAACCCGGCTCGCTACCAGTCGCTCGGCGCGAAGATTCCGCGCGGTGTGCTGCTGTACGGCCCTCCCGGAACCGGCAAGACACTGCTGGCGCGCGCCGTCGCCGGTGAAGCAGGCGTTCCGTTCTTCACCATCTCCGGCTCGGACTTCGTCGAGATGTTCGTCGGTGTCGGTGCTTCCCGTGTCCGCGATCTGTTCGAGCAGGCCAAGCAGAACAGCCCGTGCATCATCTTCGTCGACGAGATCGACGCCGTCGGTCGTCAGCGTGGCGCCGGCATGGGTGGTGGCCACGACGAGCGTGAGCAGACCCTCAACCAGCTTCTCGTCGAGATGGACGGATTCGGCGAGCGCACCGGCGTCATCTTGATCGCCGCCACCAACCGCCCCGACATCCTCGACCCGGCGCTGCTGCGACCAGGCCGTTTCGACCGCCAGATTCCAGTCGGTGCTCCCGATCTGGCCGGTCGACGGGCAATCCTCGCGGTGCACTCCGCGGGTAAGCCCGTCGCTCAGGACGCCGATCTGGAAGGTCTCGCCAAGCGGACCGTCGGAATGTCCGGTGCGGACCTCGCCAACGTCATCAACGAGGCCGCTCTGCTGACGGCCCGCGAGAACGGCACCGTCATCACGGAGGCCGCGTTGGAGGAATCCGTCGACCGCGTGGTCGGAGGGCCGCGCCGGAAGAGCCGGATCATCAGCGAGCACGAGAAGAAGATCACCGCGTACCACGAAGGTGGCCACACTCTCGCGGCGTGGGCGATGCCGGACATCGAGCCCGTCTACAAGGTCACGATCCTCGCCCGCGGTCGCACGGGTGGTCACGCCATGACCGTCCCCGAGGACGACAAGGGCCTGATGACCAGGTCGGAAATGATCGCGCGGCTCGTCATGGCGATGGGTGGCCGCGCCGCCGAGGAGCTCGTGTTCCACGAGCCGACGACAGGCGCATCCTCGGACATCGACCAGGCGACCAAGATCGCTCGCGCGATGGTGACCGAGTACGGCATGAGCAGCAAGCTCGGTGCAGTCCGCTACGGGCAGGAACAGGGTGACCCGTTCCTCGGCCGCTCGATGGGTGTGCAGTCGGACTTCTCGCACGAGGTTGCCCGCGAGATCGACGAGGAGGTGCGCAAGCTCATCGAAGCCGCGCACACCGAGGCGTGGGCCATTCTGAACGAGTACCGCGACGTGCTGGACACCCTTGCGACCGAATTGTTGGAGCGCGAGACACTGACCCGAAAGGATCTCGAGAAGATCTTCACGGGCGTCACCAAACGTCCGCGGATCACTCTGTTCAACGACTTCGGCGAGCGCATCCCGTCGGACAAGCCCCCGGTGAAGACGCCGGGTGAGCTCGCGATCGAACGCGGCGAGCCGTGGCCTCCGCCGCCCATTGCGCCCAAGGTCGTTCCGCCGCAACAGTTCCCGCAGCCCAGCTACGCAGGTTCCCCGCAGCTGACCAAGTCCGGTCAGGACGGGTACAACGGTCAGGAGGGGTACAACGGCGGCAGGCCAGGAGCGCACACCAACGGTGCCCCGGCCAACGGTTCCCCGCACAACGGTGGTCCTGCGAACGGTGGTCCTGCGAACGGTGGACCTGCGAACGGCGGCACGCCGTACGGCAGTGCCCCGTACAACGGTGGATCGCGCGGAGGCCAGCACTCCGGTGGTCCCGATGCCACGGGTAGCCACCCGGGCAACGGCAACTATCCGGGCGGGAACTACACCGGTGGCGGTGCGTACAACGGTGGTGGCACATACAACGGTGGTGGCACATACAACGGTGGCGGCAGTTACCGGAACCCCGAGACTCCGCGATCGCGCCCGGATTACGGCGCACCTGCCGGCTGGTCGGCGCCGGGCTGGCCCCCGCGTGACGCGTCCGGTCCCGGCGGTGGTCGCCCGGGTGAATCGGGTCCGCAATTCCAAGCGCCACCGACGTACCAGTCTCCTCAGTACCGTCCTCCTCAGTACCAGCCCCCGGAGTACCGAGAGCCCGGTAACGACGGCAGGTCCGGCACCCCGGACTCCGTTGACGCGCCCGACACTCAGGGTTCGGCAGGCCAGGGTGGAAGCTCGGATGCATCGGGTCAGTACGGCGACCAGCGCCCGTCTCCTCAGTACCGCGACCCCGCCGGTTCGCAGTGGGATCCGCTGGGCGGATTGCCCCTCGGCGGCCCCGTGCCCCAGCAACCTGATTCCCAGCGTCCTGATTCCCAGCGTCCTGATTCCCAGCGTCCTGATTCCCAGCGTCCTGAGGCGCCGGAGTCCGAGCAAGGCGGCGACGAAGGTCCTCGCACACAGCGGTGGGAAGGTCCCGGCGGGCACAGTTAGGTCTTTCGGGATCGGGCGATAGGCTTACGCGGCGCAATGAGTGGGCCTGCGGTTGTGAGCCGCGGGTGGACCGAAGGAAAGAGCACACGTGTCAGTCACGCAGATGGACGATGAGGGCGCCCCGGTTGCGCCGGACAACCTCGTCGCAGTTGCAACAGGGCGCACGTTCGACCAGCCGCGCGCCGAGGCCGCGGTCCGTGAGCTGCTGATCGCGGTCGGGGAAGATCCTGACCGTGCAGGCCTGCTCGACACCCCGGCGCGCGTGGCACGTGCATACAAGGAGATGTTCGGCGGGCTCTACACGAACCCTGATTCGGTGCTGAACACGACGTTCGACGAGGGCCACCAGGAACTCGTTCTGGTGCGGGGTATACCGATGTTCTCGACGTGCGAGCACCACCTGGTCTCGTTCCACGGCGTCGCCCACGTCGGGTACATCCCCGGCAAGAGCGGCAAGGTGACCGGCCTGTCCAAGCTGGCACGCGTCGTGGATCTCTACGCCAAGCGTCCGCAGGTGCAGGAGCGTCTGACCAGCCAGATTGCCGACGCCGTGATGCGCAAGCTCGACCCGCGCGGCGCCATCGTCGTGATCGAAGCGGAGCATCTGTGCATGGCGATGCGCGGCATCCGCAAGCCAGGAGCCAGCACGACGACGTCGGCCGTCCGCGGACTTTTCCAGTCGAGTGCAGCGTCTCGATCCGAGGCGTTGGATCTGATTCTGCGGAAATGACGTCTTTTCGGCCGTTTCGGCCCGGCGCCCATGTGGTGATGGGCGTTCTCAACGTCACTGCGGATTCCTTCTCCGACGGTGGTCGGTATCTCGACGTCGATGCTGCCGTCGCACACGGTGTCCAGCTGCACGCCATGGGTGTGGACATCGTCGACGTCGGTGGTGAATCGACGCGTCCGGGGGCGGAGCGCATCGATCCGGAGGTCGAAGCCCGGCGAGTGGTACCGGTGATATCCGCGCTCGCTGAACAGGGCATCTCGACGAGCGTCGACACGATGCGCGCATCGGTTGCCGCCGCTGCGATCGACGCAGGCGTCACCATCGTCAACGACGTGTCCGGTGGCCGGGCCGATCCGGACATGGCGTCGGTCGTCGCGGATGCAGGTGTGCCGTGGATCCTGATGCACTGGCGGAGCTCGGAGAACTACGCGCACTCCGGTGCGGCCGATCACTACGACGACGTCGTGGCGGACGTTCGACGCGAGCTGCTTCACCAGGTGGATCGCGCGACCGCTGCCGGGGTCGACCGATCCAACATCGTGTTGGATCCGGGCCTCGGTTTCGCCAAGAACGCCCACCACAACTGGCAACTACTACATGCGATTCCCACGTTCGTGGAATTGGGGATGCCCGTCCTGATCGGGGCGTCGCGCAAGCGTTTCCTCGGGGCGCTGTTGGCTCAGGACGGCGTCGACCGCCCGCCGGCCGGACGTGAGGTCGCGACGGCAGTCGTATCGGCGCTTGCGGTAGCAGCAGGGGCGTGGGGCGTACGCGTGCACGACGCCCGCTCCACCCTGGATGCGGTGGCAGTCGTCGACGCATGGGAGGCGAGCGCATGACGGGCGAGCATCAGGTGAGCGACCGAATCGAGTTGCGCGGGTTGAAGGTTCGCGGACACCACGGAGTCTTCGACTTCGAGAAGCGCGATGGCCAGGACTTCGTCGTGGACATCACCGTCTGGATGGATCTGAAGCCGGCCGCTGCGTCCGACGACCTGACGGCGACGTTGCACTACGGCGAACTGGCCGAAGCCGCCGCCGCCATCGTGGCCGGCCCGCCACGGGATCTGATCGAAACGGTCGCCGCCGAGATCGCAGATTCGGTGATGGCCGACACCCGGGTCGACGCCGTCGAAGTGGTGTTGCACAAGCCGTCGGCTCCGATTCCTCTGGAATTCGTCGATGTCGCCGTCGTTGCTCACCGAGTGCGCGCATGACGCAGGTCGTACTGTCCATCGGCAGCAACGTCGGTGATTCGCTCGCACACCTGCGATCCGTCACCGACGATCTCGGCCCGCGACTGCGAGCGGTGTCGAAGGTTTACGTGTCAGCGCCGTGGGGCGGCATCGAACAGCAGGATTTTCTGAACGCGATCGTCGTCGCCGACGACCCGGACCGCGGACCGTACGAGTGGCTGGAGTTCGCCAGGGAACGCGAAGCGAACGCCGAGCGGGTTCGCGAGGTGCGGTGGGGCCCTCGCAGCCTCGACGTGGACATCGTGGTCTGCCGATCCGGCTCGGGCGAGGACGTCGTCGGAACCGATCCGCAATTGTTGCTGCCGCATCCCCGTGCGCACGAGCGTGCATTCGTCCTGGTCCCGTGGCTCGACGTGGAGCCCGACGCCACCCTCGCGGTCGGCACCGACGCCAGGCGCGTCGACGACTGGCTCGCAACGTTGAGCGCCGAGGAACGCAGTGGCGTCCGGGCGACCGACATGGCACCCGTCTCCGCAGAAAACCCTCGAGAGTAGACGCGCGCGGATGACCGAGATGAAACCGACACGGGTACGAGACCTCGTTTCCATCGCGCTGTTCGCAGCCGTCGCGATGTGGCTGCTGGTCAGGTCGTTCTACGGGATGCTTCCGCCGATGTCGGTGCTCGTCGGCGCATCGCTGTACCCGATCGCGATCGGCGAGCTGATCTTCGCGTTCGTGTTGCGGTCGCGAGTGGGGACAAGCCGGATCGGCGACGGACCACGCCACGTCCACCCCATCACGGCCGCTCGGGCCCTGGCCCTGGCGAAAGCGTCGGCGCTGGTGGGTGCGGCTGTGACGGGTATCTGGGCCGGTTTTCTCGTCCACATCCTCCCGCAGGCGTCGACTGTGCGAGCCGCGGCCGCCGACAGGCCGGGAGCCATCGTCGGACTGCTTGCCGGACTTGCTCTCGTCGGTGCTGCGCTGTGGCTCGAACAGTGCTGTCGCACACCGGAGGATCGCGGAGACGATCCCCGCTGATTCGCGTGCGTCCCGTCACGTGGCCGAACAGCGCGGCAGGTGCTGTGGCGATCCACAACCGAGGTTGACCGGTTCGTGGCGATTCGCCAGCTACCCTGGTTGCCATGACCGAACCGACTCGCGCAAAGGCCGCACGCCGTTCGCGGCGCAGTGCGAGCCAGTTGTTCATAGCTGCGTTGGTCGTCTTCGGCATCGCGGCGAGTGTGCTGCTGCTGTTCAGCGAGAACGTCCAATGGTTGCGGGTGGGCCTCGTCTCCGCGTTGTGGGCGGCAATCGTGGGCGCGTTCGCGATGACGAAGTATCGACGCGAAGCCGCGGCGGATCAGACGAAGGCCAAGGACCTGCAAACGGTGTACGAGCTCCAACTCGCGCGGGAAATCTCTGCCCGGCGGGAGTACGAGCTGGGCGTGGAAGCGCGGGTGCGTAGTGAAGTGCAGCTCGAGACCAGTGAGGTCGCGGCGCTGCGGGCCGAGCTCGCGCACTTGCGGGAGAACCTGCAGATGTTGTTCGACGGCAACCTTCCCACCGAGCGGGTAGCGCTCCGCGCCGAGGCGACGCGGGTGGCCGAGCTCGGCGGAGGCCGCAACTACGACGGGTACCAGCCGGCGCCGTCCGGGTTGTACATCCCCGGACGTACCGGCGCGAACGAGCCCGACTCCGCACTCAGGGATCCGCGAGGCGAGCGGCCCAGCTCTCCGGTGTCGCCGGTTCAAGGAATCGCCAACCCGTACGACGAACCCGTGACCGCGGAAACGTCGGTGCTCTACCCCGACGTGCCGATCGGCAGCGAAGTGCCACTCGGCTACACGCAAGCTCCCACCTCGCAAGCTTCCAGTCCTCAGGCTTTCAGTCCTCAGGCTTCCAGCGCCCGGGTTTCCAGTGCTGGGAATTCCGCGCAGTACGGTCGAGGTGACACGCGTGCTCCCGGCGGTGGCCGCCGGGTCCCGACGCCTCCCCGCGCCTCCGCTGCGCCGTCGGCGTACCCGGAGCCGTCACTCGAAGCAACGCCCGAAGCAACGCCCGAAGCAACGCCCGAAGCAACGGCCGAAGCCGAGTACGCAGACGTGGTGCACGATTCTCCGGCCGAGGTCGTGGCAGAGCCGCAGTCGCAGCCCGATCTCGAGCCCCAGCCCGATCCCCAGCCCGATCCCGAGGTTCGGCAGGATCCCGAGCCCGAGAGCCCGTCCCAACAATGGGATCTTCCGGATCCCGAGCCGCGGGCACGCCGTCGGCGCCGGGCGGAACCAGAGGATGGGGACGGCGCCGGGGCGCACTCCAACGGTCGTTCGGTCGCGGAGATCATGGCAGGACTGCAATCGGGTACCGGTGAACCGAGCGAACGCAGGCACCGTCGTCGCGCCGACTGAGAAAACCGTGAAGTAGATCACGTAGATGCGCCGTGGCCGGTGCATGCCGTCTGAGGCTATTCTCTTGGACAGGACGTCTGGTACCCGCCGAGCGGGACTGGAACGAACGAGAGGAAGTAATCGGTGACCTCATCCGAGTTCACTGCTGATCCCGCACCTGCGCGTTTGGCGGTCGGCATCGTGTCCGCAGGTCGCGTCGGCACAGCGCTTGGTGAAGCTCTCGAGCGCGTCGGACACGTCGTCGTCGCCTGCTCTGCGGTGTCCGAGGATTCGGTGGATCGTGCGCGCACACGCCTTCCCGACACGCAGATTCTGCCGGTCGACGAGGTCGCCACCCGAGCCGAGTTGCTGATCCTCGCAGTCCCCGATTCTGAACTCGCCTCGCTCGCAACGGGTCTGGCGGCAACGGGCGTCGTGGCGCCGGGCAAGCTCGTCGTGCACACTTCCGGCGCCAACGGTGTGGGCATTCTGGCGCCGCTGTCCGCTCAGGGTGCTGTGCCACTGGCGATCCATCCAGCGATGACCTTCTCCGGACTCGCCGAGGACACGGACCGACTGGCCTCGGCGTGTTTCGGCATCACTGCGGCCGACGAGATCGGTTACGCGGTCGCGCAGGCGCTCGTACTCGAACTGGGCGGCGAACCGGTGCATGTCGCGGAGACGGAGCGAGCGCTGTATCACGCAGCTCTGGCGCACGGATCCAATCATCTCGTCACCCTCGTCGCCGACGCCGTCGACGCTCTGCATGTCGCTCTCGACGGCCCGGGATTCCCCGGTATGGACACCGAACCGGGTGTGCCGCAGCGTGTTCTTGCGCCGTTGCTGACCGCTGCGCTGGAGAATGCGCTTCGACGTGGACAGTCTGCGTTGACGGGGCCGGTCGCCCGCGGGGACCTGGGCGCAGTGCAGAAACATCTGAGCGTGCTGCGTGAGGTGGACCCGCGGATAGCCGAGGGGTACCGAGCCCTGTCGCTGCGGTCCGCGCAGAGAATCGGCGCACCCGCGTCATTGGTCGAGTTTCTGGAAGGCGAACGATGACACTGGCAGGTAGCTACAAGGCCGGGGAACTCACGGTCCACCACGATCCCGCTGTGATCACCTCGGTGTCCAAAGCTCTTCGCGCAGTGGGCAAAACTGTGTCGCTCGTGCCGACGATGGGTGCGTTGCACGCAGGTCACATCCACCTCGTCCGGCAGGCCAAGCTCACCGGAGCTGTCGTCATCGTGTCGATCTTCGTCAATCCTCTGCAGTTCGGGGCAGGGGAGGACCTGGACGCATACCCGCGCACGCTCGACGCCGACGTCGAGTTGCTTCGCGGGGAGGGGGTCGAGTTGGTGTTCGCACCCTCCTCGTCGGACATGTACCCGGCCGGTCCGCGCACCAGCGTGCATCCGGGCCCGCTCGGGGCGGAGCTGGAAGGCGCGTCTCGGCCGACACATTTCGCGGGCATGCTCACCGTGGTCGCGAAGTTGCTGCAGATCGCGGCGCCGCACGCCGCATACTTCGGCGAGAAGGATTACCAGCAGCTCGCTCTGATCCGTCAGATGGTTCGCGATCTGAACTTCGACGTGAAGATCTACGGCGTGCCGACGGTCCGCGAGCAGGACGGCCTCGCACTGTCCTCCCGCAATCGATATTTGGACTCCGCGCAACGAGACGCTGCGATGGTGCTCTCGGCCGCTCTGGTGGCCGGAGCGCACGCAGCGGCGGGTGGCGTGTCGGCGATCCTGTCGACCGCACGGGGTGTGCTGGACTCGGTCCCCGAGGTCGACGTGGACTACCTCGAGGTCCGCGGCGTGGACCTCGGGCCGGCCCCGGAACGAGGAGACGGACGACTCCTCGTCGCCGCCAGAATCGGAACCACCCGCCTCATCGACAACGTCGGGGTTGCCGTGGGCACCGGCTTCCTCGAAGCAGGAGTGGAGCCTGCGGAACGACCCGATGAAGCAGGAGTGGAGCCTGCGGAACGACCCGATGAAGCAGGAGTGGAGCCTGCGGAACGACCCGATGAAGCAGGAGTGGAGCCTGCGGAACGACTCGATGAAGCAGGAGTGGAGCCTGCGGAACGAATTTCTCAAAGCTGAAGGGTGAAAACATGTTTCGTACAATGATGAAGTCCAAGATCCATCGCGCCACCGTCACGCATGCCGATCTGCACTACGTCGGCTCGGTCACGGTGGATCTGGATCTGATGGAGGCTGCCGATCTGCTGGAAGGTGAGCAGGTCACCATCGTCGACATCGACAACGGTGCGCGCCTCGAGACGTATGTGATCACCGGTGAGCGCGGCAGTGGCGTCATCGGAATCAACGGTGCGGCAGCTCATCTCGTCAACCCCGGCGATCTGGTCATTCTGATCGCTTATGGAGTGATGAACGAGCAGGAGTGCAAGGACTACGCGCCGCGGGTGGTCTTCGTCGACGGAAAGAACGTTCCCGTGGAGTTGGGCTCCGATCCTGCCCACGCGCCCGAGGGGTCCGGTCTGATCACTCCACGCACGCTGCGCGCCGACTCCGTGTTGGTCTAGCTGTGTTGCTCGCAGTCGACGTTCGCAATACCTCGACGACGCTCGGATTGTTCAGCGGAAGCGGCGATCACGCGACGCTGCACCGAGATTGGCGGGTGCGGACCGACGCCAACGTCACCGCCGACGAGCTCGCTCTGATGCTTCGTGGGCTGATCGGACCCGATGCCGACCAGATCACTGGAGTGTCGGCGTTGTCGACCGTGCCCTCGGTGCTGCGCGAGACACGCACGATGCTGGCCAGGTACTGGAAACATGTGCCGCACGTGGTGGTGGAACCCGGTGTGCGAACGGGAGTTCCGCTGTTGGTCGACAATCCCAAAGAGGTGGGTGCGGACCGTATCGTGAACACGCTCGCCGCGCACGATCTGTACGGGAGTGCCTGCATCGTGGTGGATTTCGGAACCACGACGTGCGTCGACGTCGTTTCGGCCAAGGGCGAGTTCCTCGGTGGTGCCATCGCGCCGGGTCTCGAGATCTCGACAGCGGCGATGTCGTCACGTTCCGCGGCGTTGCGTGAGGTGGAGTTGCTGCGACCGCGCTCCGTCGTCGGCAAGAACACCGTTGAATGTATGCAGGCCGGCGCGGTCTTCGGGTTCGCGGGCCTGGTCGACGGCCTGGTGAACCGGGTCCGGCGCGAACTGCCGGAGTTCGGGGGCAAGGAGGTCGCCGTCATCGGGACGGGGGAGAGTGCCCCGCTGATCATGGCGGAGAGCGCGTCCGTCGAGCACCACGAGCCGGATCTGACGCTCGAGGGACTGCGTTTGGTGTTCGAGCGAAATCTGGCGAAAAGACGGACCCGCTAGCGCAACTGGAATGGTTGTGTAAGAATCGTCGTCGTGATGATGTGCATGGGACCCCAGGAGTGTTGTCGAGGCTGACCGCTGCCTCGTTCAATTACCAATCCTGGAGAAGTTTCCATGCTTTCCACACCTGTCTTTTCTGGATCTGTGTCATCCACCTCTGCGCCCAACTTGACGCTGCCTACGCGGTTGCGCCCCCATGACCTGCTGCGCATCACCGATCAGGGTGCGTCCGATGTCCTGGAGGGACGCTTCGATCACCTGCTTCCTGCTGGTGGCATCTGGCCCACCGGTGAGCGCTGGTCGACGCGGTTGCACGCCGACGACGACGTGGACGTCTGGCTGATCAGTTGGGTGCCGGACCGCTCGACCGAGCTGCACGATCACGCCGGATCGCTCGGTGCGCTCACCGTGCTCAGCGGATCGCTCGTCGAATACCGTTGGGCTGGAGACGGACTGAAGCGTCGCCGTCTCGACGCCGGGGATCAGGCGTCCTTCCCGCTCGGGTGGGTTCACGATGTGATGCGCGCACCCGCATCGATCACAGGGCAGGAGCGGAGCTTGCGGAGTGACCCGATCACCGGGCAGGAGCGGAGCCTGCGGAGTGACTCGATGACTCCTCACCCGACACTGAGTGTCCATGCCTACTCACCGCCGCTGACCGCGATGTCCTACTACGAAGTGACCGACAGATCGGCACTCCGAAGAACCCGTACCGAGCTGACCGACGAGCCCGAAGGACCTTCGAAATGAGCAAGACCGTCGTCCAGATGCTCGACGAAGCACGAACTCGAATCGATCGGATGACCGTCTTCGAACTGCGTGACGCGGTCGAACGCGGCGCGATCGTCGTCGACATCCGTCCGCAGGCCCAACGTGCCGTCGAAGGGACGCTGCCCGGGGCGCTGGCCATCGAACGCAACGTGCTCGAGTGGCGTCTGGACCCCACCAGCGACGCTCGGTTGGTCGCGGCCGTGGATCACGACGTCGAGTGGATCGTGATCTGCTCGGAGGGGTACACGTCCTCGCTGGCTGCGGCGTCGCTGCAGGAGCTGGGGTTGCACAAGGCGACCGACCTCGTCGGCGGCTACCAAGCGCTCCAGTCAGCCGGATTGCTCGGTGTTCTGACGAAGGCGCGGCACTGCGTCCGTGAGGCCGAAGCCGTCACGGCGCACTGATTCTGTCTTTGTCGCACGCGCCGGATAAAGTGTGCTTCCGTGACTGACGCAGCTTCCCCCACCGCCGCCGTTCCCGAATCGTCGGACGCCCAAGAGCTGTCGGACACTCCGGAGCAGCTTCGGATTCGTCGTGCCAAGCGGGACCGTCTGCTCGAGCAGGGGCAAGAGGCGTATCCCGTGTCCGTGGACCGCACGCATTCGCTGCTGGAGATCAGGGAGCAATTCCCGAGCCTCGATGCCGATACCGCGACGGGCGAGTTGGTCGGCGTCGCCGGTCGCGTCATCTTCGTCCGCAACACAGGGAAACTGTGTTTTGCGACGCTGCAGGAGGGCGACGGCACCCAGCTCCAGGCGATGATCAGCCTCGCGGGAGTCGGGGAGGACGCGCTGGCTGCGTGGAAGTCGGACGTCGATCTCGGTGACTTCGTGTTCGTGCACGGTGAGGTCATCTCCAGTCGTCGCGGCGAGCTCAGTGTCATGGCCGACAAGTGGCAGATCGCGTCGAAGGCGTTGCGTCCGTTGCCGGTTGCGCACAAGGAGCTGAACGAGGAAACGCGGATCCGTCAGCGTTACCTCGATCTGATCACCCGTCCGGAAGCTCGTGAGGTCGCGCGCAAGCGCATCGCCGTCGTGCGTGAGCTCCGTAATGCGCTCGAACGCCGCGGGTTCCTCGAAGTCGAGACTCCGATGCTGCAGACGCTGCACGGCGGAGCGGCAGCACGTCCGTTCGTCACGCACTCCAACGCGCTGGACACGGACCTCTACCTGAGGATCGCGCCGGAGCTGTTCCTGAAGCGCTGTGTCGTCGGAGGTATCGAGAAGGTTTTCGAGATCAACCGCAACTTCCGTAACGAGGGCGCGGACTCGTCGCACTCTCCGGAATTCGCGATGCTGGAGACCTACGAGGCCTACGGAACCTACGACGATTCGGCCCGGATGACGCGTGAGCTGATCCAGGAAGTTGCGCAGGCCGCACTCGGTACCCAGATCGTTCTGCTCCCCGACGGCTCCACGTACGACCTGAGTGGCGAGTGGACGACGCTCGAGATGTATCCGTCGCTCTCGGAGGCCATCGGCGTCACCGTCACCCCGGACACGACCGTCGACGAGCTGCTCGGTCTCGCCGCGAAGGTCGGCCTCGAGGTTCCGCGTAAGGACGGCAAGCCCATTTACGGCCACGGAAAGCTCGTGGAGGAGCTGTGGGAGCACCAGGTCGGCGACGGCCTGTCCGCGCCCACGTTCGTTCGTGATTTTCCGGTGGAGACGTCGCCGTTGACTCGCCAGCACCGGAGCAAGCCGGGTGTCACCGAGAAGTGGGACCTCTATGTCCGCGGGTTCGAACTGGCTACCGGATACTCCGAGCTCGTCGACCCGGTCATTCAGCGTGAGCGTTTCGAGGACCAGGCCCGCCAGGCCGCAGCCGGCGACGACGAAGCGATGGTGCTCGACGAGGACTTCCTTGCGGCGATGGAGCAGGGTATGCCGCCCACTACGGGCACGGGCATGGGAATCGACCGGCTCCTGATGGCGCTCACCGGCCTCGGCATTCGGGAGACCATCCTCTTCCCCATCGTGAAACCGCAGGCCTGAGTCCCTCGGCTGTTCGCCAGCAGCGGACAGAGAATCGGAAACGAATACGCATCGGCCCGCGTTAAGAACTGTAAGCAGGCACTTCAGTCACCCACAGCAACGCCGAGCGTTGATCCAAGGGGACCGAGGGTCGGCGAGTGAACGACCGGCCAACTACAGTGAGGCTGGAGGCGTGGACGTTCCAGTTGTCGGCGTCGAGCGCCTCCGATGCCGAGCGACCCCGTGTTACTAGATACTGTGGTGCTAGAAGACCTGGTGGGAAGTGCTACCTCCCACCGAGAAGTGAGGGAGAGCGATGTTCGAGAGGTTCACCGATCGCGCGCGGCGTGTTGTCGTCCTGGCTCAAGAAGAAGCCCGGATGCTCAACCACAACTACATCGGCACGGAGCACATCCTGCTCGGGCTCATCCACGAGGGTGAGGGCGTAGCGGCGAAGTCTCTGGAGTCGTTGGGTATCTCCCTTGAAGGAGTCCGCAGCCAGGTCGAGGAAATCATCGGTCAGGGCCAGCAGGCTCCGTCCGGTCATATTCCGTTCACCCCGCGCGCCAAGAAAGTCCTCGAGCTCAGCCTGCGTGAGGCTCTGCAGCTCGGTCACAACTACATCGGTACCGAGCACATTCTGCTCGGACTGATCCGCGAGGGTGAAGGCGTCGCCGCCCAGGTTCTGGTCAAGCTCGGTGCCGACCTCAACCGTGTGCGTCAGCAGGTCATCCAGCTACTGTCCGGTTACCAGGGCAAGGAGCCGTCGGAGTCCGGAAGCAGCCGTGGCGAGGCCGGTACGCCGTCCACGTCGCTGGTGCTCGACCAATTCGGTCGTAACCTGACCCAGGCCGCACTCGAAGGCAAGCTCGACCCGGTCATCGGTCGCGCGAAGGAAATCGAGCGCGTCATGCAGGTCCTCAGCCGCCGTACCAAGAACAACCCTGTTCTGATCGGTGAGCCCGGTGTCGGTAAGACCGCCGTCGTCGAGGGTCTCGCGCAGGCCATCGTCAACGGCGAGGTCCCCGAAACCCTGAAGGACAAGCAGCTCTACACCCTCGACCTCGGCTCGCTGGTCGCAGGCAGCCGTTACCGCGGTGACTTCGAGGAGCGCCTGAAGAAGGTTCTCAAGGAGATCAACACACGCGGCGACATCATCTTGTTCATCGACGAGCTGCACACGCTCGTCGGTGCAGGTGCCGCCGAGGGCGCTATCGACGCGGCCTCCATCCTCAAGCCCAAGCTTGCTCGTGGCGAGCTGCAGACCATCGGTGCGACCACCCTCGACGAGTACCGCAAGTACATCGAGAAGGATGCCGCCCTCGAGCGTCGTTTCCAGCCGGTCCAGGTCGGCGAGCCCACGGTCGAGCACACCATCGAGATCCTCAAGGGCCTGCGCGATCGTTACGAGGCACACCACCGTGTCTCCATCACCGACGGTGCACTCGTGGCGGCAGCAACCCTGGCGGACCGGTACATCAACGACCGGTTCCTGCCGGACAAGGCAATCGACCTCATCGACGAAGCGGGCGCGCGGATGCGCATCCGCCGGATGACCGCGCCGCCAGACCTGCGCGAGTTCGACGACAAGATCGCCGACGCGCGTCGCGAGAAGGAATCCGCCATCGACGCGCAGGACTTCGAGAAGGCCGCGAACCTGCGTGACAAGGAAAAGCAGCTGGTTCAGCAGCGTGCCGAGCGCGAGAAGCAGTGGCGCTCCGGTGACCTCGACGTCATCGCCGAGGTCGACGACGAGCAGATCGCCGAGGTCCTCGGAAACTGGACCGGTATCCCTGTCTTCAAGCTCACCGAGGAGGAGACCACTCGTCTGCTCCGCATGGAGGACGAGCTGCACAAGCGGATCATCGGGCAGGTCGAGGCCGTCAAGGCTGTTTCCAAGGCCATCCGTCGTACGCGTGCGGGTCTGAAGGACCCCAAGCGTCCGTCCGGCTCGTTCATCTTCGCCGGTCCGTCCGGTGTCGGTAAGACCGAACTGTCGAAGGCACTGGCGAACTTCCTGTTCGGCGAGGACGACGCGCTCATCCAGATCGACATGGGCGAGTTCCACGACCGCTTCACCGCGTCGCGGCTCTTCGGTGCTCCTCCCGGATACGTCGGCTACGAAGAGGGCGGCCAGCTCACCGAGAAGGTTCGCCGCAAGCCGTTCTCCGTCGTGCTGTTCGACGAGATCGAGAAGGCACACCAGGAGATCTACAACACCCTCCTGCAGGTGCTGGAAGACGGTCGTCTCACCGACGGCCAGGGACGTACGGTCGACTTCAAGAACACCGTGCTGATCTTCACCTCGAACCTCGGTACCTCGGACATCTCGAAGGCAGTCGGCCTCGGCTTCTCCTCGGGTGAAGGCACCGGATCGAACTACGAGCGCATGAAGCTCAAGGTCAACGACGAGCTGAAGAAGCACTTCCGCCCGGAGTTCCTGAACCGTATCGATGACATCGTCGTGTTCCACCAGCTCACCAAGGACGAGATCATCCAGATGGTCGATCTCATGCTCAACCGTGTCGAAGGTGCGCTCAAGAACAAGGACATGGCCATCGAGGTCACCGAGAAGGCGAAGTCCCTGCTCGCCAAGCGCGGATTCGATCCGGTTCTGGGTGCGCGGCCGCTGCGTCGCACCATCCAGCGCGAGATCGAGGATCAGCTGTCGGAGAAGATCCTCTTCGGCGAGATCGAGCCCGGGCAGATCGTCCTGGTCGACGTGGAGAACTGGGACGGCGAAGGCGCAGGCGAGGACGCGAAGTTCACGTTCCGCGGCGAGAAGAAGGCCATCACTGTTCCCGACGAGGTTCCGGTCGACCTGGCCAAGGCCGCGGGCGACGACGACTAGTCTTTCCGCTACGACACACGGGCCGCACTCCTACCCAGGAGTGCGGCCCGTGTGCTGTCTGTCCGCTGCCTCGCGGGGGTGCGATCACGTCGGGCGGCCGGCATGAATGGCACATGCCAATGCACTGGACGGTTGCCATGTGACATCGATGCCGGGGGGTGGGCCGGGGGT
>NZ_NPFY01000052.1 GCF_002259415.1 Rhodococcus sp. 14-2470-1b
CGCGTTCAACGCGTTGTACGGAAACCGAATCGACGGCACCGATCCCGCCGAGCAGGATCGTGTCGCGGCCGAGAATCTGGCTGCCGCCGGGGCCGCTGCCGCCGAGATCGGCGCGGTCGTGTTGATCGAGCCGGTCAGCGGTGCACCGGCATATCCGCTCCTGACCGCCGACGACGCCGTGGCCGTCATTCGACGTGTCGAGCGCGACCACGACGTACACAGTCTTCGTCTGCTGGCCGATCTGTATCACCTCGACGTCAACGGGGACGACATCACGGCTGCACTCGACAATCACACCGACGTGATCGGTCACGTTCAAATCGCCGATGCGCCCGGCCGTGGAGAACCAGGCACCGGAACAATCGATGTGGCTCGCCACCTCGCCCACCTCGAGCGCTTGGGTTACGAGGGTCGTATCGGTCTCGAGTACAAGGCGACTCGCCCCGACACGTTCTCCTGGCTGACTGTCTCCACTTCCACGTAAGGATTCTCCATGAGCACAATCGCTTTCATCGGTCTCGGGATCATGGGAAGCCCCATGTCCGTTCATCTCGCCGAGGCCGGACACACAGTCGTCGGCTACAACA
>NZ_NPFY01000032.1 GCF_002259415.1 Rhodococcus sp. 14-2470-1b
GAAACGCCCGGTCCCATTCCGAACCCGGAAGCTAAGCCCTCCAGCGCCGATGGTACTGCACCCGACAGGGTGTGGGAGAGTAGGACACCGCCGAACACACTTTCCAGAACACCCCCGAACCACACGGTTCGGGGGTGTTCTGCATTCCCCAACAAAAACACTCCACCGTGCATCCCCCTCGGACACCAGTCGACACCGGTCGAGCACACACCCACCGCAAAAACACCCCCCGAATGTGCGCTGACACCACCACCACACGCACAACAGGAGGGTGAATCCACCACCCCTCCGCCAGTCAGAGACACAGACGCACACCCATGTGCCAGACGCTCACCCAGGTGCTAGCACCTGGCCGTGCACCCGACACAACGGCGAGCGTCCATCACCGACACCCCACCCCCCGAATATGGACACAACACGAGGGTGAATCGACCCCTTGAACCCGGAGGCCCAGTACGAAACCAGAGGTCCGAAGCACTGTGGGCGGATGCTCATTGGTTCTGGTCGGCGGGCGTATTCAGTTGCGTAACCCACACCTGGGGTCTGCTTTTTTCAGTTTTGAGCCGACTCTCTGTTTGGATGACAGAGTCGGTTCACCGACGCAGAGCTTGAACTCTTTATCGAAAGGACCCGTTGTGCCGGAAGACAGCAACGACCGCCGCTCCTTCCGTGGTGACGGAAACCCTCGCTCGAACGACTCGCGGGGCCGTTCCGGTGGTGGCGCAGGCCGTTCAGGCAATCCTCGTCGAGGCGAGGGCGGCGGAGGTAGGTCCGACGGGCCTCCTCGTCGTCGGGGCGGTGAAGGCGGATTCTCGGGTGATCGCAGGGCAAGCGGACCCGCGGACAGGCGTCCGCCGCGTCCGGAGGAGCCGGATCTGCCCGACGAGGTCGAGGCGGGTCAGCTCGAGCCGGCGATCCGTCGTGATCTGCTGAGTCTCGACAAGAACAATGCGACTGCCGTTGCACGGCACCTCGTGATGGCGAGTCGGCTGCTCGACGATGATCCGCAGCTTGCGCTACAGCACGCTCGTGCTGCCCGTCAGCGAGCAGGACGAATCGCCGTGGTCCGCGAGACCGCGGGTGTGACGGCGTACCACGCGGGTGAGTGGGCCGAGGCTCTGTCCGAGCTGCGTGCCGCTCGGCGTATGGCTGGAGGGCCGGGGCATCTCGCCGTGATGGCGGATTGTGAGCGAGGGCTGGGTCGCCCTGAGCGCGCTATCGAACTCGGTCGAAGCGATGAAGCACGGGAGCTGACCGGTGAGGCGGCGTCGGAACTCCGCATCGTCGTGGCCGGTGCGCGTATGGATCTGAGTCAGTTCGACCAGGCCGTCGTGACATTGCAGACTCCTGATCTGGATGCATCGCGGTCGGGTACCGCAGCTGCTCGCTTGTTCTACGTGTACGCCGATGCTTTGGTTGCAGCTGGACGCGTCGACGAGGGCGTCAAGTGGTTCCTCAATGCCGCTGCTGCCGACGTCGATGGAGAAACAGACGCCGAGGAGCGTGTCGAGGAGTTGTCCGGGCAGTGACCACCGATTCGGTTCTGAGGTCTCAGCACGACGTTCTGTTGCTCGATCTGGACGGCACCGTCTATCAGGGCAACGATCCAATTTCTGGAGCGGTCGAGTACCTCCGCGGTGCCTCGGAGCACTCAGGGAGCGGCGAGAAGCAGTACTTCGTGACCAACAATGCGAGCAGGTCGCCGGCGGACGTCGCGCATCATCTGGTGGAGCTCGGGTTCGACACGTCCGAAGAGTTCGTGGTGACGAGTGCGCAGGTCGCTGCTCGGATACTGGCGGAGCGTGTCCCTGCCGGTTCGACCGTTGTCGTGGTCGGCACGGACGCCTTGTCGGCGGAGATTTCGCTGGTCGGTCTGAGTCCTGTTCGCCGATCAGAGGGTGAGCCTGCTGCCGTTGTCCAGGGGCACAATCCGGCAACGGATTGGGGCATGCTTGCCGAAGCCGCGTTCGCCATTCGTGGAGGTGCCGTATGGGTGGCCACCAACACCGACGCGACCCTGCCGACGGAGCGAGGCCTTGCGCCCGGCAACGGTTCGATGGTGGCTGCCGTTCGTACTGCGACCGGTAGTGAACCGTTGGTAGCGGGTAAGCCGGCGGCGCCCATCATGCAGGACGCCATTCGTTTGAGTGAGGCTAGAAGCCCGCTTGTCGTCGGCGACAGGCTGGACACCGACATCGCCGGGGCGTGCACGATAGGCATTCCGTCACTACTGGTCCTGACCGGTGTCAGCAGCGCGTTGGATGCGGTGCGTGCTGAACCGTCGCAGAGGCCGACTCACATCGGCTTCGATCTGGACGTCCTGAATGTCTCCTCCGAAAGGTCTCGGGTCGGAACGAAGGACGGATGGTCTGCTGGCGTCGAAGACGGCCTGCTCGTCGTGACGTATGTGGGAGCCGGCGCGCCGGACCCTCTGGACGGACTCCTGACTGCTGCTGATGCGGCGTATCGCTCGGACCGAGCGTGGACCACCGTAAAGGTCGACGGGGCCGGGACAGACGCGCTTGCTCGACTGCTGACGTAACCGATCCGGCGTCGGGCGCTCGGACACACGTCGGACCTATCCGATAGCGTTAGCGTCGATGAGCACGTCGATTCCACTTCCAGGGCAGCACCGCCCGCAGGACTCAGCGACCCCCGATGTCGACCCGAGCGAGGTCGTGTCTGAAGTCGACGCTTTGCTGGACCGGCTTCCGGACGAGGGTGACGCCCCGATGGATCTGAACGTGCAGGCGCAGATCCTCGGACGTGCGCATGATGTTCTCGTGCATGCGCTCTCCTCCGTGGACAAGAGCTGACGTGGCACGGCGCGCACGCGTCGACGCCGAGCTCGTTCGTCGAGGCTTGGCGCGTTCGCGAGAACACGCGGTGGAGCTGATTGCCGGCGGGCGAGTGAAGATCGCAGGGACGGTCGCGACGAAGCCCGCTACTGCTGTGGAGGCCGGAACGCCGCTGCTGGTGTCCGAAACCGAGAACGAAACTCAGTGGGCGTCTCGAGGCGCGCACAAGCTGCTCGGGGCGCTGGAGGTGTTCGAACGAGGTGGCTTCTCGGTCGCGGGCAAACGGTGCCTCGATGCAGGGGCATCGACGGGCGGGTTCACCGATGTGCTGCTGAGCAAGAACGCGAAGGAAGTGGTCGCGGTCGACGTCGGGTACGGCCAACTCGTGTGGCGCCTGCAGTCCGACGAGCGGGTTCACGTCGTCGATAGAACCAACGTGCGTTCCATCGATGCGGACACCATCGACGGTCGTGTCGAGGTCGTGGTTGCGGATCTGTCGTTCATCTCGCTCAAACTGGTGTTGCCTGCGTTCGTGGCGTGCACTGCGCCCGACGCGGACCTGGCGCTGATGGTGAAGCCGCAGTTCGAGGTCGGCAAGGACCGCGTCGGATCCGGCGGTGTCGTTCGTGATCCGCAGCTGCGCATCGAGACGGTCGTCGACGTGGCGCGAGCAGCTGCCGAGCTGAACTTGTCGCTACGGGACGTGACGGCGAGTCCGCTTCCCGGTCCCTCGGGCAACGTCGAGTATTTTTTGTGGCTACGATCGCACTCGTCCGTGCAGAAACCTGCTGCGGATGCCGATGTGCAGGCCTTGGTAGAACGCGCGGTCGAGGAGGGCCCACAATGACTTTCGTTCCGGCGACTACTCCGGTGCGCGAGGTCTTGCTGGTCGCTCATCCGGGTCGTCGCGAGATCGCGGACACCGCCAGGCGGGTCGCGAAGGTACTGGGTGAAGCGGGCATTCGCCTGCGCGTGTTGTTGGACGAGGTTGATTCGTCGCGCATCGAGGCAGTCGGTCCCACCGGTACCGACGTGACACTCGGTGCAGACCTCGAACTCTCGGTCGTCGAGTTCGGTCCCGACGCCGCCGCGGGCTGCGAGCTGGTGCTTGTGCTGGGCGGAGACGGCACGTTCCTGCGCGCTGCAGAACTGGCGCGCAGCGCGGACATTCCGGTGTTGGGGATCAATCTCGGACGTATCGGGTTCCTTGCCGAAGCGGAGGCCGACAATCTCGAAGAGGTACTCACACGAGTGGTGAGTCGGGAGTACCGCGTCGAGCCGCGTATGACGCTGGACATCGCGATACGCGTCGGCGACCAGGTGGTCGAGCGCGGTTGGGCGTTGAACGAGGCCAGTATCGAGAACGGTTCACGCCTCGGTGTGCTCGAGGTCGTGTTGGAGGTCGACGACCGTCCCGTCTCCGCGTTCGGCTGCGACGGCGTGCTGATCGCGACGCCCACGGGGTCGACGGCCTACGCGTTCTCGGCGGGCGGCCCGGTGGTGTGGCCCGAGTTGGAGGCGATTCTGGTCATTCCCAGCAATGCGCACGCGTTGTTCGCGCGTCCTCTGGTGACCAGTCCGGAGTCGTTCATCGCGGTGGAAACGGATGCCGCCGGGCACGACGCGCTGGTGTTCTGTGATGGACGCAGAACCATGAAGTTGCCTGCCGGCGGCCGCGTCGAAGTCATCCGTGGGGGCACGCCGATTCGATGGGTTCGCCTGGACTCGGCGCCGTTCGCCGATCGGATGGTCACCAAGTTTGCGCTACCTACATCAGGATGGCGGGGGAGAGCGAGGTAAGCATGCTCGAAGAGATTCGAATCGACAGCCTCGGAGTCATTTCAACTGCAAGCGCACAGTTCCACGAAGGCCTCACTGTCCTGACCGGTGAAACGGGTGCGGGCAAGACAATGGTCGTCACGAGCCTGCACTTGTTGTCCGGCGCCCGCGCCGACGCAGGCAGGGTGCGCCTCGGCGCCGATCGTGCTGTCGTCGAGGGCAGGTTCAGCACCGAAACCGCGTCGGCACAGGTCGTCGACGAGGTCGAGCGTGTGCTCGAATCGGCCGGGGCGCAGCGCGATGAAGACGACTCCATCATCGCGCTGCGGACCGTCAACGCGGACGGACGCTCGCGTGCCCACCTCGGCGGCAGAAGTGTGCCGGCAGCAATCCTGTCCGGCTTCACCGATTCGCTGCTGACCGTCCACGGCCAGAACGATCAGTTGCGGCTGCTCCGAGCAGACCGTCAGCTCGATGCGCTCGACCGGTTCGCAGGTGACTCGGTCGCCACGCCGCTGAAGAAATATCGCACCGCACGTACCGAGTGGCTAGCTGCCAGAACCGAACTGATCGACCGCACCGAGCGCAGCCGCGAACTGGCACAGGAAGCCGACCGGTTGCAGTTCGGCCTGCAGGAGATCGATGCCATCGCGCCTGAGATGGGCGAGGACGTCACCATTGCCTCCGACGTGCGAAGGCTCGGCGACCTGGATTCGCTGCGCGAAGCCGCTGAAGGCGCCGGCGCAGCGTTGGTGGGGGCCGCGGACGACGTCGGCGACGGCATTTCGGCTCTTCATCTGCTGGGCGAGGCCAGAACAAGGCTGGAACAGACGGACGACACCACGTTGACCGATCTGCTGCCGCGAGTGAACGACGCGTTGGCGTTGGTCACCGATATCGGCGCGGACATCACGAGCTACCTTTCCGACCTACCGTCCGATCCGTCCGCGCTCGAGACGATGCTCAACCGTCAGTCCGAGCTGAAGTCGTTGACTCGGAAGTACGCAGCGGATGTCGACGGTGTCATCGCGTGGGCCGACGAGGCGCGTGATCGTCTGTCCAAGATCGATGTGTCGGCCGACGCTCTGTCCGAGTTGTCCGCGAAGGTCGATTCCGCTGCGGTCGATGTGTCCGCGGCGGCGAGCAAACTGACGGCTGCGCGAGCAAGGGCAGCCTCCAAGCTGGCCAAAGCAGTCAGTGCGGAGCTGGCGGGCCTGGCGATGGGCAAGGCCAAATTGCAGCTCGATCTGCGCACGATCCCCGCCGGCCCCCAGGACACCGCGCCGCTGTCGGTCGACGGTACCGAGCTCCATGCCGGTGCAAGCGGTGTCGACGAGGTCGAATTCAAACTGTCCGCGCACGACGGTGCCCAGGCGCTGCCAATCAGCAAGAGTGCCTCGGGCGGCGAACTGTCCCGCGTGATGTTGGCGCTCGAGGTCGTGTTGGCGGGGTCCGACAAGGGCGCCACCATGGTCTTCGACGAAGTCGATGCCGGTGTCGGCGGTCGGGCAGCGGTCGAGGTCGGACGGCGGCTTGCTCGCCTGGCGAGGACACACCAGGTCATCGTCGTCACCCACCTGCCTCAGGTAGCCGCCTTCGCCGACACACATCTGGTGGTCGACAAAGCGGACTCGAAGAAGGGCGCCGCCAACAGCGGCGTGAAAACGCTGTCCTCGTCGGAAAGGGTCGTCGAGCTGGCCAGAATGCTGGCCGGTCTGGACGACACCGAAACCGGTCGCGCTCACGCAGAAGAGCTGCTCGCCACCGCCCGCGCCGACCGAGAAAAATAACCGCCGCAAGCCCGGTCCCGGTCATTCCTGCAGGCTCCACTCCTGCCTCCGGGTCGTTCCTGCAGGCTCCACTCCTGCCTCCGGGTCGTTCCTGCAGGCTCCACTCCTGCCTCCCGGTCATTCCTGCAGGCTCCACTCCTGCCACCCGGTCATTCCTGCAGGCTCCACTCCTGCTGGTGCAGATGTGACCAGTGTGGTAATTGGTTCGGCGCGCCTCCACCGTCGGGCGTGTCGTCGGCGTCATCATGGATCCCATGAAGATGCCGGCTCTGCTGTCACGCAATCAGGATTCGCTGCCCGGAATCAGTGGTATCGCCCGGGTCGATCGCAACACTGCCAAGCTGCTGAAACGCGTCGGTCCAGGGGACATCGTCGTGCTCGACGAGCTCGACCTGGACAGGTTGACGGCAGACGCGCTCGTCTCGGCGGGTGTGCTGGCGGTCGTCAATGCCTCCCCGTCGATCTCGGGTAGGTATCCCAATCTCGGACCCGAGGTGATCGTCGCGAACGGCATCACCCTGATCGACTCGGCCGGCGCCGAGGTGTTCAAGAAGATCAAGGACGGGTCGAAGATCCGCTTGAACGATGGTGGCGTCTACACCGGCGACCGCCGCCTCGCCAAAGGTGAGGAGCAGAGCGAAGCCGAGATCTCCGATCGGATGATCGAGGCCAAGACCGGACTGGTCGACCATCTCGAGGCGTTCTCGGGCAACACGATCGAGTTCATCCGCACCGAGAGTCCGCTGCTGATCGACGGTGTCGGTGTGCCGGATATCGACATCGTGTTGCAGGATCGCCATGTCGTCGTGGTGGCCGACGGTCCAGGCCACGCCGAGGATTTGAAGAATCTCAAGCCGTTCATCAAGGAGTATCAGCCGATCATCATCGGCGTCGGAGCCGGCGCGGACACCGCGATGAAGGCGGGACACCGCCCGGATTTGATCGTCGGCGATCCGGAGGAGATCACCGCGCAGACGCTGAAGTCCGGCGCAGAGGTGGTCCTTCCTGCCGATTCGGACGGTCATGCCAATGGTCTCGAGCGTATCCAGGATCTGGGCATCGGCGCGATGACGTTCCCGGCGACGGGCGCGCCTGCCGATCTGGCACTGCTGCTGGCCGACCACCACGGGGCGTCGTTGATCGTCACCGTCGGTAGCCCGGCAAGTCTGGACGAGTTCTTCGACCGCGGTCGTCGCAACACCAATCCCGCGGCCTTCATGACCCGACTGAAGGTGGGCGCGAAGTTGGTGGACGCCAAAGCCGTTGCGACTCTGTATCGCAGTCGCGTCTCCGGCGGGGCCATCGCTCTGCTGATTCTTGCGGCTCTGGTTGCGGTGATCGTCGCTCTGGTGGTGTCCAACATGGGCGGCGACGTGCTCGATTGGGCTGTGAACCTCTGGAACCAGTTCGCGACGTGGGTTCAGGGGCTGCTCGCGTGATTTCGATGCGTCAACATGCCATTTCGATCGCGGCGATCTTCGTTGCTCTCGCGATCGGAGTGGTTCTCGGTTCCGGGTTGCTGTCGAGCGGCCTCGTCTCGGGTCTGCGCGACGACAAGACCGACCTCGAGAACGAGGTCGGTACGCTGCAGGACACCAACAATCAGCTCGGTGAGCAGCTCAACTCCGCGGACGGTTTCGATGCTGCGGTGTCCGGTCGCGTCGTGCGCGACGCGTTGCTCGACAGGAGCGTCGTCGTCATCACCACTCCCGACGCGGACCCGGGTGACGTCGACGGCGTGACGCGGTCCATCGAGGCGTCCGGCGCCGCGGTGACGGGCCGGGTGTCGCTCACCGATTCGTTCGTCTCCGCTGCGAGCGGTGACGATCTACGGACGCGGCTGACCAACGTGGTGCCTGCAGGGATTCAACTGCGCACGGGCGCAGTGGATCAGGGCAGCATGGCGGGTGATCTGCTCGGTTCGGTGTTACTGCTGAACGCGCAGACCGCCGAGCCCCAGTCCACCCCCGAGGAGTTGGCGCTGGCTCTGGAGACGCTGCGCAGTGGCGGGTTCATTGCGTACGACAACGGTGCCGTTGCACCAGCTCAGCTCGCTGTCGTCGTCACCGGAGGTAGCTCCGAGGACGGCGACGGCAATCGTGGTGCGATCGTCGCCAGGTTCGCCGGCGGGCTCGACGCCAGGGGAGCAGGCACGGTTCTGGCGGGTCGCACCGGAGCAGCGAACGGGAACGGGCCCGTCGCGGTCGTGCGCGCCGACTCGGCGTTGTCCACGGGTGTGAGCACGGTCGACAACGTCGACCGAGAGGCAGGGCGCATCACGACAACCCTCGCGTTGCAGGAACAACTTGACGGTGCGGCGGGGCGGTACGGCACCGGGGCCAATTCGACGGCAGTGACGGTGGGCGCTCCGGCGCGGTAACTCGCAGCACAGAAGTGGCGCGTCGTTCGCGTGAACGGCCGTAGTGGTGTTACCGTGAAGACCCGTGGGTAGCAGGCCCATTATGGACGTAGTACCTCTCTTGCCAGCTCTCTGGCAGGAGCAAGCCCTGCAGATTGGTCACGGGAGCATCATTGTCACGCCTTCAGTCGCGATCTGACACCAAGCACATCTTCGTCAGCGGAGGCGTCGCGTCTTCGCTCGGCAAGGGCCTCACGGCGTCGAGCCTCGGGCAGCTACTGACCGCACGTGGCCTTCGCGTCACCATGCAGAAGCTCGATCCCTACCTCAACGTGGATCCGGGCACCATGAATCCGTTCCAGCACGGCGAGGTCTTCGTGACCGAGGACGGCGCGGAGACGGACCTCGACGTCGGCCACTACGAGCGGTTCCTCGATCGCGATCTTTCGGGGTTCGCGAACGTCACCACCGGTCAGGTCTATTCGGCGGTCATAGCCAAGGAACGTCGCGGTGAGTACCTGGGCGACACGGTTCAGGTCATCCCGCACATCACCGACGAGATCAAGAGCCGCATCCTCGCGATGAACGGCCCGGATCTGCAGGGGCATCAGCCCGACGTCGTCATCACCGAGATCGGCGGCACGGTCGGCGATATCGAGTCTCAGCCATTCCTCGAAGCCGCGCGCCAGGTCCGTCACGACGTCGGTCGCGAGAACGTCTTCTTCCTGCATGTCTCGCTGGTTCCGTTTCTTGCCCCGTCGGGTGAGCTGAAGACGAAGCCGACGCAGCACTCGGTCGCAGCGCTGCGCAGCATCGGTATTCAGCCGGATGCGTTGATCCTGCGGTGCGATCGCGAGGTCCCTCCGGGTCTCAAGAACAAGATCGCGCTGATGTGCGACGTCGATGTCGACGGCTGCATCTCCACTCCCGACGCTCCGTCGATCTACGACATTCCCAAGGTCCTCCACAAAGAGGGTCTGGACGCGTACGTGGTCCGTAAACTCGGGCTTCCGTTCCGTGACGTCGATTGGACGGTGTGGGGCGGGCTCCTCGAGCGTGTTCACGAGCCCCGCGAGACGGTTCGCGTCGGCCTAGTCGGAAAGTACGTCGATCTTCCCGACGCTTATCTGTCGGTCACCGAGGCGCTTCGCGCCGGTGGTTTCGCGCATCGGTCGAAGGTCGAGATCAAGTGGGTGCCGTCCGACGAATGCTCGACGCCGGCCGGTGCGCAGGCTGCGTTGGGTGACGTCGATGCAGTGCTGATTCCCGGTGGGTTCGGTATTCGCGGTATCGAAGGAAAGCTCGGAGCCATCGAGTTCGCGCGGACCCGCAAGGTTCCGCTGTTGGGGTTGTGCCTCGGGTTGCAGTGCATGGTCATCGAGGCGGCTCGCTCGGTGGGCTTGACCGACGCCAATTCGGCCGAGTTCGAGCCGGACACGAAGTACGCCGTCATCTCGACGATGGCGGACCAGGAGGATGCTGTCGCCGGTGAGGCCGATCTCGGTGGCACGATGCGTCTGGGTGCCTACCCGGCGAAGTTGAACAAGGGATCTGTCGTGGCCGGTGCGTACGGTTCGACGGAGGTGTCCGAGCGTCACCGTCATCGCTACGAGGTCAACAACACCTACCGTGACCGAATCTCCAAGAGCGGCTTGGTGTTCAGTGGGACTTCGCCCGACGGCCACCTCGTGGAGTTCGTCGAGCTGCCCGCGTCGGTGCATCCGTTCTTCGTCGGTACGCAGGCTCACCCCGAGCTCAAGAGCCGCCCGACGCGTCCGCATCCGCTTTTCGCGGCACTGATCAATGCGGCGTTGAAGTACAAGGCCGCCGAGCGCCTTCCGGTGGATGTGCACGGTGAAGAGGCCACCAAGGATTCCGAGTTCCCGGTGTCCGGTGCCACTACCGAAAGCGTCGGATGACCACTTCGGAATCCGGCTCGGGTCCGCAGGGGCGCCACGAGTTCACCACCGTCGCAACCAAAACCGTGTACGAGGGTGCAATTCTGGCGCTTCGGCTCGACCAGGTCGAGATGCCGGGCGGACGTGTGGCCGAGCGTGAGGTCGTCGAGCATCACGGCGCTGTGGCGATCGTGGCACTCGACTCGTCCGGCCGCGTGGCGATGATCGAGCAGTACCGTCACCCGATCGGTCGGCGCCTGTGGGAGCTGCCTGCCGGTCTGCTCGACGAGCTCGACGAGCCACCTGTCGACGCTGCCAAGCGCGAACTGGCCGAGGAGACCGGTCTTGCCGCGGACACGTGGTCGGTGCTCGTCGACGTGACGGCGTCGCCAGGCTTCACCGACGAGTGTGTGCGGATCTTCCTCGCGGAGGATCTGTCCGAGGTGGACCGTCCGGAAGCACGGGACGAAGAAGCCGACCTGGTATTGCAATTCGTCCCGCTGACCGAAGCCGTCCAACGCGCCCTGTCCGGCGAGTTCATCAACGCCTCCGCGGTATCGGGGATCCTCGCCTTGGCAGCGTCCAGGGCTGGGTCGACGCCGCTGCGGCCCGCCGACGCCCCGTGGCCGGATCTTCCGACGACCTTCGAGCTGCGGAAGCGTTCTCACGGATAGGTCAGGGGTGCTGGCGAAGCAGATATCCGCGTATCTCGATCACCTCGAGGTCGAGCGCGGTGCTGCGAAGAACACTCTGTCCTCGTACCGCCGGGATCTTCGGCGGTACGAGGCCTTCCTGTCCGGGCATCACATCGACGATCTCGGAGCCGTCGGCGAACACGACGTCACCGCGTTCGTCATCGAGCTCCGACGTGGGGGAGACGAGTTTCCACCTCTCGCTGCGAGTTCGGCCGCGCGCACCCTCATCGCGGTCCGCGGGCTGCACAAGTTCGCGGCACTCGAAGGCTTCACCCGCGTCGACGTGGCGAGCGCGGTCAAGCCGCCGACGCCCAGTCGTCGTCTCCCCAAGTCGCTTCCGCTGGATCAGGTCATCGCGATTCTCGACGCTGCGACGACGGGCGGTCCTGACGCTCCGAGAGGGCTGCGGGACAAGGCGCTACTCGAGTTGCTCTACTCGACGGGCGCTCGTATCTCGGAAGCCGTGGGTCTCGACGTCGACGACATCGACACCGACAACCGTGCGGTACTTCTGCGCGGCAAGGGCGACAAGCAGCGCGTCGTACCGATCGGCCGTCCGGCGGTCGACGCCGTCGACGCGTATCTCGTGCGGGGTCGCCCGGCGCTGGCCAAGAAGGCGACTCCTGCGCTGTTTCTCAATGCTCGGAGCGGTCGGTTGTCACGGCAGAGTGCATGGCAGGTGCTGCACACGGCGGCGGAACGGGCGGGTATCGCCACCGCGGTCTCCCCGCACACATTGCGGCATTCGTTCGCGACGCACCTGCTGGACGGTGGTGCGGATGTGCGCGTCGTTCAGGAGCTTCTCGGGCACTCATCGGTGACGACGACGCAGATCTACACCCTGGTCACCGTCAACACGCTTCGTGAAGTGTGGGCGGAGGCGCATCCACGCTCCCGGTGACGTGCTTTTGCGCGTGTCCGGCGAAGGTGTCGACCGAGCACGCGGTAGCGTTGGACAGCAGTCGCGAAGGAAGAATCGAAAAGTACGAACGGACAGGGGAGCGCTGGAGACGTGTCGACACCGTGGCCGCCAGCGGCGGAGTCTGGCTCGGAGAAGACCTGGGAAGAGGCGACCCCTACGCCTCCAGCTCCGCCGGCACCGGCCACGCACTCGGCTCCGGCGAGTGACTCGTCGTATCGAAGCTACGAGGCCACTCCCGACGGCCTCACGCCCCAGCATCCGCACAACGACGGCGCGTTGTTCCATACGCGTCAGCCCGACACCAGCCGTGAGACGAGAGAAACCATTCCTGCGGCAACCGAATTAGGCCCCACCGGTCGTAAGACCAGGGAAGTTCCCGATCCCCAGCCTTTGGCCAAGCACGGTCCCGCGAAGATCATCGCGATGTGCAATCAAAAGGGCGGCGTCGGCAAGACGACGTCGACGATCAACCTGGGTGCGTCGCTTGCCGCCTACGGCAGGCGTGTCCTGCTCGTCGATCTCGACCCGCAGGGTGCATTGTCGGCCGGCCTCGGCGTCGCGCACCACGAGTTGGATCTCACTGTGTACAACCTGCTCGTCGAGCCGAAGATCTCCGCGGACGACGTCCTGATGCGTACGCGGGTGGAGAATCTGGATCTTCTGCCGAGCAACATCGACCTGTCCGCCGCGGAAATTCAATTGGTGACCGAGGTGGGCCGCGAGCAGACGCTCGGTCGGGTTCTGCACCCGGTGCTCGATCGATACGACTACGTGCTCATCGACTGCCAGCCGTCCCTGGGTCTGCTTACCGTCAACGCACTGACGTGCGCCGACGAGGTGCTGATTCCGATGGAGTGCGAGTACTTCAGCCTGCGCGGTCTCGCGCTGCTCAACGACACCGTCGAGAAGGTGCGCGACAGGCTGAATCCGCGGCTGAAGCTCGCCGGCATCGTGGTGACGATGTTCGACGCGAGGACGCTGCATTCGCGTGAGGTCATGACTCGTGTCGTCGAGGTGTTCGGCGACGTCGTCTACGACACAGTGATCACTCGGACGGTCCGGTTCCCCGAGACGTCCGTCGCCGGCGAGCCGATCACTACGTGGGCGCCCAAATCATCTGGTGCACAAGCCTATCGGTCGTTGGCCCGTGAGGTCATCTACCGTTCCGGTCCGTAACCGATGACCGACACCGCCACCGAGACCACGCCGATCGAAGTACCCGAGAACGAGGACCCGTCGCGTTTTCGTGTTCGGCTGCTCAACTTCGAGGGGCCGTTCGATCTCCTGCTCACGCTGATCAGTCAGCATCGCCTGGACGTCACCGAAGTCGCGCTGCACACCGTCACCGACGATTTCATCTCCTTCACCAAGAGCCTGGGCAAGGAGATGGGCCTCGATCAGACGACTGAGTTTCTGGTCGTCGCGGCGACTCTGCTGGATCTGAAGGCGGCGAGGCTGCTGCCGTCGGGTGACGTCGAGGACGCCGAGGATCTTGCTCTTCTCGAAGTGCGCGATCTTCTGTTCGCGCGGTTGTTGCAGTATCGGGCGTACAAGCAGGTTGCTCAGCTCTTCGGCGAGCTCGAGGCAGCGGCCCTGCGCCGGTATCCGCGGTCGGTGTCCGTGGAGGACCGCTACACAGACTTGATCCCCGAGGTGCTGTTGGGCGTCGATGCAGCTCGATTCGCGGACATCGCGGCGGCTGCCTTCCGTCCGAAGCCGATCCCGAAGGTCGGTCTCGATCACATTCACCAGCACTCGGTGTCGGTTCCCGAGCAGGCGAAGTGGGTCATGGAACGGCTGGCGAGCAAAGGCGAGGGCGCATGGACGCCGTTCTCGGAGCTGACCGAGGGGTGCGAACACACCGTGGAGATCGTCGCGCGGTTCCTCGCGCTGCTCGAGTTGTTTCGCGAGCAGGTTCTGGCGTTCGAGCAGCCCGAGCCGTTGGGTGAGCTGTTGGTGACGTGGACGGGTAAGGAGAAGTCGGGGCAGGTTCTGGTCTCGGCGGTGGATTATGGATGAGCAACAGCCGCTCGACGTGGAGTCTGCGGAGGAGACGGACGAGCTGGACGACGCCACGCTCGTCTCGGCTCTGGAGGCCGTCCTGCTGGTGGTGGATTCGCCTGCATCGAACGAGCAGTTGGCGTCGGCCGTCGGGAGCGATGTCGGACGCGTGAAGCCGATTCTGCAGAGGATGTCCGCGGATCTGACCGAACGCCGCAGCGGAATCGATCTCCGATACGCCGGTGACGGCTGGCGTTTCTACACGCGCACGGTGTACGCGCCGTACGTGGAGAGGCTGCTTCTCGACGGCGCTCGGTCCAAGCTCACACGCGCGGCATTGGAGACTCTCGCCGTTATCGCATATCGTCAACCGTTGACCCGCGCGCGAGTCAGCGCCGTGCGAGGGGTCAACGTCGACGGAGTGATGCGCACGTTGCTCGCTCGCGGACTGATTTCGGAAGCTGGAGTGGATCCGGAATCGAACGCAACCATGTACTCCACAACCGAGTTGTTCCTCGAACGGCTCGGTCTGGCTTCGCTCACGGATCTGCCACCGCTGGCGCCGTTGTTGCCGGGAGTGGACCTGATCGACGAGATCAGTGACAGCATGGATACCGACCCGAGAGTTACCCGCTCCACCAAGAACCGCGGATCGAAACCCGATCCGGTAGCCGAGCTCGACTCGGACGACTGATAGGTAAAGAAGTGAACAAGCCCGCTCGCCGTGATGGCACACCGGACAGGAACAAACGACAGGCTCCGCGTAGGAAGCCGACGACCGGACGGTCGGAGGATCCGCGCGAGAACCGACGCAGGGAGGATGCACCCCGCGCCGGAGGGCCCCGCAAGGCAGTCCCGCGCAAAGGCGTCGACCAGCGCAAACCCTTCGAGAACAAGCCGGTCGACAACGGCATCAACGATCGCAGCAACGACGCCGTGCCGCGCAAGAAGCCCTCTCGGCCCAAGCCACCGAAGCCGCAGAAGAAGCAGGCTCCGTCGACCACCATTTCCAACGCGAAGCCCGCGAAGCACCAGTACATCGAACCCGACGCCAAGCGGCGTCACGTCCCGCGCGGTGAGGGTGTGCGTCTGCAGAAGGTGCTCGCTCAGGCCGGTGTCGCATCGCGCCGGGCTGCCGAAGAACTGATCGCCGACGGTCGCGTCGAGGTCGACGGCCGCATCGTCACCGAGCAGGGAATCCGGATCGATCCGGACGTCGCGATCGTCCGCGTCGACGGCACACGCATTGTGGTGAAGGAAGAACTCGTTCACCTCGCGATGAACAAACCGCGTGGATGGCAGTGCACCATGTCCGACGATCTGGGACGCCCGTGCGTCGGCGACATCGTCTCCGAGCGGGTGCAGGCAGGGCAGCGACTGTTCCACGTCGGACGTCTCGATGCCGATACCGAGGGGCTTCTGCTCTTCACCAACGACGGTGATCTTGCTCACCGCCTGATGCATCCGTCGTACGAGGTGTCGAAGACCTACCTGGCAACGTTGTTCGGCGCGATCCCGCGAGATCTGGGCAAGAAGCTCAAAGCCGGTGTCACCCTCGACGACGGTCCGGTGAAGGTCGACGGGTTCGCGCTCCTCGACATCTCCAACGGCCTGTCACTCGTGCGCGTCACCCTGCACGAGGGCCGCAAGCACATCGTCAGGCGCCTGTTCGACTCGGTCGGATTCCCGGTCGGTCGCCTCGTGCGCACCGACGTCGGCAACGTTGCTCTCGGCGACCAGCGTCCCGGCACGTTGCGTGTGCTGGGACGCGGCGAGGTCGGCAAGCTCTACGAGTCGGTCGGTCTGTGATGGACGATCTCGGCATCGACGGCCTGGTCATTGCCATGGACGGGCCGTCGGGAACCGGTAAGTCGACGGTCTCGCGCAAGCTCGCCACGGAACTCGACGCTCGGTACCTCGACACCGGTGCGATGTACCGCGTGGCGACGGTGTGGGTGCTGCGCGCCGGAATCGATCCGACGGATTCGGAGAAGGTGGCCGACGTCGTCGCGACGCTTCCTCTGGACATCGGCACCGACCCCGCGGCGGAGGCAGTCACTCTTGCAGGTGAGGACGTCTCGGAGGAGATCCGAGGCGAGGCCGTCACCAAGGCGGTCTCGGCCGTGTCGGCCGTTCCTCGGGTGCGTGAGCTCCTGGTGCAGAAGCAGCGCGACATCTCGGCGTCGTTTCCGCGGATCGTCGTGGAGGGTCGCGACATCGGGACCGTCGTGTTGACCGACGCCGACGTCAAGGTCTTCCTGACGGCGTCGCCGGAAGCACGGGCGGATCGGCGCAACAAACAGAACATCTCTCAGGGACGAGTCGACGACTACGAGGCCGTGCTCGCCGACGTCCAACGCCGCGATCACGCGGATTCCACTCGCGCCGTATCTCCGTTGCGGCCTGCCGAGGATTCCGTGATCGTGGATACCAGCGATCTGGGCATGGACGGCGTCATCGACGCGTTGCTCCAGGTTGTGCACGACAGAACTGGAGTGAAGCAGTGACCGAGGATTTGTACGCAGCCGAGGCTGCAGGCGACGGCACCTGGAGTGACGAGGGGGAGTGGGAGTTCCTCGACGGTGACGAGTTCGCCGAGGGCGAAGAAGCCGTTGCCGTGCCGACCCTGGCAGTGGTCGGGCGACCGAACGTCGGAAAATCGACGCTGGTCAACCGCATCATCGGCCGACGCGAAGCAGTTGTCGAGGACATCCCCGGCGTCACGCGAGACCGAGTATCCTACGAGGCCAACTGGGCCGGACGTCGGTTCCTGGTGCAGGACACCGGCGGGTGGGAGCCCGACGCCAAGGGACTGCAACAGTCCGTTGCGCGCCAGGCCGAGTTGGCGATGAACACCGCTGACGCGATTTTGCTCGTCGTCGACGCACGCGTCGGGTCGACGACGACCGACGAAGCGGTTGCGCGTGTGCTGCGCCGCTCGAAGACTCCGGTGCTGCTGGTGGCCAACAAGGTCGACGACGGACGCACCGAGTCCGAGGTCGCGTCGCTGTGGTCGCTCGGCCTCGGCGAACCGAATGCGGTGTCGGCGACGCACGGCCGCGGCACCGGCGATCTGCTCGATCGCGTTCTCGAAGCGCTCCCGGAGACGCCCCGCGAAGGTATTCCCGGCGGCGGTCCGAGACGAGTTGCCTTGGTCGGTAAACCCAACGTCGGCAAGTCGTCGCTGATCAACAAGCTGTCCGGCGACGAGCGATCCGTAGTACACGACGTTGCAGGCACCACCGTCGACCCCGTCGACTCGCTCGTCGAATTGGGTGGTAAGACATGGCGTTTCGTCGACACGGCCGGTCTGCGTAAGCGAGTCAGCCATGCCAGCGGCGCCGAGTTCTATGCGTCGCTGCGGACGAAATCGGCCATCGAGGCCGCCGAGGTCGCAATCCTGCTCATCGACTCGTCACAGGTCATCTCGGAGCAGGATCTGCGTGTTCTGTCGATGGTCGCCGACGCGGGCCGTGCGCTCGTGCTGGCGTTCAACAAGTGGGACCTCGTGGACGAGGACCGTCGACTGCAGTTGGAGAAGGAGATCGATCGCGATCTCGCTCGGGTGCCGTGGGCGCAGCGTGTCAACATCTCCGCGCACACCGGCAGGGCCGTGCAGAAGCTTGTTCCTGCCCTCGAGACGGCTCTCGAGTCCTGGGACAAGCGAATCCCCACCGGCAGGCTCAACAACTGGCTCAAGGAGGTCGTCGCCGCGACGCCCCCGCCGATGCGTGGTGGGCGTCTGCCGAGAATCATGTTCGCCACCCAGGCGACCACCCGTCCGCCGACATTCGTTCTGTTCACCACAGGCTTCCTCGAGGCCGGCTACCGCCGGTTCATCGAGCGGCGTCTGCGTGAAGAGTTCGGCTTCGACGGCAGCCCCGTCCGTGTCTCGGTCCGTATCCGCGAAAAGCGCGAACGGCCGGGCAAGGGCAACAACCGCCGATAGATCTCCGCCCACCCCTGACCAGCCGATTTCGTGTCAGGGGTGGGGCTGGGGTAATCTCATCGAGCGCCTTAACCGGCGCGGCGGGCTGTGGCGCAGCTTGGTAGCGCACTTGACTGGGGGTCAAGTGGTCGCAGGTTCAAATCCTGTCAGCCCGACACATAGATGCAGGTCAGAGGCGGTTTCGGAGAAATCCGGGGCCGTCTTTTTTGTGTGCGTGCCGCGGGAGTGTCACTACTCGTTTCTGACACCGTCGAACTTGGTGCTTAGGCGGTGTCCAGACGGGTCCACTGGTGTCCGGATATTTGCGTGCGTCGATCGAATGGACCTGAGCGGACGAAGCTACTTGATCCAGCTGGTTCGCTGTCAAGTAGCTGCGTAGTCCGGAGGAGTCCGTGTCGAGTTGACACTCGGACTTAAAAGGTGGCTTCGGTTTTAGTTGCGTCCAGATCCGATGGCGGCGCACTGCCTATGCGGCGGGTGCTACCGGTCGGCGTTCGGCTTCAGCACGGGATGATGTAGCTCGGGTCCGTGGTGGTGTCGAGCCATTTTCCGTACGAGTCGCCGCCGGATGCCGCGACGGCGGCGCACACCTCGGGTTCGGTAGTGCCGGCGATGCGGTAGACGGCATAAATTGGGTTTCCGTCGGTAGTGGCTTGTCGAAGCGACGGACATGCGTTGTCGGTGCGCAGATACTGCGAACCTGGATTGGCGAGGAGTTGCGCGGCGACCTCTTGCGCGTAGCTATTGGGATTTGTGGCTGAATACAGCACGACGATTCCTGTGCCGTCACACGACGGGACTGACATGGTAGAGGCAAGGCCTAGGTCGCCTCTCGCCGATCCGGTCGACGGCGTAGCTGCGGTGGATGACGAGGGGGCTGCCAGTGGCGCAGATCCTGCTGACTGTCCGACCCACTTCGCTAACTCGTCTCCGAGGGCACCGTTGTAGCGAATGGATGCAATCGGCGGTCCGGTGACATCGAAGGCGACGACTCCTTTGAGGAGGTCGCCCGATGTGACGGTTGCTGTCGATAGTTGCCCGTCGACGGTCCCGAGAGCTGCGTCGTAGGAGGTGCCGTCGGCCGCCCTGGCGGTGAAGTAGAGGGGATTGACGTTTGTGGTCCCTCGGATGCCTTCCAATGTGACTGTGATCTGCTGCAGTTCACCGGCGGCGGGGAGGCCGTACTTCGACCCTAGTGCTGGGGTGAGAGTTTGGACGGTGATGCGAGTCGTGACGTCGCCGTCGGTGACATCCTGTGCGGCTCCGATCGGAACCGCCGCATCGGTCGGCGGCGCGGTGCGCACCTCGGTTCTGGTGCTGCTTTCCGCTGTTGGGACGCCGTTGGTGCTGCTGCAGCCTGTCAGCACGAGCGCGGTGATGGCGGGGACGAGGAGCCACGATGCTCCGGTGTACTTGCGCGTCATTGATGCGTCCCGTTTCTGTGTCGATGGGTTGCCGATCACATATCTGCGTGCGATGTCGGGCGTTACATCTGAGCTCTAGACGGTGTCATGCAGCTGGCATCGAGTTTTCTGGCGTCGGACCGCTGATGGTAGGTGACGGAATGGAGTATGCGTGCAGGTTCACCGTTTTGCGGCCCGCTAACAGAGCCGGGTCAACTTGTCTGCGGGAAAATTGGGACTGACATGTGCGGTTATCGGTCGGCTGTCGCGTCTTTGACCGCGGCGCGGGTGGATCGTTACTCTCCGAATCGGTTGTCGCCACGACCATTCGCTGCGTGTGTATTCGATGCATGGTCGGCGTTTTTCCTGCATTTCCATGACAGAGCCCAGGCCGTTCGGCCAGTCGTTGACCGGGAGCGGTCTCCGTCGTTTCAGACCAAGGCTGTAGCCATCGAAGACCAGCCGGACTGCTACTGCGCTGCCGGGAGGTCGAGTGCGGCCGCGACGAGCTGCGGGCAGTGGGAGCGGCGGTGCATGCTCGGCCCTTCTCGCATAATGTTGAGTGCGGTGGTGGCGGCGGCGCCGATGACGGCGACGTCGTCCAGCAGGCGCTGTAATTGCGCGATTGAGCTGTGAAGATGGTGGTCTGGCGGTCGGGCAGAGGGCTGCGCACCCGCAAGTCACGCGGGGTCGCGAAAGGTACCCGGGGCGTGGCCATTGTGGGGCGAGGCTCGCGAGATGCCGTGTGGGTAAGGCGGGTCGCGTTATTGCCGGTACTCGTTCTCGGCGTGTCGATCCCCGGCGGACTGTTCCTCGCGACGTCGGTTGGGTGGTGCTGGACTGTAGGAGTCCACGAAATCTGTCGGCGGGTCGCGTTAAGGTTGTCCCATGTCGCCAGAAGCGCTCATAACGGAGACCGTACGGTCTCTGCCGGCGGAGCTTGTTCGCGAGAGCATCGCGGCCGTCGCCGGCCAGTATCTAGCCCTGATGGTGTACGGCAGCCAGGCCCGCGGTTCCGCAGATATTGATTCTGATGTCGACGTCCTTGCCGTCGTCAAAGAAGGTGCCGGTGCCTACAGCGCTGGAAGGGTAGCAATCACGGCCTACACACCAGCCCAGCTACATGCGATGGCTCAGACGTCAAGCTTATTCATACTGCACCTCAGGACCGAAGGGGTAGTCCTTGAGGATACGACGGGCGTACTAGCGCGTGTTCTCTCGGCATACACTCCGATGAAAGATTTCGAGGCCCAGCGCCAGCAGATCCGAGCCGCCGCGTCAGTACTTAACGTAGGTCCCGACTTGTTTGCCTCTCATGGTCAGTCTCTCGGAAGGTTGGGTGTATACCTGCTTCGAACCGCTCTGTACCTGGATGGTGCCGAAGCCGATCGTTTGGACTTCGATATTGGGCTGGCCGCCGCAAATAACGGTGACGATAGAGTAATGCGCGCAGTCGCGTTGAAGCGCGCACCATCATTCAGTGAAGCGGACCTTGACCTCCTCGCGTGTGCCACAGCGAGTGTGCTTGGTTGTGATCGCGAGGCCACCCTCACGACGGCCGACGAACTCCAGGCGCGAGCGCTTCACCTTGCGGAAGCGTTCCCACACGCCTCGGCTCTTTTGGTAAACGTGCTCTTCGGTGCCAGTGAGGTCGACTACGTCGGTCTCGCGTTGGTCCCGTGGTGATGATTCTATGGAACAGCAGCCGCTCGCAATTATCGGAGACGTGCACGGCCAGGCCTCGGAGTTAAGAGCCGCACTAGACGCCTGTTTGGGGCGCCGACATGTGGTGTTGGTTGGCGACTATGTGAATCGAGGCACCAGATCGGCTGAGGTTCTCGAACTTGTCGCTGACGCGCTAGGGGACGGGCAAGCGACTGCTCTAATGGGAAATCACGATTATGCACTTTTGCGATATATTGCTAGCGGCGAACTAGCTCCATTCGCGCGGATGGGTGGGCTCGCGACGATTAACTCATACACCGGTGCCGTCGAGGAAGACCCTCACTCGGCCCTGCTCGCTACCATGCCCCTTGCGCACGTAAAGCTGCTTGAGGACCTCCTCTACTACTATGAAGATGACGGCCTTATCGTTTCGCACTGCGGTGTTCCGCCGACAGACCCCAACGATCGCAGTCTTGACCAGCTAGTTCTCGGAAGCCACCCTGAGTTGTTTGGGCCCGGTAGCGCGGATCTCCCAAAGATTGTGGTCTCTGGTCACTATGCCCAGAGAGGAAGTAGTCCATTCGTGTCGGAACGTTACATTTGCGTCGATACTGGTTGTGGAACTATCCCTGGTGCACCCCTAAGTGTTCTCGACTGGCCGGAACGTCAATTCAATTATTATGGGGTGCAGTGAATAGCAAAGTTCAGGCAGAGTTGGCCTCACTCCGCGAGGCATTCAATCAGGGCGAGTCAATCGCTATAATTCATTATGCTTCAGGAAACTTCTACCTGGCGAAGGATCGACCTGTTGAGGTGAACTGCATTTCGGTGGTTGACCTCGGAGACCTCAGTACTGTTTCGTTCAGCCTTGCTGACTTCAAGGGGGACGATCTAGAGGCGCGTGAGAGGCTACTCCTCGACTCATTCTATGAATGGCTTGGCGCGCACCAGGACGTTAGAGTCGTCCATTGGAACATGAATAACGCCGACTACGGGTTCGCGGCAATCGCCGCTAGGTACCACTGGCTAATTGGTGAGAGCCCCTCAGCGGTCTTGCCTCAGGCTCGAATGATGGATCTTGACTCAGCGATCGAAGACCTCTACGGCGAGGCTTATGCGCCTCACCCTAAACTTCAAAACCTTGCCGCACTTAACAAATTGAGTCAACGCTACTGGCTCAAGGGTGCCGAGGAACCGGAAAGGGCTGCGGGTGGTGACTTCGCAGCAGTACAGCGTTCGACGTCAGAGAAGGCTCGTGCCGTCGCGAGGCTGACACGCTTGTTGCTAAATGGCGATCTCGCCACGCAGGAGAGTGTTGGCGACATCTTCTTCGCCGACGGCCGCATTGACGCAGTGAAGACTGTCTTGACCGTCGCTCAGCGAATGTTATTGGTCGAACGTTCGTTGAGTCGCCGTCATAAGGGGAGGGATACCATTAACTTGACGGACGAGTACGATACCCAAGACTTGCTCCGGTCTCTTCTGGTGATCTTCTTTGAGGACGTCCGCGAAGAGACTGCGACACCCGAGTATGCGGGTGGTTCTACGCGAATCGACTTTATTCTGCCGGACTTCCAGGTTGCGATTGAAGTCAAGAAAAGCCGTGACTCCATGAGCCCGAAGTCGCTAGCCGATGAACTTATCATCGATCGTGACCGTTACGCTAAAGACGATCGGGTCGGCCATCTGATATGTGTAGTATTCGATCATGAGGGTCGACTCATGAACCCTCGAGGGCTGGAGTCGGATTTAAGTAGGCAGTCCTCAGCGGCTGGTCTCGCAGTAACGGTAAAGATTATCGATCGATGACCGTTGGGACTGCCCCAGGTTTGGTTGACATCTGATCTGTGAGGATCGCTCCTCACGGTGGAAGGGTGTTCACCATGCCGAAAGCGTTCGCAGAGGAGTTCCAGTCATGCTTCGTCAAACCATGGGGGACGTTGGTTTGCTCGAAGGACTGTCTTCTCGGCGACCCGACGAGCTGCGCGCCGCCGCTTAATTTCATTCCGCCGATACCCGTATTCGGCATGCCGGATCGAACCATCGAGAAGCCAGCACTCGTCACATGTAATGCTCTCGAAGCGCGGTGCCGTACGAGACGTCACCAATATTGCAGAGATATGGTCCGCGGTTTTCGCGTCCAACACATCCATGTGAACTAGGTGCAGAAGTGTAGCGATGACTACTGTCGGTGCCGATTCTTTGTGCCGAATCATGACATCATAGGGAGACAGCGCGGCAAGCGGTTCTTCGCGGATACGCACTACCAGATCCGCGATTCCGTCTGCGACAACTCTGTGGGCCTTTCTTTGGTCTGCGGCTTCGTTGCCTGCGTGCCAGTACGCTCCGTCATACTCCAGTCCGATCGTGACACCGCTTGCCAAGCGGAAACGCATGTCCAAATGCATTCTCCCGTCGCTCGGCAGCTTCAGATCTTGCTCGCCGCCTCCGAGAACAAAATTCAGCAAGTCGAAAATTTGCGCTTCGAGACGTGAGGACCGCGGCTGGTCGCCCACGCATGCAGGACAGCTATCACCTCTGAAGTATCGCCCGCGTGCAGATCCTGACCAACGTCCTCGCATACGGCAAAAATACTTGGGGGTACCGACATGCTCCGCGATTAGCCAGTGGGTCGATGTTCAGTCACTTTTCGCGGCGTTGGACCCTTCTGGTGTTCGGAGCACTTACGTGGATTCGCAAGGATCGATCGGTATTCGAGCGTGCCGCGAGCGTGTCACTACTCCATGCAACTGGGGGTGGATCCGCGTGAACCGATATGGATGAAAAGGCCTGCTCAGAGGCTATGCGGTGGGTCCGGGTGGGACCAACGAAGTATGACCAGTCTAGCTGGGGGTCAAGTGGTCGCAGGTTCAAATCCTGTCAGCCCGACACATAAGTGCAGGTCAGAGGCGGTTCCGGAGAAATCCGGGGCCGCCTTTTTCGTTTGCGTGCCGCGAGAGTGTCACTACTGGCAGGTCCCCGATAGTCGGACCACCGCGTTCTAGAGCCACGGTGTGATTGATTTCAGTCGATCTCGCAGCCGTCCACCGGTTGGTGGGTGTGGGTGC
>NZ_NPFY01000002.1 GCF_002259415.1 Rhodococcus sp. 14-2470-1b
GTGTCGACCCCAGCCACGGCGGCATCAACCTCGGCTTCCCCGAAAACAACTAACCCCCACGTGAGTGGAAATGTAGGCCTGAGCTCAGGAGCGGAACCCGCGGAGCGAGCAGAGAGCACCTACATTTCCACTCACGACGTTTTTCGTATCTGCCGTCGATATAGCAAACTGGTACCAGTGAACGCACAACTACAGCAGCTGAAGTCCCTTGTCCTCGATGCGCGAGGAGCCGTATTGGACAATGCTGTCGCCGAAACCGAAGGTTCCGAATACGGAGCTCATCACCTGACGATCGACGGTCTTTCCGTTCACTTCCGCGTTGCGCGGACCACGCCCAAGAAGGTCGGCCAGTTCGTGACGTTCTGGAAGCGCGCGACCGGCGATCAGATCGAGCCCTTCGACGTACGTGACGATTTCGATCGTCTGATCGTCGTCACGTGGACGCCGAAATCGTACGGCTACTTCGAGTTCCCCAAGCACGCGCTGTCCGAGCACGGCGTGCTCACGGTGGGGACCACCGAAGGCAAGCGCGGTTTCCGCGTCTACCCCGAATGGGACGAACCGAACAACAGGTCCGGCGTGGCCGCGCAGACCTGGCAGCTCAACTACTTCTCCGACCTGTCCGACCAGATCTGACTGCCCATCGACGGTCCGGTGAGTCGTGCCCGCGTCGCTCACACCGAGACCTAAGGTTGTTCGCGATGAAAACGATTTCGCGAACTGCTGCGGCACTGGCCGCAGCTGCGGTCCTGTTCGTGGCAGCCGGCCCGGTTGCTGCGCAAGAACCCGACCCTCCCGTCGAGACCTCGACCCCGTTCTCGACGCCGAACACCGACGACTGCCCGCACGCGACGTCACCACCGCCTGCCATCGATCTGTCCGAGGTGCCGAAACCCGGGGAGACCGCGCCCACGCCGCTCCCGGTTCCCGCGGACGCAGTGGGCGGTGAACAACTCGGTTACTGCGGCGTGGTGGTGCCGGACGGTGCACCCGCTCTTCCCGAGGACATCTCCGCGACGGGTTGGGTTCTGTCGGATCTGGACTCGGGTGACGTCATCGCTGCGAAGGACCCGCACGGCCGGTACCGCCCGGCAAGCACGATCAAGATCCTGCTGGCGTTGGTCGCCCTCGACGAGCTCGACCTGAACACCACCGTGGTCGCCACAGCCGAGGACGCGAATGCCGAGGGCAGCGCCGTCGGCATCGGCAAGGGCGGTGTGTACAGCAACTTTCAATTGATGCAGGGGCTCGTGATGGCGTCGGGCAACGATGCTGCGCACGCGTTGTCCGCTCAGATGGGCGGCGACGACGCCACGGTCGCCAAGATGAACGCCAAAGCACGGTCTCTGGGCGCGCTCGACACACGCACGGCGACGCCGTCCGGTCTCGACGGTCCTGGAATGTCCAGTTCTGCATACGATCTCGCGTTGTTCTTCCGTGCGGCGATGGAGAACCCCACGTTCGCTCGGTTGATTTCCACCGAGACCGTTCAGTTTCCGGGCTTTCCCAAGGATCCGAGCATCCCCGACGACGTCGACCGTCCCGGATTCACCCTGTCGAACGACAATCAGCTTCTGTACAACTACGACGGGGCCGTGGGCGGCAAAACCGGATACACCGACGACGCACGACAGACGTTCGTCGGAGGCGCCGACAAGAACGGCAGACGCCTCGCGGTCACCATCATGAAGGGCGACGTACTGCCGATTCGTCCGTGGGAGCAGGCAGCCAGGCTGCTCGACTACGGCTTCGCACTACCGCCGGGCACGAGTGTGGGAACGCTGGTGCCGCCGGAGTCGGTAGGAGGAGTCACCAGCACGCGCACGGCCGCGCCGACTCTGGCATCGCCGCCGGACACCCCGAGCGCGGCCGGCGAACGGGAGACGTCCCTCGAGGCGGGTGGTGACACTGCGATACGAATCGGCATCGCCGTCGTGGGCGGGTTGGTGGTGATCGGGCTCCTGCTGTGGGCTCGGCAACTCAACCGGCGTCGCTGAGGTCAGCGTCTGCGGTTGAAGAACCCGAGCCCGACGGCGGCCAGTGCACCTGCGCCCACAAGTGCAATTCCGCCGCCCAGGGTCGGGCCCTCGTTGACTTCCACCCGTGTGTTGATGACCGCCGGTTCCGGCGGCGGGACGTAGGCCAGCGCCATGCTCTCTCGGGTGGTCGCGGCGAATGCCGTGGCGAACAGGATGAATCGCGATGTCGTGAACACGAACACGAGCAGACCGATGATGGGGCCGAAGACGACTCCGGCGGGACCGTTGGTCACCGACGCGAGGTAGATCGCGGCAATCTGCTTGAAGATCTCGAAGCCGACAGCTGCGATCAAACCGCCTTTGACCGCGCTACGGAACGGGACGGACTCTCTCGGCAGCCTCGAGATGACCCACGTCATCACCGCCCAGGTCGCGGCCAACGCCAACAGCACCGATACCACCCGAAGCAGGATCCCGACACCCGGAGCCTGGTCGAGATTCGCCAGTTCCAGCAGACTGCGCATGACGGACCCGCCGTTCAACGCAGACAGGCCCAGCGACAGGGCGAGCGCAAGCCCGAGGCCGACGAGTGCCGCGAAATCCTTCAGCTTGGTCGCGAGAAAACTTCCCGGCTCGTGCACGAACTCCCACATCGCCGTCAGCGCCTCGCGCAGATTGGCGATCCACCCCAGTCCTGCGTAGAGCGCACCGAGCAGACCGATGATGCCGACGCTCGTTCTGGACTCGACGGCGGTGTCGATCAAGGAATTGATGGTCTCGCCGAAGCTTCCCGGAACGTTCTGCGCAATCTGGTCACGGATCTGATCGAGCCACTCCGGCTGACCGACCAGAATGAACCCGGCAGCGGCGAACGCGACCATCAACAACGGAAACAGCGCAAGAACGCTGAAATAGGTCATGCCCGCCGCGTAGTAGTCGCCCTTCTGGGCCTGGTACCGGGTTGCCGCGCGGACCGTGTGGTCGAACCACGGCCATTTGTCACGACGGTCTTGCAGAATTGCTGCGAAGTCAGGAACGACAATCACCCTCTTGGAGTCGGGCCCTCGCTGTCAGTCCCCCCAGGCTGTCAGAGAAAGCGTCAGTCAGGAGAGCGGAGCCAGGAACCCCACCCGGTCGTACACCTGCGCCAACGTGCGTGACGCTACTTCCCTGGCCCGATCCGCGCCGTCGGCGAGGATGCGGTCAAGTTCGGCAACATCGGACATATACCCGTCGACGCTTGCCTTAAGCGGTGTGACGAACTCCGTCAGTACATCGGCCGTGTCGGATTTGAGGTCGCCGTAACCCTTGCCCTCGTACCCGGATACGAGGTCCTCGATCGACCGGTCCGACAGGGCGGATTGGATGACGAGTAAGTTGCTGACGCCCGGCTTGTTATCGGGGTCGAACAGAATGTCGCGATCGTTGTCCGTGACCGCCGATCGGAGCTTCTTCGCCGTCACCTTGGGGTCGTCGAGGAGGTTCACGATGCCCGCCGGGTTGGATCCGGACTTGCTCATCTTCGACGTAGGCTCCTGCAGATCGAAGATCTTGGCCGTGCCCTTGATGATGTGGGCGTCCGGCACGACGAACGTCTTCTTGAAGCGCGTGTTGAAACGCTGCGCGAGGTCACGGGTCAACTCGAGGTGCTGACGCTGATCCTCCCCGACAGGAACGAGATTGGGGCGGTACAGCAGGATGTCGGCGGCTTGGAGAATGGGGTAGGTGAACAGGCCCACCGTGGTCTGGTCGCGACCTTGTTTCGCCGACTTGTCCTTGAACTGCGTCATTCGTCCTGCTTCACCGAAACCGGTGATGCAGTTGAGGACCCACGCAAGTTGCGCATGTTCGGGTACCTGACTCTGCACGAACAGTGTCGAGCGCTTCGGGTCGATTCCTACTGCAAGCAACTGCGCCGCAGCGATACGGGTGCGGTTTCGCAGCGCCTTGGGGTCTTGGGGGACGGTGATGGCATGCAGATCCGGGATGAAGTAGAACGCGTCGTAGTCGTCCTGCAACGCCACCCACTGACGCACCGCACCGAGATAGTTGCCGAGATGGAACGAATCCCCGGTCGGCTGGATCCCGGACAGAACTCGCTGACGCGGGCCCTGTGGTGCATCGGTGGGTGAAGGAGAAGACATGCTCCTGATCTTTTCACGCCCGAGCACGAGCATTCTTCTCAGGTGTTACCGGTACCGGACCGTGACAGGCGCGTGATCGGACCAGCGTTGGTCGTAGGCCTCGGCACGTTCGGTGACCGCCTCTTTGGCCCGCTCTGCGAGCGACGCCGTTGCCAACTGGTAGTCGATACGCCAGCCCGCGTCGTTGTCGAATGCCTTCCCTCGGTATGACCACCAGCTGTACGGCCCGTCGACCTCTGGGTGCAGCGCGCGCACGACGTCGGTCCACGGTGCCTTCTCCGTCAGCAGGGCCGAAACCCATTCACGTTCCTCCGGCAGGAATCCGGAGTTCTTCCGGTTGGTCTTCCACGCCTTCAGGTCGGCCTCGGTGTGGGCGATGTTCCAGTCTCCGCACACGACCACGTCTCGATCCGCGGACTTCGCTGCTTTCGCGGACTTGGCGAGGTACTTGGCGAACGCAGCCATGAACCGTTCCTTCTCCTCCTGGCGTTCGGTACCGACTTCACCGGACGGTAGGTACAGGCTCGCGACGGACACATCACCGAAATCGGCCTCGATGTAACGTCCGGATTCCTCGAACTCCTTCGCTCCGATCCCGACCCGGATGGCATCGGGCGCCGTGCGGGACAGGATCGCCACACCGTTGCGCCCCTTCGCCGACGGTTCGGCGGAGGCCAGGTGCCAGCCAGCGTCCAGTGCGGGGGCGAGTGCCTTGGTGAGTTCGCCGTCGTTCGCACGGGTTTCCTGCAGACAGATCACGTCCGCGTCGGTGGTCTCGAGCCACGGCAACATGCCTTTCCTGGCTGCTGCGCGTACTCCGTTTACGTTGACTGTGGACACGGTGATAGTCACGTAGGGCACCGTAGCCGACACCACCGACAGACCTGGAATCTATCGACGTCGACGTTTACGGCCTCCGGGCTTGACACCGGGCCGGGGCTTCGACGGTGCGGCCACCGTGGCGTCGGCCTGCTTCGTTCCGTCGTCCGCGTCGCTGACTACCACTGCGGCGCCCGCAGCGAGGGAGTCGATGCGTCGGTAGACCACATGCTGCTGAACATAGGTCCAGAGGTTGTTGCTGACCCAGTAGAGCAGCACGGCAATCGGCAGAAATGGACCGCCGAGCAGTACGCCTGCGGGAAACACCCACAGCGCCAGACGGTTCATCAGCGCCGTCTGCGGATTGGCGCGCGCAGCGTCGTCCTGTCGAGCGATCGACGCACGGGAGTTGAAGTGCGTGGCAATACTGGCCAGCACCATCAGCGGCACCGCCACCAGCGCGATGCCGATCACCGTCGGTACACCGCCGAACGGCGCGAACGCCTCCAATGTCGCCGCCCCGCTGTTCATCGCGGCGGAGATCGGTGCACCGAAAAGCCGCGCGTCCAAGAACGATTGGACGTCCGCAGCGCTGAAGAAGTAGTTCGCGGTGGTCGCGTTCTCCTCCGGTGACATCCCCAGTTGCCCGACACCGGAGCCGGTTCGGTTGAAGGAACGGAGCACGTGCAACAGCCCGATGAACACCGGGGCTTGCACCAACACGGGTAGGCAGCCGAGCAGCGGATTGAAACCGTGCGCTTTTTGCAGCTTCTGCATCTCGGCGGCCTGCCGCGCGCGGTCACCGCTGTACTTCTTCTGCAACGCCTTGATCTCCGGTTGCAGTTTCTTCATCGTGAGCTGGGTCCGCACCTGGCTCACGAAGGGTTTGTAGAGCACGAGCCGGAGGGTGAACACCAGGAACATCACGGACAAAGCCCAGGTAATTCCGTTGTCCGGTCCGAGGACCGAGCCGAACACGGTGTGCCAGACCCAGAGGATTCCGGACACGGGGTAGTAGATGAAATCGAGCATGAGAGCACCTCTTCGAGGGAGTCGGTCGATGAACGTCACGACCGATCCCGGCAGGACTCGCCGACGGGAGTGGAGCCTGCAGGAACGACCCAGGCAGGGGGCGGGAGTGGAGCCTGCAGGAACGACCCAGGCAGGGGGCGGGAGTGGAGCCTGCAGGAACGACCCAGGCAGGGGACGGGAGTGGAGCCTGCGGGAACGGTCAGGTCATCGATCCGGGTGCTCTCGGCATGGGGCGCCCGGGTGCATCAGGGCGGTGTTGGCGACGGAATCGTCCACGCAGACGTTGCTCTTCCGCCGGTGGATCCGGCACCCGGGTTCGGTCCAGTCCGACTGTCGCGTCGACCGCACCGAGAGCGGCGAGTGTTGCCGCAGCGATCCCGAGCAGTAGGCCGCCGACCGTCGACGGGTCGTCGAAGACGGCTAGCAGCAGCAGTACGGTGACGACGAGTGAAACGACGATTGCGCGCACGAGAACTCCCCGGGGTGAACGAACTTCTTTCGGCAGAAGGGGTTCGGGGACAGAGTCGCAGACGCGAGCGTCGCTCAGTGTGCCCCCACCGGTGCGCCCGGGGCTCTGGGCATGGGGCGGCCCGCTTCGTCGGGCCGTTGCTGACGGCGGAACGATCCCCGGCGCCGGCGTTCCTCTCCCCCTGGTCCGTGTACGACGCCGAACAGGGCGTCGAGCACGACTCGCCTTGCCGCCGACGACGCGAGCGCCACGGCCACGGCGGTGACGACCAGCCCGAAGGCAACTGTCGTCACGGCGGTGTCGGGAAGGACGGCGAGCATCAGGAGTAGGACGAGGTATGCCGAGACTGCACTCAGGTACCGCATTGCCGTCCACCCCTTCCGTTCGACTCGCCGGTCGCCAGCGTATCGCGTCCATCCGATCACGCGCAGTTCGCGCCTCCGGGACCACGCCCGTCGAGAGCTGCAGCTCGGTCCTCGGCCAGGTTCCATTCCGTCCACTTCACGGTTGCAACGACGTCGGAGAGCACGCAACTGCGATAGGGCTCGGGCAGGCGGTCGAGCTCCGGTGCCGCATCCGCAGAGAGGCTTCGGAGGTACCGTGTGTCGATCTTGCCGGTGTCCTGGAACCGTTCGACGCTGTGCCGGGCGACGTACGCGTCCGGATTCAGCGCAGCGAGGGAAAGAACCGCGCCGACGACAGCGACCCCGACAGCTCGCGGCAGCCATTTCCCCGCCATGCCGATTCCGGCGACCATGACGAGCACGAACACCGCTCCCAGCAGAACCTCGACGACCGTGACGAACAGACGAAGCGTCGTGTACCCGTATTGACGCTCGTACAGGGACATACGGTGCAAGGCCGAGGCCACCACCACGAGGGCGAGGACGCACAGCACGCCGAGAACAACCCTCAGATACGTCCGCTGGGTACGAGTGTCTCGCGGCGCCGCGCGAACGACGGTAGCCAGTACCAGAAGAGTCAGAGCCGTCACTGCCAGCAACTGCCAGAACCCTTGACGGGCGTACTCGGCATTGGTGAGGCCGTCCGTCGTGCGTACGTGGCTCTGACCGCCGAACAGTGTTGTCATCTGAACTGCCACGAACAGAGCGAACACTCCGACGAGAGCCGCGACGGGCACCATCCACTCCCAGAGCGACACCGACGACTTCGCCTGCCGTGCGAGCAGATCGAAGCGCGGTCGGTTGACCGCCAGATACGCCGCGCCCAATGTCGCTGCGCCGACGAATGCGAACACGAGGATGCGTGTCACAGCCCCGCCGAGATCCCAGTCGGGAGTCGCCGCGTCGACGAGCTTCTCGAACGTCGGGTCGGCTGCGGCGAAGAGCGCGCCGAACACGATCACCAGCACCACCGTCGAGGCGACGACCGCGGCCAGTCGGCGCGGGTGGGCACGGTCGGTGTCCAGCTGCCGTGCACCGGTGGACGCCCATCTCCACGTGCGGACCGGCAGCAACACCGGAGCCAACGTTCCCAGCCCGAGCCCTCGCCAGGTCCAAGAGCCCGACAGCACAGCCGCGGCAACGAGGATCGACGTCCATGTGCACAGCGCCACCAGCCACTCCGCTGCGCGGACGGTCGCGACCGATCCCAGCAGAAGCACTCCGCTCGCGCCGGCGAGCTGCCACGGGGTGGGCCTCTCCCGCAGCGCGAAGGCGACTGCGGCGACGATGACGGCCGTGGTGATGGAGTATCCGACGCCCTGTCCTCCGAGTACCGATGCCCCCACCGCACCTGCGGACAGCGCGGCGATCAAAGCCTTTCGCGGCGCCGACGCGTGGCGGAGCACCGGCCACACTCGCGGGGCCCACGGTGACCATCGACGCGATGACCGGTTGCTCGGCGGAAGCACCGGAGCCGGCCCGGTGGAGGTGGACTCCGGTGTAGTGATTGCGTTCATTTCCTCTACTTCACAGTTGTTCTGGGCAGGACTTGGAGCGACGACACGCCTGTGCGTGCGCCGTGAGTGAAAGTGGTTCTCGTGTGGGACCGGGCAGGGTTCAGTTCTGTGGAATGCACACCCGGATGTGGCACCCCGGTGATCTGTCCAGGACTTCTATCGTCCCGCCGTGCAGTTCGGTCGCCCACCGGGCGATCGCCAGACCGAGTCCGGTTCCGCCGCCTGTGGCACCACCTCTGGTGAACCGGTCGAAGACCGAAAAACGTTCGGAGGGTGAGATTCCCGGACCGTCGTCGGACACCTCGATCCTGACCCCTTCCGGTGCAGGCTTCGCGGACACTGTGACGGAGGAGCCTGGAGGGGAATGCTCGACGGCATTGCTCAGCAGATTCGTCACGATCTGCTGCACTCGTGACCGGTCGGCGGATATCTGCAGCTGGTGCGGCGTCACCACGACGCGCACCCGCCCGTACTCCGACGCCACCGCGCCGAGGAAGTCGTGCACGCCGAATCGTTCCGGCCGCAGTGGGAGCACTCCCCCTTCGAGCCGGGACAGATCCAGCAACTCGGTCACCAGGTCACCGAGCTTCTCCGTCTGACGCAGCGCCACGTTCAGCGTGGCAGGATCGGGCTCGCTCACGCCGTCGACCATGTTCTCCAGCACCGCACGAAGTGCCGCGATCGGCGTCTTGAGTTCGTGGGAGACGTTTCCGATGAGTTCACGCCTGTACGTGTCGGCGGCTTCGAGATCAGCGGACATCGTGTTGAAGGCCTCGGCGAGTTGGCCGACCTCGTCGCGCGAGCTCGCACGCACCCGCGTCGAATAGTCCCCTCGTGCCATTGCGCGGGCCGCAGCCGTCATCTCTCGCAGCGGTGACGTCATACCGTGCGCCACCAATTGTGTTGCTGCGATGGACACCACGAGCGCGGCCAACAACGTGTAGCGGAACTGCCAGCTCGCGCCGATCCAGAAGGTCACGCTGGCCAGCAGCAGAACGATGCCCACGATCAGAGCGACCTTGAGTTTGAACGACCTCAGCGAGTCCAGCGGTCGCGGCAACCGGCCACGCGGGATCGGAGTTCTCATCGTGGGGTTTCCAGCGCGTACCCGACGCCGTGAACGGTGCGGATCAGCGTGCCGCCGAGCTTGCGGCGCAACGCTTTCACGTGACTGTCCACCGTCCGACTGCTGGCAGAATCCTCCCAACCCCACAGTTCGGCAAGAAGGGTGTCGCGGGCGACCGCAGCACCGGGTCGAGCCGACAGGAATGCAAGGATGTCGAATTCGGTGCGAGTGAGGTGAATTTCACCGTCGGGTCCGCTGACGCGTCGCGCATCGTGGTCGATTCGAAGCGGACCGAGAGTCATCGCCGCCGTCGCCGTCGATGCCGCGGTGGTGCGTTCGGCGCGACGAAGGAGTGCGTGCACCCGCGCGACGACCTCGCGCATACTGAACGGCTTGGAGAGATAGTCGTCGGCGCCGACGCCGAGTCCGACGAGCATGTCGGTCTCGTCCGACTTCGCGGTCAGCATCAGCACCGGAATCGCACGGTCCGCCTGTATCCGTCGACACACCTCCAGGCCGTCGAAACCCGGCAGCATGACGTCCAGAACCACCACGTCCGGCTTCTCGCGGGCACAGACCTCGACCGCCGACGGTCCGTCGTGCGCCGTCACCACGCCGAAACCTTCGCCGCGGAGTCGTGCGGCCAACGCGTCGGAGATCGTCGGTTCGTCGTCGACGACCAGCACTGTGCGGTTCATGATGTCGACCCTAGAGCCCGAACATGGAGGAGTCCGTCGGGAAATGTGGAGGTTCGGTGAAGATCCGTCGGGCCGCGTGAGCGACGCGGGACGCGGCTCGATGCCGCCACATTAGGGTCGGCTACCCTTACGGATCTGAACGAGGCCCGACAGAACTCGAGCCACGTCACTCCCCCTCCGAAAGGCACCCTCATGGCCGAATCCACGCGACTGCTCCGGTGGGCCGCCGCCGCGGCTGCTGCAGCACTTCTGCTGTCCGCTTGCTCGAGTTCGTCCGACGACACAACGAGCACTCCCACCAGCGGCGCGGAGTCGAGCGGCGCGTTTCCGGTGACCGTCGACCACGCCTTCGGCGAGACGACGGTGGAATCGGAACCGCAACGCGTCGTCTCCGTGGGTTACACAGAGCAGGACACCCTTCTCGCCCTCGGCGTCACTCCCGTCGGAATCACCGAGTGGTACGGAGAGCAGCCGTACGCCACCTGGCCGTGGGCGCAGGACGCGCTCGGCGACGCACAACCGGAGGTGCTCGACATCGCCGACGGCTTTCAGTACGAACGGATCGTCGGGCTCGAGCCCGATCTGATCATCGCGACCAACGCGGGTCTGGATCAGGAATCCTACGACCGGCTCAGCGAGATCGCGCCGACCATTGCACACTCCGGCGAGTACTCCGAGTACTTCGAACCGTGGGATGTTCAAGCTCGCAGCATCGGCGCCGCCGTCGGCAAGAAGGACGAAGTCGAGAATCTCATCACGGGCGTCGACGAGAGGTTCGCAGCCGCGAGGGCCGAGCACTCGGAGTTCGAGGGAACCAAGGCGATCTTCCTGCAGAACGCAATCTACGACGGCGACGCCATCGCCTACCAGAACGGCTTGAGCACGGACTTTCTGACCGATCTCGGGTTCGTCGTGCCGTCGGACATCGATGAATTCGCACCCGCGGACGGCAGCGGCCAGGCATACATTCCGCTCGAGAACCTGTCGGTCCTGGATTCGGCCGACGTGCTGCTGTGGGCCACCGAGAAGCCCGAAGATCGCACCGCACTCGAGCAGGAGCAGGTGTATCGGAACCTCGAGCGGGTGAAAGAGAACAAGCTCGTGTTCACCGATGACGTCACAGCAGGCGCGATCTACTTCACCAGCGTCCTGAGCCTGCCGTACGTGATCGACAAGTTGGTCCCGGCCTTCGCCGGCACGCTCGCGGGGGACGGCGCAGCCACCACCACGAGCTGACCGACCTCGGCCTGGATCTTTCGGACGCACACCGAGCAGTGCTCATCGAAAGATCCAGGCGAGTCGATCAAGCAGCGCGAGCGTCGGTCCGACGCTGCATCCACATCGCGATGGACAGAACGGCGAGACCTGCGACGGCCAGAATCGCACCTGCAGCCGCGGGCGCCGTGTAGCCGAAACCGGCGGCGATGACGGCACCACCGAGCGCGGCACCGATTGCATTGGCGAGGTTGAACGCCGCGTGATTGAGCGACGCCGCCAGTGTCTGAGCGTCCTCGGCGACGTCCATCAACCGGGTCTGCAGTCCGGGGATCACCGACGAGCCCGACGCGCCGATCAGGAACACCAGGATCAACGCGCTGATCGGGTTGTGTGCGGCCAGAACGAACGCAGCCAGGAACACTGCCATCGATGCCAGCCCGAAGAACGTTCCCTTCAGCTTGAAGCGGTCCGCGAGCCATCCGCCGAAGTAGTTGCCGGCAACCATGCCGAGGCCGTAGATCATCAGCGCGACCGGCACCAGAGTGCGTGCCAGTCCCGCGACGTCGGTCAGCGTCGACGAGATGTAGGTGTACACGGCGAACATGCCACCGAAGCCGACCATGCCGACGAACAGCGTCATCCACACCTGGCTTCGGCGAAGTGCACCGAGCTCGGTGATCGGATTGGTGGTCGGCATGCCGTCGAGACGAGGCATCCACATGATCAAGGCTGCGACGGTGAGGGCACCGATCACGCCCACGACGGCGAACGCACTGCGCCAGCCGAGGAGTTGCCCCAGCCAGGTGGCTGCGGGAACACCGACGACGTTGGCGATCGAGAGTCCCATCATGACCATGGCGACCGCTTTGGCCCGCTTGCCCGGCTCGGCAAGATGCGCCGCGACGAGAGCCGCGATGCCGAAGTAGGCACCGTGAGGCAAGCCGGCAACGAACCTGGATGCGACCAGTTCGTTGAAACTGGGAGCGAACACGGTGCCGAGGTTGCCCAGGGTGAACGCCACCATCAGAGCGATCAACAGTGCTCGACGCGGAACCCGCGCGGCCAGGGTTGCAATCGCAGGCGCTCCGACGACGACGCCGAGGGCGTACGCGGAGATCATGTGACCGGCCGACGGCTCCGAGATTCCCATGCTCGACGCCACGTCGGGAAGCAGACCCATCGACGCGAACTCGGTGGTCCCGATGCCGAACCCACCGATGGACAGGGCGAACATCGCGAACCGCCGCCGTGTGGAGTGCGGACGGTTACTGGTACTCAGACCGTGCGACACCTTCGAACGCACGGCGCCGACATTTCTGGCGAGGGCGGAATCGGTGACAGACACGGCACTACGACCTTTCGGGTTTTCGGAATCGATCAAGAAGATAAAGGACGAACTCAGTCGGCAACGTCCGAGGCATCGATTCTCATCCCCCGCACAAGCAAATTTCGAATCCTCGGGCGGTGATTGTGCTCACGCCCTAGTCCAATGAACATTCCGCAGGCGGGTTGTGCCCGGACTCCTTGTTTCCCGAATTCGATCGCACCGCTAGGATTCACGCCAGGTCATGAGTGCCAGCATCGAGCCCCGGCTTGCTGGCCGGCAACCCTCCAACCGCGGTGGGGTGCCCCGGGTGAGAAGACCTGGTTAGTCGGCTGCGCGCACGCGTGGCCGTCGAGCAAGCGCGGGCCCGCCACGGTGATGTCACATGATGTCGGCGGGCCCACTGACCGGGACTGTCCGATGCGTCGGCGGCCCCAGGAAGAGGTTGATCATGTGTTGTTGTACCGATACGCCCCGCCCCGGCTCTTCCGACCAGAGCCGGTTCGAAACCTGATCATCCTTCGAAGACGGAGTTATCACTCACATGACCGACAACACCCCTGACGTCGTGGACGCCACCGGCGCCCCCATCGAAGACCCCACTGCTTCGTGGGCATTCGAGACCAAGCAGATTCACACGGGTCAGACCCCGGACGGTGCGACCAACGCGCGCGCTCTGCCCATCTACCAGACCACGTCGTACACGTTCGACAACACCGATCACGCCGCCGCGCTGTTCGGGCTGGCAGAACCGGGCAACATCTACACCCGCATCATCAACCCCACCCAGGACGTGGTCGAGCAGCGCATCGCTGCTCTCGAGGGCGGGGTCGCCGCCTTGCTCCTGGCTTCCGGTCAGGCGGCCGAGACGTTCGCGATCCTCAACCTCGCGGAAGCGGGCGACCACATCGTCTCCAGCCCGCGTCTGTACGGCGGAACGTACAACCTGTTTCATTACACGCTCCCGAAGTTCGGCGTGCAGGTCACGTTCGTCGAGGATCCGGACGATCTGGAGCAGTGGCGCGCAGCCATCACGCCGAACACCAAAGCGTTCTACGGCGAGACCATCTCCAACCCGAAGAACGACATCCTCGACATCCCCGGCATCTCCGCGGTGGCGCACGAGAGCGGGATTCCGCTCATCGTCGACAACACCGTCGCGACGCCGTATCTCATTCAGCCGCTGAAGCACGGCGCGGACATCGTCGTGCACTCGGCGACGAAGTACCTCGGTGGGCACGGCACCGCCATTGCGGGCGTCATCGTCGACGGTGGCACCTTCGATTGGACGCAGGGACGCCACACCAACTTCACGACCGCCGACCCCAGCTACCACGGCGTCGTGTTCGCGGACCTCGGCGCTCCGGCGTTCGCGCTCAAGGCCCGCGTCCAGTTGCTGCGTGATGTCGGTGCGGCTGTGTCTCCGTTCAACGCGTTCCTCATCAGCCAGGGGTTGGAGACGCTGAGCCTGCGCATCGAACGTCACGTCGAGAACGCACAGAAGGTGGCGGCGTTCCTCGAAGCGCGGGACGAGGTGGAGTCCATCAACTATGCGGGCCTGAAGTCGTCGCCGTGGTACCGCCGCGGCCAGGAACTCGCCCCGAAAGGGCAGGGCGCCATCATCGCGTTCGAGCTGAAGGGAGGCGTCGACGCCGGCAAGAAGTTCGTCAACGCGCTGAGCCTCCACAGCCATGTGGCTAACATCGGTGATGTGCGTTCACTTGTCATTCACCCCGCCTCGACCACACATTCGCAGTTGACGCCGGAGGAGCAATTGGCCTCGGGCGTCACTCCGGGCCTGGTCAGGCTCGCTGTTGGCATCGAGGGGATCGACGACATTCTCGCCGATCTCGAAACCGGATTCGCAGCGGCGGCATCTTGACCATCGGCTCTGTGCACGACGTCCGTCCGGCCGCGGGATTCCCGCCGCCGGACGGACGGCTCGGCAGTATCGACATCGGCCCGCTCGATCTCGAGAGCGGTGCCTCGCTCCCCCAAGTGAGCGTTGCGGTGCAGCGCTGGGGTGAGCTCGCACCCGGACGCGACAACGTGGTTCTCGTCGAGCACGCTCTCACCGGCGATTCGCATGTCAGCGGACCCGCCGACACGGATCATGCGTTACCTGGCTGGTGGAACGGGATGGTCGGACCCGGCGCACCGATCGACACCGACGAGTGGTGCGTCGTCGCATCGAACGTCCTCGGTGGCTGTGGCGGAACGACGGGCCCCAGCTCGCTTGCCGAGGACGGTAAGCCCTACGGCAGCCGATTCCCCGGCATCTCCATTCGCGACCAGGTTGCGGCCGAGGTCGCGCTCGCGGATGCACTCGGCATCCAACGCTTTGCTGCCGTCGTCGGCGGTTCCATGGGCGGCATGCGCACTCTGGAGTGGATAGTCGGCCATCCCGAGCGTGTCGGCGCCGCTCTGGTACTCGCCGTCGGCGCCCGCGCCACCGCGGATCAGATCGGCACGCAGACCACTCAGATGGAAGCGATCGCGTCGGATCCGGACTGGCAGGGCGGTGATTACCACGGCACGTCACGATCCCCTCGCGCTGGACTGAAGATCGCTCGGCGCATCGCGCACCTGACGTATCGCACCGAGAGCGAGCTCGACCTCAGGTTCGAGAACAACCCTCAGGGCGACGAAAACCCCTGGAACGGTGGCCGGTACGCCATCGACAGCTACCTTCAGCACCAGGCCAACAAGTTGGCCGACAGGTTCGACGCCGGCACCTACGTGTTGCTCAGCGAAGCGATGAACCGGCACGACATCGGTCGCGGACGAGGAGGGGTCGACGCCGCGCTGGCGCTGGCCACCGTGCCGACCATCGTCGGCGGTGTGGATTCCGACCGGTTGTATCCGCTGCGTCAGCAGAAGGAAATCGCGCGCGGTCTACCGGAGTGCCGTGGACTCGAAGTCATTCAATCCCGAGACGGTCACGACGGCTTTCTCACCGAAGCCGGGGCCGTCGCGAAGCTGCTCGGCGAGACGATGCAGCACGCACGCGCCGCTCGCAGGGTCTGAGCTCACGAGTCGACCGACTCGGTGCGGTGCTCAGTCCGTACCGAGTGGGTCGATCGAGGACGACAGGAAGACAATGGCGCCGCCCACCAGCGCAAGGGCGGACACATCGAAGCCACGGCTTCGTACCGCGAGCAGCCCCACGCGGTTTTCGGGAACGCACAGCCGGAAACCCGCCGCGAGAAGAGTTGCCACGCCCAGCACGAAAGACCCGCGACGCCACCTGTCCGCAAGAACGAGCAGGAGCGCGGCCGCGAGGACGACCATCACGGCCAGTAGCGGTAGGTTCTTGCGGATCTGAGCGCCCATGCGACGTCAGACCGTCGCCGCGAGGTCTCGCTCGGCACGTTCGACGACGTTGGACAGCAAGAACGCGCGAGTGAGCGGTCCGACGCCGCCAGGGTTCGGTGAGACGAATCCCGCAACGTCCGCGACACCCGCAGCGACGTCGCCGCGCAGACCGTCCTCGGTCCTGCTGACGCCCACGTCGAGGACCGCAGCACCCGGCTTGACCATGTCGGCGGTGATGATGCCTGGCACTCCAGCGGCCGCGATGACGATGTCGGCGCGCGACACCTCGGCGGCAAGATCACGAGTTCCGGTGTGACACAGCGTCACTGTCGCGTTCTCCGACTTGCGAGTCAGCAGGAGTCCGATCGGGCGGCCCACCGTCACACCACGACCGACGACAACGGCATGGGCTCCATCGATCTGCACGTCGTACCGACGCAATAGATGCACGATTCCGCGCGGCGTACACGGCAGCGCCGCGTCCTTGCCCAGAACCAGACGCCCGAGGTTGATCGGGTGCAGGCCGTCGGCATCCTTGTCCGGGTCGATGCGTTCGAGCGCTGCGTTCTCGTCGAGATGCTTCGGCAACGGGAGCTGGACGATGTACCCGGTGCATGCCGGATTGGCGTTGAGCTCGTCGATGACGCCTTCGAGATCCGCCTGGGTGATGTCGGCGGGGAGATCGCGTCGAATCGACGTGATGCCGACCTTCGCGCAGTCGTTGTGCTTGCCCCGCACGTAGGCAGCCGAACCCGGATCATCGCCGACGAGCACCGTCGCCAGGCCGGGAACGATGCCGTTCTCCCGTAGGGTCCGAACCCGCTCGGTGAGATCGACGAAGATCTCGTCGCGGGTCGTCTTACCGTCCAGAATCGTTGCAGTCACGACCCGTATTGTTCCAGGTCTGTCACTGGCCGATTTCTCACCCCTCGACAGCCAGTCCCTGCGCTTGCGCGTAGGCCACCGCCTGGGTGAGCTCGATCTTCGCACCGACGAGCGAGGTCCCCACCCAGAGTGCCCCGTCCACCCTCGACCCACGCAGATCCGCGGCGTCGAGTTTTGCGCCGGTGGCCCGGGCACCGGAGAGATCGACCGACACGAGCGTCGCCTTGCGCAGGTCGGTGTTCACGAGGTTGGCCTCGACGAATCGACATCCCGTCAGATCCACTCCGCGCAGGTCGGCGCCGCCAAGGCCTGCCAGGGTGAAGTCGACCTCGTCGAACGTCGCGGGCCGGAGCCGACAATCGACGAATGTCGAGCCCATGAACGTCGAATTGCGAAAAATGGAGTGCAGCAGATTGGTTCGAGTGAACGTACAGGACCGGAAGGCCGCATCGCGGTGAACCGATTCGGTCAGATCGGTCCCGGTGAAGTCGCACTCGGTGAACACCACGGACGTCGTCTCCAGTCCGCTGAGGTCCGCATCCCGGAAGGTGCAGGCAACGTAACTTCGGCTGTTCCACTGTTGCCGATCGAGTCTGCTGTCGGAGTAGTCCTCGCCGATGATCTGTTCCTCGTCCACCTGCACCATCCTTCCCCGACGCGTGGTGGCAGAGTGAGCCGGGTGTTTCGACTCATGTTCTTCGAGCCCCGGATTCCTCAGAACACCGGCAACGCAATTCGCCTCGTCGCAGGCACGGGGTGCGAACTCCACCTCGTCGGCCCGCTGGGCTTCGACATGTCCGAGCCCAAACTCAAACGAGCGGGACTCGACTACCACGACCTCGCATCGGTGACCGTGCACGAGAACCTCACCGCAGCCTGGGAGGCACTGAAGCCCGATCGTGTCTTCGCGTACACCGCTCACTCGACGCGATTCCACACATCCATCGACTACCTCCCCGGCGACGTCCTGCTCTTCGGCCCCGAACCGACCGGGCTCCCCGACGACGTCCTGGCCGACGACCGCGTCACCGACCGGTTGCGCATTCCGATGATCCCGGGGCGGCGATCGTTGAATCTCGCGAACTCGGCCGCCGTCGTGATGTACGAGGCATGGCGTCAACACGGATTCGACGGGGCGGTGTGAGTCCGGCACTGCTCACTCCAGTACGGCACGGCTCATTCCAGTCCGGTACTGCGTCACCGCAGACTGACCGCCGATTCATTCCCGAGGCGCGGCGCTGCCTTCGCGCTCCTCGGTCCCCACGTCCTCGATCCCCGCGTCCTGAGTCCCCACGCCAGCCGTGTCGTCGCTGTTCTCTTTCTCGACTGTCCGGCGCGGCCGGACTGCACGCACCGTCCGCACCAGCGCGTAGACGATGCCCGCTCCCACCGCGAGCGCACCCAGCCACGGAATCGCGCGGCCCACGGCAACGATCCCGTCCCCTATCGCGTCGATCAGCGAGTTCCACCCGGAGATCAATCCGTCGAGGAAATTGTCGGGCCCGGGCGACGGCGTGACGTCGTCGGTGCTGAATTGCACTGTGATGGTGGACAGTTCCACTTGGTCGGCAAGGTAGCTGCGTTGCGAGACCAACCCGTCGAGCTCGCCTTGCCTGCTCGACAGCGCCGATTCCGCTTCGATCAGATCGGCCGTGTTCGTCGCACCAGCGATGAGCGCCCGCAACCGATCGACCGACGCCCCAAGAGCCGCGATCCTGGCGTCGAGGTCCTGATACTGCATGGTGACGTCGTCTCGAGTGATGCTGACGCTGGTGACCTTGCCGAGGGCAGAGATCCTGTCGACGGTCACGGTCAGCTCGTCCGCGGGGATCCTGGCAGTGATGGAACTACTGGCCGTCGAGTTCTCCGTCGCTGGATTCTCGGTTCGGTTGTCGATGCGCCCTCCGGCGCTCTCCACCACGCTGACCGCCTCGCGTGCAGCGTCGACGGGATCGTCGGCGGTGACGAAGATCTGGCCCGTCACAACCTCTTTGCGTTCGACGGGCGAGGGCGCCTGCTCTCGCACCGCTCCGCCGGAGTCCGGCGCGAGCGCGACACCGGGCGAGGTGAACGACGAATCCGCCGCCCGCGGACCCACTGGACCGTCGGACGACCCGCTGCATCCGGCGAGAACCACCAACGCTCCGGCAAGAACGACGACAAGACTGCGCTTCATCTTCGAAGATGCTAGAGCACCATCGACATGCGCAAGGCGGCCGCGACATCGAAGGTGACGAATCGTTACATCCATTGGGAACATTCACTGATGACCTGACGCCCGAACCGGGGTACGGTGTGCCGCATCGACCCATTTGCAAGATTCCGTGAAGGAGCCCCCCTGTTGTTCGCTGTTCCGTCTTTCTCTCTGCTCCGCCGCTCGCCCCAGGATGGCTCCTCCTTCCGCTCCAGTAGTCGAATGTCCCGTGCCGCAGCAGCTTTCGCTGTCGGCGGCGGCATCGTCGCTGCTGGTTTCGCAGGCGCCGGCGTGGCCTCCGCGGCACCGGTCACGTGTGTGTCCCCTCCGTCCGCGAACGACATCCAGGTCGATGGTTACGCCAGCTGCGGCGCCACCGCTCAGGACGCGTCACGCGCTACCGCAACCGCGACCGACAGCGGCACCGCCGTCAGCGTCGCCGAGGGCGCGGGTAGCACCTCCACGTTGGCAACCGGCTACGGCACGGCACTCGGAGCCTCGCGCGCCGGAGGCACCGCATACGCCGGAGCCATCGGCGGCGGAATCGCGCATTCCTGGGCGGACAACGGCGGAACCACCATCGCCATCGCCGGTTGGGGCTCGGGAGCAACCGCCGAAGCCGCAGGCGTCGATTGCGTCGGCCAGTGGTCGCTCGCCCTCAACCTGTCCTCGGGCCAGTTCTGCGCGTTGGGCAACTGACGCCCACCGACACAGTCGTCGTGAAATCCCGCCACCGTCGTCGGTTGGCGGGATTTTTCGTCGAGATACACGCCTCCGCCGCAACGAGCTACGACCAAAGGTAGTACCCGAGCCGTTACGGGTTTACGATGACTCCACTCGCATCTTCAGGAGGACTGTGTGACTGCCCTAGCGCCTAGGCCTACTCCCGCTGTGACGGCGGCTCGGCCTTTTCCGCCGCGGATGGGACCTAAGGGTTCGTTCGTTCACAAGGCGATT
>NZ_NPFY01000067.1 GCF_002259415.1 Rhodococcus sp. 14-2470-1b
GAGGTCGATGCTGCGCGGGAGGTGGACGGCGACGCGGTCTCCGACCTGAACCCCACGTTCGATCAGAACGTGTGCCAATGCGTTGACGCGGGCATCGAAGTCGGTGTAGGAGAACTCGGTTCCGCTGTCGTCGACGATGACAGCGACCGCATCCGCCGACACATTCGCCTGCCGCCGAGTCAACACATCCACCGTCGAATCCGCCACCGACACAACCGGACCCGCCGAGAGCGCCAGCTCAGCATCGATCACCCTCACCGACGCGATCCGAGTATCTGGAGCGGCCCCGAGTCGACCGAGGAACTGCACGAATCTATTCGCTGTGTCGACCACTCCGGAAGCCGCTAGTGCAGGATCGCTCGTAGCCAAGTCCAGAAGGAATCCGTGGACCGAATCGCGATACGCCATGAGGTCGAGGAACCCGACCGGTCCGCTGGCGATCGTCTCTTGACGCCCACGGATCGCGCCGAAGGACTGGTTGTAGTCGAATGCCTTGATGTTCAGCTGCGGAATCGCCTGGTAGTCGTCCGGCCCGTTCGGCCAGATGTGAGCCAGCTTCTCCCCAGCTGCGACGTGACGTGCAGCGGTTCGCAGTTCACTGTTCACCTGCTGCAGCAGTTCGCGCACGGTTGCCGACGGGTTCGGACGAAAGACCACGGGGGCTGCGCCGACGAGCATTGCCGGAGTCGTCAGGGCGGGTCGCCCGGATCGGTTCATCTGCGGGAATCGCACGGCGAACGCATCACGGCCGACGAGGGATGCGGTGTACAGGCCCCAGCCCAGGGCGACAACATCGGACCAGTTCACGCGGGCATCACGAGCCAACTGATCGATCGACTCGGCCACGTCCGCCGGGATGACGACGTGTGTTCGAGCGTCGGTCAGGAAGAACTGTCGGGACGCATCGAAGGTGACCGGAGTGATGTCGTCGACGGCTTCGAATCGTTGCACCCAATGGTCGTCGAGGTTCGTGTCGCGCGATTCTTCGAGTTCGGAGTACGCCCCGAACCATCGCGGCGGGATCGGCTCGTTCCCGACGAGTGCGGTGTACACCTCGGCGACGCGGCGAGTCACCAATCCGAGGCCGTAAGCATCGAGGAGCAGGTGATGGGTGGCGAACTCCCACGCCCAGCCGTCGGCCCGACGATGGATCACCGACACCGACTCGAATCGGTCGTCGCCTGCGCCGCATTCGTGGCACCTCGTCCACGCTTCGGCGCGGATCCGGTCATCCGGTCGATCGTGCTCGACCACGGTCGTCGTACCGACACCCCCGATCTCCCGATGCAGCATCGGTAGGCCGTCGGCGCCCTCGACGGGGCGAAGGCCGAGGACGTCTGCTTCGGAGGTTGCGACGCCGATTGCGCGCTCCAGGAGCGGGGTGTCGATGTCGCCGTCCAGCCAGATCAGTTGGGAGATTCGAAAGGCGTCGGCGCCTGGTGTGACGTGCTCAGCGGTCCAAACGCCCAACTGCGCAGACGTCAGCGGAAGACGAACCTCGATCACACCGAACTCCTTCTCTAGGAAATGCTTAGCCTAACCTAACAGTAGGATCCCGAGTTTTGCGCGGAGGAGCGGCAGCGGACGCAGCGGACCGTCCCACGGGCACGGCCCGGATGAAAGCGCGTCGTGTCGATCGGCGACAGGTAGGCGGTGCCGCCGAGGTCACGAAGAGGTCGGAGGTTACTCAGCCGTGTGCGGGATGCGCCGGCGGCCCAGCGGTGTGACCGCCGGTGTGCCCGTGACCGGGTCGGGTTGAACGATGCACTCGAGTCCGAACACCTCGTGTACGAGGTCGGCGGTGACGATGTCCGACGGCGCACCCTCGGCAACGATGGAGCCGTCCTTCATTGCGATGAGGTGGGTTCCGTACCGGGCCGCATGGTTGAGGTCGTGCAGTACCGCGACGAGCGTCCGGCCGAGGTGATTCAGGTCCGTGAACAGCTCGAGGAGTTCGATCTGGTGGGCGATGTCGAGGAAGGTGGTCGGTTCGTCGAGCAGCATGATTTCGGTCTCTTGTGCCAAAGCCATTGCAACCCAGACACGTTGGCGCTGTCCGCCGGACAGTTCGTCGACCGGTCGTCCGGAGAGTTCGGTGACGCCTGTCGCGTCCATTGCCGTCAGTACTGCCGCCTCGTCGGACGCGGTCCACTGCCGAAGGAGCTTCTGATGCGGGAACCGGCCGCGGCTGACCAGGTCGGCAACGGTGATCCCGTCCGGCGCGAGAGCGCTTTGCGGCAACAGGCCGATGCGGCGGGCGACCTCCTTGGTCTGGTACGAGCGAATGTCCGCGCCATCGAGAATCACTTGCCCGGAGTTCGGCTTGATGAGCCGAGACAGTGCACGCAGCAGTGTCGACTTGCCGCACGCGTTCGGTCCGACGATGACGGTCAACGACTGGTCGGGAATCGACACGCTCAGTTGCTCGGAGATGACTCGTCGGTCGTAACCGATCGTGGCGGAATCGACGCTGAGTCGGTCGGTGGACGCCGGTGTGGGGGCTGGGCCAGGCGACGTGGATGGACCGACTTGGTGGGTGGTCGTGTTCGGCAATCGTCCGGTCTTTCTATATGAGCCTGGCGGCCTTGCGCTTTCGAGATCAGCTCTGTCCGGACGAGCGGATCCGGCGAGCTCGGACCCAGGCGAGCGTGCAGTGCTGAAGGTAGCCTAGCCTTAACTGATCTTTGTTGCTACTGTTCGCTGCGATATGTCGCCATACGAGCACGTCCGTCGGTGACCGTCCGTGCGGCAACGCCGAGTAACTGCGCTCGAACCGAAGGAGAAATGTGGCGAACAACCCGTTCGACGACGACCAGGGCCGGTTCTTTGCGCTCGTCAACCATGAAGAGCAGTACTCGCTGTGGCCCACCTTCAAGCCGGTCCCGGGTGGATGGGCGATCGCTCACGGAGCCCCCGACGGAGCACCACGCGCGGAGGTGCTCGAGTGGATCGAACGAACGTGGACCGACCTGCGTCCCAAATCGCTCCGCGACGTGATCGCACGGCGTGAGACCGGTGACGTCACGGCATCCGTGAACGTCTGACCGAACATCGAACCATCGAAGTACACGAGAGGAACGTCTATGAAAACGCTTGCCGCGCCTAGGCGCGCGACAGCATTGCTGGCCGGGTTGGTCAGTGTCGGTTTGGTGCTCGCGGGTTGCTCGAGCGACTCGTCCGACGGTGCCACGAACGGCGCGTCGAGCGACAGTGCGTCGAGCGACGGTGCGTTCCCGGTCACGATCGACGCCGCTTACGGTGACGTCACCGTCGAGGAGAAGCCCGAGCGGATCGTCGCTGTAGGAACCGACTGGATCGGACTGCTGGACGTCCTGGGCGAGAAGCCGATCGCGGTGTCGGGGGAAGCGTCCGACCTCGATGACTACCCATGGTTGCAGGGTCTGTACGACGGCGATTTCAACGCGGACCTCTACACCGCGGAAGGTACGGATTCGCCGGAGGCGATCGCCGCATTGAATCCGGACCTGATCCTCACGAGTGTCTGGAGCGCCGACGAGCAGCTCTACGATCGTCTATCTTCCATCGCACCCACCTATGTCGGTTTGGAAACGCAGGACGAAGGCGGCGATACCAGCTGGCAGGACAATCTGGCGTCTCTTGCGGCGCTCACCGGGCACGACGAGAAGATCGTCGACGAGACCGAGGCCAAGTACGAGGCCACATTGTCCGAGGCCGCTGCGAAACTACCTGGCCTGCAAGGTAAGACGTTCCAGCTGGGAGTGCTGGACGGAGACGATCAGCAGCTGTGGCTCACCGAGTATGCGAACGAACCCATCGAGGCTCTTGGCTTGACGCCCGGAGACGGGCAACCGACAGGCGAGGGCGACAGTGTCGCGGCGAACGCACCCAAGTACTCGCTCGAGAACATCGACCAGTTCTCCGCTGACGTCGTGTTCATCGTCACTCACGAGTACGCCGACCCGGAAAACACGTTCAGGACAGCGTTCGAGGCCGATCCCCGAGTTCCCGAGCTTGCTGCCGCGAAGAACGGGACGCTCGTCTACCTCTACGGTCCGCAGTGGCTTGCGGTGAATCCGCCGACTCCCTCGAGCGTGCAGTGGTGGGTCGACGAGGTCGTCCCGCAGTTGGAGGCATCGGCGCTCAACACGGGCGCATAGGCCGGACCCATCTTCGTCCAGCCGCCTCGTAGCGCACGAGGCGGCTGGACGTGTGTCCACCACTAGAAAGCGAATCGAGTGACAACACGAACCGGTCATGCTCCTCCGCCTGCTGAAACGCCGGAGGGGGTTCGCCGTGCAACGGCGTCCACGAGCGTCGGGCGTCGCGCGATCGGATTGTTCATCGCGATCGCTTCACTCGTCGTCCTGGTGCTCCTGAGCATCGCCGTCGGATCGAAGGACATCCCGCTGTCGGTGGTGTTCGACTCACTCCTGCACAACACCGGCAAAGGCGACGCCTACGTCGTATGGGACATGCGCATTCCGCGAACCGCAGTGGGTCTCGCCGTCGGCGTCGCGCTCGGGGTGTCCGGTGCACTCATTCAGGCCTTGACGCGTAATCCGCTCGCTGATCCCGGCATTCTCGGGGTCAACGCCGGCGCCGAATTCTTCGTCGTCGTCGGCATAGCGGTGTTCGGTGTGACCACCGTCAGTGGATACGTCTGGTTCGCTTTCCTCGGCGCGTTGGTCGTCACCGTCGTTGTCTACGTGATCGGTTCGATGGGGCGCGGTGGAGCAGACCCGGTTCACCTGACGCTGGCGGGTGTCGCATTCGGAGCGGTCCTGTCCGGCATCGTTACCGGTTGGGTTCTCACCGATCCCAAGACGTTCGACCAGATGCGCAGTTGGTACGCAGGCAGCCTCGTCGATCGAGGCTGGGACGTTCTGTTGCCGGTGCTTCCGTTCTTGATCGTCGGAGTGGTGCTGGCCGCAATCGCTGCCAATTCACTGAACACCATCGCACTGGGGGACGACCTGGCGAGCGCGCTCGGCGCACACGTCAATCGCACACGCGTGATCGTGATCATCGCGGTGACGCTGCTGGCCGGCGGAGCGACCGCCATCGCCGGCCCGATCGGTTTCGTGGGCCTCATGATTCCGCACGTGGCGCGGTGGATCGTCGGCCCGGACCAGCGCTGGATCATCGGCTACACGCTCGTTCTCGCACCATCACTGCTGCTGGCCGCCGACATCGTCGGTCGCGTCGTCATCCGGCCGGGTGAGTTCCCGGTCGGCATCGTGACTGCATTCGTCGGCGCCCCGGTGCTCATTTATCTTGTCCGCCGAGCAAAGGTGAGTGGCCTGTGAGTTCAACAGGTCTCGAGACCGCCGCCGAACGGCAGGTGGATTTCGGACACCGCACGCTCGTGGTTCGCACCGGCGGTTGGGCCACACGCTGGCACGGCAGAAGTGTCCTCGTCTGCGCAGTGCTGGCGATTGCGACTCTCGCGGTGACGGTTTGGGCCTTGACTCTCGGCGATTACCCGCTGAGCCTCGCCCAAGTGTGGGCTGCTGTAACCGGAGATCCCGATGCCGGTTTCGCTCGCACAGTCGTCGTCGAGTGGCGGGCGCCGCGGGCAGTCGCGGCGGTCGTGTTCGGCGCTGCGTTGGGGGTATCCGGCGCGGCTTTTCAATCGCTGATCCGCAACCCGCTGGCGTCACCGGACATCATCGGATTCAGCGCGGGGTCCTACTCCGGCGCGTTGGTCGTGATCATCTTGATCCACGGTTCGTATCTGCAGTTGGCCGCAGGGGCACTGATCGGTGGTATCGCGACAGCAGTCGTCGTCTACCTCCTCGCGTGGCGGGGCGGGGTACAGGGCTTTCGGCTGATCATCGTCGGAATCGCGATTTCTGCGATGCTGACCTCCCTCAATACGTGGTTGATGTTGAACGCGAAACTCAAGGTCGCCATGAGCGCCGCCGCGTGGGGTGCCGGATCGCTCACCGGCACGAGTTGGGGTCAAGCGCTGATCGGCAGCGGCGTCATCCTTCTGCTCTTCGGCGTGCTTGCCGTGTTTTCACCGGCACTCAAACAACTCGAACTCGGTGACGACGCCGCTCGGGCTACAGGTGCGCGTGTGGAACGTGTGCGCGTCGTCGTGCTCGTACTAGGTGTAGCGCTCACCGCGACCGTGACCGCTGCTGCAGGCCCGATCGTGTTCGTCGCGCTCGCGGCGCCGCAGATCGCCCGTCGACTGGCTCGTAGCCCGGGAGTCACCCTCGCGCCTGCGGCGTTCACGGGGGCATTGTTGCTCGCTGCCGCCGACGTCACGGCGCAGAATCTACTGCCGGTCGAGTTGCCGGTCGGTGTGGTGACCGTGGTTGCGGGAGGCGCATATCTCGTGTGGTTGCTCATCCGAGAGGTACGTCGTCGTCGCTGAGATCTGTGTCCTCGAAGGTACCGAGTTGGGCCACCGGCTATCGGCTTGACACCACACCACGGCAAGCACCACAGTAGAAAACAATAGGTTTGGCTAAGCTAACTCAGGGAGAAGTATGACCGCGCCCGTCGATATCGCCGAGCTGCATCAACGGTGGAACGACCACACATCTCCCGCAGTGACCGCGACTGTTCCGGAGCTGTTCGCGGCGGCGGCTCGCGCAACCCCGGACGCTGTCGCTCTCGTCGACGGTGACCGCCGACTCACCTTCTCCGAACTGTCCGAGAGGGTCGCGCAGCTGTCGCACCGGTTGCTCGGCTCCGGGCTCGACACCGAAGGGGTCGTCGGAATCTGCCTGCCGCGATCGGCCGAGATGGTCGTGGCCGCGTTGGCCATCATGACTGCCGGCGGTGCGTTCGTGCCGGTCGACCCGCAGTGGCCCGCGGCTCGACGTGACCGCGTGATCGCGGACTCGGCAGCGCGGATCGCAGTCGTCTCGGCCCAGGACCAGCCGTCGCTACCGGTGGAATCGATCGAGGTGGACCTCGAGGACTGGCAGTACGGCGAATTCTCCTCCGCTGCACCGAACCTCGAGCTCGACGGCTCTCAGCTCGCGTACGTGATCTTTACTTCGGGATCGACCGGAACGCCGAAGGGCGCGATGATCCGTCATGAGGCGATCTGCGAGCGACTCACCTGGCAGCGGGACCACGTTCTCATGTTCGGCAACGACGATGCGTCGCTGTTCAAGGCGCCCCTGGCCTTCGACATCTCCGTGAACGAGATTCTGCTTCCGCTCGTGTCCGGCGGACGTGTCGTCGTCGCGGCGAACGGCAGTGAAAAAGACCCCGACTATCTGCTCGACCTCATCGCGCGCGAGCAGGTCACGTATCTGTATCTCGTCTCATCGATGCTCGATGCGCTCCTCGTGCTCGACCTCGAACGGTCGGCACGCGGCGCGTCGGCGCTCGAAGGCGTCCGGCACGTGTGGTGTGGCGGTGAAGTCCTCACCCCCGATCTCTTCAGCCGGTTCCGTGATCAGCTGACGACGACGCTCTACCACGGATACGGCCCTGCGGAAGCGACGATCGGTGTCTCGCACGTCATCTACCGAGAACGGGCCGAGCGAATCGCGACGTCGATCGGGCGTCCCAATCCACACACCCAGCTCTATGTCCTGGACGAGGACCTCGAACCGACTCCGATGGGCACCGGCGGCGAGTTGTACGCAGCCGGATTCTTGTTGGGCCGTGGGTATGTCGGCAGTGGGCTGCTCACAGCCGGTAGCTTCGTCGCAAACCCGTTCGATGCCGACGGCTCGCGCATGTATCGCACCGGTGACCTCGCGCGGTGGACCGAGGACGGAATGCTCGAGTTCCTCGGTCGCGCCGACAATCAGGTCAAGATCAGGGGCCAACGACTGGAGCTGGAAGAAGTCGAAGTCGCGATCTCGGCGCATCCCGGGGTTCGTCGGGCAGCGGTGCTCGCGTTGGATCACCCGGCGGGTGGCAAGTTCCTCGCCGCCTACGTCACTGCTACAGGAGACTCGACCGCGAACTTCGTCGAGGTACTTCGGGCGCATGCCGTAAGCACGCTGCCCGAGTACATGGTCCCCTCGACTTTCACCGTACTGAGTGAGTTTCCGGTGACCGTCAACGGAAAACTCGATCGTCGGGCGCTACCTGCTCCTGATCTCGGAGCGGGCGCGGGCCTCGGCGGTAAGTTGCCGGAGACTGCAGCCGAACACACTCTTGCACGTGTGTTCTCCGAGGTTCTACATCTCGGCGACGACGTCGTGCTCAGCGTCAACGACAACTTCTTCCGATTGGGTGGCCATTCACTGCTCGCGAGCGGCGTGGTCTCCGGAGTGAATGCGGCCATGGACGTGTCGTTGTCTCTGCGTGAGGTTTTCGACAATCCGACTATCGCCGAACTGGCTCGGGTCGTCGGGGATGCATCACGCGTCTCTCCGCCGGTGGTGCGGGTCGGTGACGTCGAGCGACCCGACGAGATACCGATGTCGTTCGGCCAGCAATCGCTGTGGCTGGCCGAGCAAGTCACGGACCGGACGATCTACCGCACGGTCGAGGCACTGCAGTTCCAGGATCGCGAGTTCCGGGGTCGCGCAGACCTCGATGCGCTGCAGCAGGCAATTCACCTACTGGTCGAAAGACACGAAGTACTGCGCACCACCTTCGTCTTCGACGAAGAATCGTCGTCATTGATTCAAGTCGTGCACGAAGCTCGGCAGGGCCGGCTGGGAATCGAGGAGATCGAGCGCAGCAACCTCGACGCCCGCATCGGCGAACTGCTGATTGCGCCGCTGGATCTGGCGACCGACTTCGGAATGCAGTTCACGCTGTTGCGACACGAAGACGGCGATGTGCTGGTGACACATGCGCACCACATGGTCACCGACGAGAATTCGGTTGGGCCGTTCATCCGCGACCTGACGGCCTTCTACATCGGCGAACCACTGGAACCACTCGCGGTCCAGTACGCCGACTTCGCGGTGTGGCACCGCGACGTCCTCGGCGACCGAGACGACTCCGGTTCCCGTCATCAGGTCGAACTCGACTACTGGCGGGACCTGCTCGCCGGCCTTCCAGTCGAAACGCCGCTGCCGCTGGATTCTGCCCGCGGGGACACCGACGAGCGTACGATTCGGTCCGTCGAGGCAGTGCTGTCCAGCTCGGACACCGACACCGTCGACGATCTCCTGATCGAGCATCGGGCCACGCCGCTGCATGCAGTCATCACGGCGCTGTCACTCGCGCTGTGGAACGAAGGCGCCGGTGCGCACGTGCCGGTCGGTACTCCCGTGACCCTGCGCGACGAACCCGAATTGGCCGATCTCATCGGATATTTCGTCAACTCGGTGGTCGTGCGTGTAGATATCGATGCTGCGCTCGGCTTCGGGACCACGCTCAGCGACGTCCGGGACCGCCTCCTCGGCGCGGTGGAACACAAGCTCGTCCCGTTCGAGCACGTGGTCGAGGCCGTCAACCCGACGCGAATTCCCGGGCTGAGCCCGATCTTTCAGGTCATGGCTGCTTTCCGTGACAATCGCGAGGTTCGCACGTATGCGGACGCGGCTCTCGCGCCGCTACTTCCGGCTGAGGACAGCGTCGACGACGCGGTCCCGGCGCTGTACGACCTGGTGTACTCACTCGACCGTCGACCCGATGGAACCCTGAGTATCGGACTCGATGCCACCCGCGAGCTGTTCGTCGAGGAGACGACATCACGTTTGCTCGAATCCGCTCGACTCTTCTTGGTTCTGGGTGCGCGCCACCCTGACTTAGCGGTCCGCCAGCTGGCCCAGTTCGTTCGCGCGGCGCTTCGTGGCGGCACGGAGTCGCCCGCCGCTGGTGCGTCAAGATTTCGAATTCAGCTGCCAAACTTCGATATTGGCGATGACTCGCTATGGCACGCGGCGACCACGCACCTCACGCTCGCGGCCCCGCACCTTGCATCCCTTCGGTTGGGCGTCCGAGACGACGGCAGCGGTGAACTGACAGCGGACGTGGACAACCCCACGCTTCTCGACGATGCACGAGAGGTCGTGACGGCCCTCGTCGGCGCCTACCGTGCGGGTACTGCGATGGAGGTCGTCGCGGTTTCGATCGACCGGGATTTGCGTTCCGACGAGGTCTGGACCGCGGTTCTCGACGATCCGTTCTGGGAGGACTGGGTCGACGAACTTGCCGATCACGACGGCGGTGAGCCGGCTCGCGGGCCGGTGGAGTCTGCGTGGCAGAACTCGACCATCACAGTCGAAAAGAACGCCGAGGGTGCGGAGTTCACGCGGGCAGCGATCGTTGCCGCGGTGGTTCGTGCTTTCGAGGCGATCGATCTCGTCGACGGCAATCTTGTTCTCGAGGTTGCGGAACCGTTGAACGCCGGCACTGTGATCGGTTTGCCTCTTGTCCTCGACGACGTTCAGCTTGCCGCAGATCTCACGGGTTCGTCGATTGCAGCACACCTTTCGCCGATCCGCGAGCGAGCCGCGGACTATGCAGGGCTTTCCAACCATTCCCGGTTCGGTTCATTCTTCGACGACCTTCCGACGCCGCACGCGCGGGTGAGCGTTTTCACGACCGATGCCGACAGTGCAGCGACGGGGCCGGCGACGATGCCGGTCGCCGTACGCGTACTGGTCGGAGTGTCGAGCACCGAGTCGGGAACTCGATCGGTGAGGGTCGAGGTCGACACCGACGCCACGGTTGTCACGCCGGCCGACGAAATCGTGGCAGCTATCGTCGACGAGATCTCAGTCGCAGTCATCGCGGCGGCTCCGTCATCCGGCGCAGGCTCGTCGTTCGGTGTGCGTCGCGCGGACCGCTTGACCCTCTCCGCCGCGGACGAGGGCAGCGTCCGCGCGCGCTACGGTACTGGCGCCGAACTGCTTCCGCTGTCACCTCTTCAGCAGGGCCTGCTGTTCCACATGGTCCGAGCCCGTGAATCGGGCGGGCACAACTCGTACATGTCGCAGGTGACGCAGGGCGTCGTCGGCACCCTCGATCCTGACCGACTGGTGGCGGCGGTTCGCACAGTGCTCGGGCGCTATCCCAATCTTCGTTCGGCGTTCCTGCCGTCCGGCGAAGCGCAGGTCATCCCGCCGGTCGCCGACGCACCGATCCGGATCATCCGACTGGAGCAGTGGCGCGAACTGGGCGTCGAGACAACGGATTTCCTTGCCGAAGAATGCGATGTGCCGTTCGATTTCGAAACGCCGCCGCTCATTCGCTTCACACTCATCGAGCACGGTATCGACGAGTGGAAGCTTGCGATGACGTTCGAGCACATCCTGCTCGACGGCTGGTCGACGAGTGCCGTTCTCGACGAGATCTTCGATACCTACCGAGACCCCGAGTATTCCGCGCGAGTGCGGCCGGCGTCGTTCCGCAGTTACCTCGACTGGCTGTCCGATCAGGACATCGACGCTGCTTACCGCGCGTGGAGTTCGTACCTCGCCGAGCTGTCCGGCCCGACGCTCGTCTGGCCGGCCGGGGTTGCCGCCGGTGAAGGGCGCGACGGATCGGGCGAACTGCATCGCGATCTCGACAGTGCCGCCGCAGCCGCAGTACATGCCGCCGCGCGGGCGTCCGGCGTCACCGTCGGCACGGTGCTTCAGGCAGCGTGGGGCGTGACGCTCGGGCAGTTGGTCGGCAGCAACGATGTCGTGTTCGGAAACACCGTCTCCGGACGTCCCCCGGAGCTCGCCGACTCCGATCGAATCGTCGGACTGCTGTTCAACACTGTCCCGTTGCGAGTGAGCTTTTCACCGTTCGACTCGGTACGAGCCCTGCTCACCCGCGTGCAGCACGAGCAGTTGCAGGTGATCGATCATCCCTATGCGTCGCTGACCAAAATCCAGGCCGCGGCCGACATGTCCACGATGTTCGACACGCTGTTCGTGGTGCAGAACCTTCCTTTCGAGGAAGAGGCCGCCCCGGGCGAGTTCGAGCTCGTGACGACGGAGGTCGATGACGAGACGCACTATCCGGTCACGTTCGCGATCGATCCGTCCGAGGTCGACGGTGAGACCGTTGTGCATGTTCGGCTGGTGTACCGCCACGATGCGTACACCGAGGCGTCTGCGCTGGAACTGCTCGAACGGTTCCTGCAGGTGCTGGTCGCGCTCGTACAGAACCTCGACGGTCCGGTCGGGCAGCTTTCCGCCCTTCTGGCCGACGAAGCAGTGCCGCACGCCGGCATCGCGGCCGACCTGGTCCGCGAGGTCCCGACCGTGACGGTTGCGGATCTGCTCGACGAGCAGGTCCACCTGTCCGGGGCGGAGACCGCACTGGTCGCGGGGGACCGCGTTCTGACGTTCACGGAGTTCGCAGCGGAGGTCAATCGGTACGCTCGGCTACTTCTCGAGGAGGGTGTCCGGTCCGAGCATCGCGTCGCGCTCCTCCTACCACGTGACGAGCGCATGGTCATCGCGATGTTCGCGGTGTTCGCCGTCGGTGCGGCGTATGTGCCGATCGACAGAGCGCTGCCCGACGATCGCATCGGCTACATGCTCGGTCTCGCGCGTCCAACGGTGACGTTGGTGACCGGTCGGGACGCGAGCCGAATCGGTGACACCCGCGGCGTCGACCTCGACGATCCCGCCACCCGCGACCGCATTGCGGCCCTCGACTCGAGCCCGATCGGAGATGTCGACCGCGGTGGCAGGATCGAGCTCGATCACCTTGCGTACATCATCTTCACCTCCGGCTCGACGGGCCGGCCGAAGGGCGTCGCCGTGGGCTACCGCGGCCTGACGAACATGTACGTCAACCATGTCGAGAAGATCTTCGACCGTGTCGTCGCGCATCAGGCCGGACGACGTATGAAAATCGCGCACACCACGTCGTTCTCGTTCGATGCCTCGTGGGAACAGCTGTTCTGGCTGCTGAACGGCCACGAGGTGCATGTCATCGACGACGAACTGCGCCGCGACCCCCACGGATTGCTCACGCATTACGACCGTACACGCGTCGACGGATTCGATGTCACGCCGTCGTACGGGCAGGTGCTGGTCGACGAAGGCCTGCTCGAACGTGATCGTCCGGCGGGACGATCGGTGTCGTCCGATGCACCGGGAGTCGTGTTCGTTTCGCTCGGTGGTGAGGCCGTGCCGGAGCGGTTGTGGCGGCAGTTGCGCGACGCTCCCGGGGTCGAGTCGTACAACCTGTACGGCCCGACCGAGTACACGATCAACGCGCTCGGCGCAGACCTTGCCGACAGCGATGCACCGAGCGTGGGCACCCCCATCTTCAACACGCGTGCGTACATCGTCGACGGAAACCTTCAGCCGACGCTGCCTGGCGTTGCAGGTGAGCTGTATCTGGCCGGCGCGGGTATCGCGCGCGGCTACTGGGGACAGGCCGCCCTGACGTCCGAGCGTTTTCTCGCGTGCCCGTGGGAACCGGGCGAGCGCATGTACCGCACCGGCGACCTGGCCCGTTGGAACTCCTCGGACAACATCGATTACCTCGGTCGCGCCGACGAGCAGGTCAAGATCCGCGGCTATCGAATCGAACCCGACGAAGTTCGGGCGGCGCTCGAAACTCACCCGGACGTGGTGTCCGCGGCGGTCGTCGCGGCGGATCATCCTGGTGGCGGAAAGACGCTCGCCGCGTATTACACGGCCACCGACGATCTGAGCACGGTCTTGCGCACGCACGCGGAAGAACACCTGCCCGAGTACATGGTGCCGAGCAGTTACACCCGGGTGGATTCCTTCCCGCTGACACCGAACGGCAAGCTCGATCGACGCGCTCTGCCCGCGCCGGAGTCGGCGCCGACGGGTGGTTCGGGACGAGCCGCGGAGACCGACACCGAACGCACACTCACCGAGATCTTCCGGGACGTGCTTCGCCTGTCAGCGGACGCCGCCTTCTCTGTCGACGACGACTTCTTCCGTCTGGGTGGTGACAGCATCCTGTCGATCCAGGTGGTGTCACGGGCTCGGCGCGCCGGCGTCACCATCAAGGCGTCCGAGGTCTTCACCGCGCGAAGGGTCTCGGCGCTGGCCCGACTGGCCGATGCGCGCGCCGCGGAGGAATCGACTGGCGCCCGGCCCGACGTGCTCTCGTCGGGTCTGTGGCCGATTGCGGTTCCCCTGGTGGATTCACAGACCTTCGGTACGTTCGTGCAGTCCGCAGTCTTCGTCACACCCGCGGGTGCCGACGAGAAACTCGTGTCGCGGGTACTTGGCCGCGTTGTCGATCACCACGCAGCACTGCGCGGCAGATTGGTGCGAGACGGGCTCGCGCGAGAGGGGCAGTGGCGGTTCGAGGTGACACCGCACGGCGCGACGGACGAACGGCTGGGCTCCGAGACGACGCCGCGCCTGTGGTCCGATCCGCAGTGGGTCGAGCGTGTCGGCGAGTTGGTCGCCGAGTTCGGACAGTCGATGAATCTGCTGGACGGTGTGCTGTGGCAGGCGCGCTGGGTGACCAGCGATGCCGAGCCCACCGGGCGACTGGTGCTCGTCATCCACCATCTGGTCGTGGACGGTGTGTCCTGGCGCATCATCGGTGACGACTTGACCCATGCGTGGGAGTTGGAAACCGGCGTTGCGACGGATCCGCTACCTGCGGTGGGTACGTCACTCGCGGCATGGTCGAGTGCGCTGGCCTCGCGTGCTCGTGACGCGGACCTTCTCGCTCAAGCCGACTACTGGTCGGCGTCGGAGATCGACGAACCGCTGTTGGGTTCACGTGAACTCGACCCCGCGATCGACACCACCGAGACGGCGGCCGTGGCCGCCGTACGCGTGCCGTCTGCGTTGACGTCGGCGTTGCTTACCGACGTGCCCCATGTGCTCTCGGCCGAGATCAACGACGTCCTGCTCGGCGGTTTGGCGATCGCGGTCGGAGCATGGCGCGGCAGACGGGGAACGACCGACAAGCGGCTGCTCATCGGACTCGAGGGCCATGGAAGGGAGGAGAACATCGTTTCCGGTGCGGATCTGTCGCGCACCATCGGCTGGTTCACGTCGTTCTTCCCCGTGGTGCTCGATACCGCAGATGTCGATCCGGTCCTCGCTGTCCTCGACCCGAAGAGCGCGGCGGATGCAGTGCTCCGGATCAAGGAGCAACTCGCTGCGGTCCCCGACCGCGGTATCGGCTTCGGAATGCTGTGGCAGCTCAATTCCGAGGTGGGCGAGCGGCTGGGGTCCGGGCGCGGTCCACAGATCGGGTTCAACTACCTCGGTCAGTTTGCCGGCGGAGATGCTTCCGATGAGAACGCGGCGTGGGATCTTGCACCGGAACTGCCGGGTATCGACGCGTACGAGACATCGGGTCAGAGCATCGACTCGGCGGCCGATATCAACATCGCAGCGGTACCCGAAGGCGACGGGTGGACTCTCAGAGGCGATATCGCTTATGCGTCCGGTGTCCTGTCCAAGGACGAGGTCGACGAACTCGTCGAGCTGTGGGTTCAAGCACTGAGTTCACTCGCCGAGTACGCACGCTCAGCGGTCCTGGTTCGACGATCTCCGTCGGACGTGCTCGCGCGCGGCGTGACGCAAGCCGATCTCGAGCGCTGGGAGGGCATCTATGGCGAGCTGGCCGATGTGCACCCCTTGACACCGCTGCAGCACGGGCTCGTGGTGGAGTCGATGCTCGGGTCGAGTGACGGGGGAGTCGACGTCTACGCTGCCCAGACCGTGTTCCACCTCGACGGTGCCGGCGAGCCGGAGCGATTCCGGGTTGCGCTGCACCAACTGCTCGAGCGGTTCCCGAACTTGAAGATCGCGATTGCTTCCACGTCCGGGGGCGAGTCCGTTGCAGTCGTGCCGACCGCGGTGGACATCCCGGTCACGGTCATCGACGTCGCCGACATGTCCGACGTCGAAGAGATCGCCGAACGTGACCGCGCGACCCGGATCGACTTCTCTCGGGCGCCGTTGGTGCGCGCGACGGTCGTGCGGTATCGGACCGGCCACGCGTTCATCCTGTCGATTCACCACGCGCTCGTCGACGGTTGGTCCATGGTCCGACTTCTCGAAACGATGTGGGAGGCGTACGGCCGGCCGGCCGACGTGGTCGAACCGGATCTGTCGTTCGCGAAGTTCCTGTCCTGGATGACGGCACGCGATGCCAAGGCTTCGCTGCAGCGGTGGGCCGACGTGCTCGCCCCGGTCTCGGAGCCGACCCTCGTTGCGCCCGAGGCTGGTTCGAGCGTCGCGGGACTGCCCGAGGACATCGTGGTGGAACTCGACGCCGACACCAGCGCAGCTCTTGCCGATGTGGCCCGATCTGCCGGTGCCACGATGAGCAGTCTGCTGCAGACGGTCTGGGCGGTGTTCCTGAATACGATCACCGGCCAGGACACGGTTGTATTCGGTGCCGTTGTGTCGGGCCGTCCCCCGGAGGTCGACGGGGTCGAGGACGCGGTGGGCTCGTTCATCAACACGGTTCCGGTGGTCGTGCAGCTGGAGGGCAGGCTCAGCCTTGCCGACGCGGTGCGCCGGGTGCAGGACCAGAACTCCGCGCTGATCGAGGATCATCAGGTATCGCTCGCCGAGTTGCAGCGTCTGAGCGGGCACCAGCCGCTGTTCGACACGTTGATGGTCTACCAGAACTACCCGTCGGACTCCGAGACGCTCGAACTCGTCCGGGACAACGCCGGAATCACGATTCTCGGTGAGTCGGGCCGGGAAACGACGCACTACCCACTCACGTTCGCCGCGCAAGCGGGCGCCGAGACGTGGGTGCGGTTGTCGTATCGGCCCGATCTGTTCGACACCGACGTTGCCGCGCAGTTCACGGCAGTTCTCGAGCGCGTCGTCGAGGTGTTCGCAACCGACCCGGACCGCTCGATCGCTTCCCTGGACGTGTCTTTCGCGCGCGAAGTCCCGGCGGAATGGTCGACGGGACGGGTGTCCGAGGTCCCGGGTTCGACGTTGGATGCAGTCATCAAGGACCGTGTGGCTGCATCTGCGGATGCGGTCGCGGTCGTCGACGACAGGGGAACCGAGTGGTCCTACACCGAGTTCGATCCGCGGGTCAACGCTTTGGCACACGTGCTGATCGAACGTGGTGTGCGGGTGGGGGACCGGGTCGCAGTGCAGCTGCCCCGCAGTGTCGATCTGGTGACTGCCCTGCTCGCGGTCATACGGGCCGGGGCAGCGTATGTGCCGATCGATCCGGAGTACCCGAGCGAGCGGATGGGGCACATCCTCGCCGACGCCACCCCGAGGGTGGTCATCAACGGTGACTTCCTCGACGACCCCGCGGTATCTGCACGACTGGTACGTGGGGAGCGTGCGGCGCCGGTGTTGGCGCGCGCCCTCACCCCGGCGGATACGGCGTATGTCATTTTCACCTCTGGCACCACGGGCCGCCCGAAGGGGGTCATGGTCTCCCATCAGGCGATTGTGAATCGTCTCGCGTGGATGGCCGAAGACTACGGGATCGGCTCCGGTGATCGGATCCTGCAGAAAACGCCTGCTGTCTTCGATGTGTCCGTCGGGGAGTTCTTCCTTCCGTTCACTGTGGGCGCTACCTTGGTCGTCGCGAAAGACGGTGGCCACAAGGACCCCGATTATCTGGCCGACGTCATCGACCGCCATCAGGTCACGGTGCTGCATTTCGTGCCCGCCATGCTCGCGGCGTTCCTCGGGTCGACTCCCGACCCGGACCGGTTGGCGTCGGTGCGGTGGCTGTTCTTCTCCGGCGAAGCACTCCCCGCCGCGAACGCCGCCGCCGCAGACCGACTCTTCGCCGGAGCCGAACTGCACAACCTCTACGGCCCGACCGAGGCCGCCGTCGAAGTCACCACCACACCCGTTCACGCAGACGCGCTGGCTGATGTGGTGACCGTGCCGATCGGTACACCGGTAGCGAACACACACGTGTGTGTCCTCGACACCTGGCTCCGACCGGTACCCGTCGGCATCACAGGAGAGCTCTACCTCGGCGGTGTTCAACTCGCCGACGGCTACATCACCCGACCCGACCTCACCGCCGCACGCTTCATCGCCGACCCCACCGGATCAGGTCAGCGCCTCTACCGCACCGGCGATCTCGTCCGCTGGAACCACGACGGCCAACTCGACTACCTCGGCCGCACCGACGACCAAGTCAAGATCCGCGGCTACCGCATCGAACTCGACGAGATCCGCACCGTCCTCGAACAGCACCCCGCCGTATCGACCGCCATCGTCATCGCCGCCGAACACCCCGGCGGCGCCGGACACTACCTGGCCGCCTATCACACCGGCGACCCCATCGACCCCGATGAACTGCGGGCATTTCTGACCGACCGGCTACCGGACTACATGATCCCCACCGTCTTCATCCCCATCACCGAAATCCCCACCACCCCCAACGGCAAACTCGACCACCGAGCACTCCCCACACCCGACCTGACCAGTGCGCTGGCCGGCGGAACAGCACCCACCACCGCAACAGAAATCACCCTCACCACCATCTTCACCGACGTACTCGGACTACCCAGCGATGCACCCTTGTCCATCGACT
>NZ_NPFY01000019.1 GCF_002259415.1 Rhodococcus sp. 14-2470-1b
GGCCGGCCGGGGGTGGGCCGGGATCAGCGCGCGAGACGGCCCGCAATCCATGGCATGACGTCGCCGTAGGCGATCAAACCGCCGGGGGCGTGGTTGACGCCGGGCACCGGGACACGGGGGATCGGGTATTCGATGTAGGTGAGGTCGGTGAATCCGGCTGCTGTCCAACGATCTCGGAGTGTCCGACTCTGCTGGATCGGTACGGTGTCGTCGGAGACGGACTGTGACAGCAGAACAGGGGCGCTCGGAATCCCGTATCCGACGGTGTTCGCGCGCATCAACGATGCTGCGGGCTCTTCGGCGAGCCGTGTCGTGAGGGGGCGGCCGTCGGAGGTGAGGTCGGCCGACCGGAGAAGTCGGTTGGCGGCGATATCCGTCGAGCACCAGTTCTGTGATTGGTCGAGGAGGGCCTGACCGTTCGAATTCAATTGTGAGCGGAGCTGTTCTGCGTGTTCAGGGTGTGCGTTGATCAGTCCTCCGACCGCGTAGAGCAGTGCAGGTGCCAGCGGCGTGTTGTCGAGGTTGTCGATGTTGAGCGTCGGATCGGCCGGTGGCGCACCGACGTACGAGCCCCGGACGTCGAGTTCCGGCGCGTACGACGACGCCAGTTCTGCCGCGGCTCCCGCGGCGTGGCCGCCTTCGGAGTAGCCGAACAGGACGATAGGTGCGCCTGAGTCTGCGGCGCCGACCCGTGCGACGTCCAGCAGGGCGTGAGCTGCGTCGACTCGTTCGAGGTAGGTGTGCCCGCCCGGGGTTCCGAGGCCCACGTAGTCGGTGGCGGCGACGGCGTATCCGGCGAGGAGGAGCGGCAGGACAGCGGGGGAGGACCCGACGGTTCCCAGCACTGCCGAACCGGCGCATCGGTCGGCCATCCCGGATGTTCCCGGGGCGTAGGCGATCACGGGCCTCGGCCCTGGCCCCGGCCAGGGTGCGGTCGGTGTCATCGTGTATCCGGAGACCGCCGTCGGATGACCCTGAGTGTTCGTGGTGCGGTACAGAATTCGGTCGATATCCAGGCCGAGTCCGTCGCCGAGCGGCGGTCCGACGCGGATCGATCGGACTACTTCGCCGTCTGCCCGCGTGGCGATGTCGGGAACGGGTGCGGAGTAGAAGTCGGTGAGTGGATCGGCCTGAGCGGGGGCCGCCCCCAACGAGGTCACGAGGAGGGCGATGAGCACCGTGCACCGGATTCGAGTCACAGCCGTCACCGTAATGCGGACGGACCGAAGTCGCAGGCCAACGACGCGCCCATTCTTGCAAGCGAGAGGGGCGGCAGAACTTCGCACCCAACAGGTGAGGCGTACGCCATGGGCGATGCGTTTGACTGACGGGCGTGCCCCTCGACTCGAAGCCGGCCCGCGCCGGACTGGTGTTGTTCGTCCTGATCCTGGTCGCCGCCGTGGCGAACTTGAATCTTGCCGTTGCGAACGTGGCGTTGCCGGAGATCGGTCGGGACTTCGACGCGAGCCAGACGCAGCTCAACCTGATCGCCGTTGCCTATTCGCTCGGGCTGGCGGCGTCGGTGCTGTATCTCGGCGCGCTCGGTGACCGCTACGGCCGCAAGATGCTTCTGGTGCTGGGCATGGCGTTGTCGGTGCCTGCCTGTGTGATCGCTGGATTCGCGCCGAACTTCGAGGTGCTCTTCGGCGCACGACTTCTGGGCGGCGTGTCGGCGGGCCTGGCCTATCCGACGACGCTGGCCTTGATCACGGCGTTGTGGTCGGGGCCGGCGCGGACCAAGGCCATTGCACTGTGGTCCGCACTGGGCGGTGCCCTGTCCGCACTGGGGCCGCTGCTGTCCGGGGCGCTGCTCGAGAAATTTCACTGGGGTGCAGTGTTTCTCGTGACGCTTCCGCTGGCCGGACTGGCGTTGGTGCTGGCTGCCGTGCTCGTACCGTCCCATGTCAACGAGACCACCGACCCGGTGGACAACCTCGGCGGCATGGTGTCCGTGGTGTTCATCGCGGCGCTCGTGCTGAGCATCAACTTCGCGCCGGTCGACGGCAAAGGGACACTCGCGATCGGGCTAGGGGCGATAGCCCTGGCGGCGGGAGCGGTGTTCGTGCTGCGGCAGTCACGTGCCGAGTTCCCGCTGTACGACCTGTCCATCGCTCGCCGCAAGACCTTCTGGGCGGCAGCGCTCGCGGGCATCATCGTCTTCGGATCGCTCATGGGGGTCATCTTCGTCGGGCAGCAATTCCTGCAGAACGTGCTCGAGTACTCCACTCTGCAAGCTGGGGCGTCGACGCTTCCCGCGGCTGCCGCCATGGTTCTCGTCGCACCCCAGTCGGCGAAGCTGGTCGAGTCGAAGGGGTCGAGGTTCACGCTGCTGCTCGGCTACCTGTTCATCGTTCTCGGTCTCGTCGTCGCGTGGGCGACGTGGAAGGAGAACGTCTCGTACCTGTTCGTCGCGTTGAGCTACGTGATGCTCGGAATCGGCGTCGGGTTCGCCGGTACCCCGGCGTCGCGCTCGTTGACGGGGTCGGTGCCTGTCGATCGGGCAGGAATGGCGTCGGGAACGGCGGATCTGCAACGCGATCTGGGCGGCGCGATCATGCAGTCGACGCTCGGGGCCCTGCTGACGGCGGGCTATGCCGCGTCGTTGACGTCCGCGATCGCGAATTCGCCGCAGGCGAGCCAGGTAGGTAGCGAGACTCAGTCGATCCTGACGAAGTCCTTCTCGTCCGCGGCCGACATGGCCGAGCGGTATCCGCAGTACGGCGATCAGATCATCGACGCCGCGAGGCAAGCGTTTCTCGACGGTGACCAACGGTCGTATGCGGCTGCGATCGCGGTCGTGGTCGTCGGTGCCGTCCTCGTGTTCTTCGCCTTTCCTCGTCACGACGAGGAGAAAAAGCTTCTGGCTCACTATCATTCCCAGGACAGCGAGAGTCGGCAGGAATGAATCGCTAGCCTGGAAGCGTGCGGCCCTGCCGTCCGGCCGGGCGCATGTCGAGAGGAGTCAGACGCTATGCCCACACGTACTTCGCGCACTGCATGGAACGGAACTCTGGAAGCCGGTTCGGGTCAGGTGGAGCTCACCAGTTCCGGTGCAGCAACGTTCGACGTCTCGTTTCCCAAGCGTGCTGCCGAGAACGCCGACGGCACAACCAGTCCGGAAGAGCTGATCGCTGCGGCGCACTCGTCGTGCTACGCAATGCAGCTGTCCGCCCTCATCGCGGAGGCGGGTGGCACGCCGCAGAGTCTCGAGGTCAAGGCCGAGGTCTCTCTCGGACCGGACAACCCAGGGTTCAAGCTGACGGGGATCGTGTTGACCGTTCGTGGTGAGGTCGACGGCCTCGACGCCGAGGGCTTCGCGAAGGCAGCGCAGGCCGCGAAGGAGACATGCCCGGTCAGCAAAGCTCTCACCGGTGTGGAGATCACCCTCGATGCGGCGCTCGAGTCCTGACGGCCGACTACAGAACGAAAACGGGCTGATCGCCCGAAATTGTGACCTGTCACTGCCGAAGTAAGGGAGGCTAGGTAACCTTCCAACCGTCGTGTCTGAGATCCTGGACAAGTCGAGCAATCCGACGGGCAAACGGCTTCGAATGTTGGTCGTACGCCTGACGCGATTCGAACAAACGGACACGACGGTGGTTGGGGACCCGGAAAGGACTCACTCGGGGCATGAGGTGGTCGAGTTTCCTGTCGGTAGGGCTGGTGGGTACCGGCGTCTACCTGTGGCTGCCGAGCGGGTTGCCCAAGATCTTGGTCTACGCGCTGATCACCGCCGCCTGCGTCACATTGTTCGCTTGCGTCAACAAGCATCGGATCCTCGCCAATAGAACCACCTGGTTCTTCCTGCTCATGGGCCTCGTGGCGTGGGGTCTCGGCGACCTGATCACAGCGGTGTACTTGCTGGACGGCCATACCGTGCCGATGGTGTCGCCGGCCGACGCTGCCTACCTCGTCGGACACGCGGCATTCATCGTCGGCGTACTGGCAATCCACGACGACACGGGCCACCGCGTTCTCCGGTTGGAGGATGCACTGGAGGGGCTGATCGTCGCCACCGGTGTGGGGCTGGCGGCGTGGATCTTCGTCGTCGGCAGCCGCCCCGACATTGCCCTCGGATTCGACGTTTTCGCCGAGTACTGGCCCGTGGTGGTCTACACGACCGCCGACGGGTTCGTCGTCTCGTTGCTCGTCATCCTGCTGTTGTCCAAGAGGGCGCGAACACTGCCGTTCGCGATGACGGCGGCGGGGTTCGGGACGTTCGCGGTGTCGGCCTGGATCAACTTCGTCGCCGTCGAGAGGTTCGAGTTCCGCGACACGAGCGTGGTCAGCGCGGGGTGGCTCATCGGGTACATCCTCCTCACATCGGCAGCGCTGTATCCGCCGCAGAGGCTCTGGACGGTGCCCGACGACCAACCGAGACGAGTCATCGAGCGCACACGTCTCGTCGGACTCAGCGCCGGAATCCTGATGTCGCCTGTGGTGATGGGCATCGAACTCGTGCGCGGTGTGCCGGTCTCCGAGTGGGGGTGGGTCGTGTTCGGCTCCTCGGTGCTCGCCGTCGTGCTGGTCGCGGCCCGCATGGCATGTTTCCTCGCGACGCTGCGCAGGCAGGCCGAAGCCTTGTCCATTGCCGCGGTGTCGGATCCAGTGACGGGGTTGGCCAACCGTCGCCACCTCGAAGAACTTCTCGACCGCTCACTCGCCGACGCCGGTACCTGCGGTGTCGTCGTGTTCGTCGTCGACATCGACCGCTTCGCTCAGATCAACGAGACCTTCGGCTATCCGGTCGGGGATCGCGTGCTCCGTGAGATCGGCCAGAGGTTGTCGGCGGCAGCGGCGAGCGATTCGGTCGTCGGGCGTCTCGGTGGCGATCAGTTCGTGGTGTCCATGGCCGCGGACCGGTTGGTCGTCTCCACCTCGGCGGCAGCGGATCATCTTCGCAGCGCAGTGAGCGAGACGATGTTCGTTCGCGACATCAACGTGGCTCTGGATGCGACGGTCGGCGTCGTCGAGTCCTCGAAGCTCGCCGTCGTCGACGCCGAGGCACTCCTCCAGCACGCCCACGTCGCGCTCACCTTCGCCAAGCACGGTCACGAACGCTCGTCGCTGTACAGCCCGGCGATGGACTCCGACCGCCACGACCAGATGCGCCTGCTCGGGGAACTCGAAACCGCCATTCGCGAGCGCCAACTGCGGGTGTTCTTTCAGCCGTGCATGAATCTGAAGAACGGCCGGATCTCGGGAGTCGAAGCGCTACTGCGGTGGCAGCATCCGCGCGAGGGCCTCATTTCGCCCTGGTCGTTCCTCCCCGACGCGGAGCGCTCCGGCTTGCTGCCCTCGATCACCGCCTACGTCCTCGACGACGCGCTGGAATGCTGCAGCACCCTCCGCCGATCGCGGTCGGACTTCCGTGTGTCCGTCAACCTCTCGGTCCGCAACCTGCTGGACGCCACTCTGGTGGAGAACGTGGCCACCGCCCTGCAGTCCCATGGGGTTCCTGCATCGGCGGTTCAGTTCGAGGTCACCGAGACCACGGCCATGACCGACCCGCGTCGTTCCGTGGATTCGCTCATCGCTCTACGGGATCTGGGTGTCTCGCTCGCCATCGACGATTACGGAACCGGCTACAGCTCGCTGGCCTACCTGAGATCGTTGCCGGTCCAGACCCTCAAGATCGACAAATCGTTCGTCACGGCCATGAACAGTCAACCGACCAATGCGTCGATCGTGCGGTCGACCATCGATCTCGGACGTAGCCTGGGAATGACCGTCGTCGCGGAGGGCGTCGAGGACGCCAAGACTCTCGACCGGCTGCGTGCACTCGGATGTGACGGAGCACAAGGGTTCCACATCGGGCATCCGGTCCCCGAGGAAGAACTGGAGGCCTCGATCGAGCGCATCGAGCGTCTCGTCGAGGTCGGCCGACCGAGCTCCGAACCACCACAGTCACGGCCCTCGCCATCGGCTTCTCGCGTTGCGAAAGCCATCGGATCGGCAGCGAATCGAAACTGAACATCGAGGAGCCACAGGTCCCGGACTGGGTGGCCGAATTCGCCGCGATTGCCGAACGTTCGCCCGACGCGATGTACCTGCGGGGCGCGGACGGTGATGTGGCGTACGTCAATTCGGCCGGGTGGCAGCTCATCGGGGCGGGGTCGACCGGCGTCGAGTTCCGGGAAGCGCTGCGCGTCGCCGACGATGTGGACCCGGTCCTGCGGGCGATCGGTGCAGGTGGAGTCTGGACCGGAGACAGTGTCCTGCGGAACGTGAGTTCCGGCGCCGACATCCCGGTCTGGGTATCGGCGTTCGTCGTCACGGGGCGACATGCTCGCACGCCTGTCGTGGCTGTCGTCGCACGTGACCTCCGGGGACGGTTCGACGTCGAGTGCCGCCTTCGAGAAGCCGTCGCGGACGCCGCTGCCCATGCACGCGAGCAGCGGACCGTCGCAGACCTGAGTCGAACCGCGTTGACTGCCGGTCGGTCTCGTATTCTCGGCGAGGCGACCGACGCTGCCGCGGCGCTCGCGGGGATGGAATGCGCCGTCATTTTCGAGCCCAGCTCTCCGGATCGTTCCGAGTTGCTGGCTGTGTCCTACTCCGGTCCGAGCTCCCCTCCGGCCTCGATTCCGTTGTCCCGCTTGTCTCATGCGGGACTTGCCTTGCGCTCCGGCGTTCCGGTCACGTGCGCGGACCGGGACTCTGAAACCAGATTCCCGACGGATTTCATGGTGGCACGAGGTGTGTGCAGCGGTGCCGCCGTGATCATCGAAGGATCGGATGAGCCGTGGGGTGTGCTCGCGGTGTACAGCGCGGAGGCCGGGGATTTCAGCGACGGGGAGCTGGCCTACCTGCAGACGGTCGCGGGTGTGGTGTCCGCGGCCATGCGCAGGCAGGACCTGGAGACGGAACTGCGTCGTCGGATAGCGCACGATCCGTTGACCGGTCTGGCGAACAGGGTGCTCGTGCGTCAGCGCATCGCAGACGTCCGGGTCAATGGAAATCCCTGTCCGATAGCGGTTCTGGTGGTCGATCTGGACAATTTCAAGATGATCAACGACACCCTCGGTCATGCGGTCGGTGACCGAGCGCTCCAGTTCGTGGCGACTCTTCTCGCCGATGCCGTCGATCCGGGGGACACCGTGTCCAGGTTCGGCGGCGACGAGTTCGTCATCCTCCACCTGGGACCCGATCCTGTGGGTGTTGCGATGCGCATCCTCGAGGGACTCGCGGTGTCGTTCGGTATCGACGGCTTCGACATCACCGTCGCGGCCAGTATCGGCATCGCGGTGGACGAGAACTACACCGCCGACGCCGACGACCTGTTCCGGCGCGCCGACTCGGCGATGTACACCGCGAAGAAGTCACGAACGACCGGGTACGCGGTGCACGGGCAGTCGGACCCCCGGCACATCTCAGCGCTCGGGAGTCACGTCCAACACGACCTCGAATTCGAGCAGTGAGGCACCCGAGGCGACCGGCTTCGCGCGTTCACCGGAATGAGCGGCCCTGGCAGGTCCCGACGCCCACTGCTGAAAGGCGTCTTCGGTCTCCCACTGCGTGACGACGAAGTAGCGGTCCTCGCCTTTGGTGGGACGGAGAAGTTGGAAGCCGAGGAAGCCGGGTGAACCCTCGACGGCGCCTGCTCGTGCAGCGAAGCGCTTCTCCAGCTCGGGGCCAGCGCCCTCGGGAACCTCGATTGCGTTGATCTTGACGACAGCCATGACGCCAGATTACCTGCGCGGCTACCATCGTCTTCGATGCTGCACGACGAGGGTGGAGACGGCCCGCCGATACTGCTGCTGCACGGGCTCATGGGCAGCTCCGGGACATGGCGGCGCGCCCTTCCCTGGCTGCGCGCACTCGGCCATGTTCATACGTACGACGCTCCGGGGCACCGGCGTCCGCCGCCGTCGACGCCCACCACCGAAGCGTTCGTCGAGGATCTGGCCGCGCACGCCGAGACTCTGGGCGGGGCAGCGGTGATCGGCCACTCGATGGGCTCCCTGCACGGATGGTGCCTGGCCGCTGCCCGGCCGGAACTGGTGACGGCTCTCGTGGTCGAGGACATCGCGCCGGACTTTCGTGGCAGGACGGCCGACGCCTGGGCCGCGATGATCAGGAACTGGCCGCAGCCGTTTCCGACGGAGGCCGCCGTCCTCGACTACTTCGGGGAGGTGGCGGGACGATACTTCCTGGATTCGTTCGCTCGGCGAGCCGACGGGTGGTACCTGCACGGTGAGGTAGCGACGTTCGAGGCCATCTCGTCGGAATGGGGAAGGCGGGACTTCTGGGCGGAGTGGGAAGCCGTCGACGTGCCGTCGTTGCTTCTCGAAGGTGAGTTCGGAATCACACCCGACGGGCAGATGGCCGAGATGCACGCGCGGAACCCGAAGTCCGAGTACGTATTCGTGCCCGGCGCGACGCACTTGATTCACGACGAGTCACCGCAGACCTACCAGGAGGCGGTGACGAGCTTCCTGACCGCACTACGATGACGCGAATGTCGTCGGCGAAGCTCAACGGAATCGAAATCGACTACGAGGTCACGGGCTCCGGCCCCCTCGTGGTCCTGGTGATGGGAACCGGCAGCCCGGGGCGAGTGTGGAAAGCGCATCAGGTGCCCGCGCTGGTGACGGCCGGCTTCCAGGTCGTCACGTTCGACAACCGGGGGATCTCGCCCACGTTCGAGGCAGGCCGGCCCATGATGCTCGACGATCTCGTCGCCGACACGGCGGCGCTGATCGAGCATCTCGGGGGCATGCGGGCACGCGTCGTCGGTACGTCGATGGGGGCGCGCGTGACACAGGAGCTCGCGCTCGCCCGCCCCGACCTGGTCTCCCACGCCGTGATGATGGCGACGTACGGGCGGTCGTCGACGATGCAGAAAGCGTGGTCGCAGGCGGAACGCGATCTGTACGACGCCGGGATCACGCTCCCTGCGTCCTACCGTGCGGCGATGACAGCGATGAACAACTTTTCTCCCGCAACCCTGCGGAACGAGCAAGCGATCGCGGATTGGCTTGCCGTGCTGGAATTCTCGGCAGGGCAGCCGACTGCGGGCCGACGCGCACAGATCGGGCTGGAGATGCGCGCGGGCACCGAGCGGCTGACGGCGTATCGCAAGATCACCGCGAGATCGATGGTCATCGGATTCGCCGACGACCGACTGATCCCGGCACACCTCAGCCGTGAAGTGGCACAAGCAATTCCGGGAGCACGCTACGAGGAGATCCCGGACACCGGGCATTTCGGCTACCTCGAACGGCCCGACGTCGTCAACGCGGTCCTCGCGGATTTCCTTCGCTGATCAGCCTTCGCCCGCCAGACAGAACAGACCGGACTCGGTCTGTTCGACCAGACCGTCGAGCAGCAACGAATCCAATGCCCTGTCGCGCTGACCGGGATCGGTGAGCCAGACGATGTCCAACTGCGCACGTTCCACCGGGCCGGAACTCTCCCGCAGCACGGCCATCAGTTTTCCGCGGACCTGTCGGTCCGTGCCCGCGAACTTCTGCACCTTCTTGGCCGGACCGGTGTAGGCCGGTCGTCCCGCGTCGATCCACGAACAATTCGGCAGTGGGCACAGCAGACAGGCTGGGTTCTTCGCCGTGCAGATCAGCGCGCCGAGTTCCATCAGCGCCGCCGAGTAACGCGCTGCGCGTGCCCTCGGCCGAGGGAGCAGGGCGTCGACATCCGCGAGATCACGCGTCGTCGACGGATTTCCCGGCTCCGCCTCGCCGTGCACAGCACGGGCGACGACACGACGAACGTTGGTGTCGACGACCGGGACTCGCTGGCCGTAGGCGAAACAGGCGACCGCACGTGCGGTGTACGCGCCGATGCCGGGCAGCCCCAGGAGAGTGTCGACGTCGGCGGGCACTACGTCACCGTGCTCGGACGCCAGGACCGACGCGCACTCGTGCAACCGCAGCGCCCGACGCGGATAGCCGAGCTTGCCCCAGGCCCGCAGAACCTCGGCTTGCGATGACGCCGCCATCTTCGACGGAACGGGCCACTTCCGAACCCATTCCTCCCAGATCGGCGCGACTCGTGACACCGGAGTCTGTTGGAGCATGATCTCGCTCATCAGTATCTGCCAGGCAGTCACGCCGGGCCGACGCCACGGCAGATCCCGTTCCTCGGCATCGAACCAGTTCAGCAGCGCTGTCGTATCGATGGGCACCTGTTCTCATCAGCCTTTCGTCCGCGCGACGGTCCGGTCGACGGACGGGCCGACGAGGGAACCTGACTCGCCGGTAGTCGGCGATCCATGCACAATGACGTACATGCCTGCCTCCAACCCAGCATCAGCATGGAAGTCTCTCAAAGAGGGTAACGAGCGTTTCGTCGCCGGCGCCCCCCTGCATCCCAGTCAGGGTATCGAGGACCGCACCCGACTCGCCGACGGTCAGAGCCCCCGCGCAATTCTGTTCGGCTGTGCGGACTCTCGCGTCGCCGCGGAAATCATCTTCGATCAGGGTCTCGGTGACATGTTCGTCGTCCGTACCGCTGGTCACACCGTCGACTCGTCGGTGCTCGGTTCGATCGAGTACGGCGTCGCAGTGCTCGGCGCGCACCTCATCGTCGTCCTCGGCCACGACAAGTGCGGCGCAGTCAGGGCCACCACCGACGCACTCGATTCCGGTGACATCCCCGGCGGTTACATCCGCGACGTCGTCGAGCGCGTCACGCCGTCGGTCCTGTCGGCCAGGCGCGACGGATACACCGACGTCGACGATTTCATGGCCCGCCACGTCGAGGAAACGGGCAATCTGCTCATGCAGCGGTCCCGAATCATCGCGGAAAAAGTCGAATCGGGCGAAGCCGCCATCGTCGGACTGACCTACAAGTTGTCGGAGGGAAGTGCCCGCTTGCGGGAGGTCATCGGCGACATCGGCGAGAAGCCCTGACGGCAAATACCCAGGTCCGACGCGACACGCCGTATGTGCTTGCGGGATGGCTGAGCTACCGCCAATTACGGTAGTTCTGTGTTGCAACCAACCGGGCCGCTGCCTCCCGAAATCTATTGGCGTCGTCGCGCACTCGCCATCGGTGCCGCCGTCGTCGTGCTCGGTTTGATCGTGTGGTTCATCAGCTCGCTCGGTGGTGGTGACGACGATCAGCAGACCCAGCCTGCGGGTGTCGTGTCGAGCGCGAGCCCGTCGACCACGACCCCGTCGTCGACGAGCTCGCAGCAGCAGGCATCCGCTTCGGACGGCGGCTCGGGTGGTTCGGGTGGATCCGGCGGCTCCGGCGGCGGCACTCCCGCGTCATCGGGCGCCTCGGGAACTTCCGCGGCTCCCGCGGCGGATCTCCCGGTCGCCGCCAATCAGTGCGCGGATCAGAGTCTCGCGATCAAGGCGACGCCGGACAAGGCGACGTACCGAATCGGCGAAGAGCCCGGATTCACCGTCGTCATCACCAACATCAGCTCGACGGAATGCCAACGCGACGTCGGTGCCGGTCTGCAGCAGGCCCTGGTGTTCACCCTCGACGATCAGCGAATCTGGTCCAACACTGACTGCTTTCCGGACGCCCAGTCGGATCTGCGGTCCTTCAAGCCGGGTGAGCAGGCAGGGTTCACGGTCAAGTGGTCGGGAACCAATTCGGTTCCCGGTTGCGGTGAGGAACGCGTCCCCGTCGGTGCCGGTTCCTACAAGGTGATCGCTCAGCTCGGTGAACTGCGCAGCTCGCCGGAGCCTTTCAACATCACCACGTAGACGTCAGTCGAACGGCCCGGCGATGGAGGATTCGGCCAGTCGCGACAGGCCTTCTCGAATGTGCCGGGCCCAGAGGCCACCGATGCCCTCGACCGATTGCAGGTCGGCGGCAGTGGCCGCGAGAAGCCCCTGCAGTGTGCCGAAGGATGCGACCAGGCGGTGGATCTGGCTGAACTGCAGACGCGGTACTCGCGTCAGCACTCGGTAGCCGCGCGGGCTCATCGGAGTGTCGAGGGCCTCTATCGTCGCGGGGTAGCCGAACGCACGCGCCAACGTCGTCAGGTCGAGAAGATCGACGTCGGTCAGCTTGTCCAGAGCGCCGAGAGCACGCTCGACAGCTGCCGTGCCTGCAGGTTCCGTGCCTGCCAGGTAGTCCCGAACGACGAGTTGACGGTCGATGTCGTTGTCTCCGAGCAGCTCTTCCAGCTGTAGGGCCAATTGCCTTCCGTCCGTGCCGAGTTCGAGAACGTTCTGTTCGATCTCCACCGATACGCGTCGCACCATCTCGAGCCTCTGTGCGACGGTCAACGCGTCCCGCAGCGTCACGAAATCCTCGATCTCGACTACCGACAGTTGCCGGGTGTTGTCGTCGAGACGTGCTTTGTAGCGTTCGAGTGTCGCGACGGCCTGGTTGGCGCGCGATTGAATTGTCGCGGAACCTTCGACGACATGCCGGATACCGGCGACGTAGACGCTGACGATGCTCATCGACTGGCTGACGGAGACGACCGGGTAGCCGGTCTGCATCGCGGTTCGCTCCGCCGCGCGGTGCCGGGTACCGGATTCCACGGTCGGGATCTTGTGATCGGGGACCAGCTGAACGTTGGATCGTACGATCCGCTTACCGTCGGTGGACAACACGACGGCACCGTCCATCTTCGACAGTTCCCGCAGCCTCGTCGGCGCGAACTCGACGTCCAGTTCGAACCCGCCGTCGCAGATGGCTTCCACTTCGTCGTCGTACCCGAGCACGATCAGCCCGCCGGTACGGCCTCTCAGGATGCGTTCGAGCCCGTCACGCAGCGCAGTGCCGGGGGCAAGGCGGGCAATGGTCTCCCGGAGCACGGGGGACGTCGGCTCGCCGCGTGTCGAGTCGGTCATGCTCATCCCCTCGTCGATGTCGGCGTTCACGGATGCAGGGGTGATGCGTGTCCTGCAGGAAAGAGGTTACGGGAGCGGGAGTGGAGCCTGCGGAATGACCCGAATTTGCGTGCCTACTAGCGAGAGCGGGGACGGACGGAGGTCAGGGCGTCGGCGAGGTTGGTGACTGTTCTGACTTTCATTCCGGCGGGCATCGGGTCGTCGTGTGGAGGGGTGATGGCGTGGGTGAAGCCGAGGCGTGCCGCTTCGGCGAGTCTTCGGCCGAGGCCGGACACGCGGCGGATCTCGCCTGCGAGGCCGACTTCGCCCAGGATCACGAGGCCGGGATCGAGTGGCACGTTGTTGACGCCGGACGCGACGGCGGCGGCCAGGGCCAGGTCCACGGCGGGTTCGGTGGTTTTCATGCCTCCGACCGTGGCGGCGTAGACCTCGCTCTTGGCGATCTTGAGGCCGCAGTGTTTCTCGAGGACCGCGAGGATCATTGCGACGCGGGCGGAGTCGAGGCCGCTGACGGCGCGTCTCGGTGACGGCATGTGGGTTTCGACGACGAGTGCCTGCAGTTCGGCGAGCAGGGGGCGCTTGCCGTCCATGGTGACGGTGACCGCCGTGCCTGCGACGGATTCCGTCCGGTGGTGCAGGAACAGCCCGGATGGGTCGGAGATGCCGACGATGCCCGTCTCGCGCAGTTCGAAGCAGCCGACCTCGTCGGATGCGCCGAATCTGTTCTTGACGCCTCGGATCATCCGCAGGGTGGAGTGTTTGTCGCCTTCGAAGTGGAGGACGACGTCGACGAGGTGTTCGAGGGACCTCGGTCCTGCCACCGCGCCGTCCTTGGTGACGTGACCGATGAGCAGTACCGCGACTCCGGTCGTCTTGGCGAGCGAGGTCAATGCACTGGTGATGGCGCGTACCTGGGTGACTCCGCCGATGACTCCGTCGACATCGGCGGCGAGCATCGTCTGCACCGAGTCGACGATGAGCAGGCTGGGTTTGACCTGCTCCACGTGCCCGAACACCGTGGCGAGGTCCGATTCGGCGGCGAGGAACACGCGTTCGTGGACAGCGCCGGTGCGATCGGCACGCAGACGTACCTGCCCGGCGGACTCCTCACCCGTCACGTACAGGGCACGCCTGTCCTCACCCGTCCGTGCCCACCGATGCACGACCTCGAGAAGCAGCGTCGATTTTCCGACGCCCGGCTCGCCGGCGAGCAGTACGACGGATCCGGGTACGAGCCCGCCCCCGAGAACCCGGTCGAACTCGCCGATGCCGGTGGAATTGGCCTGGGACGTCGTGCTGCTGATCTGGGTGATCGCGGCAGCGGGCGACGTCGGGATCATCGGCGCGAGCGTCGAGCGTGTGTTCCCGGCTCCGAGGCCGGACGCGCCTGCTCGGCTGGCGACGGGTGCGAGGACCGTGGCCTCGTCCATCGAACCCCAGCTACCGCACTCCGGGCAGCGCCCCACCCACTTGGCGACGGTGTGGTGACAGGCCGAACAGCGGTAGTTGGACTTCAGTTTGGCCACGGGAGAAGACTAGAGGTGACCACCGACATCGAATTCGTCGAAGATCAGTTGTTGCCGTCCGCGCCTTCTTCGACCTGAGTCTCGACGACGCTCTGCTCCGCTTCCGCAGCTTCGCCGTGCAGCTCCGCCTCGACGGGGGACTTGTCGGAGACGTTGCGCTCGAGGACCTGACCGGCGTCGACCGGAACGAGAAGCTCCACGTCGCCCGCGTCTTCGAAGGTGAAGGTGATCGGAACGGTCAGGCCCGGGCGAACTTCCTCGCCGATGCCGTTGAGTTCGACGACGATGAACTGGAGCGGGATGTCGGGGTTGGTGGCCTCGTTGTCCACGGGCGTACCGGCGCCGAGTGCGGTCAGGGGCGCGATCTCGGTGCCACCCGGCTCTTCGCCGACGGTGATCGACGACGCGGCGGTCGTGGAGATGCGCGTCAGTGTGTCTGCGTTTGCAGGGCTGTTGTTGACGGCGATGAAACCGAGCTCGACCTTGCCGCCTGCCTCGATCGAGTACTCCTCGGTCTGCGGGTAGACGACGTGGACGTTGCGCAGCGAGATGTCACCGATATCGGCGGAGTTCCCGTTGACGGCGGACACCTGCGTCGCCGTCTGCGAGATCTGGCCTGCGCCGCACGCGGACAGTGCAAGTACACCGCCGGCTGCGAGGGCGACAACGGCTGCCAGTCGCTTTCCGGGGCGTACCGCAGGCTCCAGGCTGGTACTGGTCTTCGGGTTCGCGGTCGCAGCAATGAACGCAGTCACTTCGTCGTCCTCCAGGTGTGGCCGGTGTCGATGGCGCGGGCGAGGCGGCTGCGTCGTTCAGCCGATTCGTCGGGTCCACTAGGCAGAGTAGTAGTCAGCCCGCGGCGATGGATCGCTGGGGCGCGAACACGCTGTCCGATTGTCGACGTATCGGCGTGTCGGCGGGTGTCGATCGCATGCTCAGGGCGGTGAGAAAGCGCTGCTCCGTGTCGTCTGCGCCACATGATGGAGGGAGGCGAATCGGGGGTCGAGACCGGAGCCCGCGGGGCGACTCGAGACGCCCGCACTGCACGTCCGGACGCCCATGTCAACCCCTGCCGAGTCGGCTCTGCGCCCCTGACCTGCGCCGTTGATCCGGGCGCGTGGTAAACTGGGAAAATCGAAAGGGGCACGGGACACATGATTTTCAAGGTCGGAGACACCGTCGTTTACCCCCATCACGGAGCGGCGCTGATCGAAGCGATAGAAACCCGCACCATCAAGGGTGAACCGAAAGAGTATCTAGTTCTCAAAGTAGCTCAGGGCGATCTCACCGTTCGAGTTCCTGCAGACAACGCCGAATACGTCGGCGTTCGCGACGTAGTAGGACAAGAAGGACTGGACAAGGTGTTCCAGGTTCTTCGTGCGCCACACACCGAAGAGCCCACCAACTGGTCCCGTCGATACAAGGCGAACCTCGAGAAGCTTGCTTCGGGCGACGTCAACAAGGTTGCCGAGGTCGTTCGTGACCTCTGGCGGCGTGAGCAGGATCGTGGATTGTCCGCAGGCGAGAAGCGCATGCTGGCCAAGGCCCGTCAGATCCTCGTCGGAGAATTGGCTCTGGCCGAGGGAACCGACCAGGCCAAGGCGGACACCATGCTGGACGAAGTACTCGCCGCAGCATCCTGATCGCCAGCGACATCACGGTGACAGGATCCACCACGGGTTCCGTCGTCGCACTCGTTCCGGCGGCGGGGCAGGGCCTACGTCTACAACAGGGCCTGCCCAAAGCTTTCGTGACAGTGGGTGGCACCACACTTCTTCGACGTTCGGTCGACGGCCTGATCGCATCAGGATCCGTCGACCGAATCGTCGTGATGGTGCCCGAAGAACTGGTCGAGCACACACGTGAACTGTTCGCGGACGTCACCGTGGTTGCCGGCGCAGCAGAACGCACCGACACCGTCGCCGTCGGACTGAAAGCCGCCGAGGGCGCGGACATCGTGCTCGTACACGACGCTGCCCGCGCACTGACCCCGCCGTCACTGATCGCACGCGTCGTCGCCGAGGTGCGAGCAGGCCGCGGCGCCGTCGTACCCGCACTTCCGGTAGCCGACACCATCAAGACCGTCGATCTCATGGGCGCGGTTCTGGGTACCCCCGAGCGCAGCGGACTGCGCGCGATACAGACGCCACAGGGATTCCGTGCCGACATTCTGCGCCGCGCCTACGCCGAATTCTCCGGCATCGCCACCGACGACGCAGGCTTGGTGGAACGTCTGGGCGACACCGTCCACACCATCGTCGGTGACGCTCTTGCATTCAAGATCACCACTCCGCACGACCTTCTTCTTGCGGAAGCCATCGTCGGGCGGGAGAACTCATGAGAGTCGGGATAGGCACCGACGTCCACCCCATCGCGAAAGGCCGACCGTGCTGGCTGGCGGGCCTCGAGTTCGCCGATGCCGACGGTCTGGACGGGCACTCCGACGGTGACGTTGCTTCGCATGCGTTGTGCGATGCACTGCTGTCCGCAGCTGGACTCGGTGACCTGGGCTCGGTGTTCGGCACCGGCCGCCCGGAGTGGGACGGCGTCAGCGGAGCAGCGATGCTGACCGAGGTCCGACGCTTGCTGACGGAGAACGGATTCTCCATCGGTAACGCTGCCGTGCAGATCATCGGTAACAGGCCCAAGATCGGCCCTCGGCGGGTGGAGGCACAGGAAGTGTTGTCCGCGGTGCTCGGGGCACCCGTGTCGGTATCGGCGACCACCACCGACGGTTTGGGATTGACCGGTCGCGGCGAGGGAATTGCCGCCGTCGCGACAGCACTTGTCATGAGCGAGTAAATGCACCGGTAGGATTGCTGGTCGTGACCCTTCACCTGTACGACACCGAGACGAGGGCCCTGCGGGAATTCTCCCCCTTGGTCGCTGGCCATGCTTCGGTGTACCTGTGCGGGGCAACGGTTCAGGGTGAACCACACATCGGCCACGTTCGTAGCGGCGTCGCGTTCGACGTCCTGCGTCGCTGGCTGTCGGCGCACGACTACGACGTCGCATTCATCCGCAACGTCACCGACATCGACGACAAAATCCTGAACAAGGCACGCGACGCGGGCCGTCCGTGGTGGGAGTGGGCCGCGACGTTCGAGCGGTCCTTCACGTGGGCGTACGACAAGCTGGGTGTGCTGCCGCCGTCGGCAGAGCCGCGCGCGACCGGGCACATCACGCAGATGATCGAACTGATCGAGCGTCTGATCGCATCCGGTCACGCCTACGCCGCCGACGGTGACGTCTACTTCGACGTCGTCAGCTTCCCTGATTACGGTGCACTGTCCGGCCATAAGCTCGACGACGTCCATCAGGGCGAGAGCGTCGGTGCAGGCAAGCGGGATCCTCGCGATTTCACGCTGTGGAAGGCCGCGAAACCCGGTGAGCCGTCGTGGCCGACGCCGTGGGGTCGCGGTCGGCCCGGTTGGCACCTCGAATGCTCCGCGATGTGCGAGGCGTACCTCGGCTCCGACTTCGACATCCATTGTGGCGGACTGGATCTGGTGTTCCCGCACCACGAGAACGAGCGTGCCCAGAGCAAAGCGGCCGGTGACGGCTTCAGCCGGTACTGGCTGCACAACGGGTGGGTGACGATGGGCGGCGAGAAGATGTCCAAGTCGCTCGGCAACGTGCTGTCGGTACCCAACGTACTCAAAAATGTTCGGCCGCAAGAGCTTCGGTACTACCTCGGCAGCGCGCACTACCGGTCGATGCTCGAGTATTCGGACAACGCATTGCAGACCGCAGCGGTCACGTACCGAGGCATCGAAGGGTTCGTCAAACGGACTGTCGAACGCGCAGGCGATGTTCCGCTCGGAACGTGGACCGAGGACTTCGCCGCGGCATTGAACGACGACCTCGGAGTGCCCAAGGCTTTGGCCGCCGTCCATGCGACGGTCAAGGCAGGCAACAGCGCCCTCGAAAGCGGCGACCTCGTAGGCGCGGTCGAGCAGGCTTCGAAAGTGCGGGCCATGCTGTCGATCCTCGGCGTGGACCCGCTCGATGCACACTGGTCGTCGGAGGCAAGCGACAACGACGCGGTCGTCGGTGCGCTGGGTGTGCTCGTCGATGCAGAGTTGCAGCGACGCGCGCAGGCGAAGATCGACAAGGACTGGCCGACGGCGGACGCGATACGCGACCGCCTCGCCAAGGCCGGGATAGATGTGACAGATACCCCGGGCGGGCCGGAATGGACCGTCGGGACAACGAGCAGTACCGACGAAGCAGGGCAGTGATGGCAGGCAATTCCAGTAGGCGCGGCGCAGTACGCAAGTCAGGCACCAAGAAGGGGCAGGTCGCCGGATCCGGTGGCAACCGTCGCCGGGGCCTCGAAGGGCGTGGCGCGACCCCTCCGGCCGAGGCCAGGACCAAGCATCCGGCGTCGCGCAGAGCGAAGCTCGCGGACAAGGCCGCCCAGAACAGCGGCGGCAGGAACGGTGGCGGTCGCCAGAGTGGTGGACGCGTTGCCAGCCGCAAGAACGACGACGGACCCGAGGTCGTACTCGGCCGCAACCCCGTCGTCGAATGCCTCCGCGCCGGCGTCCCCGCCACAGCGCTGTGGGTGGCCGTCGGAACGGACAGCGACGAACGACTGAAGGAAAGCGTTCAGCGTGCGGCCGACGCCGGCATCTCCATTCTCGAGGTGCCGCGGTCGGACCTGGACAAACTGAGCGCCAACGGTCTACATCAGGGCCTGGCCCTGCAGGTGCCGCCATACCGCTACGCGCACCCCGATGACCTCATCGGCAACGCTCGCGCTCAGCAGGAACCCGCACTGCTGGTTGCCCTCGACAACATCACCGACCCGCGAAACCTCGGTGCTGTCGTCCGGTCCGTCGCCGCGTTCGGAGGCCACGGCGTCGTCATTCCGCAGCGCCGAAGCGCAAGCGTGTCCGCCGTCGCGTGGCGCACCAGCGCCGGTGCCGCAGCCCGCCTGCCGGTCGCGCGCGCAACCAACCTGACGCGCACACTCAAGGACTGGCAGACCAAGGGCGTCACCATCGTCGGCCTCGACGCCGAGGGTGACACCACGCTCGACAACTTCGACGCCAGCGGCCCCGTCGCCATCGTCGTCGGATCCGAGGGCAAGGGGCTGTCCCGTCTCGTTCGCGAGACGTGCGATTCCATCCTGTCCATCCCGATGGCCGGGCCGGTGGAGTCCTTGAATGCCTCCGTGGCGGCCGGAGTCGTGCTGGCCGACATCGCACGGCAGCGCAGGCTTTGACCACACGGCTCTGAGCAGACTGGTAGGTTAGGCACACCTTAGAGAGGGTGTGTCGAATGATGTCGAAGAAGTCACGGCTGTTCGCCGGTGTCGCGACGGCCGGGCTGTTGCTCGGATCGGTCGCATGTTCGTCGGAGTCCGCTCCCGATGCGGCGGGCGACACCAGATCCGTCGTCCACAAGCTGGGTACCACCGAGGTACCCGTGGACCCGGAGCGCATCGTCACCGTCGGGTACTCGGATCAAGACACTCTGCTCGCATTCGGTGAGGTCCCGGTCGGAGTCACCGACTGGTACGGCGACTATCCGGATGCGACGTGGCCGTGGGCGCAGGATGCCCTCGGCGACGCACACCCCGAGGTGTTGAACCGGGGCCAGTTCACCGGTGCAGCCAACATCGATTTCGAGGGCATAGCGAAGCTCGAACCGGACCTGATCATGGCGCAGTACATCGATGTGAGCACCGACGCCTACGCCAGGCTTTCGGAGATCGCACCTACGGTGACGGGCTCGCCCGACTATCCGGATTTCGGTATGCCATGGCAGGAAAGCGTGCGTCTCGTCGGCGACACGCTGGGCGAGGCCGACAGAGCTGCTGAGCTCGTCACGAGCGTCGACGCCGAACTCAGCGAGCAGCGAGAGGCCCACCCCGAATTCGAAGGAAAGACGGTAGCGGTGGTCGAATCGGGTGAGCCTGGCTCGTTCTGGGTGCGGTCACCCAACGATCAGCGATCCCGCCTGCTCACCTCGCTCGGATTCGTCATCCCGCAGCAGATCACAGACCTTGCAGGGGATCTGGATGCATTCGAGATCAGCACGGAACAACTCGGGATGCTCGACCTCGACGTCCTGGTGTGGAACACCGGGAGCACCGAAGGCACGAGCGACCGGATCAGAGCGACACCCACCTATCAGGTGCTGAACGTGGCCAAGGACGGGCGGGACGTTTTCGTCGACGACCCCATCGTCTCCGGCGCCCTCACGTGGGGCACCGTCCTCAGTCTTCCGTTCGCGATCGACGCGCTCGTCCCCGAGTTGGCGGCTGCAGCGTCGAAGTGATAGTCACGCCGAGCCTCTATCGAGAACTGAAGCGCACCGAGTCGCCCGGCCGTAGCTGCCCCAGCCGCGGAAGGTCGGCGTCGCGCACCACGCCGATCACCGGGTAACCCCCGGTGACGGGGTGGTCGGCCAGGAAGAGGACGGGTTTGCCGTCCGGTGGCACCTGCAGAGCCCCGATCACCATTCCCTCGCTGGGCAGTTCAGCGGAGTCGGTGCGTACCAGTGCGGTGTCGGCTTCGAGTCGTACGCCGACACGATCGGCGTCTGCGGTCACGGTCCACTGCTGCTCGAACAATACCGACGGATTTTCGAACCAGTCCGCGCGTGGACCCGGTACGATCCCGATCGGCCCGGATGATCTGACTTGCGGCGCCAGTACTGTTGCCGGCCAATCGGATACGTCGTCGCCGATCGCCAGGATGGTGCCTGTCTCGATCGGCGGAGGTCCCAGGCCTGACATCGTGTCGGTCGAGCGGCTGCCGAGAACCTTCGGGACGTCGACGCCACCGCGCACGGCCAGGTAGGTCCGAAGCCCCGACGTCGGTGTGCCCAGGCTCAATTCGTCACCGTCGTTCAGAACGAGCGTGCACTCCATGCCGTCTGCGATGCCGCCGACCGTCACCGGGCACCCCGCACCGACGACGGCGACGACGACTTGTCCACGCGCCCGCACTCGGAGGCCGCCGAAGGTTGCTTCGAGGGTGGCGGCGTGGACGGTGTTTCCGACGAGGCGGTTTGCGGCGTCGTGTGCTGCCCGGTCGGCCGCGCCGGACCAGCCGACGCCCATTCCCGAATGCCCGGGCCGACCGCGATCTTGGACGGTGCACAGAGGACCCGGTGTGAGGACTTCGAGGGATGTCACCGTTGTTCGAACCGAACTGTGACGCCCGGCCGGAGCAATGCAGGTGGATCACGATCGACGTCCCACAGCACGGCGTCGGTTCGGCCGATCAACTGCCACCCGCCCGGCGAACTTCGTGGGTACACGCCGGAGAATTCACCGGCAAGTCCGACGGACCCGGCGGGCACCGTCGTACGCGGTGTGGTTCTCCGTGGCACGGTCAAGCGGTCGTCCTGACCGACCAGATAGCCGAATCCCGGTGCGAAACCGCCGAATGCGACCGTCCACGTCTGCTCGGTGTGAGCCTCGACGACCTCGGCGACCGTCAAGCCGGTGACCTCGGCGACGTCGCCCAAGTCCTCGCCGTCGTAGGTGACGGCTACCACGACGGTGTCGGTATCGTCCTCGATCTCCTGGGCGGATGGTTCTGTGCTGCGAACCCAGGTGAGTACGGCGTCTCGATGTCCGTTGTGTCGGATCAGAACTGTGGTTGTTGCGGGAACGAGGTCTACCACCGAGTCGATCCGTGATGCGGCCAACGACCGATAGTTCGCCATGGCGTCGGCGAGATCTGTGTATTCGACGAGCACTGCCCGGTCCCCGGCATCGCGGACGATCATCGGACGAACGCAGCGACGTCGATGTCGTTGTCGGACAGTATCTTCTGCACGGCTACCGTCATCTCGACGGCGCTGGGAGAGTCCCCGTGGACGCACACCGATTCCGCGTCGATCCGTACGGTGGACCCGTCGATCGCCTCGACCGTGCCCTCCTGCACCAAGCGCAGCACTCGCCTCGCCACTTCGGTGGGATCGGACAGGACCGCACCGGCTTCTCGCCTCGACACCAGTTCTCCCGACGGTGTGTACGCGCGGTCCGCGAACGCCTCGCTCACCGTGCGAAGCCCGGCCTGGCTCGCCTCCTCGAGGAACATCGAACCGGGAAGCCCCAGAACCGGAAGCGCAGGATCGTAGGTGCGGACGGCATCGACGACGGCGCGCGCCTGCTCACGATGGCCGACGATCGCGTTGTACAGCGCACCGTGCGGCTTGACGTAGGAGACAGCGGAACCCGCGGCACGAGCGAGACCGTCCAGGGCGCCGATCTGATACAGCACATCCGCGATCAGATCGGCCGGTTCCATGTCGACGAAACGCCTGCCGAAGCCGGCGAGGTCGCGATACCCGACCTGAGCGCCGATGCGTACTGCGTTGTCGACCGCGGCCCGGCACGTCGCCAGAATCGTCGTCGGGTCACCCGCATGGAAACCACACGCGACGTTCGCGCTCGTGACGAGGGCCAGCATGGCGTCGTCGTCACCGAGCTTCCACGTGCCGAAGCTCTCGCCTAGGTCGGAATTCAAATCGATGGAAGGCATCGTGGACGATTCTATGCGGCCCGAGGTGACCGAACGGCACATTCGCTCCGAGGTTCAGGACCGGTGAACCGGATCAGACGAGAACGCGCCCCGAGTTCGACTTTCGACGAGAGCCGACAGCTCGGCAGACCAGGTAGATCACGAACGAGATGGTGGTGACGAACGTCGAGACGGGCACACCGGGAGCGAGCGACAGCAGGATTCCGCCGACGGCTGCGGTCTCGGCGAACAGGATCGACAGAATGGTCGCCTTCAGCGGGCTCGCCGTGACGCGGGCAGCAGCAGCGGCGGGCGTGATCAGCAACGACAACACCAGAAGTGCTCCGACGATCTGGACGCCGAGCGCACAGGCGACACCGACGAGCACCGCGAACACGACCGACAGTGCACGCACCGGGACGCCGCGAGCCAGGGCGACTTCCGGGTCGGTGCTGGCGAACAACAACGGGCGGTAGACGACGGCCAACACGATCAGCACGACGACCGCGCAGATCAGCAGCAACTGCAGGCCGCTCTGCCCGACGCCGACGATCTGGCCGATGAGGAGCGAGAAGCTGGTTCCGGTTCGTCCTGGGTAGAGCCAGATGAAGAGAACCGACAATCCGAGACCGAAGGACATGATGACGCCGATGACGGAGTCGCGGTCGCGTGCCTTGGACCCCAGCAGCGCGAACATCACGGCGGCGACGACGGAACCCACGATGGCGCCGAGCCCGACGGTGATGCCCACCAGCAGTGCCGCCGATGCTCCCGTCAAGGACAGTTCACTCGAGCCGTGGACGGCGAACGCCCATTGCCTGCTGACGATGAGTGGTCCCAGTGCCCCGGCGAGAAGTCCGAGGATCGCGGCCGCGATGAGCGCCTGCTGGACGAAGTCGTACCCGAGCAAGTTGGCGGTGGAACTGAAATCGAGCATCTTCGAGAAGGCGTCGACGACTTTCTCGTTCATGAGACGTCCTCGGTCGGTGGGTGATGCGCACCTGCGGAGCCGAGTGCGTCGATGGAGTCTCCCGTTCCGACGACGACGAGGCGCCCGCGGACTCGCAGAACCTCGACCTCGGTGCCGTAGAGCTCGGAGAGAACGTCGGTGGTCATGACCGTCGACGGTGTTCCGATGCGGAATTTGCCGTCGACGATGTAGACGATCCTGTCGACGAGGGGAAGGATCGGATTGATCTCGTGGGTGACGAACAGGACGGCGGTGTCGTGCTCGCGGCGTCGGCGATCGATCAGCTCGGACACCAGGCGTTGGTTGGCGAGGTCGAGGCTGAGGAGCGGTTCGTCGCACAGCAGCACCGACGGATCGCCGACGAGTGCCTGGGCGATGCGGAGCCGTTGCTGCTCGCCACCGGACATCGTTCCGACGGGTGCTCCGGCGAACGCGTTCGCGTCGACCTGGTCGATGGCGGACTGGACGATTCGCTTGCGTTCACGCATTCCGCGAAAGCCGACGCCCCATCGATGCCCGTCCCATCCGAGCCCGACGAGATCGCGTCCACGCAGCGGCAACCCGTCGTCGATGCTGCGTTGTTGTGGGACGTAGCCGACGCCGGACTGGCCCCGACGGACGGGTGACCCGCCGATCGTCGCGGTGCCCGACGACAGATGATTCTGACCGAGCAACACCTTGAGGAGCGAGGTTTTCCCCGACCCGTTGGGGCCGAGGATCGCGACGAATTCACCTGGCTCGACCTCGAGGTCGAGGTTCTGCCACAACGTGCGGTCGCCGAACGACAGCCCGGCGTCGCGCAGTTCTACAGCAGACATGGGGTACAGCTTTCCAGCACCCGGGTGGTCAGGCCCACTCAGGATGCACTGAGTGCGGCTTGCAGATCCTCGGCAGCTTTGGTCTGCCACTGGATGTATGTCTGGCCTTCCGGCAAGGTCTCGGTGACCTCGACGACAGGAATGTTCGCGGCCTCGGCCCTCGAGCGGATGTCCTGGGTGACTGCGTCCTGCGTCTGGATGTTGTAGATCAGAACGTCGACGCTGTTGGACGTGAAGAGATCACGTGTTGCGGCGATCGAGGCTGGGGACGGGTCGTTGCCCTCTTCGATGGCGTCCTTGAAGTCCGCGGGTGTGCGATCGTCGAGGCCCGACTCCTCGACGAGGTAGTGCGCGATCGGCTCGGTCTGCGCGACAGGTGCATCGGGGTGATCGGCAGCGATCTTCGCGGTCACGTCGGTGATGGCGTGAACCTGATCGTGGAACGACTCGGCGTTCGCGGTGTACTGCGCAGCGTTGTCCGGATCCAGCTGTGCGAGCTTCTCGGCAATGGATTCTGCTGTGGCAGCGGCAACTTCGGCGTTGTACCAGACGTGCTCGTTGACCTCGCCGTGGCTGTGGCCGTGCTCGTCCTCGGTAGCAGCCTCTGCGGCGGCGGGCTCGTCCTCATGGGTGCCCTCGCCTTCGTGGCCGTGTTCTTCTCCGAGCAGGTCGAAGGCGTTGACGCTCGGGACGTCCTTGCCTTCGGAGGACAGGATGTCGTCGATGAATTCGTCGTATCCGCCGCCGTTGTAGACGACGAGGGAGGCCTCGGCGACCTTGGCTGCGTCACCGGGTGACGCCTCGTAGGAGTGCGGATCGGCCGACGGGTCCGCGATGATGGAGTCGACGGTGGCGAGGTCGCCTGCAACGGCTTCGGCGACACTGCCCCACACGTTGGTCGACGCCACGATGGTGACGGGGCCGTCGATCTCGGTGGCGGGAGCGGAGCCGGTGGACTCCGTGTCGGAGCTGCACGCGCTGAGCGCGAGGGCGGCTGCACAGGACAGACCGACGAGAGTAGTGGCGGTGCGACGCATGGGGCACTCCTTCGGAGTGGATAATCAGATGCAATTGGAAACGGTTACCGTTGTATTCTAGCTTCGCGCACGTCAGCGGTGAAATCGGGCAAACACCGCCCGATTTTCTCTGTGACCCGGTATGCGACTAACGTCCGAGTATGTCCAGGTCGAGGGAGCCGCGTCGCCCGGCCACACTGGCGTCCATCGCCGCAGAGTTGAAGGTCTCTCGCACCACGGTGTCGAACGCCTACAACCGCCCCGATCAACTGTCCCCTGAGCTGCGTGAACGCGTGCTGATGGCAGCCAAACGCCGCGGATACGCAGGACCTGATCCCGTCGCGCGGTCGCTGCGGACCAGAAAAGCCGGGGCCGTCGGTCTGGTGCTGACCGAAGCACTGAGCTACTCGTTTCGCGACCCGGCCGCCATGGCGTTCCTCGCCGGTCTCGCGGAATCGTGTGAAGCCGCCGGGCAGGGCCTGCTGCTGATCCCCGCAGGTCCGGACCGAGACGACACCGCCGCGGCGGCCGTGGTCCAACAAGCAGGAGTCGACGCGTTCGTCGTCTACTCCGTCGCCGACGACGACCCGTACCTCCTTGCCGTGCGCGAGCGGCACCTCCCCATCGTCATCTGCGACCAGCCGCGAGGCGTCCCCGAAGCCGCACTGGTCGCCATCGACGACCGCGCCGCGATGAAGCTCATCGCCGAGCAAGTCATCGCCCTCGGGCACCGGCACATCGCAGTACTGTGCATGCGCCTGGGACGAGACCGGCGCGACGGCGTCGTACCCCCGGTGAGGTTGGCCAACAGTCACTTCCACGTCCAGCGTGAGCGCATCGCCGGGGTCCAGGACGCCATGCGAGAAGCAGGCCTCGACCCGGACGCGCTGACGGTCGTCGAACGATTCGAACACACCCGACGGTCCGGTCACTCGGCGGCAGCTCAGGCGCTGCAGGCGAATCGAGACACCACCGCCCTGCTGTGCACCACCGACGTCCTCGCTCTCGGGGCGCTGAACTTCGCAAAGGTCACCGGCATCGACGTGCCCGGCGAACTCACCGTGACCGGATTCGACGGCGTCGAGGACGCCATTCGAGAGAACGTGACGACGGTGCGTCAGGACGCCGAGGAGAAGGGTCGACGCGCAGGCACATTGCTGACGTCGACCGCGCGCTCCGGCGTCGTGACCGCCGAATTCCTGCCGACCGAATTGGTCAAGGGTCGTACCGCGGGCGCACCCCCCACCGCATGAGCAGTGGGGGCGCGCTCAGCTCAGCAACGCCGCGCACCTGAGCAGTCCGAGGTGGCTGTAGGCCTGCGGGTGATTGCCCAGTGACCGCTCGGCGACCGGATCGTATTCCTCGCTGAGCAATCCGGTGGGTCCGGCGGCGCTGACCAGCTGAGCGAACAGCGCCTCCGCTTCGGCGCGCTGCCCGATCAGCAGGTAGGCCTCGACGAGCCAGGCCGCGCAGAGGTGGAAACCTCCTTCGCCGCCGGGTAGGCCGTCGTCGTGGTGGTAGCGGTACACGGTCGAGCCGCTACGCAGTTCGGCCTCGGTGGCGGTGACAGTCGCAGCGAACCGTGGGTCGGAGGGGTCGATAAGGCCGGACAACCCGATGTGCAGCGTGGCGGCGTCGAGGTCGGTGCCGTCGTACGCCGCGGTGTAGGACTGGACTTCGTCGTTCCATCCTTGCTCGAGAACCTCGGCATGAATCGTCGAACGCAGTGTTTCCCAGGACGGTTCGGCGGGGCGGTCGAAGTTCGCGGCAAGAGTGAGCGCGCGATCCACCGTCAACCAGCCCATGACCTTGGAGTACACGTGGTGGCGAGGATTGCCGCGGATCTCCCAGATGCCGTGATCGGGTTCGGTCCATCGCCGCATCACGGCCTCGACCATCGACCGGACCAGCGACCAATCGTCCTCGGACAGGGCCTCTTTCCCTTCCAGCCCTCTCGCCTGACGCGCGTGCGCAAGTGACGAGATGAGGTCGACGATCGGCCCGAACACGTCGAGCTGAACCTGCTGGTTCGCGGCGTTTCCGACGCGCACCGGCCGCGAACCTGCGTACCCGGGGAGTTCGTCGATGACGGCCTCCGGGGGAAGTCCCAGGCCCCAGATGGTGTACAGCGGATGCAGACGCTCCGGACCCGGAACCGATTGCAGCACACCGTGAATCCAGGACAGGTAGCTTTCCGCCTCTGCAGTGGAACCGACGTTGACCAGCGCCGACGCGGTGAGAGCGGCGTCGCGCAGCCAGCAGTAGCGGTAGTCCCAGTTCCTGACGCCGCCGATTTCCTCGGGCAGCGAGGTGGTCGCGGCCGCCATGATGGAACCCGACTCCGAGTGCACGAGACCTCGCAGTGTCAGAGCGGATCGCTTCATCAGGTCGCGTTTGAGGGGCGGAAGGGTCAATCCGTCGACCCAGTCCTTCCAGTAGGCCTCGGCCTGTCGGCGCCGCTCGACCTCGGGCACGTCGGACGGTCCCAGATCTTCTGTTCCCAAACGTAATTCGAGTACGACAGGCCCGTCGGACGGGTCCACCTCGGCATGAGCGGTCTGCTGGGTGCCGTCGGAGACGACGTTCCACCGCACTCCTGGGCTGCGCAACACCATCGGGTCGGCCGTGCCGTGAATGCGGAGGCCGTCGGTTTCGGGTTCGAGTTGCACTCGGACCTTGCCGAACTCGGGGCGAGGCGCAAATGTGACGACCGCCGCGGCCTTTCCGGTGATCACGCGTGTCACGCACGTCTGGCCGGTGGGCACGTCGTGCGGAAGATAGTCGGTGACCTGAAGGCTCGACCACTTGGTCTGCACGGTCATCGTGCCGTCGACGTACTGCTGGCTCAGCGGCAGAGCCGTACGCGTCGGGCCGACGCTGAAATGGCCCGCTTCGTCGCCGCCGAGAAGGTGCGCGAAGACGGCAGCGGCATCGGGCTCCGGGTGACACAGCCAGGTGAGATCCGCGTCGGGAGTCACCAGGGCGACGGAGTTGGGGCTGGCCAGCATCGTCAGTCGTTCGATCCTGGGCGCGTCGGCCCCGGAAAGCCACTGCCTGCGTTCCTCGAGCAAGAATGCCAAGGCCAGCGCGACTTGCTGCGTGGAGTCGATACGAAACTCGGCCCCGCTGTCACCGGTACCGACCTTGACGCCGATGTCCGGACCGTGGAGGCGCGCGAACGCCTTCTCGTCGGTGGTGTCGTCGCCGAAGAAGACGGCCGCAGTCGCGCCTTCCTGGTGGCGAAGAATGTCGAGAGCAACGCCCTTGTCGGTGACGATGACGGCAAGTTCGATGACCGACTTTCCCTCGGTGACCTGTACGCCTTCCCGAAGGGCGACACCCTCGCGGACGGCATTCAACGCCCGTTCGGCGTCGGTCGGTTCGGCGTTGCGTACGTGCAGCGCCGCGCTTGCGGGCTTCACCTCCACTCCCACGCCGGGGAACCTACTGGCGATCGACTCCATTTCGAGGGAGATGTCACCGAGCAGCTTCTTGGCCTTGTCGTCGATCGCGTGGATGAAACCGATGTCGAACTCACTGCCATGGCTCCCGACGAGCTGAACTTCGGCAGGCAACCGGGACAGCGTCGCCAGGTCACGCAGTGCACGGCCGGAGATGACCGCCGCGGTGGTCCCGGCGAGCGTCGCGAGCCCGCGCATGGCGCTGACGGCCTCCGCGTGCGGAAACGCCTTCAGCGGATCGGACACGATCGGAGCCATCGTGCCGTCGTAGTCCGAGGTGACGAGGAGGCGAGGGGTCCGGGCGACGCCGATGAGAGCGCGTCGGAGTTCCAGTGGCAGTTCCAGAGCAGTCACTCGAATGAATCTATGCGATAGCCGCCGAAGCGGCTCACCGGTCCCCTCACGTCACATCGACGCTTCGGCGTTCCCGAGGAGCAGATCGACGGTCAATTCCAGCCTGGTTGCAACGTCGTTCGCCGACGATCGACGCGTCAGCCACGCCACGAGATTGGACAACCAGACGTCGCTGACGACACGAGCGATGTTGAGCTGCAACTGCGTTGGCTCACCGTCGCTCATCGCCTCGGCGAACATGCGGTCCATCAGGCGACCCACATGATCGACCTCGGCGGCAGCGGAGGCGTCGGCGGACATGAAAGCTCGGGTCATGGCTTCGGTGAGCAACGGATCACGCTGCATCGCACGTGTGATCTGACTCAGGACCAGATGCATGCGTTCCCGCGGCGTCCGGCCGGACGGGAACGTGCGTTTCGCGGCGATCTTCTCGAACTCGCGGGCAAGCGCGGAGACGAGCAGGTGCACTTTCGACGGGAAGTAGCGGTACAACGTTCCGACAGCCACGTCGGCGCGTTCGGCGACCGCACGCATCTGCACTGCGTCGTACCCGCCCTTGGACGCCAGCGCGAGCGTCGAATCCAGAATCCGTCTTCGGCGCTCTCGTTGCGCCTCGGAACCGAGGACCTCGTCCATCAGGGCGCCCGAGTGCCGCGACGATGCGTCGCCGCCCTGGTCGGTGCGTCGGGGTGTCGGCATCGCGTCACTCACCCCGAGTGGTCGCGGACATCGCGGCGGCGGACTCGGTCACGATCTCGAGCATGGCCTGTTCCGCGGCGGCCGCATCCCCGGCCTGGATCGACGACGCCACGACGCCGTGGAGACGAATCGCTTCGGGGTCGGCCTGGTGCGGCATCAACGCGTGCCGTGTCCGGCCGGCGAGTACCTCGACGACGATCTCCGACATCGAGCGCAACATCGGATTGCCCGAGGCCGCGAGCAACGTGCGGTGAAAATCGGAGTCGTGAGCGAGATAGGCGTCGGAATTCGCGGCACGAGAAGTGGCCGACATGCCGATCACCGCCGCGGTCAACTGGCCGCACTGCTGCGGGGTCGCGCGATCGGCTGCCAGACGAGCGGCCAAAGGCTCTATCCCGGAACGAAGTTCACTGAGAACGATCAGCTGCTTCGCGCGGTCGGGGCCGGCCAGTTGCCACCGGATCACCAGTGGATCGAGGGAGTTCCACGCCGTCGACTCCTGCACGGTGATGCCTACCTTGCGTCTGACGGTCAGGAGCCCGAGCGACTCCAGCACGCGGACGACCTCGCGCACCACGGTCCGCGAGACCTCGAAGCGGGCAGCCACGTCGTCGGCGGAAATGCGGGTACCCGGGACGATGGTTCCGTCGACGATGTCGCGACCCAGTTTCTCCAGGACGGTGACGTGCAACTGCAAGGATTCGGCTACCACTTCTCGATCGTGCCACGTGTGCGCCGGGTTCTCTTCCCGCTACTGTGACGGGCGGGAGGGATGTTCAATGACTGCAGACAGAGTCGACGTGCGGTTTCCGTCCGGGGGTATCGAGTGCGCCGCCTGGTTCTACCAGGGGTCTTCCGATGCGCCGGTGGTGGTCATGGGGCACGGCCTCGGCGGCGTCAAGGAGATGAGACTCGACGCCTTCGCGGAGAAGTTCGTGGCCCAGGGATATTCGTGTTTGGTGTTCGACTACCGGCACTTCGGCGGCAGCGACGGCGAACCGCGTCAGCTACTCGACATCGACGAGCAGTTGGAAGATTGGGCCGCCGCCATCGCGTTCGCCCGCACCCGGGCAGAGAAGATCGTGCTCTGGGGCACGTCGTTCGGCGGCGGGCACGTGATCGTCGCGGCGGCGCGGGACGGTCACGTCGATGCGGTGATCTCCCAGTGCCCCTTCACCGACGGCATTGCATCGGCGCTTGCGACGAATCCACTGGTCGCGGTGCGTGTTACTGCTCGCGCTCTGCGCGACAAGCTCGGTTCTGCGCTCGGCCGAGCACCCCGAACGATCCCGCTCGCCGGCAAGCCCGGCTCGACGGCGCTGATGTCGTCCGAGGATGCGCTCGACGGTTACCTGGCGCTCCTTCCCCGTGGAGCGTCGTTCAGGAACGAGGTTCTCGCCAGAGTCGGGCTGGACATCCCGCTGCGACGGCCGGGTCGGCATGCGTCGAACGTGACGTGCCCGATCCTGTTCACGGTGTGCGAGACGGACACCGTCGCCCCGGCGAAGGCAACCCTCCGCCACGCTGCACGCGCGCCGCGCGGTGAGGTCATGAGCTATCCCGACGGGCACTTCGCCATCTATGTCGGGGACGCCTTCGAGCGTGTTGTCGCGGATCAGGTCGCGTTTCTGCAGCGAGTGGTGCCGGTGTAGCTATTTGTAGTACGAAATGAACTGACCTCTTGCCATTCGTCGTACTTTTGGGCATAGTGAGCCGAGTCACCTCGCGGGGGAGGTGTCGACCACCTCACCGAAAAGGTAAATGCCCATGCTCACGACACTCGCCCAGGCCGCCGACGGCGCCACCGCGTCGGACGCTCGACTCATCCTGTCTGCGATCGTCGGCGTCGCGGTCATCATCGGTCTCATCACCTGGCTGAAACTCCACCCGTTCGTCTCCCTGACCATCGGAGCCGTCGGAGTCGGCATCGCCGCCGGACTCGGTGCAGCCGATTCGGTGGCGGCCTTCGTCGAAGGCTTCGGATCGACGATGGGCAGCGTCGGCATCCTCATCGGATTCGGCGCGATGTTCGGCAAACTGCTCGCCGATTCCGGCGGAGCGGACCGAGTGGTCGACACACTCGTCGGGAAATCCTCGCCCGCGCTCCTTCCCTGGACGATGGCGCTCGTCGGCGCCGTGATCGGGCTACCGATGTTCTTCGAGATCGGCCTCGTCCTGCTGATGCCGGTGATCATCCTGGTGGCCAGGCGGTCCGGTCAGCCCCTGATTCGAATCGCCATCCCGACGCTGGCAGGACTGTCCGCGATGCACGGTCTGGTGCCGCCGCACCCGGGCCCGCTCGTCGCCGTCTCCGCTTTGGACGCCAACCTCGGACTCACGCTCGGTCTCGGAGTGATCGTCGCGATCCCGACGGTCGTCGTCGCCGGACCGCTGTTCGGCAAGCTCGCGTCCAAGTGGGTGGACGTTCCGGTTCCCGCCCTGTTCGAGACCTCGGAGGACGAGGAATCGCGCCGACGCCCGACGTTCGCGGCGACCTTGGCTGCGATCCTCCTCCCGGTGGTCCTCATGCTCGGCAAGGCTGCGGCCGACGTCATTGCCGCAGAATCGAGTTCACCTCTGAAGGGCCTGCTCGACTTCCTCGGCACCCCCGTGGTCGCGTTGGGGATCGCAGTCCTCGCCGGCATCTTCCTCCTCGGCCGCGGAGGTGGAATGGACCGTCCGGCGATCGCGAAATCCCTCGAGAGCTCGCTGCCACCGATCGCCGGAATCCTTCTGATCGTCGGTGCCGGAGGCGGTTTCAAGCAAGTACTCATCGACACAGGAATCGCCGACGTCATCGCCGACGCCATCAAATCCAGCAGCCTGCCCGTTCTCTTCCTCGCCTGGTTGGTCGCGGTGCTGATTCGCGTCGCGACAGGCTCGGCGACCGTGGCCACGGTGACCGCGTCGGGAATCCTGGCTCCTGTTGCAGCAGAACTGTCCTCGACGCACGTCTCCTTGATGGTCCTGGCGATCGGCGCAGGTTCACTCTTCCTGTCGCACGTCAACGACGCCGGATTCTGGTTGGTGAAGGAGTACCTGGGTACCTCCGTCGTGCAGAATCTGAAGACATGGAGTGTGATGGAGTGCGTGATCTCGGTGACAGGCCTGGCCGGTGTGCTGGCGTTGAGCGTGGTGATCTGACATGACAACACACCCGGTGCTGGTGATCATGGGCGTATCCGGATCCGGAAAGTCCACCGTCGCAGGCATTCTCGCCGGAGCGCTCAAATGGGACCTGCAAGAGGGCGACGACCTTCACCCCGACGCCAACGTCGCCAAGATGGCCTCGGGCCACCCGCTCACCGACGAGGACCGATGGCCATGGCTCGAGACCATCGCGGACTGGATTCGGGCGCACACAGAAGCGGGTGAGGCGGGGATCGTCACGTGCTCGGCACTCAAACGCAGCTACCGTGACGTCCTGCGGAAAGGTTCGGAGGGCAAAGTCGTCTTCGTCCACCTCGCAGGCTCCCGCGAACGTATCAGCGGCAGACTCAACGCGCGCATGAACCACTTCATGCCCAGCGGGCTCCTCGACACCCAGATGTCGACCCTCGAGCCCATCGATCCCGACGAACCCGCCATCGTCATCGACGTCGGTCCACCACCCGCAGACATCGCGGCCTCCATCATCGCCGAGCTCGAGACCTATCTTCGGACCGAATGAACCGTTCGGTCACTCCAAGTGACCGAACGTCACGTTCGGTCCGGCGGAGGGGCGAGTTATGAAGCAGCGGTGCTGGTTTTTAAGCATACGAATGAACGACTTTCTTGCCAAAAATATGGTGAATGCGAGAAAGTGAACTAGTTCACGACTACATCATCCGCGCGGACAGGTCACGAGCCTCACCGCACGAGCATCCGAAGAGGAGACCCCGATGGTGAGAGGTGCGCCGTCCAGGCCGGTGGAGTTGCCGGTGCCAACCGCCGACGTGTGGGACTGGCAGCTGCACGGTCGCTGTCGTGGGTACGACTCGTCGGTGTTCTACCACCCCGAGGGTGAACGGGGACGCGCCCGCGCGCAACGCGAGCGCAAGGCAAAGGACATCTGCTCCACGTGTCCGGTCCTGCTCCGATGCCGCACGCACGCGCTGTCGGTGAACGAACCGTACGGAGTGTGGGGCGGAATGTCCGCGCACGATCGCGCCGACTACTACCGCGCCGAAGCACGCTTCGCCTGAAGGGTCGTTCCTGCAGGCTCCGCTCCTGACCTGATCTGGTCGTTCCTGCAGGCTCCACTCCTGGTGGCCTAGTCTCACCGACGTGGATCGAACTCCGTTGCCGCCTCGTGTGAAGGGGTGGGATGTCGCCGTCTCGGTGACCGCTCTTGTGTTCACCGTGATGCTCGGCGGGCTGGCGTTGCTCGTCGGGGTGTTCTCGTTGGCGTTTCTCGATCACTGTCCTCCGGAGACGTGCAGCGTCGACGGGGCAGTCACCGCGGTCGGAGTTGCTCTCGGGGCGGCGGGACTCGTCGGCGTCGTGGGCGTGGTGACGACTCTCGTTCGCCTGGCTCGCCGACGCACTGCATGGCCGTTCGCCATCGGCACCCTCGTCATGTGCATGCTCACCTGCATGGCGGGCGTCGTGGGATACGCAGCGGCCGTCGGAGCCTGACGATCGGCGTTTCTGTCGGTGGGCCGGTGCAGTATGTCGAGTCATGAACAAGGTTCTGCGGGCGACGCTGGCAAGTGCAGTCGTCATCACCACCGTCATCGGTATCGCGTCGTTCGTTCTCAGTTTCGCTGCGCTGTGGGACCTGGCGACCATGGCGGGTGTGCCCCGGAGCCTGTCCTGGCTGTGGCCAGTCATCGTGGACGGCACCATTCTGCAGGCCACCATCTCAGTGATTGCTCTCGCGCAGTTCGAGGATCAACGCAGTGGTCGACGCTTCTTCTGGGCGGTGTTGGTCACGGCCGCTCTCGTCAGCATCGGAGCAAACGCCATGCACGCCTTCATTTCCGGCGCAGGCACATTGCATCCGGCGCTGTCTGCGACCATCGCCACCGTCGCGCCGGTCAGCCTGCTCGCCGCCACCCACGGCCTCGGCATTCTGGTCAGGGTCCCGTCGGGCACCGTGGTAACGGTCGACGAGATTCCCGCCGCCCACACGCACGAGCACGTCGAGACAAGTGCCGACATCGAAGAACCCCGCGAGATCACCCGGCGCGCTGATCCGATCGTCGAGCCCCTGCCGTCCGTCCATCCCACGCAACGAGTTCAGTCGGAGGGTTCAGACGTCGATCCGCTCGTCGACGTGGACCGATGGGTACTCGACGACGACCGTGTCGAGGATCTTTACCCGGTCGATGCACCCTGAGCAGGCACGAGGCAATGAGCACCGATGGACCGGCGCAGTCCGTGGCACCATCGAGAAGATGACCGACGTGACGCCGCTACAGCCAGGCCCCGGGCAGGAGTCGGTGTGGGACTACCCTCGCCCTCCGCGTCTGGAGCATTCGAACCGATTGATCACCGTCAGGTTCGGGGGGATCCTCGTCGCCGAGACCAGGGAGGCGTGGAGAGTCCTCGAAACGAGCCATCCGCCGACGTGGTATATCCCGCGCGACGACGTCGCCGCAGATGCCCTGAGGCCGTCGGCGGCACGGTCCACCCACTGCGAGTGGAAGGGCGCGGCAACGTACTGGGATGTCGTCTGCGGTGGCGCGGTGAGCGAAGGCGCGGCGTGGAGTTACGAGACTCCGACGGAACAATTTCTGCCCATCACAGGGCATCTCGCGTTCTCACCCAGTCGCTTGGAATGTGAGGTCGACGGTGAACGCGCCACCCCGCAGGAAGGTGGATTCTACGAAGGCTGGATCACCAGCGACGTTGTCGGCCCGTTCAAAGGCATCCCCGGCAGCTGGGGTTGGTGAACTACTGCTGCCGGAACCGCTCGTGGTGAACGGCGTCGGACAGGGGACGGCGATTGCGCCAGCCGAAGCGTTCCAGGTCAGGGACCTCCTGGAATTCGGTGACCGGTCCCACGCACAGCCACGCTATGGGCCTCACCGGGGACGGTATGTCGAGTAGTTCGGTGAGGAACTGCTCCTGGTAGAACGAGACCCAGCCGACCCCGATCCTCTCCGAAACTGCAGCGAGCCACAGGTTCTGGATAGCGAGTACCGCGGAGAACAATCCGGTGTCGTCGACGGTTGCGCGGCCGAGTATGTGCGTGCCGCCGCGCTCCGGGTCGTAGGTGACGACGACGCCGGTGCGGCTCGATTCGATTCCCTCGATACGGATCGGGTCGAACGTCGCGCGCCTGTCCGCAGGCAGGGAGTCGGCGAACGCCACCCGTTCGTCGGCGACGTGCTTCGCGAAGGCGGCAAGAGTGTCCGGGGACTGCACGACGACGAAATCCCACGGCTGAGTGTTGCCCACACTGGGCGCGTGGTGTGCGGCGTCGAGAATTCGGTGAAGCATGGCGTCGTCGATGCACGTCCCGTCGAACTCGGCGCGTACGTCACGCCTCGACCGGATGGCCGTGTGAACGGACATGTGTTCGCCGGCGCCGTTGCCGAAAGTCATGATGTCTGCACCTCTCCACTCAGTCTCGCATCGATCGCTGCGACAGCCGCGGGTATGTCGGCGGCCGGCACGGGACGGCCCAGATGGAAACCTTGAGCGTGGTCGCAGCGAAGGTCCTTCAACGCCAGGAGCGTCTGCTCGTTCTCGACGCCCTCGGCTACGACGGTGAGCCCGAGTGTCCGGGCGAGGTCGATCGTGGAGCGGACGATCACCTGGTGTGCGACGACCGATGTCATGTCGGCGACGAAGACCTTGTCGATTTTCAATTGCTGTACGGGCAGAGTCTGCAGGTACGCGAGCGAACTGTACCCGGTGCCGTAGTCGTCGATGACGAGCGTGACGCCGAGATCACGCAGCTTGTTCAGGGTTTCGATGGCCCCGGGCGGGTCCGTCATCGACGACGTTTCGGTGATCTCGATCGCGAGTGTCGACGGATCGAGGTGCGAGGTGTTCAGTACTCGCGCAACCTGCTCGACGAGTGTGGTGTCCAACAGGTTTCGGGTCGAAATGTTGACCGAGACGGTCAGGTCGATGCCGTCTTCGCTCCATGCTTGCCGTTGTGTGGCGACCTCGGTGAGCACGTAGTCGAGTAGCGGTCTGATCAGGCCGGTGCGCTCCGCCACGGGAAGGAATGCCGCGGGTTCGACGAGGCCGCGTTCCGGATGGTTCCACCGCAGGAGGGCTTCGACGCCGATCGCCCTCATCGTCTTCAGGTCGACCTGCACTTGGTAGTAGATAGCGAGGTGTCGTTGCTCGATAGCGTTTCCCAGCTCGCTGAGCAGTGACAGCTGGGCTCTGTTGTCGCGATCCATCGAACCGTCGTACACGGCAATACGTGGTTGCACTGTTTTTGCGTATTGTGTTGCGCGATAGGCCTGTTTGGCCAGTCCTTCGGTGGTGGCCGACGTCTCGGATCGAGTCCTGTTCGCGGACAGGGCAATGCCGATGCTGACTTCCACGAGCAGTGTGGCCGGGCCGACGGTAACGGGCTGATTCAGTGACGCATGCAGGCGCCCTGCGACATTGACGGCGTCCGACCGTTCGGCGTGGAGGACCACGGCGAACTCGTCTGCCCCGACTCGACCGATCACGCCGACTCGACCGATCGAAGCGCCGAGCCGTAGTGCAACCGCGCGCAACACGTCGTCACCGATACCGTGGCCGAAGGTGTCGTTGATCTCGTGAAACCGGTCGACGTCGATGATCAGGAACGCCAATGGCGTGTCGCGGCGACTGTCGTGGGACATCCATTTCTCGACGCCGATGCGGTTGGACAAGCCCGTGAGTTGGTCTGTTTCGGCCACACCGCGCAGTGCGCGCGTCTGTCGTGCCAGGAGCAGGAGCAGCTCGGACACGCGGATGAACACGAGGACGACGAGAACGGTGGCGCATGCCACCACGCCCCAGCCCCATTCCGCCACCGGCTCGCCGCGGATCAAGAGGATGGCCATGGCCGCGGGGGCGGTGAGAGTAGCGGCAGTGACGACCACGACGGTGGGGAAGCTGAACGAGGCAGCCGCTGTGTCCGCCGGGCCTCGCCGCGGCTTCGGCGACGCGAGAGTGCACACCGACGGGTGCAGGGCGGCCGTTCCGACCAGGAGGTAGAAGGCGAGATACCCGGCGTCGGTCACGCTCGTACCGATTCCGACGAACGAAGTGGAGGTCGCTTCGGCGGCGAGATCGGCTGCTAGGACCACGACTACGGCGACGGTGAGCAGACGATAGGACACGCTCCGCCATTGCGGTGCGCCGACGAAGTGAACGAGCAGACCGAGCAGGTACACATCCATCGCCGGATAGGCGACGGCCAGCACTCCTTCGGCGGTGGACACGTCGACCGAATCGGGACGTACGACGAACACCCACAGCAGCAGACCGAACGCGATCATCACGATGGCACTGTTGGCCACGTGACCGAGTTGGCCTCGCCGCCAGCCCCGGTGGACCAGAAGGTAGAGCCCCGATGCGAGAACGGGGTATCCGGCGAGGTAGATGATGTCGACGACGGTGATGGCGGGTGGCGAGTCCGCCGTCGCCAGAACGAACGCCGTCGCGTCACCCAGGGCCCAGAGTCCGCTCCCGATCGCGATCAGAATCCACCCGGACATCGATGCAGGCCGGTTCACCGCAACGCCGACGACGACTGCGGCGACGGACGCGACAGAGACGGCCACGAAGAGCGTGTTCGAGGGAGCGCCAGTCGGCATCGACAGGTACACGGCGCAGGCGGTGATGCCGAACGCGGGGAACAGCCACCATTTCACCAGGGTGCGTCCTTCCCTGCGTCCTGTACCTGCGCTCGGCCGATGTGATCCACTCTAGGGGAGCCGGTGCTCGTCGTAGGTGAACACCGGCAACTACAGGGCGATCGTTTTGCTAGGTAAGCCTTAGCTGGGTTACTTTTGCTTGCGTGTTCAACAAAGCTATCGTTCGCGCCACCTCCGCTGTGGCAGTACTCGCCCTCGCCGCCGGTTGCTCGTCCAATTCGGGAGACGAACCGCAATCCACTGAATCCTGGAATTACACAACTGCATTCGGCAATACCGTGACGACCGACGCGCACCCCGACACGATCGTCGTCGACGCGTACAGCGCTGCCGCACTGTGGGACTACGGCATCCGCCCGGACGGTGTGTTCGGATTCGGACTGGCCGACGGATCCGCGCTCGGCACTGCCGAAGCCGATCGAATGACCGTCATCGGCACCGACTCGGTGTTCGACACCGAAGCCGCCGCGGCACTCGATCCCGACGTGATCATCGGGTACGCGAAGGAGGCTGCACCGCAGTCCTGGACGTGGTGGGACGCCTCGCAGGCCGAGCAGATCGCTGCTGTGGCGCCGTTTCTCGGAGTCGACGTCAGCCTGTCGATCGACGAGTCGCTCGAACAGTACCGATCCATCGCGGAGGCCCTGGGAGCCGACGTCGACAACCCCGACATCGCTGCTGACCGTGAAGACTTCGAAGCGGCGAAGCAGCGGGTGAAGGACGCAGTCGCGAACAAGCCCGGACTGACGGTCATGCCACTGAACGTCGACACCGACGGTATCTACATCGGCACCGAGAACCTCGTCGTACTGAAACTGCTGCGTGAGCTCGGCTTGACCCTCGCCGGTCCGGAAGCGGACGGCCCATGGTCGACGGTGAGCTGGGAAAACGTGCCTCAGTACCCGGCCGATATCGTCCTCGAATACCCGGCGAGCAAACCCATCCTCGCCGACTCCGCGATTTACCGATCTCTGCCCGCCGTAGCGGGAGGCCAGGTCCTCGACTGGGACGACAAGCGCCCCAACACCTACGCCGAGTACGCCGACTGGCTCGGGCAGCTGGCGGACACCATCGAGAGCGCGAACAAGCTCACCTGAACCCGCGGAAGCAAAACCCATGGCGTCGGCGACGCGCTCGGATTACCGTCACATCCTGTGATCACGTTTCGGCGCGTCGTCGACGCGGATTTTCCGCTGATCGGGCAGTGGCTGTCGCAGCCGCACGTCGCACGCTGGTGGAACCAAGAGTCCACCGCCGAGGCAGTGAAACGAGATTTCGGTCCCGTCGCGCGCGGCGAGGAACCCGCTCAGGACCTGCTGGCCTTCGAGGACGGCAAGCCGTTCGCCCTCGTCCAGCGATGCAGGTGGGCCGACTACCCCGAGGACCTCGCTGCGATTGCCGCGTACATCGACATGCCCGCCGAGGCCGCCACGATCGACTACCTGATCGGTGAGGCATCCGAGATCCACCGTGGCCGCGGAACACGATTGATCGCAGCGTTCGCGGAGGACACCTTCCGGGCCTATCCGTCGTCGGACAGCATCATCGTTCCGGTCGTCGCGGGCAACCGTCAGTCGTGGCGGGCGTTGGAGAAAGCCGGGTTTCGGCGCATCGGCGAAGCCGAGCTCGAAGCGGACAATCCGATCGACCCACCGCTGCACTACGTGCAGCGCCTGGACCGCGTCTGACGGACACCGAGGGCGGGAGCACAATCTCCTCATGGAGATTGCTGTCCTGCTCGTCGTGCTCGCGATCGGCGTCCTCGCCGTCGCGGCACTCGCCGAACGACTCGACGTCCCGGCGCCGCTGCTGCTGATTCTGGTGGGTGCCGCGGCGTCGTACGTTCCCGGCGTCCCCGAGATCCATCTCGAACCGGAGGTGGTCCTTCTCGGCCTGCTGCCGCCACTGCTGTACGCCACGGCAATTCAATCGTCATTGGTCGACTTCAATGCCAACCGACGGTCGATTCTGCTGCTGTCGATCGTTCTGGTGATCGCGACGACGTTCGGCATCGGTGCCGTCGTACATGCGCTTCTCCCGGGCATCTCGTGGCCGGCGGCGTTGGCGATCGGGGCCGTCGTCGCACCTCCGGACGCCGTCGCGGCCACCGCGATCGGCCGCCGCATCGGACTGCCTCGTCGAGTCGTCACCATCCTCGAAGGAGAGTCTCTGCTCAACGACGCCACCGCGTTGGTCGCGCTGAGCACGGCGATCTTCGCCCTCGGGCATTCGGTTCACGTCGGTCAGGTCGGACTGGACTTCCTCGTGGCTGCAGGTGGGGGCGTTGCCATCGGTCTGGTGACCTTCCTGGTCGTCGCGAAACTGCGTCGGCGATTGACCAATCCTGTTCTCGACACCGCCATTTCGTTCATCGTCCCGTTCGCCGCGTACCTTCTCGCCGAGGAGGTGCACGCGTCGGGTGTGCTCGCCGTCGTCGTCGCGGGGCTTCTGCTGGGGCACAAGGCGCCCATTCTGCAGTCCGCGCAGTCGCGGATCGCCGAGCGAATCAACTGGCGAACCATCGCCTACATCCTCGAGAACGCCGTCTTCCTGTTGATCGGTCTGCAGGCGTCGTGGCTGCTCCGCGACGTCGGGACCAGTGCGTTGCCCGCCACGACCATCGTCGCCGTCTGCGCCGCGACACTCGTCGGCGTCATCGCGATTCGTATGGTGTGGGTGTTCGTCGCGCGCTTCGCGTTGATTCACCCCGGCGCCGACGCGTCGACCGGTGTGGTCCCGTCCTGGCGCTACACGCTCCTGATCGGGTGGGCCGGGATGCGCGGAGTGGTGACGCTGGCCGCCGCGTTCGTGATCCCCTTGGGGACGGAGTACCGCGAAATTCTGCTGCTGATCGCCTTCACCGTGGTCGCAGGAACCCTGTTCGTGCAGGGCCTCACGTTGCCTGTCCTCGCACGCCTGTTGAAGGTGCCGTCGCCGGACCCGATGGACGACGCGTTGGCGCGAGCGACCCTGCTGCAGCAGGCGTCGAAGGCCGGGGAGAAGGCACTGGACGAGCTCGAGTACGACGATCCGCACGGAGTGGAAGCCCTGGTCCGCCAGCGCGTCGAGCAGCGGAATTTCTCGGCGTGGGAACGGCTCGGTACCACCGCCGAACAGGAGACCCCGAGCGAGCTGTACGCGCGGGTCCGTCTGACGATGATCGAGGCCGAGCGTGCCCGGATCCTGGAGATCAGAAGCACCGGCACCGTCCCGTCCGAGGTGGTCGGCGAGGTTCTCGCCATGCTCGACGTCGAGGAGTCGATGATCGACATCGCAAGCGAGGACCGTAGCGAGATCAAGGTGTCCAATGCGCGGCGCGTCCACCCCGGGTCCGGGTGCGAGGAACTGGACCGATACCCGGTGGCGGAGAACCTGTCCGACGGTACGTGCCATGAATGCATCCGCGAGGGGACGGAATGGGTCGCCCTGCGGCAGTGCCTCGAATGCGGCAACGTCGCCTGCTGCGACTCGTCGCCCAAACGACACGCAACGGCCCACTTCCACGCCACGACGCACCCCGTCATGGAGTCCGCCGAACCCGGTGAGAACTGGCGCTGGTGCTACATCCACCACGTCACTGCCTGAGAAAGTTCGTACCTGTCGGACCGTCGTGCGAACATATGTTCGTGATCATGCATGCCGATCTCGACTCGTTCTACGCGTCGGTCGAGCAGAGGGACGACCCGCGCCTGAGGGGAAGACCAGTCCTCGTGGGCGGCGGTGTCGTGCTCGCGGCAAGCTACGAGGCGAAGGCCTTCGGAGTGCGTACCCCCATGAGCGGGTCGCAGGCACGCGCATTGTGCCGCGACGCCGTCGTCGTTCCTCCCAGGATGGACGCCTACATCGAGGCGAGCAAGGCCGTCTTCGAGATCTTCCGCGACACCACCCCGCTCGTCGAGGGGATCTCGGTGGACGAGGCGTTCCTCGACGTCACCGGTCTGGGAAAGATCCGCGGCACTCCGGTGCAGGTGGCCCAGCGGCTCAGACGCGAGGTCAAGGAGAAGGTCGGGCTGCCCATCACGGTCGGCATCGCGAGCACCAAGTTCCTCGCGAAGGTCGCCAGTGCAGTCGGCAAGCCCGACGGCCTCCTGCTCGTCGAGCCGGGCCGTGAGCTCGAGTTCCTGCATCCACTGAAGATCGAGCGGTTGTGGGGCGTGGGGAAGGTGACCGCAGAGAAGCTGCACGCCTTCGACATCGTCACCGTCGGTGACATCGCCGCGCAGTCGGAGGCGTCGATCGTCTCGATTCTGGGGAAGGGCGCCGGGCATCACCTGTACTCGTTGGCCAACAACCGCGATCCCCGACGCGTGCAGACCTACCGCGGACGCAGCTCGATCGGCGCCCAGCACGCACTCGGGCGTGGCCCCACATCACCGAAGGACGTCGAGGCGTCGCTCATCGCTCTGGTGGACCGCGTGACGCAGCGTATGCGTGCCGCCGAGCGAACGGGCCGTACGGTCGTCCTTCGGCTTCGGTTCGCGGACTTCACCAAGATCACGCGCTCGCACACACTGAACCGGGCAACAGCGGACACTCGGGACATTCTCGATGCCGCCCTCGCGTTGCTGCGTGACGCTGCGCCGCTGATCGCGGATCAGGGCATTACGCTGGTCGGGGTGACCGTCGCCAACATCGAGCGCACCGGTGCCGAGCAGCTCGAGCTGCAGTTCGATGCGGCACCGCGCAGCGGGGTACAGGACGCACCGAGCGCCTCGGCGTTGGATATCGCTCTCGACGGTGTGCACAGCAAATTCGGGAAGAAGGCGCTGACCAGAGGGGTATTGCTGGGCCGTGACTCCGGACTGTCCGTGCCGCTACTTCCGGATTGACACCGTCAGCCGGAAGTCCTTCGGCATCAGCGTCAGCCGCTCCTCGACCTTCAGGCGATACGCCGGATCTGCGTGAAAATCGAACTGCTGCAGCAACGTTCCGAGTACCAGGACGGCCTCGTGAATGGCGAATTGCCTGCCGATGCAGGCGCGTTCGCCGGTGCCCCAGGGCTTGTAGACGTGGCCCGGACGTGAGCGCACCTCGGCCGAGACGAAGCGGTCGGGATCGAACACCTCGGGGTTCTCACCCCAGACTGGGTCGCGATGCAACCCGGGAATCAGCACGAACGCCCAATCGCCCTTCTTCATCTCGTGCACGCCGCCGATGACGGTGTCCTCCCTGGCCTCTCGCGCGAATGCAGGCGCCGTCGGCCACAACCGCAAGGTCTCGTCCAGTACTCGCCGGACGTAGCGCAGCTTGGGTACCTGCTCGAACGACGGTGCTTCACCGCCCCAGACTTCGTCGACCTCCGCGCGTGCGGCGTCCAGTACGTGCGGATTGTTCGCGAGGTAGTAGAGGGCGAACGACAATGCCCCCGAGGTGGTCTCGTGGCCTGCGATCAGAAAGGTCAGTATCTGCTGGCGAATGTTCACTTCGCTCAGCGCATTCGGGTTCCCGGAATCCCGCGCGGCGTCCAGCATGATCTCGAGCAGATCTGCATGGGCGCCCGGGTCGGAACGTTCGTCGCGGCGGGTGCGCACGATGTCGTCGAGGACCTGTTCGAGGTAACGCTGATTCGCGAGGTTGCGCCGGTCGGCTTTCTTGAAGACGAGGTTCGCCAACCAGGGGATGGGAACGATCTCGCGACGCTGATTGTGCGAGAGCACGCCGACCATCGCGTCGACGAATGGGTGGGGCTTGCTTCGGCTGAAGGAATCGAAACCGTAGCTGAACCCGGTGCGTCCGATGGTGTCCAGCGTCAGCTTCGTCATGTCCGAGGAGACGTCGACGGAGGTCTGCGAACGCCAGTGTGCCGCAAGCTCGGACGCAACGGCGAGCATGATGTCGTGGTATCCGCGCATGGCGCTCTGAGCGAACGCGGGGCGCAGGAGGTCGTGTGCCTTCTGCCAGTTCGGTTCGTGAGAATAGGCAGTGAACAGTCCGTCACCGCCGACTGATCTGAGACCTTCGATCGCGGGGGACACGTGCTTGACGAATCTGGACTCGTCGCACAGTTCCCCCGCGAGGTCGGCGCCGGAGACGAGCACGTAGCGGCGACCGAGGACGACCCGCTCGAAGATCGGGCCGAGCCGTGCGGCGAGTGCCATCGAGTCCTGGACCGGCCTCGACGCGTGGGCGCCGACGACGTCGCCCAGGACGGGCAGGCGTCGGGGCGGGTGGGGGAGCGCTGCGCTGCGTACTCCGACGTCGACGACCATGTGCGACCTCTTCGCTCGTTACTGAACTCGGATACAACAGTGAACGTACTCGCTACTGAACTCGTGTCAAGTAGCATCCTGGGTGATGAACGGCGTTCGAAAACGACTCTCCCCTGACCTGCGGCGCGCGCAACTACTCGACATCGGGTCGAAGCTGTTCGCCGACAGGCCCTACGACGAGGTGTGGATCGAGGAGGTCGCCGACCTCGCCGGAGTGTCCCGGGGCCTGATGTACCACTACTTCGCGTCGAAGCGAGATTTCTTCGCGGAGATCTTGAAGGTCGAGTCCGCGCGCATCCTCGACACGACCGCGCCGGACACGTCACTGCCGGTGGCGGATCAGGTCGCGGCCGGCCTCGACGCCTACATTCGCTACACCGTCGAGCACGAACACGGCGTCCGGGCCATCAACCGCGGTGCCATGCTGGGCGACGCGGAAATCCAGGCCATCCTCGCCGACGAACTGGAAGTGCAGCAGCAGCGGATTCTGGCCGCGCTGCCCGCCGAGATTCGCGAGGACGAGATCACCCGGACGGCACTGCGTGGTTGGGTGTCGTTCGTGCGTGCGGTCTGCATGGACTGGCTCGATCGCCGATCCATCAGCGAGGACGAGGTCAAGGCGCTGTGCCTGCGTGCACTCGACGGGCTGCTCAGGACGTGAAGACCGGCGGAAAAGTCTATCGTGGCTGGTATGTGCCGAAACATCACCACCCTGCGCGGGCTGGAACCGCACGCGACGGACGAGGAGATCGAGGCTGCGGCCCGGCAGTACGTCCGTAAGGTCAGTGGCGTTCAGAAAACGTCCGACGCCACCCGCGATGCATTCGAGCTCGCAGTTGCCGAGGTCACCGCGACCACTCACAGACTGCTCGACGCGCTTCCCGAGCGTCGCCAGCCGCCACCGACGGTTCCGCCGCTGCGTCGCCCGGAAGTTCAGGCGCGGATCGCAGCGAAAGCCGCCGGCTGATCGATATCAGCCGACCGCCGAGAGGTACTCGCTGTAGAACAGACCCATACCGAGTGCCGAGGCGATGGCTGCCATCAACCACAGCCGGATGATGACGGTGGTCTCCGGCCAACTCGCGAGCTCGAAGTGATGATGGATCGGTGCCATACGGAAGACCCGAACACCGTTGGTGCGGAAGATCGCGACCTGGATGACGACGGACGCAGCCTCGACAACGAACAACGCGCCGATCGCAACGGCGAGCAGCTCGGTCTTGGTGACCACGGACAGACCCGCGAGCAGACCGCCGAGAGCGAGCGATCCCGTGTCACCCATGAAGATCTTCGCGGGCGCGGCGTTCCACCACAGGAAGCCGATGCACGCACCGGCCGCGGCGGCACAGACGATCGCGAGATCGAGAGGATCCCGCACGTCGTAACACCCGACGCGTGGGTCGGTGCTGCAGGACTGCCGGTACTGCCAGAACGTGACGACGGTGTAGGCCCCCAGGGCCAGCGCCATCGATCCCGCGGCGAGGCCGTCGAGCCCGTCGGTCAGATTCACCGCATTCGACCAGGCCACGACCAGGACACAAATGAAGCCGACGAACAACAGGGTCGGCATGTACACGATGGCGAAGTCGCGGACATAGGACAGGTTTCGGCTGCCGGGCGTCACTGCGTTGCTGTCCGGAAAGCGAAGGACGAGAAGCGCGAACACGACCGCAGCGCCGATCTGGCCGACGTACTTGGCGCGCGCGGTGAGTCCGAGGTTCCTCTTGTTTCGTAGGCTCGTGTAGTCGTCGACGAAACCGACGATGCCGAGGGCCGTCGTCAGACCCAGGACGAGCAAGGCCGACGCCGAAGGGCCCCCGCCGTCGTATGCGATGCCGACCACGTGCGCCCCGCCGTATCCGACCCACAGCGCGACGAGGATCGCGACGCCGCCCATCGTCGGTGTTCCGCGCTTCGACTGATGGCTCGCCGGTCCTTCCAGCCGAATCTCTTGGCCGAAGCCCTGCTTCGAGAAATTCCGGATCAGCATCGGGGTGAGCAGAATCGACACCGCGAGAGCTGTTCCTCCCGCGAAGAGAATCAAGATCACCGCGTGTCATCCCCCTGATCGTCTGGCTGCAGTTACTGCCCGGTTATCGGCCGAGTCAACGCGTGCTGTCCGGAGGAATCTCCGGAAGCCCCTCACTGGCACGCAATTTTTCGGCCATCGAGCTCAGTAGATTCTGTGACTCCTCGGACAGATCGAACGCACGCGCCGACAGACGCTTGAGGCCATAGCCTTCGAGCTGAGTCACCAACTCGAGGTCGTGATCGATCTTGCGCGCGTAGATGTCGTTGAAGAAGTAATCCGGCTTCACCTTGAAGAACCGGGCGAGTGCAGCAACGGTGTCGTTCGACGGATTCGTCCGCTGACCGGAACGCAGCTGCGAGATGTACGGCTTGGAGATCTGGTGGCCGTGCTCGGCGAGCGCATCGGCGACTTCTGCATTGGTGTGGGGCTTACGGCCAGGTGGATGCACCGTGTTGAACAGACTGTTCAACCGTGCCGCGAAGTCTGCAGGCATCGGGATCTACTCTCACCCTTCTCGGTATGACCGGGCCGTCTTCGACGCGGCCCGGAAACGATAACGAGTAGGTAACCACATTCCAGGCCGACTGGCTGTTTCGGCGCGACGAACGGTAGAACGTGTTGCTTTCGGATCGGACGACCGGAGAAATGCGGAGCCCGGCGCGGCCCCGCCATCGACCACGTCATTCGAACGATCGACGAGGCACGGGTTCGAGCGCAGGCCGTTTGCCGAGCGTTAACTGCTCACAGCGGATCGTGCTGCACGTGTTCCATCGGGGTGCCGACCTTCCGCAATGCGTAGAGCGTCGTCCGCACCATCGACGGCGAACCACAAATCTGGATCTGCCTGTCCGCCCACGAGCCGAACTGCGTGACGACCTTCCCGATGGACCCGTGCAGCCGATGATGCATGCCCCACGGCAGTTCCGGCGTCGGACCGGAATGCCACCACGGATTCTCGTCCTCCTCGGTCACCGGAACCACCGTCAACCACGGGTTGGACAGCGACAGCTGCCACAGGGTCTCGGCGTCGTACAGATCCCGGGGATACGTGCCCCCGACGAACAGGTGCACTCGCGGGTTGTGGCTGCGTCGAGCCATGTCCATCACCTGAGCACGGAGCGGCGCCAGGCCGGTGCCGCCTGCGATCATCAGCACGTCCTCGGCGATTCCTCGGTCGATCTGCAATCCACCCAAGGGAGGGCTGACGGCCCATCGATCGCCGACGACCGACTCGGTCACCATGGCGGGGGACACCCAACCGCCGGACACCCGCCGAACGTGAAACTCGATCTCGCCCTGCGGATTACACGGAATTGCCGGCGACAGGTACCGCCAGAGTTTGGGGCGTTGCGGAATCTGCACGCTCACGTACTGACCCGGGTAGTAGTGAATGCCCTCGTCCAGTTGGAGGCGAATGATCGCCAGATCGTCGAGCACCCGTTGATGCTCGACGATCGTGGCGCCCCAGTACGGGGGCAATTCGTCCGAGTCCGCTGCAACGGCCATGTTGTCGGTGACGAGCGCTAGCGTCCGATGCCAGGCGTCCTCGACTTCGTCCGTCCACACCTCGTTGCCGACGAAGTTGCGGAACGCCGAGATCAGGGCCGAGGCACCGGCTCGGAAGTGGGTGCCGTCGACGCCGTGCTTGCGGTGGTCTCGGCCAAGTTGCTGGAGGAACGACTCGACGCGCTCGTTCTTGTCGAGATTGTCGAAGATGTAGGCCAGCGCACGGACGAAATGGTCGCGTTGCTGGTCCATCGACGCCGGAAAGAACGCCCGGAACTCCGGATGGTCGACGAACAGCTGGGCGTAGAAGGACCGTGCGAGAAGTGCCGGACCGTTCTCAGCGGCCAGAACGGACTTGAAACCGGCACGAACCAGGGAGATCGCCCGTGCATCGAGCATCGATCAACCTCCGCCGCAGCTAGACGGTTCCAAAGTAGACCGCCCGAGGGTATCCCGATTACACACCACTGGCCACAGAAGAAAACTGAGAAAATCAGACTTGAGCGGAACAGACTCAAGTCTTGGTACGTTGTACCCACCGACATCAAATTTTCTCCCAGCAGAAAGCAGGTGACCGGTGGACAGTTTCACCCCCACCACGAAAACGCAGGCCGCACTCAGTGCCGCTCTGCAGGCCGCATCCGCGGCCGGAAACCCGGACATCCGTCCGGCCCATTTGTTGGTGGCGTTGCTCGATCAGACCGACGGCATCGCCTCCCCCCTGTTGAAGGCTGTCGGCGTCGATCCTGCGACGGTGCGCGGTGAAGCTCGCACCCTGGTCGATCGACTCCCGTCGGCAACCGGATCGACAACGACTCCGCAACTCGGTCGCGAAGCGCTGGCGGCCATCACGGCTGCGCAGAACCTCGCTACCGAACTCGACGACGAGTACGTCTCCACCGAGCACCTCATGGTCGGACTCGCGACGGGTGACAGCGACGTCGCCAAGCTCCTGACCGGCCACGGCGCCGGACCCAACGAGCTGCGCGACGCCTTCCAGACTGTCCGCGGCAGCGCGCGCGTCACCAGCGCCGATCCCGAGAGCACCTACCAGGCGCTCGAGAAGTACAGCACCGACCTGACCGCCCGGGCCCGCGAAGGTCAGCTCGATCCGGTCATCGGCCGCGACACCGAAATTCGTCGCGTCGTCCAGGTACTGTCCCGTCGCACCAAGAACAACCCGGTTCTCATCGGTGAGCCCGGCGTCGGCAAGACCGCCATCGTCGAAGGTCTCGCGCAGCGCATCATCGCCGGCGACGTGCCGGAAAGCTTGCGCGGTAAGACCGTCGTCTCGCTCGACCTCGGCTCGATGGTCGCCGGTGCGAAGTATCGCGGTGAATTCGAGGAGCGGCTCAAGGCCGTGCTCGACGACATCAAGAACTCGGCCGGGCAGGTCATCACCTTCATCGACGAGCTCCACACCATCGTCGGAGCTGGCGCGACCGGTGAGTCCGCGATGGACGCGGGCAACATGATCAAACCGATGCTCGCGCGCGGTGAACTGCGGCTCGTCGGTGCGACCACGTTGGAGGAGTACCGCAAGTACATCGAGAAGGACGCAGCGCTCGAGCGTCGATTCCAGCAGGTCTACGTCGGCGAACCGTCCGTCGAGGACACCGTCGGCATCCTGCGTGGGCTCAAGGAGCGCTACGAGGTGCACCACGGTGTGCGCATCACGGACTCCGCACTCGTCTCCGCCGCCACACTGTCCGACCGCTACATCACGTCGAGGTTCCTGCCGGACAAGGCAATCGACCTGGTCGACGAGGCCGCGTCGCGTCTCCGCATGGAGATCGACTCGCGTCCCGTCGAAATCGACGAGGTCGAACGAGCCGTCCGGCGACTCGAGATCGAGGAGATGGCGCTCGAGAAGGAGACCGACGATGCGTCGAAGGCTCGTCTCGAGAAGCTGCGCGCGGAACTGGCCGACGGCCAGGAAAAGCTCAACCAGTTGAGCACCCGCTGGCAGAACGAGAAGAACGCCATCGATTCGGTTCGCGTCCTCAAAGAAGAACTCGAGAACCTGCGCGGTGAATCCGAGCGTGCCGAACGCGACGGAGATCTGGGAAAGGCAGCCGAACTTCGGTACGGCCGCATCCCGACGCTCGAGAAGGAGCTTGCCGAGAAGACACAGGCAACTCCGGCGCAGGACGACGTCATGCTCAAGGAAGAGGTCGGTCCGGACGATGTCGCCGACGTCGTCGCAGCCTGGACCGGCATTCCTGCAGGCCGCATGCTCGAGGGCGAAACCGCGAAGCTGCTGCGGATGGAAGACGAGTTGGGCAAGCGCGTCGTCGGGCAGAAGGACGCCGTGCAAGCGGTGTCCGACGCCGTCCGTCGTGCTCGCGCCGGCGTCGCCGATCCGAACCGTCCGACGGGCTCGTTCCTGTTCCTCGGTCCGACCGGTGTCGGCAAGACCGAACTCGCGAAAGCGTTGGCGGACTTCCTGTTCGACGACGAGCGCGCCATGGTCCGCATCGACATGAGCGAGTACAGCGAGAAGCACGCCGTAGCTCGACTCGTCGGCGCGCCTCCCGGCTACGTCGGCTACGAGGCAGGCGGTCAACTCACCGAAGCCGTCCGCAGGCGTCCGTACAGCGTGATTCTGTTCGACGAGGTCGAGAAGGCTCACCCCGATGTCTTCGACATCCTGTTGGCCGTGCTCGACGAAGGCAGGCTGACCGACGGGCAGGGACGCACGGTCGACTTCAGGAACACCATCTTGATCCTGACGTCGAACCTCGGTGCCGGGGGATCGAAGGACCACGTCATGGATGCGGTCAGGCGCGCGTTCAAACCGGAGTTCGTCAACCGCCTCGACGACGTGGTGGTGTTCGACTCGCTCTCCGAGGATCAGCTGGAATCGATCGTCGACATCCAGCTCGGCTTCCTGGCCCGCAGGCTCGCAGCTCGCAGGCTCACGCTCGATGTGACCTCGCCGGCGAAGCTGTGGCTGGCAGCTCGGGGCTACGACCCGTTGTACGGCGCTCGTCCGCTGCGCAGGCTGATCCAGCAGGCCATCGGTGATCAGTTGGCCAAGCTGCTGCTCGCAGGAGATGTCCGCGACGGCGACGTCGTGCCGGTGAACGTATCGGCAGACGGCGACGCACTGGTCCTGGGTTAGACCGAGTATTTCGCTCCACTCTTGCGCGATATTTGCGGGATTCCGTGAATATCGCGCAAGAGTGGAGCTCTGTGCACGCCTGGACGTTCGTCACCCGCGAGGTGCCGGACGTACCCTCGGTGTCATGAGTCATCCGGACGGTCAGCGCGCGAGAGTGGAGCCCGCGGAAGGACCCCACGACCGGCCGTGGGAAGACGGCACCGCGAATCCGCCTCCGGATCGTCCCGAATCCGATTACGTCGCCGACGGCTGGCAGGCATATCCGGACACCCAGCCGTACCCGGATTCCCAGCCCTATCAGCAGGCACAGCCCTATCCACAGGCGCAGCCCTACCAGGACCAGCCGACGCAGCAGTACGGATATCCCCAGCAGTACTCGCCGCAGCAGCAGTACCCAGCCCAGCAGCCCAACCCGACCCAGGTGTTTCCGGCGTACGACCCGAGGCAACACCAGGCTCCGCCCGAGTACGGCGAGTATCAGGCTCCGCCCGAGCCGAAGGGGCCGCGGCGGTGGATGTTCGCGCTCGTCGCCCTGGCCGCGCTGGCGGTCGTCGTGCTGGCAGGAATTCTCGTGTTGACCAATCAACGATCCGACACCGACGACGTCGCGGTTCGGCCACCGACCAGCCTGGCCCCGATCCCCACGCTCCCACCGAGCCAGGCGCCCCTCGCGCCACCGTCGGCTCCCGGTGGACTCGTCCCGGGAGGTATCCCGGAAATTCTGGGGAACTCCGGCGCGGCGATCGGAAACATCACCGCCATCGACGGTCCGACTCTGACGATCCAGGGCATCGACGGCGCCCCCGTCACGGTTCTCGTCACCCCGCAGACGCAGGTCCTGTCCCTGTCCGGCTTCGACGCCTCCTCGCTGAAGGTCGGGTCGCTCGTCGTCGTGAACGGCAGCCCCATGGAGAACGGTGCCATCACGGCGGACATCATCGTGGAAACCCCCGACCTGGGCGGGTGAGCCATCACGAGGCCGAACCGCTGGACGCTATAAGCTGACCCTCGATGACGGCTATGTGGTTCGGACTTGCAGCGATCGCCCTCCTGGGTGCGGTCGCCCTTCTGTACATCGACCGTTCGCGCCGGGACCAGGTAGGCCGGGTACGGCAGATGTGGGCCAAGGCGCAGGGATACACGTACGAGGCGTCCGACGACGACATCGTGTTGCAGTTCCGTCGTGCTGCACTCGCCAAGCCCGAGCAGACCACTGCGGTGGACCTCGTGAGCGGAGTCCGACGCGGCGAGAAGTTCGTACTGTTCGACGTCGAGGAAACGTCGACGATTGTTGCAGTTCAACGACCCGTCGGATCCGACGTGGACATCGACCTTCGGTTGAAGTCGACGCCGCCCCCTCGCGACTCGGACATGGAGCTGCTTGGATCGATCGGCCCCCGTGTCGTGTTCGCGACGAACGTCGAAGTGGCGCGGCGCGTGTGCGATCAACGCATGGCTGCGTTCACCGAATCCGTTCCGGCCGGCCTGAACCTGCTGTGGAGCGAGAACGACTGGACACTCGGATCGTTGCCGCTCGGCAGCACCGGACGCGACTGGGATGCCGCCATCGACGCCGTGGCACGACTGTCCGGGATGCTGCATGTACTACCGCCGGTCAACAACCGACGTCCATCCGGTCCCGCTCGAACCAGCCCTCCGCAGCGCAGTCGACCCGAAACCACCGTCGGGCGCCAAAGCCCAGAACCCAGGCAGAGCCCAGAACCCCGCCAAAATCCAGAACCCCGGCAGGCGCGCCCCGAGGTGCGGCGTCCCGAGCCGAGGCCGCCGCTGCGTTCCGGTCCCGTGATCCAACCGTCGGGACCCCGGCCACCGAGCCGACCGACGCCCATCACCCGCGACTCGGACCGCCGCCGCCAGGACTGATCCGCAGGACCGGACATTCGGCGGTGTGGGACTCCACAACACGTCGATCGCACCGTAGCCTTCAGTTTCATGACCGCCGAACCGATCGAACCAGCGTCCCCCCTCACCGTGCGCCCGGTTGCCCTCGTCACCGGACCGACGTCCGGTCTCGGCGCAGGATTCGCCACTCACCTCGCTGCTCGCGGCTACGACCTCGTGCTCGTTGCCAGGAACGAGGTGGGGCTGCGTTCGCTCGCGGACGACCTGCGCGTCCGCTTCGGAGCCGACTCGGAGATCATCCCGGCGGATCTGGCCACCCAGGCGGGACGGGACGTCGTCGCCGAGCGGCTGAGCCGGGGCGTCGAATTTCTCGTCAACAACGCAGGTTTCGGAACTTCGGGTGAGTTCTGGACAGCGGAACCCGAGCTGTTGCAGGCGCAGCTCGACGTCAACGTCACCGCGGTGATGCAGTTGACCCGCGCAGCGCTGCCGTCGATGGTTGCTGCCGCGAAAGGCACCGTGGTCAACGTGGCGAGTGTTGCGGGCATTCTGTCCGGCCGCGGATCGACGTACTCCGCGTCCAAGGCGTACGTCATCTCGTTCTCCGAAGGACTGTCCGGTGGCCTCGCCGGCACAGGCGTCCAGGTGCAGGCACTGTGCCCCGGGTTCGTGCGCACCGAGTTCCACCAGCGCGCGGGCATCGAGATGTCCAGCATCCCGAAGTTCATGTGGCTGAACGTGGAACAGGTCGTGCGTGAATCCATGCGTGATCTGGGCAAGGGCAAAGTCATCAGTGTGCCGGGCGCGCAGTACAAGGTCCTGACGGCGCTCGGCACCAAGGTCCCCAAGAGTGCTGTGCGGAAGCTGACGAATCTGGTCGGTCGAGGTCGCGGCCGAACATAGGCGACTTCGGCGCGTATGGGCGAGCCTCCGAGCGCGATTCGAGTATCACCGTTAAATTCAGACCTTGTGACTGTTTTCGTGATCGTGGCGATCCTCGTACTTGCAGTTCTCGCCTACGCGGCGAGCGTCGAGCGTCGGGTACGGCGTTATCGGTCGAACACGGCCGCGAGCAGGCAGCTGGTGACCGTGGAGCTCGAGCGTCGCTACGTTCAGCTGGAGCCGTTCATCGCGGCCGTCGAATCGTCCGGCCTGGACCAGGATCTGGTTCGTCAGCTCGTCGGCGCGAGGTCGTGGTCCAAGGCGGTACGAGACAAGAACCTCGGTCTTCAGGCACAGGCAGCCGCCGAGAACGCGCTGTCGGCGGCGGTGCACGCAGTGCTGTCCGAGTCCGACACCCACCCCAAGTTGCGATCCAACTGGGCTTTCCAAGGCCCCGCCGGCGACCTGGAAACAACGGAGAAGCGCATCGCCGGCGCAGTGCGCGTCTACAACGACAATGCGTACGCGTTGGCGCAGCTGCGTAGTTCGTTCGCGACCAAGCCCATGGCCACGGTACTGAAGGTGGTTCCGCCCGAGCCGTTCGTCGAGCACGTCGACCTCGTCGCCGACGAAAAGCCGGAGGACGTGCCCGCCTGAGCCTGTGGGATTCCGGCCGGTAGATTCATCGACTGAATCGACCGAAGGGAACCTCACATGGCCGACAGTGCCCAGCGTGCCGAACTGGCCGAGCTGGTTCGTGAACTGGCCGTAGTCCACGGCAAGGTGACGTTGTCATCCGGCAAGGAAGCCGATTACTACGTCGACCTCAGACGCGCAACGCTGCATCACCGCGCGAGCGCGTTGATCGGAACGCTGATGCGCGAATTGGTGGCCGACTGGGACTTCGACTCCGTCGGCGGCCTGACGATGGGAGCCGATCCCGTCGCGTTGTCCATCGTCCACGCGGAAGGCCGCCCGATCGACGGCTTCGTCGTACGCAAGGCCGCGAAGGCGCACGGTATGCAGCGTCAGATCGAAGGACCCGACATCGTCGGCAAGCGGGTGTTGGTCGTGGAGGACACGACCACGACCGGGAACTCACCGCTGACTGCGGTGAAGGCGCTCCGCGACGCGGGAGCAGTCGTCGTCGGAGTTGCGACGGTAGTCGACCGGGCAACCGGAGCCGACGACGTCATCGCTGCCGAGGGGCTCGAATACCGCTCGCTGCTCGGCTTGGCCGATCTGGGTCTGTAGCAGCTTCGCCGCTGGTGGTGTGGTTAGGCGCCCCAGGGGGCACCCAACCACACCACCAGGCGCGGAGCGCCTCAGGCCACCTCGACCTCATGCATATCCATGACGAAGCCCGCTCCGGCGAAGTTGGGCATGTCGTCGGCACCGGCCTTGCCCTCCTCGGATCCGAGGGCTGCAATGGCGTCGTCCTTGGACGGGAAGTTCAGGTTGCCGACGACGAAGTGTGCAGGCTGGGATCCGTCCAGTGTTTCTGACACACCCCACTCGAACGAGATGATGCCGGGCATCTTCGCGGTCAGTGGCGCATGCACGCTTCGGTAGTGTGCCAAGAACGCATCGGGGTTCTCGGGGTGGTTGTAGGCGATGCTGATGCGAAACATTCGAGCTCCTTCTAGTGGGTGATCGTGAAGCCTTCGTAACCCTTGGATGCGACGTCGTCGCAGATGTCGCGGTAGACGTTGAGTCCGCCGACGTAGGACATGATCATGCGAGGTTTGCCTGGGATGTTGGCGCCGGTGTACCAGGAGTTGCCCTCGGGGTAAAGCGTGGTGTCGGCGAGTTCGATTGCTTGCGTGGTCCATTCCTTTGCTGCGGTCTCGTCGGCCTCGAATGTCCTGGCGCCGATCGACTCCAGATGTGCGACGGTGTCCGCTGTCCACTCGACGTGCTGTTCGATGGCGCAGACCACGTTGGTCAACACGTTGGGGCTACCGGGGCCGGTCAAGGTGAACAGATTGGGGAACTCGTCGACGGCGATACCCAGATATGTGGTGGGACCGTCGGTCCACTTGTCCTGCAGTGACTTCCCGTTGCGTCCACGGATGTCGATCTTCAGCAGGGGGCCGGTGATGGCGTCGAAACCGGTGGCGAAGACTATGACGTCGAGCGGGTATTCGTCGTGGGCGGTCTTCAACCCGGTCGGAGTCAATCCTTCGATCGGCGCATCCTTCACGCTCACGAGCGATACGTTGTCGCGATTATAGGTCTGAAAGTAGTTGGTATCGAGTGTGATTCGCTTGGCCCCCAAGGGATGCTCGCGAGGTGAGAGTGCCTCGGCAAGTTCAGGGTCCTCGACGACGGATCGGATCTTGCCGCGGAAGAACTCGGCGATGGTGTCGTTGGCCTGCCGATTGCTGAGCAGGTCCGGGTAGGCAGCGATGAGATCGATGGCCCGATGGCGACTCCATCGTTCCTCGAACACCGCCAATCGCTCTTCCTCGGAGTGGTCGAATGTGTTGACTGACAATGTGTCCACGGGCTGGCCGCCCCCGGACGCCTTCGATGCGACCTTGAAGTTCTCGATGTCGGCTCGAAAGGACTGCTTCTCGTCCTCGGTCAATGGGCGATTGCCGCAGTCGAGGCTGAAGGCAGGTGTGCGCTGGAAAACCGTCAGATGTTCGGCCTGCTCGGCGATCTTCGGGATCACCTGAACACCAGAAGATCCGGTGCCGATGACGCCGACCCGTTTGCCGGTGAAGTCGAACCCGTCGCGCGGCCACGCGCTGGTATGGATCGTCTCGCCCTCGTAGGCGTCGAGACCCGCGAAGTCGGGTGTCGATGACGTCGAGAGGCATCCCGCGGCGGTGATCAGGTACTTGGCGGTGACGTATTCACCGGCGTCGGTGCCGACCGTCCACCGTAACGCCTCCTCGTCCCAGACCGCTGATTCGACACGTACTCCGAAACGAAAGTGCTTCTTGACATCGAGTTTCTCGGCGACGAAGTCGATGTAACGCAGGATCTCCGGCTGAGCAGGATAGCGTTCTGTCCACTCCCACTCGTCGATGATGTCCTGGGAGAACGTGAACGCGTATTCCATGCTGATGCAGTCGCATCGTGCGCCGGGATACGTGTTCCAGAACCACGTACCACCGACGGTTTCTGCGGCCTCGTATCCACGGACCGACAGGCCGAGAGACTTGAGCTTGTGCGTCATGTAGACGCCGGAGAAGCCGGCGCCGATGACGACGGCATCGAAATCGCTTGTGCTCACGGAACACTCCTTTCAGGCGACAACGGATGTGAGATGGGCGCGAACGGATTCGCCGACGTACGCGATACCGGCGTCGGCTCCGGGGAGGATGTTGACGAACTGGAAGAAGCCATGCATCTGTCCGTCGAACACTCTCACCTCCACGGGCACGCCCGCGGCGGTGAGTTTCTCGGCATAGGCCTGACCTTCGTCGCGTAGAACATCGTGTTCGGCCAGCAACACCACTGCTGGTGCCACTCCTGACAGGTCCTCTGCGTGCAAGGGTGACACGTCCCAGTTGCGGCGTACTCCGGCATCGGGTGTGTAGAGATCCCAGAACCAGATCATCGACGTCTTGTCGAGCATCAACTGGTTGGCGGGGTCGGCGTACGAGCTGTTGTCGAAATCGTGGTCGGTGACGGGGTAGACCAACACCTGTAGCGAGACGGCCGGGCCGTTCTCTCGCACTGCTCGCTGCGCGACGACGGCTGCAAGGTTGCCGCCGGAACTGTCGCCGCCGACCAGTAGCGGCAACGCAGAATCGGAGCGAGAAGCGGTCCACTGCAGAACATCCCATGCGTCGTCGGCTGCAGTCGGGTAGATGTTTTCGGGAGCGAGTCGGTAGTCGGGAAGCACTACGGTGCACCCGGTCTCGACCGCGAGGCGTCTGGCAAGTGTGTCGAACTGATCCGGTGTGCCGACGACCCAGCCACCGCCATGGAAGTAGACGAACACCCCGCGTGGGCTGTCGTCAGGTGTCAGGACGCGAACCGGAATTGCATGTCCATCCGCCGCCTCCACCGTCAGGTTCTCGACCGACGCCATCTCGGGCCCTGGACCGTAGAGGTCGATGAATGTGTCGTTCATCGAGCGGACCTCGTCGGGGGTCATCTCGTGGAGCGCTTTACCGCCTCCTTCGGCGGCTTGGGCGAGGAACGCGGCGGTGGCGTCGTCGAGTGCCATGACAGGACTCCTTCGGAGTGTTCTAATTACGGACGGCATCCGTTCAGGTGATACACCTCACTCTAAACGCTGATAATCATTCGCCGCAACCATCTGTTGTCACGGCTTTTTCTGCTGCGACTTTGTCCTCAAATGTGATCTGGACAACTGGACGTTTTGGTTCTACTGTGACAGCGATCACGAGTTCATGCGCATCATTGCCATGAAATAGGAGGAGCCATGAAGTTCACCACGGGTCCCGGCAGGCTGGTCCTGTTCGGGCTGACCGGAGCCATGCTGTCGATGGCAGCATGTAGTGGGTCAGGCCCATCCGGTGCAACAGCCTCGGGGGAGATGCCCGCCGAGATCACCGTGCTCTCCACGACGGACAAGACCGGAACGCTCGCGTACGTCGGAGGTTCCCAGCTCGAAGGTATCGAACTCGCCGTCCAAGAGATCAACGAGCAGAAGTTCCTCGGCGACTCCACGCTGAAGCTCGACAGTCGCGACACCGCAGGCGACGCCCAGACAGCCGCGAGTCAGGTGACCGAAGGGATTGCGAACCCGAACGTCGCCGCCATCCTCGGCACCGTGTCCGGTGCGCAGTCCGTGGCGGTGGCGCCGATAGCAGAGTCGTCGAAGACTCCTGTCGTGTTCACCCAGTCCGGTAGTGCCGGTGTCGTCATCGGCGACTACACGTTCCGATCGACCGCACCCCAGGAGACATACTTCCCCAAGGCGATCGATCATCTGAAGACCCTCGGCGCCAAGCGAATCAGCGTGCTCTACAACGCAGGCCAGCCGACACTGGCGGAGATCGCCGAGAATCAACTCCCCGCGTTGCAGGAGAGTGAGGATCTCGAGATCCTCTCGAGCACCAGCGTGCAGTCGACCACCCAGGACTTCGCGTCGACCATCACCAAGATCGTCGGCGAAAAGCCGGATGCCGTGGTGTTCCTCCTCGTCGGTGCGCAGAATTCCACCGCGATGTCGCAGCTGCGCCAAGCAGGCTTCGACGGCCCAGCCGTCGGAAATCCCGCCGCAGGCGCCGGAAACCTCGCGCCCGCAGGGCCTGCAGGCGCGGGAATGTTCTGGGCGACGGACTTCAACTACCTTCAGACCGCACCGTCTTCGGTCTCCTTCGTCGAGGCTTACAACGCCAAATACGGCAAGAACCCGCTCAACTACGCAGCCGAAGGCTACGACGCGGCATGGATGATCGCCAGGGCCATCAAGGAATCGGGCGGCGCCTCGCGTGAGGACATCAAGAACGGTCTCGACGCCGTGGCCACGGCCGGATTCGACGGCGCCGTCGGACCGGTGACGTTCGAAGGCAACGACCAGCGAGTGGCGGGAGTTGTCGTCGAGTGGGACGGGACCGCAGAAGGGTTGCTGGCGGAATGACGGTCACCGAACGTTCACGGAAGAGGTGATCTGAAACCATGGGCCAGACACTCATCGATGCGGCGATACTCGGATCGATCTACGTACTGTTCTGTCTCGGCATGTCCCTCGTGTGGGGCACCGTCGGCATCCTCAACTTCGCGCACGGCGCGATCTTCATGTTCGCGGGGTTCGTCGGATACCTGGTGGTCAAGGACCAACAGCTGCCGATGATCGGCGTCATTGCGGTGTCGGTGTTCGTGGGTGCGTTGTTGTCCACAGCCATCGAAGTGCTTGCTTTCCAACCGATTCTGCGGAGGGCAAAGACTCATCGGATCGCAGAGCTGCAAATTCTGATCGGCGGCATCGGCGTTGCTGCCATCCCGCTCGCGATCGCCCAGTACGTCACCAAGTCCGAACCGTTCGGATTCTCCAACAGTTCGTATGCAGTGAAGGTGTTCTCGCTCTTCGGTCTTCGCATCTCGAACACCGGTTTGATCATCGTGCTGTCCGCCGTGATTCTCACGGTCGGGATGGCGATATGGCTGCGCAAGTCCATGGCAGGACTTGCGCTCCGTGCCATCGGTGTCGATGCCGAAACGGCAGCGTTGATGGGAGTCGACCGTCGAAAGCTCTCCCTGTCCACAATGGCCTTTGCCGGTGGTCTTGCCGGTCTCGCGGGCGCCTTGCTCACGTTCAATCTCGGCGCCATCACTCCGGAAAGCGGTGAGACACTGCTGATCAAGGCATTTGCGGTCATCATCCTCGGTGGCGTCGGGAGCACGGCCGGTGTCGCTGCCGGCGCCTACATTCTGGCGTTGTCGGAGACTCTGGTGTTGCGATTCACCGGTGGTGGCTGGGTCGACGCCGTGTGCTTCGGCATGATCTTCCTCGTCCTGCTGCTTCGCCCGCAGGGTCTCTTCGGCCGCAAGGAGGTGCGAAGGGTATGAGTCAGTTCTATTTCACGCATATCGTTCTGTTCCAGAGCACGTTCACCGTTCTTCTTCTGGCTCTGAGCATCCAGGTCCAGCTTCGCATGGGCGTGTTCTCGTTCGCAGGCGCCGGGTTCTACGGTCTCGGTTCCTACGGCGCCGCGATCTTCGTGATCCGGTACGGGTTCAGCTCGTTCGCCGCGATTGCTGCCATCATGATCGTCTGCGGAGTGATCGGGTTTCTGCTGGCATTGCTGGTTCAGCGTCTCAACGGTCTCTACCTGGCGATGGCCACGGTCTCCTTCGATCTGATCATCACGGTCGTCGCGCACAACGGTGGCTCGCTCACCGGCGCGTCGGTCGGACTGTTCGGCGCACTGGCGTTCCCCCAGTTGACCATCGGGCACATCATCGCGATCACGGTGCTCGTCGTCGCGCTTCTGGCGCTGAGCGAACGAGGTCGTCTCGGTCGTAGAATCGACGCGGTCCGTGAAGATCCGGAATTGGCCGCATCCATGGGTGTCAACGTTTCTCGCTATCGAATCAGCTCCTTCGTGATCAGTGGATTGATCGGCGCACTTGGTGGCGCGATCAACGTATTACTGCGCACGACCGTGGCGCCGGAGAGCATCGGATTCCCCTTGGTGGTTCTCGGGTTGACGATCATCATCGTCGGCGGCGGGCGCTCGTGGCTCGGCATCGTCCTCGGCGCGATCATCTTCACATGGCTGCCGTACTACCTCGAGATCGTCGGGCAGTACCAGGCCATCGTCTACGGCATCATCGTCGCGATCGCTGCCGTCTACGTACCGGGCGGGATCTACGGAACCGCCCTTGATCTGGTTCGGAAGTCCAAGGCCAAAAGACTCGCAGGGGTTGCTCGTAAGAAGGAACCCGACGACACGGTCGAGGAACTCGCTCTAGCCGAGATAGGGGATAAACCGTGACTACCGACGCAGTGTCACGAGAGACTGTCGCTCGCCACGCCACAACCGAGGTGGTGCTCGGAATAGACGACGTCGCAGTCCACTACGGCGGCATCAAGGCTGTCGACGGTATTTCCTTCGACATCACCCGAGGAAAGATATTCGGCATCCTCGGACCGAACGGATCCGGCAAGAGCACCCTGTTGGCGGCGATCACTCGATTGACGCCCCTGACACGCGGTGCCTTGACGTTCGAAGGCGAACCGTTTGCGAAGGTGTCTTCGCAGAAGGTCGCCAAGCTCGGCATTGCCCGCACATTTCAGACGGTACGACTACTGCCGGACCTGACCGTTCGCGAGAACGTCGCTCTGGGGGCGGACCTCGGCTCCGAGGAAGGTGGCCTTCGCGAGTTGTTGCTCGGGCGCAAGGCCTTGCTGAAGCGCTCGAAAGATGCGGTCGCGGAGGCGCTGGAGCGGACTGGGCTCTCGGGCTTGGAGGACATCAGGCCAGGGGAGCTGTCCTATGGGTTGCAGCGCCGGGTGGAGATCGCCCGCGCAATTGCCATGTCGCCCACACTTCTTCTGCTCGATGAGCCGACAGCGGGCATGAACAAGACCGAACGCGAGGATGTATCGGAGCTGTTGAAGAAGTTGCGCGAAGAAGGCCTGACGCAACTTCTCGTCGAACACGACGTGCAGATGATGGTCGATACCTGCGACACGCTGATCGCAATGAATTTCGGCGTACTGATCGCGCAAGGGAAGCCGCAGGACGTCGTGCGCGAACCAAGTGTTCAGGAAGCCTATCTCGGGAAGCGAGGAGCGCAGGATGCTCGAAGTCAGTGACCTCCACGTCCAGTACGGCAAGGTCAGCGCGGTCACGAACATCGGCCTGACGGTCGAACCCGGCCGAATTACGCTGGTTCTCGGGGCGAACGGAGCAGGTAAGAGTACGACGCTGCGAACCATCGCCGGCTTGGTGGAACCGACGTCGGGCACCATCGTTCTCGATGATGTTTCCCTCGTCGGAGTCAAGGCCCACAAAGTGGTGCGACGCGGAATCTCACTCGTACCGGAGGGTCGTCAAGTCTTCGCGTCGTTGTCCGTGGCGGAGAACCTGCGTATCGGTGGATACACCTCGACCAGGGAGAAGCGCGAGAAGAACACCGAACTCGCGTATGAACTGTTTCCGATTCTTCGTGAGCGAAAGGACGGGCCTGCAGGACTGTTGAGCGGTGGTGAGCAGCAGATGCTTGCCTTCGGACGTGGACTGATGTCCGATCCGAAGTACATCATGATGGACGAGCCGTCGATGGGTCTTGCGCCCGCCGTGGTCGACACCGTCATGGCAAGTGTCCGCGAGATCGCCGACCGCGGGCTCGGTGTGCTGATGGTCGAGCAGAACGCCGAAGCGGGGCTCAGGGTTGCCGACGATGTCGTCGTGGTCAATCGTGGCGACTCCGTGTACTCCGGTGGTGCCGAGGAAGCCCGCTCGCACTCCTCGGTGGTGCTGGCGTTCCTGGGTGAAGCGGCTTTGGGCGCATGAGCAGGTTCAGCGGCAAAGTAGTCCTCATCACCGGTGCTGCCCGCGGACAAGGTCGTAACCACGCACTGCGTTTCGCCGCCGAAGGCGCCGACATCATCGCAGTGGACGCATGCGAGGACGTCGACACCGTCGGATACGACCTTGCGACGGAGGACGACCTGGCGGAGACGGTGCGGGCGGTCGAGAAGCTCGACCGTCGGATCGTGGCGTCGAAGACGAATGTCCGCGACCTCGAGGCGCTACGTGCAGCCGTCGATTCCGCAGTAGGCGAACTCGGCCGACTCGACGTAGTGGTAGCCAATGCGGGAATTGCGGGTAGCGGTGTGACGCACGAGTTGTCCGCCGAGAATTGGCACAACATGATCGACACCAACCTGACCGGCGTGTGGAACACGACGACGGTCGCCACTCCGCACATCCTGAAAGGCGGCGAGGGCGGTTCGATGGTGCTCATCAGCTCCGTCGCGGGAACGAAAGGTCTGCCGTACAACGCCCATTACACCGCAGCCAAGCACGGTGTCCTCGGGTTGATGAAGAGCCTCGCGAACGAGCTCGGCCCGCAGAACATCCGTGTCAACACGGTGAACCCGACCAACGTCGAGACTCGGATGCTGTTGAACGACGCGATCTACAGGCTGTTCCTTCCCGACGAGGAAGCACCCACTCGGGAACAGGTGGTTCCGCTCCTGCACGACATGCACGTACTCGACATTCCGTGTGTCGAGCCGGACGATGTCAGCAACGCGGTGCTCTTCCTGGCGGGCGACGAATCACGCTACGTAACCGGTATTTCCATCCCCGTCGATGCGGGAGTCCTCATCAAATAGTGGCAGAGTCAGGGTTGTGCGCCCAGTTCCCAAGTGAACTCGTCGACCAGCGCGTCGATTCGTTCGCAGAACTGGATAAGCAACGGGGATTCTGGAAGTTCGGCCACCAACTGCGTTACGGCGTCGAGATGAGCCCGGGCACGGCCCAATTCTTGCTCGATCGAGTCGGTCATCGCACTGCCCTTCGGTCGGTCCAGCGTCGGGACTTAAAGTGCTGTTCGTCCAGTGTCCCGGTGGGTAGCACAGAGATCGACATCGAGATTCCGACAGTGCGCTTGATCGTCTCCGCGATATCCGCCATCAGGTTCGGGTCGACGTCGGCAGCCGCGTCGATCTCCAGCTGCAAGTCGACGGACTCGCTGCCGTTATCGGCAGTGTGAACAATCGCTCTGTAGTCGAGTACGGGCCCACGGAGCACCGCCGCATCCACAGCGCTCGGCCAGATATTCATACCCTTGATCTTGATCATGTCGTCGATGCGACCGATCGATCCTGCCTCGAACTCCGGAAAGAAGCCGTCGCGCAGCAACCGGATGCTGTCGCCCATCCCGAATCGTATGCTCGGCAACCCACGGGTCCGAAGGGTCGTGACCACGATCTCGCCGCGCTCACCAGGAGCTACGGAGACCCCGTCTGGATCGAGGACCTCGATGAGACAACGGTGTCCGATGCCGTGGAGGACGCCGCGTCCGTGTTCCTCGATCGCACCGGTTCTGGTCGCCATCACCACTCCGAGGGTCTGAGTTGCACCCCACCCTTCGTGGACTGTGGCGCTCCAGAACTCCTGCATCGACTCCGCCCACTCGATCCCGTAAGGCTCACCGGAGAGAAAGATTGCTCGTAGCGCAGAACCAGAGCGCTTCGGCTCGATCCCGAGACGCTTGGCCTCGGCTGTCATGCGGTGTAGGTAGGAGGGCGTGATGGACATGCCGGCGCAGCCGAAACGTTGCAGCATGTCGATGCGCTCGGCCGTCGATCCGGTGAATGCGTTGACCGGAACGAGACCGGCAGCGAGAGCGGATGCCTGGAAGTACGGCCCGGCCATGGTCTGCGAGTACGGAATGGTGAGCATGATCTTCTCGCCTGCGGCAAGCCCGGCCCAGAAGTACTGATAGGCACCGCCGGTACCCAACGCGGCGAGGTCGTGTGCCGTTCGAGGATGTACCTCCCTGCCCACCCCGCTGGTCCCGCTCGTCAGGTGTAATTGGCGAACGTCGTCCCGCACAGTGCCAGGATGCAGTTCCTGGTAGCGGAGATAGTCGGCCTTGCGGGCAACCGGGATGTGCCGGGCGAAGGACCGCTGGTCGACTACGGAATCGACATCGACGGCGTGGTCTCCATAGAACCATCGGTGGAAGGGGGACTCTTCTCGGGCGAGCCGGAGCGCACGGACCAGTGCAGTGTCGCGGAAGCGGGTCGCCGCGATGCCGGTCATCGATTCGGTCAGCGCATTCGCGGTAGTCATCTCATACCATCCCGGACCATGATTGCCGTTGCAGTGGCAGCTTGGCGCTCGTTGTCCTGCAGCAGAATCAGGTCGACGGTTACCGATGTTTCGGACTCGTCGGCGATGACGCCGCGTACGACGGCATCCTGGCCGGTCAGCACGAAATCGTGCAAGGTGACGGCCCGTAACGATTCGAGCGAGGCGCGCGTACCAGCCCACTCGCCGACGCACCGTTCGAACATCGCGAGCACGAACATGACGTCTGCGTAGGCGCCAGGCGCACCGCCGGCTCGTGCAGCCTCGTGGTCGATGTGTGCCGGAGCGAAATCTCGACTGGCAGCGGCAGACATCACGAGCCGTTGGAACGTCAGAGGCAGCCGGATCTCCGGTAGAGGTGCGTTCATCGTCGGGACTCGAACGGGAAGTACCGATAGACGCTGCACCGCTCGCGTGCGACGACAGTGCCATCCTGGCGTAGGAAGGTCAGCTCGAAATCCACGAAGTTGCCGTCGCCCACGCTTGTTCGTTTCGGCGTCACGCCAGTGACCCGGTATTCGGTAGTGATCACGTCTCCGGGTCGTAGTGGGTGAAAGTAATCGAATTCCATCCTGTTGGTGACGGATTCGGCAGCGGGCACGCCGCACGCATCCCACGGCAACGGAGGGAGGGCGCCGTCGCTCAATGACGGGTCTCCTGGCGTCCAGTACGCAGGCATGGAGAACGAGGACAGCATTGCCCATGGAGCGATGGGGTCGACTGGGTCGACGAAGCGTGGGTCGGCCATCTCGTGCGCCTCGACGAACCGTCGGATCGCCTCGCGAGTCACCGGCTCCGCGCCGACGGTGACGGCAACGGGATCGTTCATGCTTCCGTGTCCGGCGAGGCCGGGCGGTGGTCGAGTAGAACCTCGTCGAACACGGCGTCGACGTAGGGCCCGAGATCGATGGCGTCGGTGTCGTAGAAGTCGGCGAACTCCGGGTAGGTCATCGTCTCGTCGTAACCGAGATCTCGGACGAGGGTGCTCCACCGCGAGGCGGTTGCGGCCCATTCGGTCATCGAGGTGGCCGCGTCGTCCAGCGCTGGGGACTGCTTCAGTAGTTCGAGTTGCTGGTCGTTGACGCTCTGTAGTCGCTCTCGTGCATCCGGTGCGAATTCGGTAATTGTCCCGCCTGCGTCCTGGATGTCGTGCACTCCTTGCACCATTGCATCCCACGACGTGCGGATATTGGTTTCGAGGAAGACGTCGAGTCGATCGAACAGCAACTGCTGAACGAGAAGCGGCATGCTGTTCCAACGGTTCTCATTGAGCGCTACCGACCCGAAGGTCAAAGCGAAGCCAGCGGCCGGATCGATGACTACCTCCGGTGTCAGACCGAGGTACCCGCCCAGCACTGCGTTCTGCACCGAGGTCGCGGTGCAGTCGACCACGCCGCGTTGCAGGCTCTCGTACAGCTCCGAATACGACGCACTCACGGGTATGGCGCCCAACCCGCTGATCTGTGCGCCTTGAGTCCGGCCTGCAGCAGAGATCTGACGTCCCCGTAGTTGGTCGAGGGTCTGCGCCTCCTCGGTGCACAGTAGCGCCATGCCGCCCCCGTTGTACGACGGCATCAACAGGTGCATGTCGTTGTCCGCGAATTCCTGCGCGACTTCTTCTGTTGCGTAGGCGGACTCGAGCAACCACGCGTGCGACTGGAGAATGCCTGCGATAGGAGACATATCGCCGAGGAAGGACGCGTTGACCAACGTGTTGACCGCCGGGTACTCGGCCGGTTGGTTCGCGACGGCGAAGCCGTCGATGTCCGTTCGGCCGTCACCCAATGCGTCGTCGATCTCACTGGCTCCCGCGATGGCGTTGGCGTAGAAGATATCGAAGGTCACCTTCCCGCCCGACCACTCGGTGACTGCGTCGTAGTAGATCTCCATCTTGTCGCTGACGAACGAGCCCTGAGGTCCGGGTGTTTGTGCGTACAGGTGAACGGGTTCGATGTCGCCGAAGGCAGCCTGGTACTGATCCAGGGTGGCGCCGTACTCGATGCCGGGGCCACCACTGTTCGATTCGGTCGTTGTGGTGCAAGAGGTCACCACGACCACGGTGGCGGCAATGGCCATGCAGGACAGTGCTTTGGGTAAACCGAACACGTTCAACCTCTATCCACCCATCTGGCTCGGAAGAAATGTTGCGACTTGCGGGAACGCGATCAGCAGGACGACGAAGACGAGCGCGATCGGCATCACCCATGCAACGCTGGCGAAGACGTCGCGCAGACTGATCTTGTTGCCGAGGTTCACTTCTGGGTCCTGCGCTACGCCGTGAATGATGTAGGACAGGATGCCGACGGGCGGAGTGATGACGGCGAGCTCGCCCATGAAGACGACGAAGACACCGAACCACAGCAGCGAAATGTCGAGGTAGGCGAGCGTAGGGATGAGCAGGGGCACCGTCAGGAGCATCATCGCGAGGGCGTCGAGGAACATCCCCATCACGAGGTAGACCACAGTCATCAACGCGAGGAACTGCCACGCCGTCAAACCGAGGTTGGTTGTCCAGTCGGTGAACCCGGTCGTCAGTCCGGTCAATGGAAGCATTCTGGACAATGCCGTTGCGCCGAGAAGCATCAGGAAGATCGATCCGGTGCTTGCTACGGCACTCACTGCCGCCTCGCTGACTGCGGCGAATGGGCGGTCGCGGCGACGTGCGAACAGTGCGACGAACAGCGCAACCATCGCAGCAGCGGCGCCGGCCTCGGTAGCGGTGAAGACGCCGGAGAACATGCCGACCACGACCACCAGCACGAGGACCGGGACCGGCCACACCGAAACCAGTGCACGCCACTTGGCACCCGTGGATTCCGGGGCGACGTCCACCTTCTCAGGTGTCCTCGGTTTGACAATCGATGCAGCAATCATCAGGGCGACGCTGAACAAGACCGCCACTGCCACACCGGGTCCGACTCCGGCCAAGAGTTGTTCTCCGACCGGGACTTCAGCGATCCCGGCGAACACTACGAGGGTGATCGAGGGTGGTATGAGCTGGCCGGGCAATCCGGCTGCCATGACGGATCCGATGGCCAGACGCTTGTCGTAACCCGCTCGGAGCATCTCGGGGATGCCGATACGTGCCAACGCATAGGTAGTCCCGACTGTCGAACCGCTGACCGAGGCGAGGCCAGCTCCCGCGAGGTTGGTGCCGACTGCCAGCCCGCCGGGCATCCACCCTAGCCAGGTCCGTGCGACGTCGTAGAGCTTCTCGGTCACTCCGGATCGCCACAGCAGCAGACCCATGAACACGAACATCGGGACGACGCTCAACGTCCATTGCGCAACATTGTGATACGGCAGTTTGCTGACGGTGCTTGTGACGACACCGAAGTCGCGCAGAGCCCACATTCCCATGAGCGCGGACACCAAGAGCGCGAAACCGATGTGCATCCGCAGGAAGATCAGGCTCAGCAGCAGGATGATCGACAGGACACCGATGGTCTCTTTCGATCCGCCGAGGAACATGCCTACGGTGGACCCGACGGCCGCCGCGACGAATACTGCAAGGGTGACGCTCCCGCTCGGGAGGCGGCCTGCTCGAACTCGACCTGGCATCGGTTTCGAGGGTTCGCGCGTGGCTACGGCGGTCATCGTGCCTTCTCTGTGTCAGCAGCTTGGTCGGATTCGGGGGAGACGGCGAAGGTGGATCCGGAATCGTCGATATCTTTGTCGTGCAATTGTTTCCATCCGAGACGTACGTACTGTACGGCGAAGAGCGCGAACGTGATCGGGACGAGGTACGTCAATGGCCACGCTGCGATGTCGGTCAGTCCAGCCGTCAGTTCGATGTCGCGATTGTGTTGCGCGTGATCGAACGAGTAGGCGACGGTAAGGATGCAGACCGCGGCGCACACGATGCTTGCGCTTGCGGCAACGTACCGCTTGGCGGCCGCAGGGAACCGTGTGAAGAACATATCGGCCCACACGTGTTCGCCACGATGCATCGCGATCACGAAGCCCAGTAGGACGACCAAGGGCATGTACCAGTACTGGACTCGTTCGAGAGTGCCAGATATGGGATCCCCGAACACAGTGCGAGAGAATGCATTTGCGACGGTATGAACCATCATTGCGAGGAGTCCCACTACCGCAGGTATCTCGACCAGCGTGAACAGGCGATTGCCTACAGGATTCGTCAAAACAGATGCTCCGCTCGAAAGAGTGTGATGCAAGCAACTCTATCTATACGAATGATGCGAAGCAATAGAATCGGACATTCAGTACTGCCCCGATGCACCACCGTCGACGGAAATAGCCGACCCCGTGAGGAACGGGACGTCGTCTCGTAAAAGGAAAGCTGCTGTGCGCGCGACCTCTTGGGCACTTGCCATACCGCGACCCCCGACACCGAGGGCCGGGATTGCTTGACCGTCGCGAGCGAGAAGCGCTCTGAACTTGCCGATGATGGGCGTGTCGGTCGACCCGGGACAGATGCAGTTCACAGCTATTCCGTGGTCACGGACCTCGGCTGCAGCAGTTCTCGTCAGTCCGAGAATCGCGTGTTTCGCGGCTACGTAATCCGCGCGCTTGGCTGCTCCTTGCAGGCTCGCGATGGATCCTGTGTTGACGATCTGTCCCCTGCCCGCCGTGATCATGTGTGGAAGAACATACTTCAGTCCGTAGAACATGCTGTTCAGGTTGACCGATATCGTGGTCGACCACTCGCCTGGAGTCATGTCCACGATCGCTCGGTTGGCTCCTGCTATCCCGGCATTGTTGAAGAACTGATCCGGAATGCCGAGTGTGTCGACCGCAGCGGCCACGTATTGCTCGACCTCAGCTGGATTCGACACGTCAGCGCGGTGCGCGACGACGGTGCCGTCCGACATCCGACTGGTCTCTTCGGCGCCTGCGAGATCGATGTCGACGGCGAGTACCTGCGTACCTGCCTGCGCGAGTTCGAGGCAGACGGCTCTGCCTATCCCGCTTCCGGCACCGGTGACGATCGCGACCACCTCAGCGCCCTCGCCAGACCGGAGTCCGTTTCTCCTTGAACGCCGATGCCCCCTCGCGGGCGTCTTCCGAGCTTCGGACTGGCTCGTAGATCTTCCACATCTCCGCGAACTGCTCGTCGTTGGACCAGTCGCGCGCCTTGGTGATGATTTCTTTGGTCGCCCGCACAGCCATCGGGCCGTTCTTCGCGATCTTCTTCGCCAGCTCCAGCGCGACCTCCAGTGCCTCTCCCGCTGGGGTGAGCCGGTTGATCAGGCCGGCGTCCTTGGCTTCCTGTGCGCTGATGAAATCGCCGGTGAGGCACCATTCGACGGCGAGTGCGCGCGGGACCCGGTCGGGCAGCCGGAGTAACCCGCCGCCGCCGGCGAGCAGACCTCGCTTGACTTCGGGGAGGCCGAAAATTGCTGTCTCCGACGCCACGACGAGATCACAGGCAAGCACGATCTCGAAACCTCCGGCGATGGCGTGGCCCTCGACGGCAGCGATCAGCGGTTTTGCCGGGGGAGTCTCGGCGACTCCCGCGAATCCTCGCCCCGGAATCGACGGCTTCTCACCGGCGAGGAAGGCCTTCAAATCCATTCCGGTGCAGAAACTCTTGCCCTCACCGGCGATGACACCCGCGACGAGATCGTCGCGGACATCCAGCTCGTCCATGGCGTCGGCGATGGCCTGCGCGGTGGCGGTGTCGATCGCGTTACGCACTTCGGGCCGGGCGATCGTGACTACCTGCACCCCGTCGACCTGCTTCACAAGGACCGTCATCGCGGTGCCATCCGGATCGCCCCGTCGAGGCGTATGACTTCGCCGTTGATCATCGCGTTGTCGACGATGTGCAGGGCGAGCTTGGCGTACTCGTCGGCGTCGCCGAGGCGCGCGGGGTGGGGGATCTGGGCGGCCAAGCCGTCGCGAATTTCTTGGGAGAACCGGGACAGAATCGGGGTGTCGAAGATTCCGGGCGCAATGCTGTTGACGCGAACCAACTTACGAGACAGATCGCGAGCCGCAACCAACGTCATGCCGACAACACCGGCTTTGGCCGACGCGTACGGAATCTGACCGATCTGACCTTCCCACGCTGCGACGGATGCCGTCATGATGACGACGCCGCGCTCACCGTCGACCGGTTCGTTGCGGACCATCCGAGCTGCTGCGAGCCTGAGGACATTGAAGCTGCCGATCAGATTCGTCTGGATCAGTGAAGTGTAGAGCTCCAGAGAGCCTGGTGTTCCGTCTTTTTCGACGACCCGAACGGTTCCGCCGCGGCCTGCGCAGTGCACGACCGACCGAATGGGAGCCCGAGCTTCGGCGAGATCCAACGCCGCATCGACGGCGTCGGGATCGGCGACGTCGGCGGGACCGAACTGCACGAAGTCGCCGAGCTCCTGCGCCACGTCCTTGCCGGCGGACTGCGGCAGATCGACGATGACAGTGTTGACGCCTGCGGCGACGAACCGCTTGACCGTCGCGAGTCCGAGGCCGGACGCCCCGCCCGTGACGACCGCGGAAGAATTGGTGAGATCCATGAACCGACTCCTTACTTCAGTATCTCGATGATGGTTGCGTTGGCCATTCCGCCTGCTTCACACATGGTCTGCAATCCGTAACGGCCACCGGTACGTTCGAGGTGATTGATCAACGTGGTCATGATGCGGGCGCCCGACGCACCCAATGGATGCCCTAGTGCAATGGCGCCACCGACGGGATTCAGCACGTCCTGATCGACGCCGAGTTCCTTCGCCCATGCCAGCGGTACCGAGGCAAATGCTTCGTTGACCTCGAAAGCGGAGATGTCGGCCAGCGTCAAACCCGCCTTTTTCAACACCTTTTCGGTCGCCGGGATCGGGCCGGTGAGCATCAGTAGAGGATCGTCGCCGATCACCGCGGAGGCGACGATTCTGGCCCGGGGCCGCAGACCCAACTGCGAGGCCCGCTCCTCGCTCATCACCAACAGGGCCGCCGCACCATCGGTGATCTGCGACGCGTTCCCGGCGGTGACGGTCCAGTCGAGGTCAGGGAACTGCGCTCGACGCTCGTCGGTGCCGAACACGGCTTTCAGTCCGCCGAGCTTCTCGGCCGTTGTGCCCGTTCGGATGGTTTCGTCGGCGACGAGGCCACCGACCGGCACGATCTCGCCGGCAAAGTCCGCCTCCGAGGCTCGTGCGTGGGAGCGAGCGGAGTATTCGTCGAGTTCCGACCTGGAGATTCCCCACTTCTGTGCGACGAGTTCCGCGGCGACTCCCTGCGGCACCAGCACTGGGAACCGCTCTCGAACACCCTCGCCGAACGGATCGGCGTCGCCGCGTGCACTGCCCATGGGGACCCGGCTCATCGATTCGACCCCGCCTGCGATCGCGATGTCGTACGCACCGGCCACGACGCCGTGGACGGCGAAATCCAGTGCCTGCTGGCCGGAGCCGCATTTGCGTTCGACCGTCACCGACGGCACGTGTACCGGGAAACCCGCGGACAGTACTGCTTGACGGCCGGGTGTTCCCGATTGCTCACCGTTGCCTCCGACGCACCCGATGATGACGTCGTCCAGCAGACCCGCGTCGAGCGAGGATCTGTCCACCAATTGCCTCAGCACCTGACCGAGAAGATCGGCGGGATGAAGGTGCGACAGTCCACCTCCGATTTTGCCCTTGGCCATGGGCGACCGAACGGCGTCGACGATGACTGCTCGTGTCATGAAAACCCTCCTGAAGCAGGTTTCTGGAAAGCTCGCGAACTATTCATGATTATGTTTAGCATGAACCTAGCGGCCGACGGGTGAGATCTTGTACCGTAGGTCACACCGGATTAGTATAATCATGAGCATGAAAGAGGTGGCCATGTCTGCCAGCACACTCACCGACGACGAGCGCGCCATCAAAGAGGTGGCCGCCAAGGTCGCCACTGAGCGGTACGCTCCCAAAGCTGCGCAGTGGGATGCGGAGAGAACTGCATTCCCGCTCGAAGAACGGAAGTTCCTCGGGTCGCTCGGCTTCCTCGGGATCGCACTCCCTGAGCGCTTCGGTGGAGGAGGTGCCCCACTTCAGCAGGCGCTCAACGTCATCGAGGAGTTCGCCTACCACTGCAGGCCCGCCGCATTCCAGATCTTCGAGGCGAACACCGGCCCAGCCCAGGTGATCGCTCGGATCGGAACGGATGAACAGCGTGAGCGATTCCTCCCGGGAATCATCGCCGGCGACTTGACCATGGCCGTGGCGATCTCCGAACCCGACGCGGGCTCTGCTGCCACGGACCTGACCACCAAAGCAACGGTAGACGGAGATACCGTCCGAGTCAGTGGAAACAAGCGCTGGATCTCCAACGGATCCGAGGCCGACGTGTACCTCGTCTACTCGCGCATGAGCGATGCCCCGGGCGCGAAGGGGATCGGCGCTGTTCTCGTCGAAGCCGACCGGGAAGGCGTCAGTTACGGCGCCCGTGAAAAGCTCATGGGCTTCCGCGGCATCCCTTCGGCAGACATCTACTTCGACGACGTCGCCGTCCCGAAGGAGAACATCGTCGTCGAACCCGGTGGCTTCCGCACGCTCTTCACCGCGTTCTCGATCGAGCGACTCGGCAATTCGACGATGAGTCTTGCGCTCGGCCAGGCTGCACTCGACCAGTCGATCCGCTACGTGCAGGAGCGGACGCAGTTCGGTAAGCCGTTGATCGAGTTCCAGGCCGTACAGATGACGATCGCGGACATGGCGCTTCAGGTCGATGCCGCGAGGCTGCTGCTGCAGCGTGCCGCTGCATCGGTGATCGACGGGGAACAGCTTCCCAACTCGCTGCACGTCTCCCTTGCCAAGTGCACTGCCAACGAGATGGCGAAGAAGGTTACCGATCTCGCGATGCAGCTTCACGGCGGCAACGGCTACACCGAGGAATTCGGCATCGAGCGCATGCACCGTGACGCGCACGGCTGGGCGCTCGCCGGTGGAACGCCGACCATGCAGCGAACCCGAATAGTTTCCGAATTACTGGGACGTTCGTTCGACCAACGCGCTTGAATAACGAAGTAACTTGAGAAGGAGTACAAGAAATGCAGCGTTATGAAGGTCGCATCGCCGCCGTCATCGGCGGAGGATCCGGCATGGGCCGTGCCATCAGCCACCGTCTCGCCTCCGAGGGGGCGTTCGTCTACGTGACCGACCTCAGTGAGGAAGCTGCACTGAAAGTAGCCGCGGAAATCGAAGCCGACGGCGGACAGGCGACAGCAGTGACCGTCGACGCCACGAACAACGACGACCTGAAGTCGCTCTTCGCCAAGATCGACGCCGAGAAGGGCGTATTGCATGCACTTCACGCTCAGGTCGGCATGCCGGGTCCGGGCGGACTCGAAGTCGACGATGCAACGTGGGACAAGAACATCGACGTCAACGTCAAGAGCGCTTACTACTCGACGACACTCGGATTCGAACTGCTCAAGAAAGCAGGCGGCAAGGGCTCGGTCACGCTGACCTCCTCGACGTCGGCTCTCATCGGATCGCCGTTCAGCCCCATCTACTCGATGACCAAGGGAGCGCTCGTACCGTTCGGTCGCGCGCTCGCGCTCAACGGCGCGAAAGACGGAATCCGCGTCAACGTCATCTGCCCGGGTCAGGTCAAGACGCCGATGCTTGCGCAGTTCTTCGGCCGCGAGCCCGGATCCGACGTGTCGGCGCTGACGGCCGATTTCGTCGCGACGATTCCGCTCGGCCGCGGCGCCGAGCCCGAGGAGATCGCCTCGGTCATCGCGTTCCTCAACAGCGACGACGCCAGCTACATCACTGGCGTCACCATCCCCGTCGACGGCGGCCTCACCGCGCAATAAGCGCGCCACATCAGAAGGGACTCTCATGGTTCAGGTCGGCTTACTGCTCAGCGACGTGCCGAAGTCGGTGACGCCGGCGCAGCAGTTCAAGGACATCCTCCGCATCGTCGAGACCGCGGAGGACAACGGATTCAACTACATCGCCATCGGGCAGCACTTCCTCTACGGCGATCTGCGCTGGCTCCAGCCGGTGCCGCTGCTCGCTCGCCTTGCGGCGCACGTCGCTCCGACGACCAAGCTCGTCACGCAGATCATGATCGCCCCGCTGTATCACCCGGTCATGCTTGCCGAGGAGATCGCGACCCTCGACGTCGTCACCGAAGGCCGGTTGATCTTCGGCGCCGGATTGGGTTACCGACCAGAGGAGTTCGACTATCTCCAGGTTCCGTACAAGGAGCGCGCCGGGCGGTTCGACGAATCTCTCCAGGTCATGAAGCAGCTGTGGACGCAGGACGAGGTCACCTTCGAGGGCAAGTACTTCCAGCTCGACGGCGTCAAACCGCACCTGCATCCCGTTCAGCAACCGCATGTCCCGATCTGGATCGGCGCGCACGCCATGGGCGGTGTGCGTCGAGCAGGAAAGTACGGTGACGCCTACGCCGTGCCGCCCGAGACCCCGAAGCACGAGGTCGAGGAGCGCTACCGCGTCGTCAAGGATCTGTTCGAGGCGCGCGGCAAGGAATTCGGCCTCCAGCCGCTTCGGCGCAACGTCCTTGTGGCAGACAGCAAGGAAGAGGCGATGGTCGAGTACGCCCGTGTCGCTCAGGGCCGGTATCTCACCTACGCGGCCAAGGGGCTCGACGTCATGGCCGGCCGCGATCTCGCCGGTCAGTTCGCCGAGTCGGTTTCCGACCACGTCATCGTCGGTACCCCGGACGACGTCGTCGGCAAGCTCACCGATCTGGTGACCACCCTGCCGGTCGACCCTCTGCTGTTACGCCCCCAGTGGCCGACGATGGATGGTGACGAGACCATCGCCGCGATCGAGCGTCTCGGCAAGGATGTCGTTCCGTCGATGCTGGCCCTCGAGCCGTTCCGGGACTTCAAGTGAGCCAGACATACACCGATCTGCACCCGGGCTTCGTGGACCCCGAAGGGTGGACGCTCGACAACGTGCTGCGCACCCACGCCGCGGCCACGCCCGACGCCACCTTCCTGGTGACGCCCGAGGAGAAACTGGAGTTCACCTACTCCGAGATTCTCGGCGCTGCCGAGCGAATCGCGGGCTCGTGGCATGCCGCGGGAGCGCAGCAGGGTGACCGCGTCGTCATCATGGCAATGAATTCGTCACGGCTGGTACGTAGTTGGTTCGCTGCCGCCGTCGGCGGGACCGTCGAGGTCCCGATCAACACCAACTACGAAGGCGAATTCCTGCGCCATCAGATCGTCACGGTCGGTGCTCGCTGGGCCGTCATCGACGACACGTTCGCCGAGCGATTCGTTGCCATCGCCGAGCACAGCCACGGCATCGAGAAGTTCTGGGTGATCGACACCGGTACCGCGGACAGGGCAATCGCGCTGCTGCGCGCGCACGGCTGGCAGGCCGATGCCTGGGACGAATTGGAGAAGGGCACACCCGTCACCGTTCCCGCGCCGCGCGCGCAGGACCTCGGGGCGATCTTTTTCACCTCGGGCACGACGGGGCCGTCCAAGGGCGTCGCGATGCCGCACTCGCAGCTGTACTTCTTCGCGCAGGAAGTCGTGTCGCTGACGCGGCTCACTCCATCCGATCGCTACATGACGACGACGCCGTTGTTCCACGGCAACGCCCAGTTCATGGCCGTCTATCCGGCGCTCGTCGCGGGCGCCAGTGCCGTGGTCCACCCCAAGTTCAGTGCGAGCCGATGGATCGACATGGTCCGCGACTCCGGCGTCACCGTCACCAATTTCGTCGGCGTCATGATGGACTTCGCGTGGAAACAGGCTCCGCGGGGCAACGATCGCGACAATCAACTGCGCGCCGTGTACGCAGCCCCGATCGCGGACACCGTCGTCGAGCAGTTCAAAGATCGCTACGGCATAGAGGCTTTCGTCAACGCTTTCGGACTCACCGAGACGTGTGCACCGATCCTCACTCCGTACGGCGAGAAGATTCCGCCCGGCGCGGCAGGCAAGGTGGCGTCGGACTGGTTCGACATCAGGCTCGTCGACCCCGAGACCGACCGTGAAGTACCTGTCGGTGCAGTCGGAGAGCTCGTCGTACGCCCGGTCCAGCCGTGGACTTGCAGCATGGGTTACTACGGTATGCCGGAGAAGACGCTCGAAGCGTGGCGCAATCTCTGGTTCCATACCGGCGACGCATTGCGCAAGGACGAGGACGGCTGGTTCTACTTCGTCGACCGCTACAAGGACGCGTTGCGGCGGCGCGGGGAGAACATCAGCTCCTACGAGGTGGAGCAGGCCGTACTCGCACACCCGGCCGTCGTCGAATGCGCCGTCATCGGTGTACCCGCCGATGTCGAGGCCGGCGAGGACGAGGTGCTCGCTGCCGTTGTGGTCAGCGAAAAAGCCGATCCAGCAGAGATTCTCGACTGGTGCAAGGGCCGAATCCCGGCCTTCGCCACACCGCGCTACGTCCGTTTCCTGGACGCACTTCCCAAAACTCCGTCCGAGAAGGTCCGCAAGGCAGTTCTGCGCGACGAGGGCATCACCGCCGACACGTTCGATCGCACTGCGGTGCCGGTCGCCTAGCGCAGGAGATACACATGGACTACTCTTCCGACCCCACACACGAGGACATCCGTGCCGCGGTCAAGACGCTCTGCAAGGCGTTCCCCGACGATTATTGGATGGAACACGACGACAGCCACGAGTTTCCGTGGGACTTCTACAACGCTGTTGCCGAGGGTGGTTGGCTCGGGCTGACCGTTCCCGAGGAGTACGGCGGCGGTGGACTCGGCGTCACCGAAGCGGCCATCGTCGAGCGTGAGATCTCCGCGTCCGGAGCGGGAATGGGCGGATGCAGTGCCGTCCATATCGGCATCTTCGGATTCGAGCCGATCATCAATCACGGCAGTGAGGCGATGAAGAAGAAGTACCTTCCGCGTGTTGTCACCGGCGAACTGCACACCTCGTTCGCCGTCACCGAGCCCGATGCGGGTACCGACACCACCAACATCAAGACGTTCGCAAAGAAGGTCGACGGCGGATTCCTGGTGTCGGGCAAGAAAGTGTGGATCACCAAGGCACAGGAAGCGGAGAAGATGCTGCTTCTGGTGCGTACGAGCCCGCGCATCGAGGGCGAGAAGCGCACCGCAGGAATGACATTGCTGTTCGCGGACATGGACCGCAGCAAAGTCCAGATTCGTCCGATCCCGAAGATGGGTCGTAATGCCGTCGACACCAACGAACTGTTCATCGACGAACTGTTCGTCGCCGACGAGGACGTCGTCGGCGAGGTAGGCCACGGGTTCCGCACCATCCTCGGTGGTCTGAACGCCGAGCGCGTCATCTCGGCCAACGCCGCTCTCGGCATCGGTGAAGCGGCGCTGCGCCGCGGCACCCAGTACGCCAAGGAACGAGAAGTGTTCGGCAGGCCCATCGGCAAGAACCAGGGCATCGCGTTCCAGCTCGCCGAATCGCGTATCCGACTCGACGCTGCGACCGCCGTCGTCGACAAGGCCGCGTGGATGGTCGACGCCGGGCTCCCGTGTGGACGAGAGGCCAACGCCGCCAAGTACTTGTGCGCCGAGGCAGGCTTCTTCGCCGCCGACGCCGCGCTTCAGGTGCACGGCGGATTCGGTTTCGGCAAGGAGTTCCACGTCGAACGGTACTTCCGCGAATCCCGTCTGATGCGGATCGCGCCGATCAGCCAGGAGATGGTCCTCAACTACACCGCCGAGCATGTTCTCGGCCTGCCGCGTAGCTACTGAAGGGGAGTGACATGCAGCCTTACCGTTCGATCCTGTTCGTGCCTGGTCACCGCCCGCGCTGGGTGGACAAGGCCGTCGCGTCCGGCGCGGATTGCGTCGTACTCGATCTGGAGGACTCGGTGCCCTTGGCAGAGAAGGAGTCGGCGCGTGACACGGTCGCCGAGTCGATCGCGCGGGTCCGCGAGACCAATCCCGATGTGGGACTGTTCGTTCGCGTCAACCCACTTGCGACGAGGCTCACCGGCGCCGATTTCGAAGCCGTCGTCGTTCCCGGCCTCACCGGAGTGTTCGCGCCGAAGATCGAAAAGGCAGTCGACGTCCTGCAGTACGACGCGTTGCTTGACCACTTCGAGGCACGCAACGGTGTCGACGGCCTCGAGTACATCGTGCCGGTCGAGACCGTGAAGGCGATCCACAACTGCCTGGAAGTCGCGACGGCATCGCCGCGCGTGGGCGCGATGATCGGCCCGTCCGCCGAGCACGCCGATATCGCCCGCGAGGTCGGATACGAATGGACGCCCGAGGGACTCGAAACCCTCTATCTGCGTAGCCGGGTTCTCCTTGCGTGCAGGGAAGCGAAGATCCACGCGCTGACCGGACTGTGGGAAGACCTCGAAAATCTGGACGGTCTTCGGGAATTCGCGGTCAAAGGCCGTCAGCTCGGATTCCGCGGCATGATCGCGATCCACCCGTCGCACGTCGAGACCGTCAACGAAGTGTTCAGCCCGTCGGAGCAGGATATCGAATTCTACCGAGGCTTGGCCGAAGCGTACGAAAAGGCCGAAGCGCAGGGGACCGGCGCGTTGCGCTACCGAGGTCTGCACATCGACAAGGCGCACTACGACAAAGCAGTTCAGTGGCTGGAGCGCGCCGAAGCGATCACCAAGAGAGGCGAGAAGTAAATGCGAGGCTTGTATTTCGAAGAATTCGAGGTCGGCAAGCACTACAAGCATGCGATGACCCGAACCGTGACCGAGATGGACAACGTCATGTTCACTTCGCTGACGATGAACATCCAGCCGCTGCACCTCGACGCCGAGTTCTGCAAGGGCACGATCCACGGCCAGCGACTGTTCAACAGTCTCTTCACCGTTGCGCTGATCGGTGCGTTCCATGTACCCGAGCTGACCATGGGCACCACCCTCGGCAACCTCGGCTACGAGAAGATCACTTTTCCCAATCCGGTGTTCCACGGCGACACCTTGCGCGCCGAGACCACCATCAAGAACAAGCGCGAATCCAAGAGCCGTGACGATTCCGGCATCGTGTGGTTCGAGCACATCGGCTACAACCAGCGCGACGAGATCGTCTGCGTACTCGAGCGCGTCGGCTTGATGGCCAAGTTGCCCGCCAATTTCCAGAATGAAGGTGTGTGAGATGACTGCAGTGGCAGAGATCGACCAGAAGTGGGTACCGGACACCAGGACGCTTCTGATCGGCGACACCGACGCCCAGCCTCAGGGTGAGACGTGGGACGTCTACAACCCCGCTACCGAAGAGGTCATCGCGACCGTCGGGGGAGCGTCGAGCAACCAGGTCGATGACGCAGTAGCCGCAGCGCGGAAAGCATTTCCGGCGTGGTCCGCGTTGAGCGGTGAAGAGCGCTCGAAGCACATCCACCGCTTCGCCGACGCGTTGGAGAAGGCCGCGGACCGGTTGCTGCCCTCGATCGTCAACGAGGTCGGATGCCCGGTATCGCTGGCGTCGTACCTGCAGGTGAAGATGGCCGTCGACGAGCACCTGCGCTGGGCTGCGGAGGCTGCGAAGACCGACCGCACGATCCACCTGGGGGAGTACGACAAGCCGGTTCCGACGATGAGCGACGTCGTGCACCAGCCAGTCGGCGTCGTTGCCGCCATCACCGGATACAACTATCCGCTCAACCTCGCGATCTTCAAGTTCGGTGCCGCGCTGGCTGCGGGCTGTACCGTCGTGCTGCTGCCGTCGCCGCGGACCCCGCTCACCACCCTGTTCCTGGGCGACCTCATCAGGGAATCCGGCCTGCCGCCGGGCGTCATGAACGTCATCATCGGCGGCGCCGATGTGGGACAGCAGCTCTCGTCTCACCGCGGCGTGGATCGGGTCTCGTTCACCGGGTCCGACGGCGTCGGCGCGAAGATCATGGAACAGGCGTCGGCCAACCTGACGGGTGTGACGCTCGAACTCGGCGGCAAGTCCCCGAACATCGTGCTCGAGGGCGTCGACGTCAAGAAGATCGCCGTCGAGATGCACCTTCGCTGGGCACGTAACGGCGGCCAGGGATGTGCAGCGCTCGCTCGGCTTCTGGTACACGACAGCGTGTACGACGAGTTCCTCGAAGCAGGCGCATCGGCGTTCGATCAGATGGTCGTCGGCGACCCGTGGGATCCTGCGACCAACATCGGACCGATGATCCGCCCCGACCATCAGGCTCGCGTCAATGGATTCATCGACGGATCCGTCGCTGAGGGCGGCACCAAGCTGCTACAGGTCACCAAGCCGCTGCCGGAGAAGGGGTGGTTCGTGAATCCGGTTCTGCTGGGCGGACTCCCGCACAGTGCACGGGCAGTGCAGCAGGAGATCTTCGGACCCGTCGCGGTGATCGTGCCGTTCTCCGACACCGAGGAAGCGATCCGTCTCGCCAACGACACCGACTACGGTCTCGCGGCGAACGTCTGGTGCGACGATCCAATCGAGGCCAGGCGGGTCGCGGAGCAGGTCCGGGCCGGAACGGTGTGGATTAACGGAGGCGGCTCGATGCGCCCCGACGCCCCGTTCGGCGGCTACGGCAAGTCCGGAGTCGGCCGTGAGCTCGGCGAGTGGGGCATGAAGGAATACCTAGAGGTCAAGCACGTCCAGTGGAGGATCTGATGGGCGCTACCGGTCCGCTCGCGGGCATCAAGGTCGTCGAGCTCGGCACGATGTACGCCGCGCCGACGGCAGGGCGCATGCTGCGTGACTTCGGCGCGGAGGTCATCAAGGTCGAGGACCCGGCGTCGGGTGATTATGCACGGCAGTGGATTCCGCAGAAGGAAGGTTTGTCTCTCGGGTTCTCGCGTCTCAACGCAGGAAAGCGCTCGGTGGGAATCGATTTGCGCGACGCCGAAGGGCGAGCGTTGGTCAAGCGTCTCATCGCCGGCGCGGACGTCGTGATCGAGTCCTTCAGACCTGGACGCCTTGAGGCGTGGGGTCTCGGCTTCGAGGAACTGTCGAAGGACAACCCCGGGCTCGTTCTGGCTCGGGTGTCCGGTTTCGGCCAGACCGGACCGAATCGCCTTCTACCGGGCTTCGGCACTGTCGCCGAGACAGCCAGTGGATTCGCAAACGTCAACGGCTGGCCGGACTCGCCTCCCACCTCGCCGCCGTTCGGTTTCGCCGACTCCATCGCGGGCTTGTCGGCAGCGATGGGCGTCGCGATGTCGTTGTTCAAGAGGGAAAAGACCGGTATCGGTGAGGAAGTCGACGTCGCGCTGTACGAACCGCTGATGTTCATCGTCGGCGACATGTTCCTCAAGTACACCGCGACGGGCGAGATCCAGCAGCGTATCGGCAACTCGACCGGAGCCGCGTCCCCTCGCGGCATCTACGAGGCCGAGGACGGCAAGTTCCTGTCCATCGCTGCGTCGAATCAGGCCATCGCCAAGCGGTTGTTCGCTGCGATGGGCAAAGCGGAGGTCATCGACGACCCTCGTTACGCCACCAATGCCGATCGCCTACGGAACAACGACGACGTGCAGAAGATGGTCATCGACTGGTGTAAGAGCATGCCGCGTGCCGAGGTGCTCGAAGTGCTCGAGAAGTTCGAGGTGGTGAGCGCCGCTGTGAACGACGCCTCCGATGTGGTGCAGGACCCGCACTTCTTGGAGCGGACATTGGTGGAGATCACCGGCAACGACGTTCTGGGGAAGGTCCTGATGCCGGGTCCGGTCCTGCACATGAAGAGCTACGACGGCCCGGTGTACGACGGCGTGCCCGGAATCGGGGAGCATACGGCCGAGATCTTGACGGCTGAATTGTCCTTGAGCGCAGACGAGCTCACCGACCTCGCGGCGCGCGGGATCGTCAGCGCGTAGTTCGCAGTACATGGTCGACCAAGTTGCGGGCGTACTCCTCGGAGTGCGCCCGCACTGCGTCGTCCAGCTCTTTCGGTGTACTGAGGGTGTGCAGAATGATTGCGCCGAGCAAGGTTTCGAGCAGCAGCGTCACCGAGGTGTCGGCGGGGAGCTCGCCGCGGGCGATGGCTTTGCGGACCATCTCGCGTGCCGCGAGGGTTTGCGAGTCACGAAAGAGCGCGAACTGATCGGTGACGCCGGGGATGGAATCCCCCTCGATGGCCATGCGAAAAATCGCTCGTCCTGCTCCGCCGAGGTAGAGCCGCATGGTCTGACGGGCGAGTTCGAGGAGGTCGGCTTTGATGTCACCGGAATCCTGAGTGGCGACGACGGTAATGCGGTCCTCGATGGCGTCCTGCAGCAGGGTGTTCTTGTTCGGCCACCGAAGGTAGATCGACGCCTTTCCGACGGAGGCCTGACGCGCGACGGCTTCGATGGAGAACTTGGCCCATCCCTGGGTTCCGAAGATGTCGACGGCGGCATCGAACACGCGTCGTTCCAGGTCGGGGTCGCGTGGGCGCCCCGTCTTGGAGGTGTCCGGCACAGCCGTCTCCTTCTCGTTCGAAAGATTTGTGACCTGAACCACTGAAAACCATTGATTCGCGTCAAGAGGGAGTGTACTTTCCTAGTTACAGACGAAGAACGTTCAGAAACGTTCCGCCTTCCTGCTGCTTCGGAAGGTGTTCTCCCTTTTCATGATTGGTGGGCGCAATGGCGCTGTTGGAGCGGTACCGCGTGCTCGACTTCACCGATGATCGTGGCTTGCTCGCAGGCCGAATGCTTGCCGATCTCGGAGCCGACGTAGTCCAGGTCGAGCCGCTCGGTGGATCCTCGGCGCGGGCAGCCGAGCCGCTCGGACCTCGTGGATCGTATTTCTGGGACACCTATGCGGCCAACAAGCGCGGCATCGCGATCGACTTCGAGGATCCAGCGGGGCTCCATGACTTGATCACTCAGGCCGACGTCGTGATCGAATCGGCCGGACCCGGCGTGATGGACAGCCTGGGGCTCGGATTCGAAAAGTTACACACCCTGTACCCGCGCCTGGTCTACGTCTCGATCTCGGCGTTCGGATCCACCGGACCGAAGGCGCGATACGCGGCCAGTGACCTTGTGGTCTGGGCTGCGGGAGGACCGCTCGACCCGCATCGGGAGGCAGATCGGCCACCGGTCAGGATCTCGATTCCGCAGGCTTTTCTCCATGCCGCCGCCGATGCCGCCGACGGCGCATTGTTCGCGTTGCTGGCACGGACACGCACCGGTCGCGGTCAGCATGTCGATGTCTCCGCGCAGGCATGTCTCGGAACAGCGACGTTGGGAAGGGTTCTCGCCCACACCGCAGGTGATGTAGCCCCGGAGTGGGAAAGACTCGTAGATGGTCCGGTGAAGAAGATCGATCAGTCCGGTAGCGGTTCCGGTACCGATCCCGCCAAGAAGAAGTGGCGCTGCGCCGACGGTCTCATCGAATTCCATCTCACTGTCGGACGCGCCTCCGGTGCGTTCACCACCGCGTTCTTCGGGTGGATGGCGTCGGAAAATCCTGCGTACGAGCGATTCGCGTCGATCGACTGGCGCGAAATTCCGGACACGGTGGCACGCGGGGAATTCGATGACGCTCGATTCGACGAGGCCCGCGGCGCCGTCGCCGAGTTCTTGGCCGGCAAGACGAAGAACGCTGTGCTGGAAGCGGCACGCGAACACCGTCTGCTGTGCGTGCCGATCTACGACACCGGGGACGTTGCTGCGAGCCCACAACTGGAAGCACGGAGCTTCTACTCGACCGTCGTCGACGACGCAGGTCGCGAGGTCAGAATGCCGGGTGCATTCGCGAAGGTCAGTGGACAGAGCCTCCAGGTCCGATCACCTGCACCGTCCATCGGGCAACACACCGAGGAAGTTCTCACCGACTGGGTAGGCACGCGCGTCATGGAGAACGCGTCATGAGCAAGCCACTCGACGGAGTGAAGGTCCTCGACATGTCCTGGGTGGTAGCCGGCCCACTCGTCGGGCGAGCACTGGCCGACGCAGGCGCAACCGTCGTGCGCGTGGAATCCGGCACCAAGGTCGAGACCGCGCGCCTGATGCCTCCCTTCGAAGGTGGTGTTGCAGGACATGAGAATTCGGCGCTGTACGGAAATGTGAATGCAGGCAAACTCGGTGTGTCGTTGGATCTTCGGCTCCCGGCCGCACGTGCCGTCGCCAGATCTCTTGCCGACTGGGCCGACATCGTCCTCGAGTCGTACGCACCCGGGCGAATGAAGAAGTGGGGGCTCGACTACGAGAGCCTGAGCGCGACGAATCCGGGCCTGATCATGGTGAGCAGTTCCATCAACGGACAGGACGGGCCCTACAGCGGCCTCGCCGGTTACGGAAATGTCGGTGCCGCGCTGTCGGGATTCCAATCTGCGGTGGGATGGGAGGATCGGCTTCCGCTCGGACCGTTCGGCCCGTACACCGACTACGTGGCTCCGCGGTTCGGTCTGGCGGCGTTGCTCGCTGCCCTGCTCGAGCGTGAGCAGAGCGGCGTCGGTGCGTACATCGACATCTCGCAGGTCGAGTGCGGTGCCTACCTGCAATCGCCGTATCTGGCCCAGTATTCGGCCGAGGGAACGGTCGTCGCGCGGCGTGGCAACAGCGACGCAGCGTTCGCTCCCAACGGCGTCTACCCCTGCGTCGACGGACGGTTCGTGGCCATCACCGTCGGCGACGACGACCAGTGGCGGATGCTCGCCACGGTCATGAATCTTCCCGACGCCTCAACCGATTTCCGCACGCTCGATGTCCGTCTGAGGCGAAGCGAGGAACTCGATGATCTTGTGGCTGGATGGACCGTGCGGCATCGCTCGCAGGACCTCGAAGATCTCCTGCAACGCGTCGGTATTGCCGCACACGTCTCGGCCGACAGCCGGTCCTTCAGCGAGGACACGCAGCTCCGACACCGCGGCCACCTCGTCGAACTCGACCATCCGTTGCATGGACGCGTGACCGTCGAGGCCCCGAGGTACCAGCTCAGCGACACGCCGTTGTCCGTCGACCGAGCGGCCCCGGTGTGCGGTCAGGACAACACATACGTACTCAGCGACATCCTCGGCCTCACCGCCGAGCAGATCGAGACATTGGAAAGTGAAGGTGCGCTGGCATGACCGCAGAACTGACGGACGTCAGGCCGTCCTGGGTGGCGGAGTGGGACGTTCTTCTGGGCCGGGTAGGCGAGGACTTCTCCGACGGCAGCATCCGCTGGGGCGGTGATCCTGTCGAATCGGGAACCGTCCGCAGGTATCTCGAACCGCTCGAGTTGGACAGCGCGATCCACTACGACGAGCATGCGGCCCGCGCAGCTGGATTCGACGGCGTGATCGCGCCGTCGACCGGTCTGCTGTCCTGGGCGATCGCAGCGATGCGTAACCCCGGTGAAGAGACGCTGTACGGCAGTGCCGATCGCGACGCGCAGCCGACGCGAAGCCCGATCAACAACGAGGACCCATACCCCGGACCCGATACGAGCGGGTTCCTCACGGCCAGCATGGAACTCGACTTCGTCAGGCCCGTCCTACTCGGCGAGCGGCTGGGAAACCGAGGACGACGGCTGATCTCGTGCAGTCCCAAGCAAACATCGCTGGGCCGAGGCGCGTTCCTGTCCTGGGAGAACGACATCGTCAGCGACCGCGGCGACGTCGTTGCGCGTGTACGCAACGTCGTCTACGCCTACAACCCCGTAACCGAGGACTCCGAATCATGAGATTTTTCGAAGACGTCACCGAAGGCGAACAGCTCCCGGTGCCCGAATACCCGCTGTCGATGTACCGACTCGTGATGGCCGCAGGATCGAACCGCGACTTCAACTCCATCCACCACAACTCCGAGTACGCCAAGGGTTCCGGCGCGCCCGAGGCCTACGCCAACGTGCTGTTCCTGATGGGCATGTGGGAGAGGGCAGTTCGAGACTGGGCAGGACCGACCGGTGTCATCGGATCGGTGAAGGGCTTCGCAATGAAGAAGTTCAATCTCGTCGGGACCACCACGACCGTGCACGGCACCGTCGTCGGCAAGGAGATTCGAGGCGACAAAGGCGTCGTGACGGTCGAACTGGTCAGCCGTAACGAAGGCGTCGTCACCGTTGGACCCGGAACGATGGAAATCGAGCTGCCTCTTCAGAAAGCGCTTGTATGAAAGCCTCGATCGCCGGCCTCGGTGTGACCGAGATGGGCCGGATCTACGGTAAGACCGCAACGAACTTCGGCGCCGACGCGGTCCGCCGGGCAGCGGCCGATGCGCACCTCGAGCTGAGCGAGATCGACGGTCTTCTCATCAGCGGGGGAGTCACCGGGGAACTCGGTTTGCCGCTGGCACAGGAACTCGGTCTCGAAGACCTCTCGCTGCTGTCGGTAATGCAGTCCTACGGCTCGACGGCAGGCGCGATGGTTCAGTTCGCAGCACTGGCCATCGAATCCGGGCAGGCCACCGCGGTGGCGTGTGTATTCGCGGACGCGCCGTTGAAGGAGCGCGTCGCGACGGGCGCGTCGTACGCGCAGGCCAACTCGGGCGGGGTCGGTTGGGAGGGAATCCTCGGATCGACGGGCGTCAACAGTGCCAACTCGCTCTACGCACTCGCGGCCAACCGACACATGCAGACCTATGGCACCACCTCCGAGCAGCTCGGTGCCGTTGCGGTCGCACAGCGAGCCTGGGCTGCTTTGAATCCGCTTGCACAGATGCGTGATCCGATCACCCTCGCCGATCATCAGGATTCGCGGATGATCAGCTCACCCTTCCACCTCCTCGACTGCTGCCTGGTATCCAACGGAGGGGTGGCCGTCATCGTGACGAGCGCCGAACGTGCCAGAGATCTGGCACAACCGCCCGTGGACATCCTCGCGTCGGCTCAGTCGCATCCCGGCCACTACATGCGGCGCAGCGAGGACTTCGGACTAGTCAGCGGTGCAGCGCAATCGGGACCGAAGGCGTTCGCTGCTGCCGGGCTCGCGCCGTCCGACATCGATCTCGTCGAACTCTACGACTGCTACACCTACACGCTGATGATCTCACTCGAGGACTACGGATTCTGTGAGAAAGGAGCGGGTGGCGAATTCGTCTCGACGCCAGGTCTTCTCGGGCCCGCGGGTTCACTGAAGGTCAACACCGGAGGCGGTCAGCTGTCGTCGTACTACATGTGGGGAATGACGCCGTTGTCCGAAGCGGTCATCCAGCTTCGCGGTCAGGCAGGGGAGCGTCAGGTCGAGAAACACCACACGGCCCTCGTCTCCGGCAACGGCGGCGTCCTCGACCACCATTCCACCCTCTTGTTGGGAGCCGGCCGATGACCGCGATCCTGTCCATTCCCCTCGTACCCGTCCGCCGCGACGCACAGACTGCCGAGTTCTTCGACGGTACTGCGCGTGGCGAGTTCCTGTTGCGCGAGAACATCCGCACCGGCGAACTTCTCGCTCCACAGACCGCAGTAGCGAACGACGCCGACTACCGCTGGACACCTGCCGGCGGCCGCGGCCGAATCATTTCGTGGACCACCGTGTACGGCCGCAATGCCGATCGCGATGTGGTCCCGCAACACATTCTTGCCGTCGTCGAACTCGACGAAGGCCCATGGTGGTGGACCCGACTGGTCACAGACGGCACAGAACCTCTGACCGGTGCGTCCGTCCACGCCGAATTCCACAAATCCGGTGAAGCCGACGAGCACGAATACGTGCCCGTCTTCGTACTCGACTGAACCCCTTACCTTTCGGAATGGAACCAACGATGGACGTTTCGACCGCGATCAAGACATCGCCGATCTCCCGCTATCAGTACAAAGTGCTGGCCGCCTGTCTGCTGGTCATCACCATCGACGGATTCGATGTGTTCGTGATGGGATTCGTGCTCCCACACCTACCCGACGGATTCTTCGACAGCACCGCCGAGAAGGGCTACCTGCTCAGCGCGGGCCTGGCCGGCATGGCGGCGGGATCGATATTCCTTGCACCCCTTGCCGACAGGATCGGGCGTCGACGCCTCATCCTGTGGGGCCTCGTCCTCAACCTGATCGGCCTGGCCGCGTCGGCGATGTCGCCCAACGTGGAGGCCCTCATCGCAGCCCGCTTCCTCACCGGCATCGGTATCGGCGGCATGGCCGCCAGCCTCATCGTGCTCGTCCAGGAGTTGTCCTCGGAGAAGCGTCGAAACACGATCATGGGTGTGTACTCGATCGGCTTCCCTCTCGGTAGCCTCGTCGGGGGCGGTATCGGCGCGCTGCTCGTAGCTGCCTTCGACGGCGCGTGGCAGGTCATGTTCATCTTCGGCGCCGTCATCACTGCAGCCGCAGTTGCAGTCACACTCGCCATGATTCCAGAGTCGGTCGACTTCCTGATCAGCAAGAACACGCCGGAAGCCGACGCGCAGATTCGCAGCTTCATCGCCAAACTGAACAACCCCGCCATCGACCCGAATGCCCGACCCGCGCTGGCGCCCGCCGTCGAGGACAACACCTCCGTTCGCGGATTGTTCGCGAACGGTATGTACTACCGAACGCTGCTGACGTGGCTGATGTACTCGTGCTTGATGTCGGCGTTCTACTTCGCGAACACCTGGACGCCGCAGCTGGTGAAGGAGTCCAGTGGCAGTGCAGAACTCGGAACCACCGCCGGACTGATCCTCTCCCTCGGCGGACTCGTCGGAGCACTGGTGTTCGGTGTGTGGACTTTGAAGATCTCGGCGGGTCGGTTGCTGTGGACGGCAATGGCGATCGCCTCGGTCTCGATTCTTGCGTTCGCAGCGTTCTTCGGGCACCCAGGAATTGCCATTGCGCTCACCGTCGCGGTTGGACTGTTCACCTACATCGCGATCACCGCGGCTGCTGCCGTCGTCCCTCCGCTGTACCCCGTTCGGGCCCGCTCGACCGCCATCGGGTGGATGCTGGGTATCGGCCGGTTGTTCTCCATCTCGGCGCCCATCGCCGTCGGCTACGCGTTGGCAGTGTTCGCTCCGCAGACGCTGTACTACTTCGCCGCAATCCCGATGGTGGTCGGCGCTCTGGCCACCTACGCGCTGTGGAAGCACACGCGCGACGAAACTCCGCCGATGGACATCGTGGCGGAGCCGGTGCCCGGTTATCCACCACTCGTGAAAGAAGGCTGAACCATGCAGGACAAGCGCGTATTGGTGACGGGCGGAGGCTCGGGAATCGGCCGGGCCATTGCCGTCGAGGCAGCTGCTCAGGGAGCGGAAACGGTTGTCGTCGCCGACATCTCAGCGGAGTTGCTGGCCGAGACCGAGGCCCTTATCGCGGCGGCAGGGGCCAAGAGCGTCGCGCTGCGGGTGGATGTGTCCGACGGTGCACAGGTCCGGCAGATGATCGACGATGCCGTCAGCGCAGCAGGTGGGCTGGACACGCTCGTCAACAACGTGGGCGTCATCGATACCGGTTTCGTGCCGGGGGAGCAGGCCAACATCGTCGACCTCCCCGAGGACGTCTGGGATGCGGTCATGAACATCAACGTCAAGTCGATGTGGCTGGCGACGAAATACGCTGCACCGCATCTGCGTGCGTCCGATCGCGGGCCGTCTATCGTCAACGCCGCCTCGGTGTCCGGGATGATGGGGTACAAGACCCCGGCGTACTCCGTCAGCAAAGCCGCGGTGATCCAGCTGACCCGTACGACGGCGATCTCACTGGCGAACGAGGTTCGGTGCAATAGTTTCTCGCCGGGAAGTTTCCGAACGACCATGGCGCAGAAACACATCGATGCAGCCGAAGACCCGGTGGTGCAGGAACGCTTCATGAGTGGGGCGCACTTGATCCCGCGGCTCGGCGATCCCGTCGAGGTGGCCCGGGTTGCGTGCTTCCTTGCCTCGGATGCAGCGTCGTTCATGACCGGCACCAACGTCCCTGTCGACGGCGGCACCATGGCCTGGCGAGGTCTTCGGTCGTAGACGGTGCTCCGCACCAGTGGCACGGTTATGTACCTTCCCGGGTACATAACCGTGCCACTGGCGGCGGAGCCGCTTCGAACGCACTGGCGGCGGAGCCGCCCTACATTCCGCCGTCCACGGTGATGATGGACCCCGTGGTGTAGCTCGACGCATCACTGGCGAGATACAGGGCGGCGCCGACGATTTCGTTGGGGTCGCCTCCGCGTTCGGCAGCGAAGGTGTCGGCACGCTTGGCGAATGCCTCCATGTCCCAGGCGTTGGAGACGTCGGTGAGGAAGGTTCCCGCCATGATCGCGTTGGTGCGCACGGTGGGACCGAAAGTCTTGGCCAGTCCGATGGTGATGGCGTTCAGGCCTGCCTTCGCGGCGGCGTACGGCAGCACATCCGGCCGCGGCTTGGTCGACGCCGCACTCGAGATATTGATGATCGAGCCGCCGTCACCTTGGGCCATTCTGGTTCCGATCAGGGCCGCGAGGCGGAACGGACCCTTCAGATTCACCCCCAGGACCTTGTCGAACAACGTCTCGGAGATCGAGTCGACCGAGTCGTACAGCGGCGACATGCCCGCGTTGTTGACCAGCACGTCTACCTTGCCGAAGTGCTCGTAGGACTTGTCGACCAGCTCGTCGAGCGCGTCCCACTTCCCGACGTGAGCGGCGATAGGGAATGCCCGACGCCCGGTCGCGTCTTCGATCTCCTTGGCTGTCACCTGGCACGATTCGAAATCGCGACTGGCGATGATCACGTCCGCACCTGCCTGGGCCAGCCCGAAGGCCATCGCTTTGCCGAGACCTCGGCTGCCTCCGGTGATCAGGGCGACGCGGCCGCTGAGATCGAACTGGGAGGGGGCGTCGAACTGGGGCATCGTTTTTTCTCCTGGATCCGGACCGCTGTAGGCAATTCCTTAGTATGGTAATCATAGATTGACGAATGGAGGCATGGTGTCTGAATCAGCGGGACTGTTCGAACTCCCAAGTAAGTATGTCGAACTGCAGGTAGAAGCGCGGGCGCTTGCGGAATCTGTCCGCGATATCGCCGATCGGGCCGACGAGTCGGACAGCATCGACGTGGACGTACGCAAGCGTCTGCAGGCCACCGGTTTGGCCGGCGTGACGGTCCCGAAGCAGTTCGGAGGCCGGTTCGACACGGTCGATTCGCTTGCGGTCACCGTCGTACGCGAGCGCCTTGCGGCCGAATGTGCACACCTCGACTCGCTCTTCGCGATGCAGGGCATCGGCAGCTACGGACTGTCGGTCGGTGGCACGCCCGCGATGCAGGAGTACTGGCTGCCCCGGGTGGCAAACCTCGATGCCATCGCCGCGCTCGGACTCACCGAGCCGCACGTGGGATCGGACCTCAAGGCCCTGACGACGTCGATCGAGGAAGTAGACGGCCAGCTCGTGGTCAACGGGCACAAGTCCTTCATCACCAACGGCGGTGACGCGGACTTCTACAGCATTCTCGGTCGCGAGGGCGACGGGTACTCGTTGGTGCTGATTCCGGCCGATGCAGCGGGTGTCACCACCGAGCGCCCGCATCAGATCATCGCACCGCACGTCCTGTCGGACGTGATCCTGAACGACGTTCGGGTACCCCTCGATCACCGCATCGGTGAGCCAGGGAAGGGCTTCTCGCTCGTGCTCGCTACGCTCGCCACGTTCCGTGTGTCGGTCGCGGGCGCAGCAGTCGGCCTGGCGGAGGCGGCGCTGAAAGAGGCTGTCCGCCATGCAAACAGCCGTGAACAGTTCGGCGTCAGTCTGTCGAGGCTCGGCTCGGTGCCCGAGCATCTGGCGACGTGCTGGACCGATATCGAAATGGCACGCTCGCTGACGTACCGAGCCGCAGCGGCGTCGGCGCGCGACGCCAGGGCGAATCTGCACCTGTCGTCGATGGCGAAGGTTGCTGCTACCGAGGTGGCCGGCCGAGTGGTCGATCGCGCTGTTCAGGTCATGGGCCGCTACGGAATCACCCGTGGCAGCGTCATCGAACGCTTGTATCGCGAAGCTCGCCCGATGCGAATCTACGAGGGCTCCACCGAAGTGATTCTGGATTCGCTTGCCAAACAACTGATCAAGGGCGATTTGCTGTAGTACCAGCCCGGCATGCCCGTCCGAGAATGCTCCGTACTCGGGCGGGCACAGGCATGTCCACGATCTTATGCATGTCACCAAATCGCCCTTGACGCAACATGATTGATGATTATGATTGGCCTTGATGTGACCACCGTCACGACCATCTCGAGGAGCCCGCCATGTCGTCCCGTTCAGGTATCGAGAACACTCTCAGTCGCTATGCGCTCGGTTACGACGATCATCATCCCGAGATGATCGAAGCATCGTTCACTAAGGACGCCGTTCTGACGATGAAGATCGCCGACGGCGACCTCATCGGGCCGTTCGACGGACTCGACGCGATCATGGAACTCATGAACGGCTCTGCCCATTCGCAGTCGGATCAGCGCCGCCATCTGACGACGAACATCTTGATCGACGACGTCGACGCCACCCATGCGAAAGTCGTTGCTTATCTCGTGATCATCTCGGTTGCCGAAGGAAAACTGACGGTTCTGTCCAGCGGCAAGTACGAGGACGAGTTCACCGAGGTCGACGGCACTTGGTTGATCTCCAAGCGTCACATCGCACTCGACCTCCCGTACTGAGGGCGCTGACATGCTGAATCAGGGACTGATCCCCGCCAAGTGGGCCGCGCTGACGCCGAACCGTCAGGCCGTGTTCGACGTCCCGAACGATCGCCGCATCACCTTCTCCGAGCTCGACGAACGTGTCCGACGGCTTGCCAACGGACTGCGCGGGCTCGGCCTGGAGAAGGGCGATCGCGTCGCGGTCCTGACCCGAAACAGTGTCGAGTTCCAGGAGCTGTACTTCGCTGCTGGACGTGCGGGATTGGTTCTGCAGCCACTCAATTGGCGCCTCGGGGTCAAGCAGCTCATCGGACTGATCGCCGACGCTGCGCCGAAGGTGATCATCACCGCCGCGGAATGGTCCGAGACCAAGCTCGAGCTGCAACGCTCGGTGAACGTCGAAAACTGGCTCGAGTTCGGCACAGATTCGGATGGTTCCTACGACGAACTACTTGCACGCTCGAGCGCGGCCGAACCAATCTGGACACCGTCGGTCGGAGGTGACGATCCGTTCTTCATCCTCTACACGGGCGGAACCACCGGCGAATCCAAAGGTGCCATCCATACCCACACCAGCGCGGCGAACGGGATGCTCAATCAGACTGTGGCAGAACGGGTCGTACCCACCGACGTCTACATGCTCACCGGCCAGATGTACCACATTCCTGTCGTTCTCTCGATGAACTACATGAAGCACGGTTGTCCGGTGGTGCTGGTCAACTTCGAAGCGCAGCAAGCACTCGAGATCATCGAGGCCGAGAAGGTATCCGCTTTCCTCGGCATCACCACGATGCTCAACTGGATGATGGCAGTCCCGAACTTCGCGTCCTACGACCTGAGCAGCCTCCGCAACATCCAATACGGCGGCGGTCCGATGCCGTCGACTATCGTGCGTGCGGCGCTCGAATCCTTCCCGTGCACCCTGATTCAGGGATACGGGCAGACCGAGGGTACGACGATGTCCTTCCTGTCGCAGGAAGACCACCTCGCCGCGGTCAAGGGTCACGACGTGCACCGTCTGAAGTCCTGCGGCCGAGAAGGGTTCGTCACCACCATTCGGATCGTCGACGCTTTCGGAGAGGACGTCCCGCGTGACGGCAAGACCCCCGGTGAGATCGTCGTCCGGTCGGAGTCGAACATGATCGGCTACCTGAACCGTCCGGAATTGACCAAGGACACGCTGCGTGACGGTTGGATGTGGACCGGTGACATCGCGACCTGGGACGAGGATCGCTACATCTACATCGTGGACCGAGCCAAGGACATGATCATCTCCGGTGGAGAGAACATCTTCAGCGTGCAGGTCGAAGAAGCCATCGGAGCGCACCCGTCCGTGCTCGAATGCGCTGTCATCGGCATCCCCGACGACGAGTGGGGCGAGGCTGTCAAAGCTGTCGTCGTACTCAAACCAGGAACGACGGCCACCGAACAGGACATCATCGACGTGGCCAAGAAGAACCTGGCGTCGTACCAGAAGCCGCGGTCGGTGGACTTCGTCGCCGCGCTGCCCAAGGCGCCCACCGGCAAGATCATGAAGCGTGACTTGCGGGCGCCCTACTGGGAGGCGACGGGTCGCAGCGTATGACCGAGGACGAACTGGCAGCTCTCGTCGGAACCCGAATGCCCGGCGGCACCAGGACGCTGGAGAAATGGTGGGTCACCCTGGTCCTCGACGCCATGGAGTGCTCAGCGGACGACGGAGCCTCGCATCCTACGTTCGTGTTTCTCGTAGCCACCGGATCGATGGGGTGGACGTGGAACGAATTGTTCGACATCTTCGCCGCAACCGAAGCAGACGGTCCGATGTTCGGCGAAACGAATACAAGCGTCCACACCCCACTGCAGACGGGGGAGACCTACACGGTCCGTGGAGAGATCGTGTCGGCTGCCCGCAAGACAGGTAAGAAGACAGGAGTGTTCGACATCGTCGGTTACCGCTTGGATGTGCTCGACGCACAGGCCGAGCTCGTCGCGTCGACGACCAACTCCATCGTCTTCCCGCGTCGAGTGGAGAATGTATGAGTATCGAGGAGGGCCAGTCGCTTCCGAGTCGGATCGTGGAGAGAGTCGACCCGGAGAAGATGAAGCTCCTGTCGGCGCTGATGCGCGACCCCAACCCGATTCATTTCGATCGCGGAGCCGTCGCCCAACTCGGCATGGGTGACAAGACCGTCAATCAAGGTCCGAGCAACATGGCGTACGTGCTGTCGATGCTCGGCCAGTGGGCGGGGGGCTCCGATCGGATCATCCACTATCGATTCCGGTTTCTGGGCAATGTGTTCGAAGGCGACCGGCTGGAGGCGTCCGGAATCGTCATTTCTGTCCGCGAACGCAACGACGGTCTCGAAGTCGACTGTTCGCTGTCTCTGTCCGTCGTCGGAGGGACCGAGGTCCTCGCGGGAACCGGCACCGTACTACTACCGAAGGACTTTGCATGACCGGAAGACTCGAAGGCAAAGTAGCATTCATCACCGGCGCGGCACGCGGCCAAGGTCGCTCGCATGCAGTCAGATTGGCGCAGGAAGGCGCCGACATCATCGCCGTCGACATCTGCGAGAACATCGATACGGTCACCCCGTTCTACCCGCTTGCCACCGAGGAAGAACTGGCCGAGACGGTCAAGCAGGTCGAGGCCCTCGATCGCCGCATCTTTGCCCGGCGAGCCGACGTCCGTGACCTCGATCAGCTGCAGGCAGTGTTCGACGAGGGTGTCGCTGACTTGGGCCGCGTCGACATCGTCGTCGCCAATGCAGGTATCGCTACCTACGGGCTCTCGTGGGAACTGACGTCCGAACAGTGGAGGGACATGATCGACGTCAATCTCACCGGCGTCTTCCACACGGCAAAGGTCGCCATTCCTTCTCTGATCAAGGCGGGCAACGGTGGGTCCATCGTGTTCACCAGTTCGATCGGTGGGCTCAAAGGCATTCAGCACGTTGCCCATTACGTTGCCGCAAAGCACGGCATCGTCGGGCTGATGCGGACAATGGCCAACGAGCTCGGTCAGTACAAGATCCGCGTCAACACCGTGCATCCGACCAACGTCGACACCATCATGATCCAGAACCCGGGGACCTACTCGATGTTCGCTCCGGGAGATCCGGAGCCGACCCAGGACAAGGCCATGGCTGGGTTCATGTCCCTCAACACGTTGCCGGTGCCGTGGATCGACCCTGTCGACATCAGCAACGCCGTGCTCTATCTCTCCAGTGACGAAGGCAGATACGTCACCGGTGTCACCCTGCCCGTGGATGCGGGCGCGTACGTCAAGTGAAAGGACCATCATGACAACAACTCTCGTCGACCAGGACCTCGCCTACCGCGCGCAGACGACGTTGACGGCTTATGCCTGGGCAGCCGACTCCGGTGATCTCGACAGGTTGCGTGATCTCGCGCTCGAGGACATAGCCGTCACACAGACGACCCAGGAGAAGCACGGGATAGAGAACTTTCTCGACATCTACCGTGCGTTCGCGGCGTCCGAGACCGAGGTGTCGCGTCACGTTGTCACCAACACACTGGTGACGCCCGAGGGCGACGGTGTTCGCATCGATGCCTACTTCGAGGCGACATTGTTCAACCCCGGCGGCACTTCCCGGATCTTCGGTCGCTACTCCGACTCATTGGTAGAGGTCGACGGTGATCTCAAGATCAAGCACAAGAGAATCTTCGTCGACCGAGTCATGGCTCTGCCGACTGCGACCGCAGCGTTCGTGCCGTACGGATCCTCCGACTCGTGAGCCGGGTGGGAATCGACGACAACGAGAACCTCTCGTCGGTGCGCGCATCGATGGAAGGGCGCTCGGAGTTGATCGCGACCCAGACCGAGTGCACCTTCGCGTTCACCACCGAAGCAGGCTGGCCCGCGGGCGTCGTCATGAGTTACCTGTTCACGAGAGACAGGTTCTGGTTGACGGCGGCCGCCGGCCGGGCGCACGTTCGCGCCGCGGTGCGCGATCCCCGCGTGAGCTTGGTGATCTCCAATGCCGGCACGTCGTTGCCGGGCCGCCGGATGGTCTCGATTAGAGGTAAGGCCACTGTGCACGACGAGACCTCGGTGAAAACGTGGTTCTATCCGGAGTTTTCGCGGCATCTCGCACCAGGGGATCCCGACGCCTTCGCGCGACTACTGGACAGCCCGGAACGCGTCGTTCTCGAAGTCGAGCCGGTTCGCATCGCCGTCAGCCATGATTCGACGAAGATGCCCGGTGACGGACGTGGTGGTCGGATCAGCGCTTGATCAGGCGCGGTAGGTGCTCCAGGTGGGCGCGGACTCGGGATAATCCGCTTCGGCATATCGAGTCTGCGGCCACCTGATCCGCTTGCCCGTGCGGAAGCTTGCGCTCATGGCTTCGAACGGTACCGCGTACATGAAGGTGACCTCGCGGTGCTGGAACCGCCACTCACCGTCGAAGGCGTACAGGTCCGAGTAGCGAAACGCCGTTAGCATCAGCGTGTCTCGGACGGCGAGTTCGGCATGCCCGGTCATCCGGCCCGTTGCGGTGGTTGCGCTTTCGACGGTGATCAGGTGGATCTCCGGGGTGTGCAGCATGGTGGTGTAGCGATCCATGCTGCCGACGTAGAACTCTCGGAGCTCGTCTTGGCCACGCAGAGTACTGCCGGCCACCGCGAACGTGGCTTCGGGCGTGTACATCCCGAGGACCGCGTCGATGTCGTGGTCGTCCACCGCCATCGAGTAGGCGCCTGCCAGGTCGCGGATCGCGTCCTTGGCGATCAGTACGTCGAGTCGGTCCATGAGTCTCCTTCCCACGCCCGTCAGCGGCGTGTGCACGTAGCTCACGCACACACGCCGCTGATCGAGAAGCTGTCAGGCCTCGAACCCCTCCATCTGGGGCGGGGTGAGAGGCGAGATGACGCGGGAAGCGATTTTCCACCCGTCGTCGGTGCGGACGTACGTGTCTTCGTTCAGCGCAATGGCTTTGAACGCCGCGCCACCGTTGGTGTGGCCCTCGGAGAACACGTAATTGGTGCCGTGCGCGGTGGTGTCGGAATCGAAGTGCACGATGTGATTGGTGATGATGTGGAACTGATCCTTCACCTGCTCGGCATCACGCTCGAAGAAGTCGAGGATCGCCTCGTGACCCTCGTACTTCGCCAGGCCCACCGGCGTCGCATCCCACACGGCGTCGACGGCGAACGCACTCAGAGCCAGTTTGGGATCGAACTTGTCCAATCCCAACGCGTAGGTATGTGTTGCGGAAATGATCTCACTGACACTCATTCGAGCCTCCTACTCGTCGTACATGATGACGCCGCGGATGTTCTTGCCGTCGCGCATGTCCTGGATGGCCTCGTTGATCTGTTCGAGCTTGTAGGTCTTGGTGACCAGCTCGTCGAGCATGAATTCGCCGCGGCGGTACATGTCGGCGATCAACGGGATGTCGCGGCGGGCCGTCGTGGTTCCGTACAACGTGCCTTGCAGGCGCTTTCCGGACATCGCGAAGGTGAACAAATCGAATGGCACGTCGCGCTGGGTGACCGGGGCCGCAGAGGTGAGCACTAGGGTGCCGCCGCGTCGCGTCATTTCCTGTGCTGGGTTGAGGAGGTGACCGTAGGCGATGTCGACAGTGATGAGCACCTTGTCTGCACCCTGGCCGTTGGAGAGCGTATCGACGAGTTCCTTGGCCTGATCGAGGTTTTCGACGGTATGCGTTGCGCCGAAGAGCTTCGCCTGATCGCGCTTGTACTCGACGGGATCGACGGCGACGATGTTCTTCGCGCCCTTGTGGCGGGCGCCCTGGACTGCGTTCATGCCGACGCCGCCGGTACCGATGACGACGACGGTTTCACCCAGGGCGACCTCGGCCGCATACACGGAGGATCCCCAGCCGGTCGGCACACCGCAACCGATGAGGGCGGCCTTGTCGAGGGGAATGTCCTTGCCGATCTTCACGCAGGAGTCGATGTTGGCGACGACGTACGGCGAGAAGGTTCCGAGGAACGAGAAGGGGCCGACGCCCTGGCCACGAGCATGTACGCGATGGGTGCCGTCGGGTGCGAAACCAGCGAGCACGCCTGCGCCCATCTCGCACATGTTCGAGCGGCCGATGGTGCACATCTGACAATGCCCACACGAGGGAAGGAACGACAGCACGACGTGGTCGCCGACCTCGAAGCCGGTGACGTCGGGACCGAGCTCCTCGATGACGCCTGCACCCTCGTGACCACCGATGATGGGTGCCCAGTCGAGCGGGATGTCGCCGGTGTCGACGTGGTCGTCGCTGTGGCAGATTCCCGACGCCGCGAGCTTGATGCGCACTTCACGGCTCTTGGGTGGATCGATCTCGATTTCTTCGACACTCCAGCCCGAGCGCGTGCCGGGTTCCCAGATCAAGGCTCCGATGGTTTTCACTTCATGCTCCTTCGACGCGACCGAACGGTGCTGTCCACGTGAGACGTTGGATTGATGCGCACCCGTATATGTGACTCCTGTCACCATAACCATGATAATGATTAGTGTAAAGGGTGGGATGTTAGAAAGTGAGTACAGAAAGAGGTGCCGCAGATGGTCGACCATCCGACTAGCCAGACCTTCACGCTTGCCTACGGAGACTGCGATGCCATCGGTATCTCGTACTTCGCGATGAACTATCCCTGGATGGAACGCACCTACAGCGTGTGGCTGCATTCCTACGGTTTGGACAGTCACACGATGATGGACGCCATCGGGGTCGGTACCGTCGGATTCGGTTCCGAGTGCACCTATCTCACGTCATGCCGCGTGTTCGACGAGATCGATTGCGGCATGGAACTCGATCACCTCGGGACCACCTCCTACATCGTCGGGTTCCCGTTCACGCGCGCCGGCGAGCGCGTTGCCTACGGCAAGATCAAGTACGCCGTGCGAGGGCCCGACGGGCTCAAAGCCCCGATTCCCGACACTCTGCGCGACGCGCTTTCCGCCCTCGAACGTCCGTGACGGCGCACACCGAGTCCGCTGTTCGGGTTGTCGCCCGTCGGCGTCGAATGTTGGGCGCCGCCACCGCAGCAACGTTTGCCGCACTCGTCGTCGGATCGAACGTGCCCGGGCCGCTGCTTCCGATGTATGCAGACCGGATGGCACTCTCGACGTTCACGGTGTCTGCGCTGTTCGCAACCTATCTCGTGGCATTGGTCGTGACGTTCACCGTGATGGCACGCACGCATCTCACTCGCTATGCGTGGCTGCTGTTGCCGGGGTCCGTGGCCGGCGGGATCGTCGCCGATGTCGCACTGATGATGGGCGGCGATTCCGTCGTCGCACTCTTCGTCGGCAGGTATCTGACCGGCACATGTGTCGGGGTGGCCACGGGTGCGGCTGCGACCATCGCCGTGGCGGCGCGCGGCGAAAAGGGGCGGACCATCGCAGCTTCGGGCGCCATTTTCGGGTCGTTCGTCGGCCTCATCCTCGGAGCCGTCGTAGCCGAGTACCTTCCGGGACCGACCACTACTGTGTACCTGATTCACATGGGCTTGCTCGTGACCGTCGTGGCGGTTCTCGTGATCGCTCTCTACCGCTCACGGGAAATCCTGCGCGCTGCGCTGGTCGAACCGGTGGTTGTCGGCGCTGAAGTGAGCACCACCGAGCGCGACGCCCGTGCTCGCGCCGCGGGTTACGGTATCGGACTCGCGGGGTGGGCCATCGGCGGAATCGCCGTCGGGATTCTCCCGACGGCTGTCCGTGAGCAGACCGGTAGCTCGTCGCTGATCGTCGGCGCCCTCGCGCCGGTGGTGCTTCTGTCGATCGCGTGGCTCTCGCCCTTCGTCTTCACCGCTCTGCGGACGGCGCTGCGGCCGATCCAGTCGTTGATTCTCATCGCTGCCGGAGCCATCCTGTGCGCGGCGGGGGTTCTCGCGTCGAACTTGATGCTCGTTCTGGCCGGTTGCGTGTGCTGGGGGCTCGGGCAAGGGTTCGCCTACGCATGCGGGCTCCGGATCCTGACGCGCGGCGCATCTGCCGTCGAGCAGGGGCGTATCGCCTCACGATTCGCCTCGTTCAGTTACGGGCTGACTGCCGTGCTCGCGCTGGTCACCGGTGCAGTGTCGACCGCATGGGGGAGCGCGGCGGGGATGGCAACGGCAGGAGTGGTTTTCGTGGTGCTGTGCTCTGTAGTTGCACTACTCGGTCACGGCCGGTGGGAAGTATCGGCCGAACCGCTAGGACCAGAACTGCTCCAGCCAGGAAGCATCACCCGCGTGCAGTGACTCGGGCCAGTCCGCAGGTCGCCGATCTCCGTAGGCTCGCATGCTGTTCGGGTCACCGAGGCCGGCTGCGTACTCACTCGTGGGTAGGTAGTACATGTAGGACATCAATCGATCCTGGATCCTCCAGGTGCCGTCGACGCGTCGATAGACGTCTCGATATCGCAGTGCCGTCACCATCGGGACGCCGTTGCGCACCAACTCCGCATGCCCGACGGCTATCCCGATGGCGCGGTCGGGGTCACTGCCGTCGAACCGGATGACGTGACCGTGCGTGACGTGGTTCGTCGGTCCGAGCGCGTCGAATCTGCCCTGAAAGACGTCGACGATGGCGTCGATGCCCGACGCCGAGAACACGCCGTCGGCGGACCGCATGGTCGCATCGGCGGTGAACAGGGCTCTGATCCCCGTGGTGTTCCGTTCGTCCATGGCGAGGCAGTAGAGAATAGGGAGTTCGCCGATGGCAGTGCGTGATTCGATTCGCTCGAGGCGTGTTTCGACGTCGGAGGTGGGCATCTCGCGGATCTTCTTCCGATTCCGGTATTTCCTGGACAGGACGCCAGGGGCGGCCCATCATGAACTGCATCAGTATATGCGCATGATTACCAGGAAATGAGTGCAACGATGAAAAGGTTTGCTGTCCCGGCGTTGGCTGCCGCCGCGGTACTCGGCATCGCCGGATGTAGCGGCGGAAGCGGAGGAGGAAGCACCGCCTCGGGAAAAATGCCGTCGGAAATCACGCTCTTCTCCGTCACGGACAAGACCGGAACGTTGTCCTATGCCGGATCCAACCAACTCAAGGGAATCGAGCTGGCGATCGATGAGATCAACGGCGAGAAGTACCTGGGCGAGTCGACGGTGAAGTTGGAGAGCCGCGACACCGCAGGCGAGGCGCAGACCGCCGCGAGCCAGGTCACTGAAGCGACCGTCAACCCCGAAGTCGCCGCGATCCTCGGCACAGTCACCAGCGCGCAGTCCATCGCCGTCGCGCCTCTTGCGCAAGCGGCCAAGGTGCCCATCGTGTTCACCCAGTCCGGCAGCGAAGGCACACTCGTCGGCGAATACACCTACCGTGCAACCGCTCCCATGGCGACCTATTACGACCAGGCCGGTGAGTACCTTCAGCAAGAGGGCGTGAAGACCCTCGGCGTTCTGTACAACAGCGCCAACCCGACCTTGACGCAGCTGTCGCAAACGACCATCCCGGAGATGGCCGACCAATTCGGGTACACCGTGGCATCCACGTCGTCGGTGCAGAACACCACCCAGGATTTCACCGCGCCTATCGCGAAGATCCTCGCCGACAACCCGGACGGGATCGCGATCATGATGAACGGTGCCCAGAACGCGACGGCTGTATCGCAGTTGCGTCAAGCCGGGTACGACGGAACCCTCGTCACCCACACCGGTTCCGGTGCAGGCAATCTCACGCCCGCGGGTCCGGCAGGCGCAGGCATGACCTGGCCCACCGACTTCACCTACCACGGCACCGATCCTGCGACGCAGGAGTTCGTCGCGGCCTACCGCGCCAAGTACAACGGCGAGAACCCGAACAATTACGCAGCCGAGGGATACGACGCTGCGTGGATGATCGCCCACGCCATCGAGAAGTCCGGTGGCGCGTCGCGCGAGGACATCCAGAACGGTCTCCAGCAGGTCGTGGCCGAGGGCTTCACCGGCGCCGAAGGTGACGTCACCTTCGAAGGCAACGACATGCGAGTCAAAGGCGCGGTCGTGCAATGGAACGGCACCGAAGAAGTCCTCCTGTCCGAAAAGTAGCCCTTACTGCGGGTCCGGGAAGACGGCCTTCCTCTTCTGGAGGAAGGCCGTCGCACCCTCGATCATGTCGGGGCTGCCTACCGCCTGGTTGAGCATGCCGAGTCCCGTCGAGAACGAGTCGCGTGCTGCGTTCCACCACACGTTGGAACTGATTTTCGTGATCTCGAGGTAGCGGGGGCTCAACGCAGAAATCTCGTCGCACCATCCCCGGACCGTCTCCTCCAGCTTGTCGTCGTCGACCACCTCGTTGATCAGACCCAGATCCAACGCCTGCTGTGCGGAATAGCGTCGGCAGAGCATCGCCATCTCCTTGGCGCGCTTCTCGCCGATCTGAACGCCCATCACGTTCGTGGCTCCAGTGACCGGGGAGCTTCCGACGCGCGGGCCGGTCTGGCCGAAGGTTGCCGAGCGGGCAGCAACAGCCAGGTCGCACGCAACGATCAGCTCGTTCCCACCGCCTGCGGCGGCGCCGTTGACGGCGGCGATCACCGGCCGTGGGCAGTTGCGGATGGAGTCGAACAGACGCAACGAGCCCCGGTACAGCCTGCGCATCTCCTTCGGCGTCGGCTCGCTGAGCTTGGCCAATGACCCGCCCGCGCAGAAGCTGCCTCCCGATCCGGTGATGACGACCGAGCGATAGCCGGAGGCGTCGTCGAGTGCGTCGGCAATCGCGGCCGACATCTCGGGGTCGAATGCATTGCGCCGCTCGGGCCTGTTGAGGCGGATCCAGAGCGTGGCCGGTGTACTTTCGATGATTACGTCAGGCATGAACGTTCCTGTTCGTCGGCGTGGGGGTTGAAGAAGTTGTAAAGCGGGGAACTGCGGTTTCGCGGTCGAAGACCAGCTCGGGCTTTATTGTTATAATCAATCGCCTTGATTTACGGGGCGTCCGCGGGCAGCGTTGTCGTCCGCGCGAAGCTGGGAGGACACACTCATGACCGTGACCAATCGCGCTCCCAAGGCGGCGATGGTAATCGCTCAACAGATCATCCGTGACACCTTGCGGCAAGGCCTTACGGTGGGCAACCTTCTTCCGCCCGAGAAGGCGATGCTCGAGAAGTATCAGATCGGTCGCGGAACGCTCCGTGAGGCGCTTCGCCTGCTCGAATTCCAAGGAGTCATCGCGCTCAAGCCGGGCCCCAAAGGCGGACCAGTTCTGCTCGACCCCGACGCCTCGCATCTGGCCAGCACTGTCATCCTGCTCATGCAGCTCAAGAACGCGCCTTTCAAGGCCATCGCGGAAGCGCGCGTAGCGATGGAGCCGATGATCAGCAGGTTGGCCGCCGAACGGATCTCCGACGAGTCTCTCGTTCAACTCAACGGCACCATCGAAGCGATGCGCGATTCCCTCGACGACCAGTACATCTTCCTCGAGGCCAACAAGCAGTTCCACGACATCATCGCGTGGTCGTCGGGTAACCCGCTGTTCGGTTATCTCGTCGACTCGCTGCTCGGCATCATGGACGGCACGATTATCGGCATCGACTACCCGGCGCCTCGTCGCGCCGCGATCCTGACAGCTCATCAATCGATCTACGACTCTCTGCTCGTACGGGACCCGGAACTGTCGCAGGACCGAATGGCTCAGCACATCAACGAGTACGTTCGCTACGCCGAGCGGAAGTTCCCGGGTGTGATGAGTTCTGTCATTCAGTGGGATCGGGCTCTGTAGGCGCTTCGCGCATGTGAGCGGAAATACATAGTCCGCTGTGTATTTCCGTTCACATGCGCCGTAGGCGCCTAACTGACGCTGATGGCCCGTTCCGGGCAACTGTCCGCGCCTGCCCTGGCCTCCCCGACGTGGTCGGGCGTCTGTCCTTCGGGCAGCACATAGGCATGTCCATCCTCGTCGCGCAGGGCAAAGACCTGCGGCGACGTCATCTGGCACAGTCCGTGCCCCTGGCACTGGAACTCGTCGACCGATACGTTCACGACTCCTCCTTCGAAGCGCTCTTTGTTTACAGCCATTCCAGTGACTTGAACTATAAGCTGGTCACTGTTGTGATGTTGACAACATCGTAATCTAGTATAACCATTATCAGAACAAGGCCCGAATGGTTGCGCCAGATTTCGCTCGCAGGAGGAAACACAGACATGACGGAAAGCGGCCGTTGCCCGGTCATCCACTTCGACCACAATTCGCAGGAGCACTCCGCGGATCCCGTCGGCTCCTACCGAAAGCTACGTAACGCCGAGAAGCGCGGTTGGTCCGAAGCACATGGCGGTTACTGGGTTCTGTCCGATTACGACGCCGTATTCGACGCTTCCCGCGACGACGACACGTTCTCCTCGGCGCGTAACGAGTACGGCGGCGAGGGCTTGTCGGTTGTCATCCCCAAGACGCCCATGCACTTTCACATCCCGATCGAGCTGGATCCCCCGGAGTTCCGCAAGTACCGCAAGATCGTCAACCCCATCACCTCGCCAGCTGCCGTCGAGAAGATGAAGGATCTGGTCGAGCACCACACCACCGCCTTCATCGACAGCGTCATCGAGGCGGGCGAATGCGATTTCACCTCGGTCATCGGCGTTCCGGCCATCGTCACCGTCGACTGGCTCGGCCTCGGCATCGAAGACTGGAAGACTTATGCCGCAGCCCATCACGAGGCACTCGCCGGGGTGCCGGGGACTCCGCACTACGAGCACGCGATGAAGGTCGACTTCCCGTATCTGTCCGCGAAGATGCGCTCGGTCATCGCCGACCGACGTGAGAACCCCGTCGACGATGTCATCAGCTACCTCGTGCAGCAGGAGGTAGACGGCCGCGTCCTCGACGATTTCGAGGTTTTCGCGATGGTCGAGTTGTTGGTCGCGGGCGGCACGGGGACGACGGCTTCACTGGTCAGCCAGACCCTCGTCTGGCTTGCCGACCACACCGACGTGAGGCAGCGGCTCATCGACGACCCGTCGCTCATGGACCACGCCGTCGAAGAATTCCTACGGTTCTTCTCGCCGACGCAGGCGCTCGCCCGGACGGTCACCGACGACGTCGAATTCAAGGGATGCCCGATGAAGAAGGGCGACCGTGTCCTTCTGTCGTGGGCGTCGGCGAACCGAGACGAAGAGCTGTTCGAGAACCCCGACGAGATCGACATCGATCGCTGGCCCAACCGCCACACCGCATTCGGAATCGGGGTGCACCGTTGCTCCGGTTCGCACCTGGGTCGTTTGATGGCCAAGACGCTGTTGACGCAGATCCTCGACCGCATGCCGGATTACACGATCGAGCGCGACAAGCTGGAGCGTTACCCGCACCAGGGCACAAACATGGGCTGGCAGCGGATCCCGGCCCACTTCACCCCGGGGAAGCGGGTGCTGGCCGAGGGCGAGGCTCTTGCCGCCGCCACCGCACCCGCAGCCCCGATGTACTGATGAGGGTCGTCATCGTCGGCGGTGGTCTCGCCGGAGCGCGGTCCTGTGAAACGTTGCGAGCACGCGGTTTCGAAGGGGAGATCGTGCTTCTTGCTGCCGAGAAGCACCTACCGTACGACCGGCCCCCGCTCACCAAGGCTGCGTTGAAGGGCGAGTTGAACACCCAGTTGCGCACCGACTACGACGCTTTGAGTATCGATGTCCGCACCGCCACTGCCGCAACAGGACTCGACACTTCGGCCAGGAAAGTCCACACGGCAGGCGGACCGGTCGAGTACGACGCGTTGATCATTGCGACGGGCGCCGCACCCATCCGGCTGCCGGGAACCGACCGTCAGTTGGCTGTGCGTACCGTCGACGATTCCTACGCGCTCCGCGAAAAGCTGGTTCCGGGAACGAAAGTCGTTCTCGTCGGCGCAAGTTGGATCGGCGCGGAGGTCGCGACGGCGGCTCTGGCTGCCGGCGCCGAGGTCACGTGTATCGAATTCGGTCCCGCGCCAATCGGAAACGCACTGGGTGAGGAGGTCGGCAAGCGGTTCGTCGACTGGTGGTCGGAGGTGGACCTGCGTCTCGGCGTCGGCGTTCGCGAAGTCACCGACACCGGCGTCTCGCTGACCACCGGTGAGGAGATCCCCGCCGATGTCGTCGTCGCAGGAGTCGGCGTCAGGCCTGACGTGGCGTGGTTGGAGGGATCGGGATTGGAAATCGAACGCGGGATTGTCGTCGACGAGAACCTGCGAACGTCTGATCCTCACGTGTTCGCAGTCGGTGACGTCGCGGTGCGCTGGTCTCCGCGCTCGAGCCAGCCTCTGCTCGTGGAACATTGGGACGACGCAAGAACCGGTCCGGACGCGATCGCCCAGACCCTGACTGGCGGCGAACCCGTAGCCCACGATCCTGTCCCGTACTTCTGGAGTGATCAATTCGGTCACAAGCTCCAGTACGTCGGCCACCACGCAGCCACCGACACCGTTGTCGTTCGTGACGGCGTGGACGGCAAGTGGGCTGTGGCGTGGATCGACGAAGCAGGCTTGCTCACAGCACATCTCAGTATCGACACGCCCAAGCTCATGATCGGCGCACGCGCCGCTATCGCAGCATGTTCTCGACCCGACGCGGCAGCACTACGCGATATCACCCAACCGCTCAGCTAAATCCGTTAGGCAACAACAGGAGTGATGTACCGATGACCGCTACAGTCCCCACCACACTCAAGAGTTACGACAAACTGTTCATCGGAGGAAAGTGGGTCGAGCCGTCCAGCGACGAAGTGATCGAAGTCGTCTCCCCGATCACCGAGGAATTGCTCGCGACCGTTCCCGAAGCGCAGCCAGCCGACATCGACAAAGCCGTCGCTGCCGCACGGAAGGCGTTCGACGAAGGCCCATGGCCGCGTCTCACCGCCGCCGAACGGTCGAAGTACCTCATCCGTATCCAAGAAGAGGTGGAGAAGCGATTCGACGCCATGGCGACAGCTTTCACCGCCGAGATCGGCGCACCGGCGGGCGCGAGCGTCGCATTCCACAACAACGCACTCAAGATGTGGGGCGACGCCTCCACCCTTCACGAACGATTCGAATTCGAAGAAGAGCGCAGCTGGCCCGAAGGCCACGGCAAGCTCGTCCGCGAGCCCATCGGCGTCGTCGCGACGATCATCCCGTGGAACGGCCCGGTCGCCACGGCCTCGCTGAAGATCGCGCCTGCACTCGCCGCCGGTTGCACGGTCGTGCTCAAGCCTGCACCCGAAGGCCCGGTCAGTACCATGCTGCTCGCCGAAGCACTCGAAGCAGCCGGTCTGCCCGAGGGCGTCATCTCCCTGCTGCCAGGTGGCCGTGAGACCGGTGAATATCTGGTGCGGCACAAAGACGTCGACAAGATTTCGTTCACCGGATCGACCATCGCCGGACGCAAGATCATGAGTATCTGCGGTGAGCGCATCGCACGGGTCACGCTGGAACTGGGCGGAAAATCTGCAGGCATCATCGCCGACGACATCGCCCTCGACAAGGTGTTCCCCGGCCTTGCGTTCGCAGGTATCGGCCACAGCGGTCAGGTCTGCGCGGCCATCACCCGCATCGTCGTCCCGCGTCACCGTCAGGACGAGGTGGTGGAGACCGTCAAGGCGATCTTCGAATCGGTGTCCGTGGGCGATCCACGTGAGGACGGCACCGTGATCGGACCGCTCGCCGCCGAGCGACAGCGCACCCGCGTACTCGACTACATCGAGGTCGGCAAGGCCGAGGGCGCCAGGCTCGTGACCGGTGGTGGACGCCCGGCCGGGTTGGACAAGGGCTGGTACGTCGAGCCGACGCTCTTCGCCGACGTCACCAACGACATGCGCATCGCACAAGAAGAAATCTTCGGTCCGGTCGTCGTGGTGATCCCGTTCGACGATGTCGAGGAGGCCATCGCCATCGCCAACGATTCCGATTACGGACTCTCCGGAGCCGTGTACGCCGAGGATACTGCGCTCGCGGAGAGCATCGCCCGACGCGTCCGCACGGGACAGATCTCGATCAACGGCTGGGACATGTGCGTCACGCAGCCTTTCGGTGGATACAAGCAGTCCGGCCTGGGGCGTGAAGGCAACGTCGAAGGCCTTAGTTCGTTCCTCGAGACCAAGCTGATTCAGTTCGCGAACTAGCTTTTCCCACGAAGAAGGGCCCCTCTTACGTAAGAGGGGCCCTTCTTCTTCGGGTTACGCCGGTATGTCGACCCTGACCGAGAGTAGGCTCGCGTCCCGGGTGTCCTGGCGTGCGTGCTCCGAGGACGACGGTGCAGCGCAGGCAAACAGGGTCCTGCCGTCCTGCCCGCCGAGCATGCAGGCGAACACACCTGTCGGGAAGACTTTCTCTTCGACGATCTCCCCGCCTTCGATGACACGGATCAATCTCTGATGCAGGGCATCTGCAACCCAGATTGCACCTTCGGAGTCGAGGCTGATGCCGTCCGGTGCGACCTGTGCTGCGCTCATCGCGTCCTTGACCGTGGTGCGGGGAACCTCGGGACCGAACGCCGCCCAGGTGCGACGGTTCGACAAGCCACCATCGTCGGCGATGTCGAATGCGGTCAATCGGTTGCCCATGGACTCGGCGACGACCAGGGTGCGGTCCTTCGTGATGACGGATCCGTTGGGGAACAGTAGATCTCCCGCTGCTATGTCGGCGTCTCCGTTGAGAGCTACATGGATGAGTACTGCGGATTCGACGTACGACCTGCTGCGAAACTCGAATCCGAACGTGCTGATGTAGGCATGCCCGCGTTCGTCGACGACCATGTCGTTCAACTTGCCGGTGGCAAGGTGGGACACGTCGGCGTGGGTGACGAGCGTGCCGTCGTTCTCGCGTCGAAGCACGAGCCCGTCGACCATGGAGACGATCAGCAGACGTCCGTCGGGCAGCCAACCGAGACCGGAGGGGCGATCGGTCAGATTCGCTTCGACGCGAACATCACCGTCGTCTCCGATCGAAAGTACCTCGTGGGCATAGAGATCCGAGATCCAGATCCGTCCGTCGTGCCAGCGCGGGCATTCCAGGAACGCTCTGTCGGTGACGACGGTGCTGATGTCGGTGGTGCTGGTCATTGTTCCAATCCTTTGCGTGTCGATCTCTATGGTGTCAAAAATCCGCCGTCGACGGCGATGGTTTGTCCGGTGACGAACGAGGCTGCGTCCGAGCACAGCCACAGTGAGGTTCGAGCCACCTCGTCCGCTGTGCCGAGTCGGCCCAACGGGGTACGAGTCTTGGTGTCGGACTCTGCCGTTTCTCCGCGGCGTGCGCGCGCCTGCCGCAGCATCGGTGTGTCGATCGGACCAGGGCAGACCGTGTTGACGCGGATGCCGGCAGAGGCGTACTCGAGTGCCGCGGTGTTGCTCAGGCCCACGACTGCGTGTTTGGTTGCGGTGTATCCCGGTGAACCTGCCAGCGCTCGAAGAGAACGAACCGAACCGATATTGACGACGGAACCACCGCGGTCGGCGTCGAGCATTGCTCTGATCTGGAATTTCATGCACAGCAGGACTGAAGTGAGATTGACCGTCAGCATCCGTGCGAACTCGGCCTCGTCGACATCGACGATACGCAGACGATCGGGAGCAATGGCTGCATTGTTGACGGCGAAGTCGAGCCGGCCGAAGCTGCTGATGGTGGCGTCGACCATATCGTGAATCTGCCCGGAGTCTGCGACGTCTACCTTGACGAACTCGGCTCGTGCACCAAGAAATTCGATCTCGTCAACCGTATTCTTCCCTGCAGTTTCATCGATGTCGGCGGCGACGACGTCTGCGCCCTCCCTCGCGAAGGCGAGGGCCGTGGCCTTGCCCATCCCTGCGCCTGCACCAGTGACCAGTGCGGTTCTACCCTTCACGCGGACATCGAGCGACGAACGCCTGGCGTGAACGTTGCAGGGAGCGAACGGAATCCCACGTTGACGCCCTGCCGGATGTAGCGCTGCATCTTGGACTCGTCGATGGCGAAGTCCGGCATGCGTTCGAGAATCTGGCCGATGAGTGAACACGCCATCGCCCGGCCCAGATGCGAACCGGCGCAACGATGTACCCCCAACCCGAAAGCCGTGTGCCGGTTGGGCCAGCGCTCGATGTCCAGTTCGTCGGGGTTCTCGAATCCGGCGGCCTCGTCGCGGTTTGCCGACGCCCAGGACAGAAGAACACGGTCGCCCTCACGCATCGGGCACCCCTTGAACTCGATGTCCTGGGTGACGGTGCGGGCAAGTGCCTGAGTGGGGGAGAAATACCGAAGAAACTCCTCGACCGCGTGGTCGAGCAGGGACGGATCGTCGATCAGCTTCTGCCGAGCGTCATGATGCTGATGCAGCCAGACGAGAGCCTGGCTCACCAGTGATGCGGTAGTCCCGACGCCGCCGGAGATGAGCAACTCGACGATGGAGAAGACCTCGTCGTCGGTGATCGGGCGGTCGTCGATGGACTGCTGAACGAGGAAGCTGATGGCGTCGTCGGTGGGGCTTTCGCGGCGTGCGGCGATGGTCTCGTGCATCTGTGCGGAGCACGCGGGAAGGTCCACCTCGACGGCCTGCTTGAACTCCGGGCTGTCCTGAGGAGATGCGAGAGTTGCTCGGTGCGCGGAGGAGTAGCGACGCCACTCGTCGGTGGGAATTCCCAGCCAGTCGATCGTGACGATCGACGGCACCCCGATGATGTCCGAGAAGTCGCACTCGCCTGCTTCGATCACCTCGTCGATGAACCAGGTCGTGTAGTGCGCGATCATGTCCGTCATCCGGCCGACGGCGGCGGGCGCGGTGATCAGGTTGACGATCTTGCGATACTTCCGGAACTCCGGTGGATCGAGCTCGATCGGGATGTGCTGATGCATAGGGGTCTTGGGGATGACCACCGACAGTCCGTCGCCACCGGAGGGGGTCCTGCGTGAAGTGAAGATGTCGTCGTTGCGGGCGGCCTCGAAGACTGCGTCGTATCCGGCGAGAACCCAGTAGCCTCCGTTGGCCTCACTCCATGCAATGTCGTGCTTGGACCGAAACTTGCTGTAAGAACCGATCGGGTCAGCGGAGTGCTCGGGCGAGTTGTGATCGAAATGGGCTACTGGGCAACGTGACTGGTCGGTCATGGTTGCTCCCTCCGCGCTTGTGACCGTTGACACAACCAGGCTACACCAATACCGTGCTAATCATGCGCACTAATACGAGATGTTCTCACGACGCGATCATCGTGGGCGCTGGCTTCTCCGGCCTCTACCTGCTGTGGAAGCTCAGAGGCCAAGGCCTGAACGTCCATCTCTTCGAGGCAGGCGACGACGTAGGAGGAACCTGGTTCTGGAACCGGTATCCAGGTGCGCGGTGCGACGTCGAGAGCGTCGACTACTCGTTCTCGTTCGACGACGAGTTGCAGCAGGAGTGGAAGTGGAAAGAGCGATATCCGGCGCAGCCCGAGATCTTCGAGTACCTACAGCACGTTGCAGATCGATTCGATCTCCGACGCGACATCTCGCTGACAACGCGAGTGCGGTCGGCGCGGTACGACGAGGACACGCGGACCTGGACGGTATACGCCGACGGAGCGGGGGTCACGACGCAGTTTCTGATCATGGCAACGGGGTGTCTGTCGGTTCCTCAGACGCCGAACATCCCTGGGCTGGAATGCTTTGCAGGCAGGACCTACCACACCGGAGACTGGCCCAAGGAGGGGGTCGATTTCAGCGGCAAGCGCGTAGCGGTGATCGGCACGGGGTCGTCGGGCATTCAGCTCATTCCGGAGGTCGCGATGGTCGCTGAACACCTGACCGTGCTGCAACGTACGGCGAGTTTCTCGGTGCCGGCGCTCAACGGGCCGCTCGACCCCGAGTTCGAGCGCGAGGTAAAGGCAAACTATCCCGAGCGTAGGCGTCGGGCGCGTGCGTCGTCGGCCGGTGTCGAGCGTGGAGACAACGAGCAGAACGCGCTGGATGTGCCCTACGAAGATCGGGTGAAAGAGTTCGACGGGCGATGGGGCAAAGGTGGATTCGCCCTCTTGGGTGCCTATCAGGACCTGATGCTCACCGACGAGGCGAACGACACCGTCGCCGATTATGTCCGGGACAAGATTCGCGCCACTGTCGAGGACCCTGATACTGCCGAATCGTTGATCCCGCGCGGTTACCCGCTGGGTGCCAAGCGAATCTGCGTCGACACGAACTACTTCGAAACCTACAACCGAGGCAATGTCACCTTGGTGGATCTACGGAAATCACCACTGGAATCGATCACTCCCGCGGGAGCGCGTACCGGAGATGCGGAGTACGAGTTCGACGTGCTCTGCCTCGCCACCGGATTCGACGCCATGACCGGTGCTCTCGATCGTATCGACATCACCGGCGTCGGCGGCGAGACGCTGAAGAACAAGTGGCAGCACGGACCGACCACCTACCTGGGCCTCGGTGTCGCAGGCTTCCCGAATCTGCTTCTCATTGCCGGATCGGGCAGCCCGTCCGTGCTGGCGAACATGGTCACCGCCATCGAGCAACACGTCGAATGGGCGGCGGAACTACTGGGTTACATGAGCTCTCACGGATACGACACCATCGAACCCGCCCAGGAAGCAGAGGACGGCTGGGTGGCGCACGTCAACGAGATGGCGTCGTACACGGTGTTTCCGAAGGCCGCCTCGTGGTACATGGGAGCCAACATTCCGGGGAAACCGCAGATCTTCATGCCCTATGTCGGCGGCTGCGTGGAGTACGAGAAGAAGTGCAACGAGGTCGCCGAGAAAGGCTACTCAGGGTTCGTCCTTCGTTGATGTGCCCGTGAGTGGTTCTACACAAGTGCTGTGCAGAACTACTCACGGGAACGCAACGTGCTCATTCCTTCGACGCGGCGACCATCTCTTCGCGTTCGACGACCTTGACGCGTTCGCGGCCTTCGGGTTCGCCGAGGGAGCGTTCGTGGGCGTCGAGGCGGTACCAGCCGTCCCAGGTGGTGAAGGGGACCTTCTTGTCTTCGAGGAACGTGGTGACCGCGTCGAGTTCGGGGTCGGTGGCGCCGGTGAAGCCGGGTGCGTCCTCGAGGAGGTTGGCGACGGTTTCGTTGGCGTCGCCCTTGGTGTGACCGATCAGGCCGACGGGTCCACGCTTGATCCAGCCGGTGACGTAGGTGGCCGGGACCGGGGTGGTCGAGGACGGGGATTGGCCGGGAGTGGAGTCTGCGGAATGACCCGGTGAGGCAAGTACGCGGCCTGCTTCGTTGGGGATGGTGCCGGCTTGGTCGTCGAAGGGGAGTTGGGCGATGTTCTGGGAGAGGTAGCCGACGGCGCGGTAGACCGCTTGGACGTCCCAGTCGTTGTAGGTGCCGGTGCCGCGGACGTTGCCGGTGCCGTCGAGTTCGGTGCGTTCGGTGCGTAGTCCGACGACTTTGCCGTTCTCGCCGAGGATTTCGGTGGGGGATTCGAAGAAGTGCAGGAACAGTTTGTGGGGGCGGTTGCCGACATCGCGGATGGCCCAGTCCTGCAGGGTGTTGGCGACCATGTCGACCTGCTTGGATCCGCGGCGGGCGGCTTCGGAGCCTTCGTCGTAGTCGATGTCCTCGGGGGCGACGATGACCTCGATGTTGGGGGAGTGGTCGAGTTCGCGGAGTTCGAGGGGGGTGAACTTGGCTTGCGCGGGTCCGCGGCGTCCGAAGACGTGGACTTCGAGGGCCTTGTTGGCTTTGAGGCCTTCGTAGACGTTGGCAGGGATTTCGGTGGGGAGGAGTTCGTCGCCGGTCTTGGCGAGGACGCGGGCGACGTCGAGGGCGACGTTGCCGACGCCGAGGACGGCGACTTTCTCGGCCTCGAGGGGCCAGGTGCGGGGGACGTCGGGGTGGCCGTCGTACCAGGAGACGAAGTCGGCGGCGCCGTAGCTGCCGTCGAGGTCGATGCCGGGGATGTTCAGTGCGCGGTCGGCGTTGGCGCCGGTGGAGAAGATGACGGCGTCGTAGAAGCGGCGCAGGTCGTCGAGGGTGATGTCGGTGCCGTAGTCGATGTTGCCGAGCAGGCGGACCTGGGGCTTGTCGAGGACCTTGTGCAGGGCGGTGATGATGCCTTTGATGCGGGGGTGGTCCGGTGCGACGCCGTAGCGGATGAGGCCGAAGGGTGCGGGCATGCGCTCGAACAGGTCGATACTGACATCTGTGTCGGACTTCATGAGTGCGTCGGCGGCGTAGATGCCTGCGGGTCCGGCGCCGACGATGGCGACGCGGAGTGGACGAGTCTGATCGGTCATGTGCAGCGAACTACCTTCGTCGAGGGCATGTACGGACACCCCAGCATAAATTAAGTGTTACCTGATCTGGGCTGGTGGTCGTCACTCAAGGCTACGTCGCACTCCGGGCACACTCCAAGGCATCCGGACTTGAGCTATTTCCCGGTTTCAGGTAGGAATTGCATCATGCAGACGACATTCCTGGTCCGGCGAATCGCCCTGGACCTTTGTCGTACCTGCACCACCATGTGTTGTCGGTGACCTCTCCCGCGCACCGGGCCCTCTGAGCGCCCTTCGCTTCTTTCGCCACACATCCAGTACGGCTGCACCGACCACGGTCTCGGCGCGGACGGGCCATGCGGCTCGCCGTCGAAACGTCCGCGGCCATCATGAATCGAGGACAGACATGACCACTGTGGAAACCACGGTTTCACTCACGCTCGACAAGTTCGGCCCGAGTTTCGGTGCCGAGGTGATCGGGCTCGATGTGGCGTCGGCGTCCGATGCGCACATTCGAGCGGTGCGCGACGCACTGGTCGAGCACAAGGTTCTGGTACTGCGCGGGCAGTCCCTCGACGATGCGGGGCAGATCGATTTCGGTCGACGGCTCGGCGAGCTGACGGCGGGGCATCCGGTGCACGACAGTGGTCATGTCGCTGCCGAGGTCTATGCCCTCGACAGTCAGGACAACGGGTTCGCGGACATCTGGCACACGGACGTGACGTTCATGGAGCGTCCGCCGATGGGGTCGATTCTGCGGCCCGTCGTCCTCCCTCCGCACGGGGGTGACACCAACTGGGCGGACAGTCAGCTCGCCTACGAGTCGTTGGCTGCGCCGGTGCGGCAGATGATCGACCAGCTGACCGCGGTGCACGACGGTAACCGCGAGTTCGGCTACTACCTCGCGCAGAAGCGAGGAGGCAAGGGCAACGTCTGGGACGGCAAAGAGGTGACTGCGCTGGTACCCGTCGAGCATCCGGTTGTTCGGGTGCACCCGGAGACCGGTCGCAAGGGCATTTTCGTCAACCCTGGTTTCACGTCGCACATCGTCGGTGTCTCCGAGGCGGAGAGTCGGGGCATCCTCGACTTCCTGTACGCGCATCTGACCAAGCCGGAGCACGTGGTGCGTCACCGCTGGCGTCTCGGTGACCTGGTGCTGTGGGACAACCGGAGCACCTCGCACTACGCCAACCGTGATTACGGCACCGAGCACCGCAAGATGCACCGCATCACCCTGCGCGGCGACATTCCAGTCGGACCCCAGCAGCACTAGAGGTTTGCCGGGCGGGGAAGATTGTCGCCATGGCGTCGTGGCGTGAACGTAGGCAACAGTGGGTCGACAGTCGTGAGGAAGCGCAGAACAACGCGTCTGCAGCAGCTGCCGCGTCGGGTGAACGCCGCCCGCCGAACGCGTGGCCGTTTCTGATCGCCGTCGGCATCGTCGTCGTGCTGCTCGCCGGAATCTTTCTCGCGGCTCGGTTCGCTCCCGCCGAGGACAACGTCACTCAGGCTCAGTTGCTCACCGACAGCATCACCGAGTTCGTCGACGCCCAGAACGAGGGCGACGCCGACGCTCTGCGCGCCGTCACCTGTGACGAGCAGGTGAGCAGCCTCGTCACCGGGTCCGATCAGGACTACACCGACGCTCGGGTTGCCGATGTGGAGGAGAACGGCAAACTTGTGGTCGACGGGGCTCCCAGTGAGTACGAGATCAACGGTGACCGCGGGGTCGTCACGGTGCCGACGAAGTTCGAGAAGACCGGGGCTACGTCGAGCGAGGTGTGGAAGTTCGTCCGCGTCGACGACAAATGGCTGGTGTGCAACGTATGAAAGGCTTGATCCGTGACTTACGCAGGTGACATAACCCCGGAGGCGGCCTGGGAGCTGCTTCGTGACAACCCCGAGGCAGTTCTGGTCGACGTCCGCACGCACGCCGAGTGGCAGTACGTCGGCGTCCCGGACACGTCGTCGATCGAGCGGCCCACTCACCTGATCGAGTGGGTGAGCTACCCGAACGGCGCGCGGAACGAGAATTTCGTCGATCAGCTGAAGGAAGCCGGTGTCGACGGCGAACGCCCGGTGGTGTTCCTGTGCCGCTCCGGTCAGCGTTCCATCGGTGCGGCGGAGGCCGCGACGGCCGCGGGTATCGGCCCGTCCTACAACGTGCTCGACGGTTTCGAGGGTGCAACCGACGCCGACGGTCACCGCGGCGTCGTCGGGTGGCGTGCAGTGGGACTTCCGTGGAGGCAGCAGTGAGCGAGCAGAGGATTCCGGGCCTGCCCAAGGGCGGAGGCTTCGACAAGAAGCTGCCTGACGGTGTGGGGCAGGGAACGCTGGGTGTTCGCGGCGGGTTGATGAGGTCCGGGTTCGACGAGAATGCGGAAGCGTTGTATCTGTCGTCGGGCTTCGTCTACGAGAGCGCAGGTGCGGCCGAGCAGGCGTTCACCGGGGAGATCGATCATTTCGTCTACTCGCGGTACGGCAATCCGACGGTCAAGATGTTCGAGGAGCGACTGCGGTTGATCGAGGGCGCCGAGGCGTGCTTCGGTACCTCCAGCGGTATGTCGGCGGTGTTCACGGCCCTCGGTGCGCTGTTGAAGGCGGGTGACCGTCTGGTGGCTGCGCGCAGCTTGTTCGGTTCGTGCTTCGTGGTGTGCAACGAGATCCTCCCGCGGTGGGGCGTCGAGACCGTGTTCGTCGACGGTGAAGACAACGCGCAGTGGGAAGAGGCGCTGTCGGTACCGACGACTGCGGTGTTCTTCGAGACGCCGTCGAACCCGATGCAGTCGCTGGTGGACGTCAGGCGTGTGTCCGAGCTTGCTCACGCGGCGGGCGCAACGGTGGTGTTGGACAACGTGTTCGCGACGCCGTTGCTGCAGAAGAGCTTGGAACTGGGTGCGGATGTGGTGGTGTATTCCGGCACCAAGCACATCGACGGCCAGGGACGTGTCCTCGGTGGTGCGATTCTCGGTAGCAAGGAGTACATCGAGGGCCCGGTGCAGACGTTGATGCGTCATACCGGCCCTGCGCTGAGCCCGTTCAACGCGTGGACGCTGCTCAAGGGTCTCGAGACCATGCCGGTTCGGGTGCGTCATTCGACGCAGTCGGCGCTCGAGATCGCGACGTTCCTCGAATCCCATCCTGCGGTGTCGTGGGTGAAATACCCGTTCCTGGAGTCACATCCGCAGCACGAGCTGGCGAAGAGTCAGATGACGGGCGGCGGAACCGTCGTCACGTTCGAGCTCGCTGCTCCGGAGGGCGAAGGCAAGAAGCGTGCGTTCGAGTTGCTCGACGCTCTGCGTGTCGTCGACATCTCCAACAACCTCGGCGACTCGAAGACTCTCATCACGCACCCTGCGACCACGACGCATCGCGCCATGGGGCCGGAAGGCCGTGCTGCAGTGGGTCTTTCCGACGGGGTCGTTCGTATCTCGATCGGCCTGGAGGACACCGAGGATCTCATCGCGGACCTGAAGCAGGCGCTCGGCTGAGCTCAGACGCCGAAGGCGGCCAGTACCGTTCGGAACTTGGCTGTCGTTTCGGCGAGTTCGGCGTCGGGGTCGGATTGGGCGACGATCCCGCCGCCGGCGGTGGCGAGGGCCGAGCGGCCGTCGGCGGCGAGTTCGAGGCCTCGGATGGCCACCATCCATTCACCGTCACCCACGGCGTCGGCCCATCCGACTGCGCCTGCGTAGAAGCCCCGTGGTCCTTCGATCCGCTTGATCGCGTCCATCGCCGCCCGGCGCGGTACGCCCGCGACGGCAGGTGTGGGATGCAGGGCGATCGCCAGATCGAGCGAGGTCGTCGCCGCGTCGCGCAGAGTCCCGGTGATGGGTGTGCTGAGGTGCCACAGTTGCGGGGTGCTGCTGAGCTGCGGTTCCGGCGGGATGTCGAGGTCGCTGCACAGCGGTTCCAGTGCGGACCTGATCTCGTCGACGACGAATCGGTGTTCGGCTTGGTCCTTGGCGCTGGCTGCGAGGCGAGCGGCGATGGCGGCGTCCTCGTCGGGGATGTCGCTGCGCGCCGCGGTTCCGGCGAATGGATGGCATGTCACGGCGCGGCCGTGGCGCCGAATCAACAGCTCCGGGCTCGACCCGACGAGGTACGAGCCCGCATGCTCTGCCCCCGCTGCGGAGAGGTCGACGGCATAGCCGTTTCCCAGGACGTCCTTCTCGACGAGGGTGCCGAGCAGGGCCATGGGGTCGATCGGGGAGTCGGCAAACAATCGGAGCGATCGCGCCAGCACCACTTTCTGCACCGACCCGTCGCGCATGCTGTTCACCAGTGCGCGCACGCGCGCGACGTGTTCCTCCGCAGAAGGGATCTGTTCTCCGACGCGGACCCGGGGCAGCGCACTCGTGAACGCTCGCCAGGGACCGTCGGTTCGACGCAGTGATGTCGGGTGTGTCAGGGCCACCGGGTCGGCGTCGTCGAACGGCAGGGCACCGACGACGGGCGTTCCACTGCGGACGGCTGCGACGGCGTCGTCCGTCGACGCGTACGCGTTCTCCACTCCGTCTGCTTCGACGTTGTAGGTGCTGCGTGACAGAACGAAGGTCGGTGTACCGGTGGGCGAGGGCGCCATCAGAACGGCGACTGGGTCCGGCCGACGAGATCGGCGACCGAGTTGATCACCTTCGTCGGGCGGAACGGGTAGTTCTCGACGGACGTCTTCGTGGAGATTCCGGTGAGTACCAGGATGGTCTGCAGGCCTGCTTCGAGTCCGGAGAGAACGTCGGTGTCCATGCGGTCACCGATCATCAGCGTGCTTTCGGAGTGACCGCCGATGGCGCGCAGCGCCGAGCGCATCATCAGCGCGTTCGGCTTCCCGACGTAGTACGGCTCTTTGCCGGTTGCCTTGGTGATGAGGGCTGCGACGGACCCCGTCGCGGGCAGGGAGCCTTCTCGCGACGGCCCGGTGGCGTCGGGATTGGTGGCGATGAACCGAGCGCCCTTCTCGACGAGGCGAATGGCGGTGGTGATGGCCTCGAACGAGTAGGTGCGGGTCTCACCGAGCACGACGTAGTCCGGATTGGAGTCGGTGAGCACGTATCCGATGTCGTGCAGCGCCGTCGTCAGACCTGATTCGCCGACGACGTATGCGCTGCCTCGGGGACGTTGGTTCCCCAGGAAGTTGGCCGTCGCCAGTGCCGACGTCCAGATGGACTTCTCGGGGATGTTAAGGCCGGTGCGTTCGAGCCTCGCGCGCAGGTCGCGGGGTGTGCGGATCGAGTTGTTGGTGAGCACGATGAACGGAATCTCGTTCGCCTGCAGCTCCGCGACGAACGCGTCGGCGCCGGGTATGAGGTGATCCTCGTGGACGAGCACACCGTCCATGTCCATCAGGTAGGTCCAACGCTGGGGCTCGTCCTTGTCGCTCACCCCTACAGTCTTCCACTCGCGACGTTTTCCACTCGCGGGAAGTGCGATCTAGCCGGCTTTCTTCAGTGCCGTGCGCCGCAGGGCCCGTTCGCGGGCGGTCATTCCACCCCACACTCCGAACGGCTCGTTGGTCGCGAGGGCGAACTGACGGCACTGAACGATGACCGGGCATTGTTCGCACAACACCTTCGCCCTGTTCTCGCGCTGGCGCCGTGCGGTCCTGCCTTCGCCCGACGGGGAGAAGAACACATCGGAGATCGGATCGGGGCCTGCGGAGTCTTCGGTGGTGCCGTGCCCACGGCAAACCGCGTCCAACTGCCACTGCCATGCTGTTGTCGTTGGGGCCATGAACCGATGATGGCGTTCCTGCAGACCACGGAGAAGGTTTCGAATCATCGAGCGTCTAATGATGGAGTGAACATCTGGTGACCGCGTAGGGCAACGGTGTTCAGTGGTGACAGCGCCTCTGCCGAGACCGGCAATAGAATCAGCCTGATTCTGAGTTTACCGAGTGCGCGAAAAGCATTGTCTTCGTGGGCCTTCGATGCACTTGTGCACTTCTCTTGTCGTCGAATTCAGGGAGATGTGAAGGTACGGGAACTAACCTCCTGACCGAAGTGTCTTCACTCGACGGGAGATCTGGATGACGACGTTGGCGGCGGTGCGGCCATCTCGACTGCGCGAACTGTACGAGGATTTCCACCGTTGGCCGGAGGTGGCGTTCCAGGAGAGACGGACTACGGCCGTGATCGCCGACGAGTTACGCGGCCGCGGACTTCACGTGTCCACGTCGGACACCGTGACCGGTCTCGTCGCGACGCTGGAGAACGGGCCGGGGCCGGTGGTCGGCCTTCGCGCGGACATAGATGCGCTGCCCATCGCGGAGCAGACGGGCGTTCCGTACGCGAGCACTACCGGTGCGATGCATGCCTGTGGCCACGATGTTCACATCACGTCGCTGATCGGCACGATCGACAGGCTCCTGGCGGTACGGGACCGGTGGTCGGGCACCGTCGTCGCGATCTTCCAGCCTGCGGAGGAGGTCGGATCGGGGGCACGCGCGCAGTTGGCGTCGGGAATCTTCGACGATCATCCGACCCCGCACATCGTGCTCGGGCAGCATGCCAGCGGCGCACTTGCTCCGGGCACCGTCGGGTCACGGCCCGCGGTGTTGCAAGCCGCTGCCGATACCTGGCAGATAACTCTGCGCGGCGACGGTGGGCATGCGGCCGGTCCGCACAAGACCGTCGATCTCGTCGTGCTGGCGGCGTCGATGATCCTGCGTTTGCAGACCATCGTGTCCAGGGAGGTTCCGCCGAACGAGACTGCGGTGGTATCGGTGGGCACAATTCATGCGGGCACCGTCAGCAACATCCTTCCCGACGAATTGACGTTCACCGTCAACGCTCGGTCGTTCACCGAGGAGGTGCGGTCTCTGATCGAGCGATCCGTGCGTCGAATCGTCGTTGCCGAAGCCCAGGCCAGCGGCCTCCAGGCAGAACCCGAATTCGAGCACACGGTGCACTTCCCGCTGAACGTCAACGACGTCGCCGCATTCGAGACCGTTCGATCGGCGCTCGAAACCGAGTTCGGCGAGCACGACTTCACCGTGGTCGACCCGGTCACCGGTTCGGAGGACTTCGGCGAATACGGCACCAGTTTCGGTGTCCCGTCTGTCTATTGGTACTTCGGCACCGGTCTGGCGGAAGAAGTGGCGAGCAGGGTTCCGGTGCCGAACGGTCACAGCCCCTGGTACGCGCCCGACCCCGACGTCGCCATCGACGTCGGGGTGCGAGCGTTCACCTCGGTTGCGCTCGCAGCGTTGAATTCGGTCGTGCCGCCTGTTCGTCAGAACGGCGGCGGCCGGTAGCGTTCACGCGCGGTCACGACTGCGCGATGTTCGAGGAATCGTTCTCGGAGGAAAATCGCGTCGGCACGTGCCGTGGGGTCTGTCAGTCGCGCGATGTCACCGAGCGACGGCACGTAGGCAGCCCGATCGGTGTCGGCCACGTCGCCGTATTCGCTGTACTCACCGATGTACGTTTCCCACCACGTGGGTGCATACAGCTCGTCGGGCGGATCGCCGGTGGGGGCGGTCGGTCGGGGCGTGCGTGTGCGTTTGTTCTTGCGCGCGGGGACACCGTGGCCCGGGACCATCACCGTGCCGAAGGAGGACGGTGTAATTCTTCGCAGACCGGAGCGCGATGTCCAGAACACACTGTCGCCGTCCAGTTTCGCGGCAGCCCAGAGCTTCATGGTTTTGGCTTGATGGTGAAACGCGCACAGCGGCTGCAGATTCGACGCAACGGTCCACCCACCGGCCAGCGGGTCGGTGTGATCGAACGGAACGACATGGTCGATCTCGCACTGCGCGGCGGGCACACTGCACCCAGGGAACGTACAGGTGCAATGGGTTGCACGCGTCAGCGCGGCCAGCTCGGCCGACGGCCGGTACGTCAGTGCACCGGCAGGGGGTTCGCTGAACCCTCCGTGACCGTCCGGGTGTATCCCGGAGGCAAGCGAGGGGTTTTCGTCGACAGCGGCCAGGAATGCGTCGATGGCAGCCGACAGACGAACATCTCGTCCGGCGCCGTTACGGCCGGTCCTCGCCTGATTCGGTTCGGGAAGTGTGGCGGCTGAACGGGTTCGGCCCCGTGCAATGATGCGGAAGGCTCTCGGCTCACCTGGCGATCCGGTAATGGCGTCGGGCTCGGGTTCGGGTGTCGTGTCACCTGAACTGTCGTCGGCAGCAGCTTTCTGTGCCTTGGCGGCGTCGAGGAATTCGGTGAGAAGTATCTGCCAGCGGGCGTCGCCTGCGATGAGGCGTGCCGTGTCGGGGTCCAGTACGGTGCCGTCACCGAGGGTCGCGGGTTCGCTGGCCAAACCGAGCAGTGTTTCCGCGCTGATCAGTATCTGCAGGAGGTGAGGGCGACGCCTCCGACCGAGGTCGCCCGATCCGCGGACAGGGCAATCCTCCCTGCCGCACAGGCACGCGATGGCCTCCTCGCGGTGGATCAGGGCAACCAGAGCATGTCCGCGCAGCTGTCTCGTGGAACGCGGGTCGTGCGCGCAGACCGTGCCTGCGATCTCGTCGAGAACCGAATTGCATTCCACGCCTTCGAGCGCGGTCATCTTTGCGAACAGAGTGGCCATTCCGTCGGCGCCGTGTTTGATCGACGCGCATCGTTCTTCCGATTCTGCTGCCTTGCGTGCCGCCAGTGCTTCCGCCTCGTTGTAATCGAACCAGTGCGCCCAGATGCGCTCGCGCAATCGACGGATACTGCACCGAAGTGCGGAGGCCAGAACGTCTGCTTCGATCCCGCGGACAGTGTTGTCGCTCGCTTTCGACAGCACGAGCGCGACGGTGCGAACCCGCTGATAGTCGAGGTCGCCCGCTCTGAATGCGTCGAGGATGGCCGGGAGTCGCTCCTCCAATTCCCTGCCCACGATCAGTCTCTCGCGAGTCGCTGTGCGCGACAGTGCAAGAGCCACCGAGGCCTCGCATTCGACGGCTCGCTGCGCGAGTGTCACGTCCGCTTCGCCGCCCTGGCTGTGGATGTCCGCCTCGGTGGCCAGCCTGAACTCTCCGAGTGCGTACAGGCCGTGGATCAGTTCGGCCGAAGCTCGGTTTTCTGCCCTGCGTGACTCCGCAAGGCCGTCGAGGATATGCACAGCAGCCGCGTCGGCCTCGCTCCGTACCCGCTCTTCGATGCCCCCCGGCTTCCCCATGGCTTCGAATGTACTCGAACATGTGTTCGATTGCAATGCACTCCGAACAATCCGTCTTCCTGGAAGCAAGGTTTGAAATCAGGGTGATTCGAACCCTAACGTCAAGCGCCGCTGCACAAATCGGTTGCGCTGACTTGACGGTTGCACTATCGAGCGAATACATTCCTGTCACCATCCAGAGCGACCGAGAGACCTTGGCTCTACGACGTCGCAGCAACCCCCTGCCTCACGGTAGGTGTGGGTGCTACCGCCAGGACCGATGGAGGACACATGAACAGCGCACCGCTGTACCGGACCGAGTGGCGTCGTCTGCACGTCGACCTGTGCCGTATCGCGACGTACTGCTGTAGCTAGCGCGCTACCCGCATCGCACCACCCCTCGCTCTACTCACCTCGGCAAAGGCTTCGATCATGCATGCTCACACCCGGTGGATCCGGTGACTCAATTGGACGCGCGGCCCGCCGCCGCAGAACCGACCGTCGACGACGAAGATCTGATCGTCGCCAAGAAATGGCACCCGTGGCGCTGGATCGTCAGCGTGGTGGTTCTCGTACTCGTGGCGCAGTTCGTCCACGGTCTGGCCACCAACCCGGGCTGGGATTGGACGACGTTCGCTCAGTACTTCACGGCGGCGTCGGTCATGTCCGCGCTGTGGTTGACGATCCAGCTGACGTTCTGGGGCACGCTGATCGGGTTCGCGATCGGTATCGGTCTTGCTGTCGCTCGGTTGTCCAACAACCCTGTTCTGCAGGTCATTTCGTGGTTCTACATCTGGGCGTTCAGGTCCATCCCGCTGATCGTGCAGCTTCTGTTCTGGTTCAACATCGCGTACCTGTATCAGACATTGACGCTCGGAATTCCCTTCGGTCCTGCGTTCTTCGAGTTCAACGTCAACAACGTCATCAGTGGATCGACGGCCGCGATCATCGGTCTTGCTCTTCATCAGGCTGCGTACTCGGCCGAGATCGTCCGTGCCGGCATCATCTCGGTGGACCAGGGTCAACTCGAAGCCGCTGCTGCGCTGGGTATCCCGAAGCGGCGCGAGTTCTTCAAGATCGTTCTGCGACAGGCGATGCGGGGCATCCTGCCGAATGCCGCCAACGAGGTGATCAGCCTCTTCAAGGGGACCTCGATCGTGTCCGTCATGGCGATCGCCGAGCTGTTCTACCAGGTGCAGGTCATCTACGGCCGTAACGGCCGCGTCGTTCCGCTGCTCATGGTCGCGACGGTCTGGTACATCATCTTGACCTCGGTTCTGTCCGTCGTCCAGTTCTACGTCGAACGGCACTACGCCAAAGGCGCGGTGCGGACCATTCCCCTGACGCCGATCCAGAAGATTCGCAAGCGGGTTGCCGAGATCACCGCACCGCCGCGCGGAGGAGCTACGCGATGACGACGCTCGACGCCACCACGCCCACCGAGAACAGCAAGTACGCCGTCGAGGTCCGGGGCGTGCACAAGTCCTACGGACCACTCGAGGTCCTCAAGGGTGTCGACCTCGTCGTCCGGCCCGGTGAGGTGACGGTGATCATCGGTCCGTCCGGATCGGGCAAGTCGACGCTGTTACGCAGCCTCAACCACCTCGAGAAGGTCGATCAGGGAACGGTCCGTGTCGACGGCGACCTCGTCGGATACCGTCGTCGGGGCAACAAACTGCACGAGCTCAGCAACAAGGACATCCTGAGGCAGCGCTCGCAGATCGGTTTCGTGTTCCAGAACTTCAATCTGTTTCCGCACCTGACCGTTCTCGAAAACGTGCTCGAAGCTCCGGTGTCCGCGCAGAAGCGCAAGCGTGCCGACGTGGAACCCGAGGCGCTCGCGCTTCTCGAGCGCGTCGGGTTGAAGGACAAGGCACACGACTATCCACGACGCCTGTCGGGCGGGCAGCAGCAGCGTGTGGCGATCGCACGCGCACTTGCTCTGCGTCCCAAAGTGATTCTGTTCGACGAACCGACGTCGGCCCTCGACCCCGAGCTGGTCGGAGAGGTACTCGAAGTCATCCGAGGACTGGCCCGTGAAGGCGCGACCCTGGTTATCGTGACCCACGAGGTCGGATTCGCCAAGGAAATCGCCGACACCGTCGTCTTCATGGATGCCGGGCAGGTCGTCGAACGAGGCACTCCTTCCGAACTGCTCGACAATCCACAGGAACCGCGCACCAAAGCTTTTCTCGCGCACGTTCTCTAGACCTCCACACCCACACAACACAAGGAACAACCATGCCCAGATTCAACCGGGGACTTCTTGTCCTCGCGTCTGCACTCTCTGCTGCGGCCGTGACCCTCACCGCATGCAGCGAGCCGGCGGCGGAATCCGAGGTGGTGACCGAGACAGGTCAGACCTTCGATCTCTCGCCGGAGCAGGAAGGCCGAGTCCACGCCGACAAGGTGGACGACATCGCAGCCAAGGTTCCGCAGGCGATCCGTGACAGCGGCGTGCTGACCGTCGCCGGAACATCCGGAACTGCCCCGCCGCTGCGCTTCTACGCCACCGACGACACCACCGTCGTCGGATCCGAGGTCGACTTCGGCATCCTCATTGCCGACATCCTGGGATTGAAGCCCGAGATCACCGTCGCCGACTGGGCGCAGAACTTCGTCAAGATCGACTCGGGCGAGAACGATGTCTTCATCTCGAACGTCACGGTCACCGAGGAGCGCAAGGACAAGTACGACTTCGCGACGTACCGTCTGGACAACCTCGCGTTCGAGACGCAGAAGGACACGGACTGGACGGTCGCCTCGAAAGAAGACATCGCGGGCAAGAAGATCGGTGTCAGTTCCGGAACCAATCAGGAACAGCTGCTCGTCGACTGGAACGCTCAGAACGTCGCCGCCGGACTGGCTCCGGCCGAGATCGCCTACTACCAGACGACGTCCGACTACTACCTGGCGCTCGCGTCGGGCCGGATCGACGGCTACCTCGGCCCGAACCCGAGCGCTGTCTACCACGCTGCCACCAGTGGCGGGAGCAAGATCATCGGCACGTTCTCGGGAGCAGGCGACGCTTTGCAGGGTGAGATCGCCGTGACGACGAAGAAGGACAACGGGCTCATCGAGGCCGTGCAGGAGGCGATCGACCATGCGATCGAGACCGGTGATTACCAGAAGGTCATCGACCGGTGGGGCCTGAAGGACGAGGCAGTCACCGAATCGGTCGTCAACCCGCCGGGTCTGCCGCGCAAGGCTGGATAATCGCTACATGAACGTAGTAGTCGTCGGTGGCGGAGTGATCGGTGCGGCGTCCGCCTGGGTGCTCGCACGGCGTGGACACAGTGTCACCCTGCTGGAACAATTCGCGCCGGGCCATCGTAACGGCGCGTCACACGGAACTTCCCGCATCTTCCGTCATGCCTACGCCGACGACTACTACGTCGACCTCGCCGCGCGTGCGTACACACTGTGGCGAACGCTCGAAAACGACACCGCTACAGAACTACTGACGCTCACGGGCGCCGTCGATCACGGTGCACCCGTCATCGTGACTCCGCGCGTCGAGGCGCTCGCGAAGGCCGGGCTGGCGAGCGAGGTCCTCGAACCGCGTGAGGCACAGAAGCGTTGGGCAGGGCTGAAATTCGACACAACCGTGCTGTACCACCCGGACGCCGGGCGGTTGCATGCAGACCGTAGTGTCACCGCGTTCATCGCTGCGGCCGACGCTCTCGGGGCGAGGGTCGAGTACGGAAGTCCGGTGCGCAGCATCTCCGCGAACGAGGTGTCCACCGACGCGCACACCTACGTGGCCGACCACATCGTGGTCGCCGCAGGTGCCTGGACGTCGAAGGTCGTCTCCTCGCACGTCACCCTGCCTGAATTGGTCACCACCCAGGAACAACCCGCACACTTCCTACCGTCCGTGGAAGCCGACTGGCCGAGCTTCATCCACCACCCCGGCGCCGAACTCGACGGTGAGGGGATCTACGGTCTGCAGGGCGAGGAGGGCGTCAAGATCGGCGAACACGGAACCGGACCGATCGTCGATCCCGATACGCGGGATTTCGTCGCTCGCGATGACGGTGTCGATCGACTGCAGACGTATGCCCGCACCTGGCTGCCCGGCGTCGACGCCGCATCAGCCGACCCTCTGACCTGTCTGTACACCACAACCCCCGACTCCAATTTCGTCGTCGACCGTGTCGGGAACCTGACCGTCGCCGGTGGATTCTCCGGACACGGCTTCAAATTCGCGCCTGCGATCGGCGAGCTCGTCGCGGACCTGGTCGACGGTGGGACGTCCGAGACACCCTTGTTCCGGCTGGGAGCTCGACAGATTTCCTAGCAATCGGGAATGGAACAGCACCGGTCCCGGTTCGTACAACTGAAAACACCATCCAGACCATCCAGAGCGACCGAGAGACCTTGGCTCGACGACGTCGCAGCAACCATCACGCCGTGTGCGTGCGGGTGCTCCCGCCAGGACCGATGGAGGAGAAACATGACAACCTCGCTGGGAACCACAGCACTGCAGTTCGTTGCCGTCCACCAGACCGATCCGCTGGCGGCGCCGCTGATCGAGGAGCTGGCACTCGAGTATTCGAGCCGGTACGACACCACGCCGGGGCAGATGTACAGCGAGTTGACGTCGTATCCGGCCGACGAGTTCGAGCCACCGGGCGGTGCACTGGTGGTGGCGATCGCCGAAGGTGTTCCGGTGGCCGGGGGAGCTTTTCGTCAGTACGACGCCACCACTGCGGAATTGAAACGCATCTGGACGTCGGCCTCGCATCGTAAGAGGGGTTACGGCAAGCTCGTCGTTGCCGAACTCGAGCGCATCGCGTCCGAGCGGGGCTACCGCCGTGTCTACCTGACCACCGGATGGAATCAGCCCGAGGCTGTTGCGCTGTACCTGTCCACCGGGTACACAGCGCTCTACGATCGGTCGCTGCCCTCGGCGGAAGTCGGCGTTCATCCGTTCGAGAAGTCCTTGAGCTGTGAGGGCGCAGAATGAAGTTTCTGCTGATGAGCCCGATCACTCACCGCCGGACCCCCGTCGGCCGCTGGTTTCCGACAGTTCTCCGAAAGAGGTTCTGGTATGAGCATTTTCGCCCTCGGTATCGAGCTGGACGGGGAGGGAACGCATCCAGCGGCATGGCGCCGGGCGGCGCACGTACCGAGCGAATCCCTGTCCGGTCGAGTGCTCGGCCGCCGCGTCGCTGCCGCGGAGAACGCAGGATTCACGTTCGCGACGTTCGACGACTCCATCGTGGCTCCCACCGGGGACGTGAGCGCCCGGGTCGACGCCGTCAACCGCGCGTCGTTCGTTGCTGCGACCACGTCGACGATCGGGTTGGTTCCCGTCGTCGGGACCACCTACGCAGAGCCGTTCCACACCGCCTCGCAGCTCGCCACGCTGGACTACGCGTCCCGTGGCCGCGGCGGATGGATTCCGGTGCGGGTCGACGACGCTGCTGCGGCGCGGGCGTGGGGCCGTCCCCTCGTCGAGTCTGCGGTGGACCTGGACCGCGAACAGGCGGACACCATCACCGTCGTACGGCAGTTGTGGGATTCGTGGGAGGACGATGCCGTTGTGCGTGACGTCGCGACCGGGCGCTTCCTGGACCGAGACAAGCTGCACTACGTGGACTTCGAGGGCGAGAGCTTCTCGGTGAAGGGCCCGGCGATCGTGCCGAGGCCGCCGCAGGGGCAGTTGGTCGTCTTCGGTACCGAAGACGACCGGGATCAGGTCGACGTCGTGCTCGAGTCGAACGAGAGCACACACCGCGGCGACGGGCTCACGTTCCTCGAACTGGACGTCACGCTCGACGCGTCCGGCGTCACGGCGTCCGAACGTACGGAGCTGTTGAATTCGCAGGGGAGTGCGCCGACGAGCGGACGGCGCGAATACGTCGGTGACGCGGCCGGATTGGTGAACCTTCTGACCGACATCGCAACGCGATACGACGGCGTTCGCCTGTTTCCGACCGTTGTCGACGAGGACCTTCCGGCCCTCGCGCGCTACGTCTTACCGCCGCTGTTGAAGTCAGGTGTTGCACATCGACCCGTACCCGGATCGACGTTGCGCGCCAACCTCGGACTGACTCGGCCCGCCAACCGCTACGAAAGGGTCTGACATGAGCCCGTACCGCCCCGACGCCCAAGTTCACTTCGGTGTCTTCTTCCAAGGCGTCAATCACACCACCATCTGGTCGGATTCGGCCAGCGGTTCGCAGATCGACTTCGAGACGTTCCGTCGGATGATCACGACCGCGGAACGGGGACTGTTCGACGCGTTCTTCCTCGGTGAAGGCCTGCGCCTGCGCGAGCAGGAAGGCAAGATACTCGACCTGGACATCGCGGGCCGTCCCGACGCGATCGCGCAATTGTCCGCGTTGGCCGGCATCACGTCTCGGATCGGCCTGGTCGCGACTCAGAACACGACGTACAACGAGCCGGGTGATCTCGCGCGTCGTCTGGCCGGCCTGGATGTTCTGTCCGACGGCCGGGCGGGATGGAATGCCGTCACCACCGACAATGCGTGGACGGGTGAGAACTTCCGGCGCGGCGGCTTTCTCGACCACGAACTGCGTTACGAGCGAGCCGGACAGTTCATTCGGACTGCCCGTGCGATCTGGGATTCCTGGTCGGACAACGCACTCGCGACCTCGCGTGACAGCCAGTACTGGGCCGAGAAGAACGCCGTCCAGCGGGTGTCGAGAACGACGTCCCAGTTCGACCTCGAGCTCGATGCGACTCTGCCACGCAGCGCGCAGGGGCATCCCGTCATCTTCCAAGCCGGTGACTCGTCGACCGGTCGCGATTTCGCTGCTGCGAACGCCGACGTCATCTTCTCTCGACACGGAACCGATTTCGACGAGGCACTGACTTTCGCCGACGACATCCGCGCCCGGCTTCGCGCCGCGGGTCGTCCGGAGGACGACATCAAGATTCTTCCTGGTACTCAGATCGTGTTGGCGGAGAACGCGTCCGAGGTGGAGGAGAAGGAGCGGTGGGTTCGGGAGGGACAGTTCACCGGTCCGACCGCGCTGTCGCTCGTCGGCCTCGTCTGGGGCAAGGATCTGTCCGATCGCGACCCGGACGGGCCGTTGCCCTCCGAGGATCCGGTATCGGCGCCGATCTCCGGAACCCGGGGTGCGTTCCGCGACGGCAAGGATCCCAACGCCATCGCCAAGGAGTGGCGCGCATTGGCCGAGGCCAAGAACCTCTCGCTACGCGAGGTCGCCATCGAGACGACGGCGCGCTCCGGGTTCGCCGGCACGCCAGGGCAGGTCGCCGACGAGCTCACGAAATGGGTCCGCGAAGGAGCGACGGACGGATTCAACATCTCGCCGTACATCGTCCCCGGTGGCCTCGACGAGATCGTCGACTGGTTGGTTCCGGAACTGCAGGAGCGCGGTGCGTACCGGACCGAGTACACGGAGACCACGTTGCGTGGTCATCTCGGTCTTCGCGAACCGTTGACGTGGAGAAAGACCGGTGAGACCGATAGCAGCGCTGCAGGCTGATCTCGAGCAGCAACGAACCGGTGTCTCGCGAAAGGACGTATACGTCTGCGCGGCAGCGGGGTTCACCACCCTTCTGGACTCCGCGGTTCTGAGTATCGGCGTGCCCGCGATCCGGTCGTCACTGGATGCGGGCACGTCCGAGGTTCAATGGATTCTGGCGAGTTACTCCCTGACGTTCGGTCTCGCGCTGGTACCGGCGGGCAGGCTGGGCGACGTCATCGGGCGACGACGGTTGTTCCTCGCAGGACTCGGTGTGTTCTCCGTCATGGGCCTGATCGGGGCAGGTGCGGCCGAGCCGTGGATGATCGTCGCAGCGCGGCTGGGACAGGGGATAGGTGCCGGCACCGTCAGCTCGCAGGTTCTGGGCATCATCACCGATCGGTACAGTGGCCGCGAACGCGCGAAGGCACTCGGTGTCTACAGCACGGCGGGCGGCCTGGCAGGCCTCTGTGGTCCGATCCTCGGCGGAACGCTTCTCGGCGTTGCCGATCCAGACGTCGGCTGGCGCCTGCTGTTGCTGCTCAACGTCCCGTTCGCCGTAGCGACCCTGATCGCGGGTTCCCTGTGGCTACGCAGGGATTCCAGTAGACGCTCCGGCGCCAGCATCGACGTGCTCGGCCTCCTCGCACTGGGTGTCGCGACGCTGCTGCTGTTGCTGCCCATGGTGTCTTCGCTCGGCGCGGTGTTCTCGACCCTGTCGGTGGTCGGATCCGTGGGACTGCTGGTGGGCTTCTGGTTCTGGGAGAAGCGTTTCGCGTCGAGGGGCGGCACACCCGTTCTCCTGCCTGCACTGCTGGCCGCCAAGGGATACACGCTGGGGACGGCCGTTGCGATGTTCTGGTTCGGCGCCGTGCTGGCGCTGCAGGCGGTGCTGAGTCTCTACCTCATCGAGGGCCTGGGATACCCCGCGCTGCAGGCCGCTCTGATCATGGTCGGCAGTTCGATTCTGATGGCGGTGACGTCTGCGTTCGGATGGAGGGTCGTAGCGAAGTTCGGCCGAAGTGCCGTGGTCGGTGCGATCGTGCTCGAACTGTTCGTGGTGGCCGGCTACATCGGCGTGATCGCATACCTGCCCCGGGGTGCGACGGTACCGGCGTTCGTCGTGCTCGCGGTGTTGTCCGGCGTGGCAAGTGGATTCGTGGACGCACCGAATCGCGCGATGACGCTCGAGTACTCGCCTCCCCAGGCCAACGGTGTCGCGGCCGGATTTCTGCAACTGTCCCAACGACTTTCGGCAACCATTTCCCTCGCCGCGGTGCCGGGCATCTACCTGGGGGTGCTCGCGGCCGACGACACCGACTTCGGGCGTGCGGCAGGCCTCGGACTCGGGGTCAGTGGCATGATGCTGATCGGGTCTCTCGTATGTGCAGTGGCGGACAGCCGGCGTAGAGCTGATCGGAGACAGCAGTGACACGAACAGAAGCGACACGAACAGAAGTGAGCCAGAAGGCCTCGGTGACACCGAAGTTCTCGTGGTTTCTCCCGACGGGCGGTGACGACGAACGTCTGGGTGGCGCGTCGCACGGAGTCGGCATCGGGGCCACCGGAGTCGTCGTTGCGGACACCGGCCACCGGGAGGCGTCGCTCGACTACCTCACGCAGGTCGCGCAGACCGTCGATCGGCTGGGTTTTCACGCGGTTCTGACGCCGACGGGTGCGCATTGCGAGGACGCGTGGCTGGTGACGTCGGCGCTGATTTCGGCGACGAAGAATCTGAAGTTCCTGGTGGCTTTTCGTCCCGGTGCCGTGGCGCCCGTTCTGTCCGCGCAGATGGTGAGTACCTTCCAACGATTGTCGGCCGGACGCGCGTTGTTGAATGTCGTCGTCGGTGGAGACGACGCCGAGCAGCGGGCATACGGCGACACGCTGGACAAGCAGTCGCGGTACCGTCGAGCGCAGGAGTTCCTCCAGATCGCGAGAGCCGTGGGCGACGGCGAGGCAGTCTCGGTGCACAGTGAGTTCTACGAGGTGGACCGGCCTGCAGGTGGATTCGGCGGGTACGCATCTACTCCGCTGCCCGAGGTGTACCTGGGCGGGTCCTCGCCGGAGGCGATCGACGTCGCAGCCTCCGAGGCGGACGTGTTTCTCACCTGGGGAGAACCGCCCGCGCAGGTCGCGGACAAGCTCGCCGCGGTCAAGGCCGCCGCGAGGGAGAAGGGGCGGAGCATTCGCGGCGGGATTCGCCTGCACGTGGTGACGAGGGAAACCAGTGAGGAGGCGTGGCAGGTCGCGGAGAATCTGATCTCGGGTGTCGACGACGAACTCGTTGCGCGGCGCCAGAAAGCGTTGCGCAGCATCGGATCCGAAGGGCAGCGGCGAATGCTGGATCTGCACGGTGGGGACCGAACGAAGCTTGTGGTCGGACCCAATCTGTGGGCCGGTTTCGGGCTGGTCCGCGGCGGAGCGGGCACGGCCCTCGTCGGGAGCCACGACGAGGTGGCCGAGCGAATCCGCGAGTACGTCGGCGTCGGGATCGAGGAGTTCATCTTCTCCGGCTATCCGCACCTCGAGGAGGCCGAGCACTTCGGGGAAGTACTGCGCAAGAACTTCACCTAGTTTGCCGGTAGGAAACCTACCCAATTGGCGTGACCCGCCTGCGTCGTCGTAGACTCGTCGGCGAAACACCATCCAGAGCGACCGAGAGACCTGGCTCCATGACGTCGCAGCAACCCCCCGCGGGGTGAAACACGCGGGTGAGGGTGCTACCGCCGGGACCGATGGAGGAACGATGAACAGCACGCAGCACAGCGAGGGCTTCGTCACGGCCTGGGGCCGTATTCACGTGGATCTGTGCCGGTTGACCGGCTCGATCTGTCGCCGCTGAGTTTCAACTCGGACTGCACGCTCTTCATCCCTTTTCCGCCTGGTTCGGCGCGGCGATCTCGCGCGTCGATGGCGTCCTATCAAGATCCGGAGTATCTCGGTGTCTTCACGTTCCGTTTTTGCAGGTGTCAGCGCTGTCGCTGCCCTGAGTGTCGTGCTCACAGCCTGCGGAGGTGGCGGGGCAACCACCTCGGCCGATGCCGGAGAGCCCACTGCCGGCGGCACTCTGCGCTACGGATTGTCGGGTGCTCCCACCTGCTCGGACCCCGCTCAGTCCGGGACCAACCAGACCATCTACGTCGTCAGGCAAGTCGTCGACTCGCTGACGGATCAGGATCCGGAGACGGGGGAGATCACTCCGTGGCTCGCGGAGAGCTGGGAGGTGGCACCCGACGCGTCGTCGTTCACGTTCAAGCTGAAGGACGGTGTCACCTTCAGCGACGGCACACCGGTCGACGCGGAGGCGGTGAAGGCCAATTTCGACTCGATCGTGAACATCCTGACCACGGCCAAGTCGCCGCTCGGTGGTAGCTACCTGTCGGGTTACCAGGGCACCACTGTCGTCGACCCGCTCACTGCGCAGGTCGACTTCGACGGCCCGAACGCACAGTTCCTGCAGGCGACGTCGACGGCGCAGTTGGGCCTTCAGGCGCTGTCCACCGTCGCCAAGCCTGCCGAGGAACGGTGCGACGGCTCCAACGTCGGCAGCGGGCCGTTCACCTACGCCGATTATCAGCAGGACAGGTCGGTCACGTTGGCCAAGCGCACCGGGTACGACTGGGGCTCGGACGTGTTCGGACACGAGGGCGAGGCATACCTCGACACGATCGAGTTCACCGTCGTACCCGAGTCGGGTGTGCGTACCGGCAGCTTGTCCTCCAACCAGCTCGACGCCATCTCCGACGCGCTTCCTCAGGACGCGCCGCAGATCGAGGCCACCGGAGGGCAGATTCTGACGACGTCCAACCCGGGCACACCGTTCGGCTTCCAACCCAACGTCACTCGCGGGGTGCTGCAGGATCCCGAGGTCCGTAAGGCGCTGGTGCCGGCGATCAACCGTCAGGAACTGATCGACACCATTCTCGGACCCGACTTCAAGGTCGCGACGAGCACGCTGGCCAGCAAGACCCCCGGTTACACGGAGTTGGCGGACGTCACGTACGACCCGGAGAAGGCGAAATCGATTCTCGACGCAGCAGGCTGGGTGCCCGGTGCCGACGGAATCCGCGAGAAGGACGGCCAGAAGCTCTCGTTCAAGGTCATGTTCAGCGCGGTGTTCGCCGGTAATCAGGCGATCCTCGAACTGACGCAGCAGCAGCTTCGCGACGTCGGAGTGGATCTGCAGCTCGAGCTCGTTTCCAATTCCGAGGCCACGGCGCGTCAGGGGACGAAGGACTACGACTCGACGTACTACAACAGCACCCGCGCCGACGGCGACATCCTGCGTACGTCCTTCGCCGTGGACGGGCGAAACCTCAACGCCCGCGGACCGATTCCCGACCTCGACGCCTCGCTCGACGAGGAGTTGGCCACCACCGACACCGCTGCCAGGAACGAGATCATCGCTACCGCGCAGCAGCAGGTTCTCGACAACGGACTGTGGATTCCGACGATCGAACTGTCGCAGGCCATCGGTGCCGGACCGAACGTGCAGGACCTGAAGTTCGAGGCGTCGGCCCGGCTGCAGTTCTTCGACACCTGGCTGAGCGGACAATAACCATGATTCGTTATCTCGCACTGCGCGTCGTGCAGGCCGTCCTCGTTCTCTGGGCGGCGTTCACGATCTCGTTCATCGTGCTGTTCCTTCTGCCGTCGGACCCCGTCAGCATCGCCGCCGACTCGGCGGGGTCCGGTACGCCCGTCGACGCGGCGGCCATCGCCGAGTTGCAGGCGCGATACGGACTGGATCAGCCGGTGTGGGTGCAGTACTGGAACTCTCTGAGCGGTGCAGTGCGAGGTGACTTCGGGTTTTCCATCGCCACCGGTCAGAAGGTCACGACGGCCATCCTCGACGCACTGCCGAGCACCCTGGCGTTGGCGACGACCGCGCTGGTGCTGTCGCTGATCTTCGGCGGATCGGTTGCCTTCCTGGCCACCTACACGCGTGTCCAGTGGCTGCGTACCCTTCTGTTCTCCATCCCGCCGTTGGGCGTCGCGGTGCCGACCTTCTGGGTCGGGCTGCTTCTGCTGCAGGTGTTCTCGTTCCAACTCAGGATCTTCCCCGCGTTCGGTGACCAGGGAGCGTCGTCGCTCGTGCTGCCTGCGATCACGCTCGCGTTGCCGACGGGTGCCGTGATCGCTCAGGTTCTCGCCACATCGATGACCACGACCTGGAAGCAACCGTTCGTCGAATCTGCCCGCGCCAAGGGAGTGTCACGTCTGCGAGTACAGACCAAGCACGTCGTGCGGCTGTCCTCGATTCCGGCCTTCACCATCGCGGGTGTACTCGTCGGCAACCTGCTCGCCGGATCGGTCGTCGTGGAGACGGTCTTCTCCAGGGCCGGTGTCGGCAGGTTGACTCAGACGTCCGTTCTGGCGCAGGACATTCCTGTGGTACAGGGCATCGTCGTTCTGACGTCGCTGGTGTTCGTTCTGGTCAACCTGCTGGTCGACCTGTTCTATCCGTTGATCGACCCTCGGATCGTGTCCGAGTACAAGCAGTCCGCTCCCGCGAAGGAGAAGGCACATGTCTGACATCCTGACCCGCGTCGAGACGGTCGCCACCGCTGAACCCGTCGTCCCGAAGCCGAACCCTGTTCGTCGTAGACCGCGTGTGCGGTCACTGGTGAAGAACATCTGGCTGGCGCTGTCGGTCGTCGTACTGGTTCTCGCCGTCGGCTTCGCATTGTTTCCCTCGCTCTTCGCCAGTGGGGACCCTCTGAAGGGAACGCCTGCGGACAAATTGCAAGGGCCGAGCGCGGCGCACTGGTTCGGAACCGACAACATCGGACGTGACCTCTACACCCGCGTCGTCCACGGTGCCGGGTTGTCGCTCACCGCAACGTTGTTCGCGGTCGCGATTGCACTCGTGGCCGGATCGCTGATCGGTCTGCTCGCAGGCGCCGTCGGCGGCGTCGTCGACGCGATCCTGATGCGCATCGTCGACGTGCTGCTGTCGATTCCCGCACTTCTGCTCTCGCTGGCGCTGGTCACGGCGCTCGGGTTCGGTACACGCAACGTCGCCATCGCTGTCGGTGTCTCCCTCGTCGCGAACTTCGCGCGCGTCATGCGCTCCGAAGTGCTGCGGGTGCGGCAGTCGCTGTACGTCGAAGCCGCCTACGCCTCCGGCGTCCGGTGGTACGACGTGTTCGGGCGCCACATCCTCCGCAACTCCTACGGACCGGTCATCGCCCTCGCCGCAGTGGAATTCGGCCAGGCGGTGCTGGCGGTGTCCGCCCTCAGTTTCCTCGGATTCGGCGCTGTTCCACCGACACCCGAGTGGGGATCGTTGATCTCCGAGGGCCGGAGTTTCCTGGCCACCGCATGGTGGATGACCACACTGCCCGGCCTGGTGATCGTGGCCGTCGTCCTGTCGGCCCACCGCGTCGGCCACGCAATCGAGGGAGGCACACGATGAGCCCCATTCTGGAAGTCGAGAACCTCCAGGTGGACTACGGCAACGGTGCCGCGGTCCGAGGAGTGTCGCTGACGGTCGAGCGCGGCGAAGTGGTGGCGGTGGTGGGTGAGTCCGGATCGGGCAAATCGACGACGGCACACGCGATCATCGGTCTGCTTCCCGGCGCGGGTCGCATCACGTCCGGCGAAGTCCGCTTCGACGGCAAGCGGATCGACGATGCCTCCGAGAAGGTGCTGGACCGCCTGCGCGGGGCTCACATCGGTCTGGTTCCTCAGGATCCGACGACGTCGCTCAACCCGGTCATCCGAGTCGGTGAGCAGGTGGCCGAGGTGCTCCGTGTGCACGGGCTGGCCACCAAGCGGTCCGCGAAGCTCGAAGCGATCAGGATCCTCACCGAGGCCGGGATCGACAACCCCGAGGTGCGGGCCCAGCAGTACCCGCAGGATCTCTCGGGCGGTCAGCGTCAACGCGTTCTCATCGGCATCGCACTGGCATGCACGCCCGAGCTCGTGATCGCCGACGAGCCCACGTCCGCGCTCGACGTCACCGTGCAGCGCCGCATCCTCGACCACCTGGACGCCCGTATCGCCGAGACGGGGACGGCCGTTCTGCTCATCACTCACGACCTCGGGGTCGCTGCCGACCGCGCCGACCGGCTCGTCGTCATGAGCAAGGGCGACATCGTCGAGACCGGGCCTACCTCCGAGGTTCTCGCGAACCCGAAGCACGAGTACACGAGGTCGCTGCTGGCCGCCGCACCCAGCCTGGGGACGGCACTGCGGCCGGCGAGACCGTCGACGACACCGATTCTGACGGCCACCGAGGTGTCCAAGACGTTCCGAATCGGACGGCAGGAGTGGAGCCTGCGGAACGACTCGAAAGGCGGTGTGCACCTCGATGCGGTGAAGGCTGCGTCGTTGACGGTCGAACGTGGGCGGACACTGTCGCTCGTGGGGGAGTCCGGATCCGGTAAGTCGACGTTGGCGCGCATCACCATCGGGTTGGAGAAGCCGACGTCCGGGCGCGTCGAGTTCGACGGGACCGAGGTGACGGGCTTGCGTGGCTCGCGGCTTCGTGATCTTCGCCGACGCGTTCAGATCGTGTATCAGAACCCCTACGCCTCGCTCGACCCGAAACTGACCGTCGAGCAGATCATCGAGGAACCACTCGACGCGTTCAAGGTCGGGACGAGTGCCGAGCGTTCGGCGCGGACCGCGGAGCTGTTGGATCGAGTCGCGTTGCCTGCCGACTACTCCCGGCGCAAACCCGCGGAACTGTCCGGCGGGCAACGCCAGCGCGTTGCGATCGCGCGAGCGCTGGCACTCAGGCCGGAACTGGTGGTTCTGGACGAACCGGTGTCCGCACTCGACGTCTCGGTGCAGGCGCAGATTCTGGACCTTCTCGACGAGTTGCAGACCGGACTGGACCTGAGCTACCTGTTCATCTCGCACGACCTCGCCGTCGTGCGGCAGATCAGCGACACCGTCGCGGTGATGCAATCCGGGACGATCGTCGAATACGGGCCGACGGCACAGATATTCGATTCGCCACAGCGTGAGTACACCCGTGAGTTGCTGGCGGCCATTCCCGGCAACTCGCGCCCGAGAAGTCACGACAAGGAGACCGCAGGTGCCCGATAAGTTCTTGATCGCCGTCGAACTGCGCGGAGCCGGAATTCACCCGCATGCCTGGCGGCGTGAGGATTCTCGCGCCGAGGAACTGTTCACCGCGCGGTACTGGACCGATCACATCGAGGCGGCCGACCGCGCAGGGATCGACATCGCGTTCCTCCCCGACGCCTTCGCGCTTCAGAGCGGTGACGGCGTCGAACTGGGCAGGATCGAGGCGGCGGCGATCGCCGCACGGGCTGCCGCGGGCACCCGTTCGATCGGCCTCGTCCCGACGGTGACCGTCACGCACACCGAGCCGTTCCACGTGTCGAAGCAGATCGCGAGCATCGACTACGCATCGTCGGGTCGCGCAGGCTGGGAAGTCGCGGTCTCGCAGGACGCCGACGAGGTGACGCTGTTCGGGCGCAAGGGCCCGCAGACCGTGGGCGAACTCTGGAGGGAGGCCGACGACGCCGCCGAGGTGGTCACCCGGTTGTGGGACAGCTGGGAGGACGACGCGGAGATTCGCGACGCGTCCACCGGACGCTTCATCGACCGAGACAAACTGCACTACATCGACTTCGAGGGCGACTACTTCTCGGTGAAGGGCCCGTCCATCACGCCGCGCCCGCCGCAGGGGCAGCCGATCGTCGTCGTCCGGGCCGAGGACGACCCGTCCACGGCCGTTGCCGCCAAGCGCGCGGACATCGTGCGAATCTCCGCGCCGACGATCGACGACGCAGCCGTCGTGGCCGCGCGGGTGCGTCGTGCCGTCGTGGCCGAGGGACGTGACCCTGCCGAGGTTCACGTGGTGCTCGATCTCGAAGTGCACGTCTCGGACACCGCGGCGGCCGACGTCGATCAGCTGAACAGCTGGTCGCCGTACGTGCCGGACTCGGTGAGCTTCCGGGGGAACGCCGCGGAACTGCAGGAGTTGCTCGACGGCCTCGCCGCATCCGGCGTCGTCGACGGCGTGACCCTGCGACCGTTGGCGCTCGCCCAGTCGGTCGAGGCCATCACGACCGATGTCGTACCCGGCTTGGCCTGGCACGATGGTGCAACGCCCCGTCTGCGCCCCGGTCCGCTGCTGCGCAGCAGGCTCGGCCTTGCACGACCGGAGAACCGATACGCAGTACGCCGTCAGGCAGCACAGGGAGCGTCGAAATGAGCGCGATCAAGAAGCAAATCCATCTGGGAGCGCACTTCCCGGGTGTCAACAACACGACGGTGTGGCAGGACCCGGAATCGAAGAGCCAGATCGAGTTCGACTCGTTCGTCCACCTCGCGGAGACCGCGGAGCGCGGGTTGTTCGACTTCTTCTTCCTGGCCGAAGGGTTGCGGCTGCGCGAGCACCGAGGCCGTATCCACGACCTGGACGTCGTCGGTCGTCCCGACACGTTGATCGTGCTCAACGCGTTGGCCTCCGTCACCACGCATCTCGGGCTGGCCGGCACCATCAACACGACGTTCAACGAGCCGTTCGAGCTGGCGAAGCAGTTCGCGACGCTCGATCACCTGTCCGGTGGCCGCGCGGCGTGGAACATGGTGACCTCGTCGGATGCGTTCACCGGCGAGAACTTCCGCCGCGGTGGATATCTGGACCGAGCGGATCGGTACGTCCGTGCTCGCGAGATCATCGACACGGCCCGAGAGCTCTGGGACAGCTGGTCACCCGACGCGCTCGTCGTCGATCGAGAGAACGGGGTGTTCGCACGTCGCGAGCACATCGCACAGGTCCGCCACACCGGACCGCAGTTCGACATCGATGCGGCGTTCACGGTGCCACGTAGCCCGCAGGGTCACCCGGTGCTTCTGCAGGCGGGCGATTCCGACGAGGGACGCGAGTTCGGTGCCGCGAAGGCCGACGCCATCTTCACCGTCCACGGCACGCTCGAGGCGGGGCAGGCGTTCTACTCCGACGTCAAGGGCAGGCTGGCGAAGTACGGCCGGGAGCGTGACGATCTGAAGGTCCTTCCCGCCGCGACGTTCGTCCTCGGCGACACCGCCGAGGACGCGGAGGAGCGAGCCGACGCCATCCGCCACCAGCAGGTCGGGCCGCAGACAGCGATTTCGTTCCTGGAGCAGGTGTGGGGGCGTGACCTGTCGGAATACGATCCCGACGGTCCTCTTCCCGACGAAGACCCGACGGACGACGTCAACATCACCCGAGGCCGGGTCCGCCACGCCGATCCGGTGCAGGTTGCGCGCGACTGGCGTGAGCGGGCCGAGTCGAAGGGTCTGAGCATCCGCGAACTGATCATCGAGGTCACCACGCGTCAGCAGTTCGTCGGCACGCCTGCACAGGTGGCCGAGGAGATCGACAGTTACGTACAGAACGACGCGAGCGACGGGTTCATCCTCGTCCCGCACATCACCCCGGCGGGGCTGGACGAGTTCGTGGACAAGGTGGTTCCGATTCTGCAGGACCGCGGCAGCTTCCGTACCGAATACTCCGGTACGACGCTGCGCAGCCACCTCTTCGGATCCGATTCCGCCGCGCTGAACCATCCGGACACCGAGCGAGAAGGAGTGCGAGCATCATGACCGCCACCGTGAACGAGACGTTCGAAGCATCGTGGAACCAGTGGCACAGCGAGCGTGAGAGTTACTACAGCGACCCACTCGGATGGGTGTCGCTCACCGGGCTGTACTGGCTGACGGACGAATTCGAGACCGTCGGAGATCTTCCCGGCCGCTGGCGCGCCGACGAGGATGTCGTTCATGTCGACGGATTGTCGGTCACCACGCTCGAACCGGTCGAGGGCGCACCGGGCATTCTGGTCGAGGACGGTGACCGACGCATCGAGGTCATCCGTCGTACCGGTTCGGTGGCGCTGCGAGTGCACGACCCCGCATCACCTCACCTTCAGGAATTCTCCGGAATTCCGACCTACGATCCCGACGAGAAGTGGAGTGTCACTGGCACGTTCACGCCGTATCCCGAGGCGAAGATCGTCACCACCGGTGCTGTCGTCGAGGGACTGGAGCACCACCACGCCGCGGTCGGTGTCATCGACTTCGAACTGGGCGGAGACAAGCAGCAGTTCGTAGCTTTCGGCGGCAAGGACGGTGGGCTGCGGGTGATGTTCACCGATGCGACGTCGGGTGTGACGACGTACCCGGCCGCGAGGACGCTCGTCGTGACCGATCCGACCGACAGCGGCGAGGTGATCCTGGACTTCAACCGTGCGTCGAACCTGCCGTGCTCGTTCACCGATTACGCGACGTGCCCCGTGGCGCCGGCGGAGAACAAGCTCGCCGTTGCGGTCGAGGCGGGCGAGAAGAATCCGCGTCCGTTCGGCAGCGCGTCGTGAGCAGGGTTCCGCTGTCGGTACTGGATCTGTCGCCGATCAGCGAAGGTTCGACCGCCGCCGAGGCATTGCGCAACACTCTCGACCTGGCGCGTCAGGCAGAGGAATGGGGGTACGAGCGCTACTGGGTCGCCGAGCATCACTTCGTCGCGGCCGCCAGTTCGTCCCCGGCCGTGCTCGTCGGGTTGATCGCGGCCGCCACAAACAGGATTCGCGTCGGGTCGGCGGCCGTACAGATCGGTCATCACACGGCTGCATCGGTCGTGGAATCGTTCGGCACCGTCGACGCCGTGTATCCCGGTCGAATCGACCTGGGTATCGGACGATCGGGTCAGCGCAGGCAGGAAGCGCTGGCGGGTAAGGACGTTCCGGAGCCCGAGCACGAGGAAAGGGTCGTCGACGGCATTCTGTTCCCGAAGCCGTTCCGTTCCGGCAAGCTCGTTCTCTCCGAGCGGGTGCTCGCATCGGGTGAGGTGCTGCAGCAACCACATGCAGTCGCCCCGGATTTCGACACCCAACTGCAGGACGTCCTCGACTTCCTCGGTGGGCGATTCTCCACGTCCGGTGGTGTGGAACTGACGGCCACACCCGGACTCGGTGCGCAGGTCGAAGTTTGGCTCTTCGGTAGCAGCGGTGGCCAGAGCGCACAGGTCGCCGGAGCACGAGGATTGCCCTTCGTCGCCAACTACCATGTCAGTCCCGGTACGACGCTCGACGCTGTCGAGGCCTACCGTGCGGCGTTCGTGCCCTCGGACACCGTGAAGGAGCCGTACGTCGTCGTGTCGGCAGACGTCGTCGTCGCGGACACGGATGCGGACGCGCAGTACCTGGCGTCGTCGTTCGGCCAGTGGGTCCACAGCATCCGTAGTGGCCACGGTGCCATTGCGTATCCGGATCCCAAGACTGCCACGCCGCTGACCCCGGAGCAGGCGGAGTTGGTGTCGGACCGGGTCGCCACTCAGTTCGTCGGCTCCGCCGTCACGGTGGCGGAAAAGCTCGACGCTCTGCAACGAGCCACCGGGGCAGACGAACTCGTCGTGACCACCGCGACGCACGGACACGGAGACCGGCTGCGGTCCTTCGAACTGCTCGGGAAGGAATGGGGACTGCCACGGCTGCGCGTGTAGGGGCCCCACGCGCATGATCGTTGTGGGCCAGGAACAATCCGTGACAGCGAGGAGTTGAAAAGTTAAATGACACGAGTAGCGGTAGCAACGGCATTCGGTGGACCCGAGGTGGTGCGCATCGTCGACGAGGCCTTGGCCGCCCCGGCGGCCGGCCAGGTCTCGATCGAGGTCAAGGCCATCGGCGTGAACCCGATCGACTACAAGCTCTACAGCGGAGCGTTCGGCTCGGACCCCTCCACTCTCCCACTTCATCTCGGAAGTGAGGCCAGCGGTGTCGTTGTCGCCGTTGGCAATTCGACCAGTGGTCCGGGCGGGCAGATCTCCGTCGGCGACGAGGTCATCGTCTCCGGGGCGAAGGGAGCGTACGCGGAGAAGCTGCTGGTTCCGGCAGATGCTGTGCTTCCCAAGCCTGCGTCGCTCGGCTGGGAGGCCGCAGCAGGACTGCTCGTCGTTGCCGGGACGTCGTACGACGCCCTCGAGGTCACGAAGGTCGCCGAGGGCGACACGGTGCTGGTACACGGCGCAGCGGGAGGTGTCGGGTCGATCGTCGTTCAGCAAGCGAAAGCGCGCGGGGCGCGGGTCATCGGTACCGCTCGGCCCGTCAACCACGACGCACTGCGTGAGCTGAGCGCCGAGCCCGTCGAGTACGGTGACGGATTGCTGGAGCGGGTGCAGGAACTGGCTCCCGACGGAATCGATGTCGCGATCGACACGGTCGGTACCGACGAGGCCGTGGACGTCTCGCTCGCTCTCGTCTCGGACAAGGATCGCATCGTCACGATCGCCGCATTCGAACGCGCGGCCGAGGAAGGGTTCCCCTCCGTGGGCGGTGGCAACCCGGAGAGTGCGAAGCGCCGCAAGGCAGCTCGGCTCGACCTGGTGAACTCGGCCGGTGCAGGCGATTTCATCGTGACAGTCGCCAAGACGTTCCCTCTCGCGGAGGCGGCCACGGCACACGAGGAATTGAAAGCCGAACACCCGCGCGGGAAGTTCGTGTTGATCCCGTAACTCCTGTGTGAGGTGTGGAATCAATCTCGATCGCCGATGGTTCGTCGAACGGTGAGCAACAGATACTGGGCGCTGCTGGCGTCGGCCATCGTGTCGGAAGTAGCGGCATCGCTGTCGTTGAAAGCTGCGCTGAACACGCCGGTCTGGTACGGCGTCGTGGTGGGAGGGTACGGCGCATCGTTCGTACTGCTGTCGCTGATCCTGCGGATGGGCTCGCCCATCGGGAAGACCTACGGGATCTGGGCTGCGTCGGGAATCGCGTTGACCGCCGTACTGGGTACCGCGGTGTTCGGGGAACCGCTGACGCCGACGATGCTGGCCGGCATCGTGCTGGTCGTCGGGGAGTGGTGTTGGTGGAATTCGGCGCGGGCAGGGCGCACGCCTGATGTGGTTGTTACTCGCCGGAGCAATCGTCACCGAGGTCATGGCCACGCTGTCCTTGCGAGCATCCGAGGGAGGACGCAAGAAGTGGTGGCTCGTCCCCGTCGTCGCAGGGTACGGAGCCGCGTTCACGCTGCTGGCCCTGACACTGTCGGCCGGGATGGCTGTCGGTGTCGCCTACGGCGTGTGGGCAGCGAGCGGCGTGGCCTTGACGGCCATCGCCGGCCGCTACCTGTTCCGAGAACCGTTGACCTGGGTCATGGGCGCAGGTATCGCCCTGATCATCGGCGGCGTTCTGCTGATCGAGATCGGTGCGTAGCGCTACACGGGTACCGCTGTGAACCGGTTGGCCGGACGCGGAAGACCGTAGTGCTCGCGCAATGTGGTCCCGGTGTACTCGCTGCGGAACAGCCCACGGGCCCGCAGAATGGGCACTACTTCGTCGACGAAGATCTCCAGTCCCGACGGCAATGCCGGCGGCATGATGTTGAAGCCGTCGGCTGCACCGCCGAGGAACCATTCTTCGATGGCGTCGGCGACTTGCTCGGGCGTGCCGGTGAACGTGTGGTGTCCACGCCCGCCGCCGAGTCTGCCGATGAGTTCGCGCACGGTGAGCGACTCCCGTCGCGCAAGCTCGACGATCAGCGTGTAGCGACTCTTGGCTTCCTCGATGTCGTCTTCCGCCAACAGATTCTCCGGTAGCTGCTCGTCGAGCGACAGCACCGACGGATCCACCTTCAACGTTTTCGCGAGCTGCAGCAGTGCGTATTCCGGAACGATGAGGCGGTCCAGTTCGGCGTCGAGCGCGCGAGCCTCGGCCTCGGTGGAACCGATCACCGGAACGATGCCGGGCAGAATCTTGATGTGGTCCGGGTCCCGGCCTACGGCGATGGTGCGCGCTTTGAGGTCCGAGTAGAACGCCCTCGCGTCCTCGATGGTCTGCTGCGCGGTGAACACCGCTTCGGCGTACTTCGACGCGAGGACCTTGCCGTCGTCGGACGAACCCGCCTGAACCAGAAGCGGATATCCCTGTACCGGACGCGGAACGTTCAACGGGCCGCGCACGGTGAAGTAGTCACCTCGATGGTCGACGGTGCGAACCCGGTCGTTGTCACCCCACACTCCGGCATCCTTGTCCGCGAGGACGGCGTCGTCGTCCCAACTGTCCCAGAGTTTCTGGGCGACATCGACGAACTCGGCTGCTCGGGCATACCGATCGCCGTGCGCCGGTAACGCGTCGAGATTGAAGTTCTGGGCCGCATCGAGCCCCGCTGTGGTGACGATGTTCCATCCCGCGCGGCCACCGGAGATGTGGTCGAGCGACGCGAACGCTCGGGCCAGGTTGTACGGCTCGTTGTAACTCGTCGTCGCGGTGGCCACGAGTCCGATTCGCTCGGTGACCGTCGACACCGCGGTCAGGATCTGAAGAGGTTCCAGATATCCCGACGGCCGACGACCGACGTCGGCGACGAGCTGGGGGCTGTCGGCGAAGAAGATCGAATCGAACTTCCCTCGTTCCGCGATCTGCGCGAGCCGCTGGTAATGCTTGATGTCGACACCGGCGAGCGGGTCGGACTGAGGTAGACGCCAGGACGACTCGTGATGCCCGGTCGTCATCAGAAAAGCGTTGAAGTGCAATTGCCTTGTCATGCCGTCACTTTCTCGAAAGCGCCCAACGCGGTCAGCAGATCTTCACGCTGAGCGGTGAACCTCGGATCACTGTGTGTACGGGGCGTGTCGAGTTCGACTGTCCTGTCGGAGACGATGCGACCGTCCTGAAGGACGAGTACACGATCTGCGAGCAGAAGAGCCTCGTCGACGTCGTGGGTGATGAACAGAACTGCAGGCGTGTGCGTGGCGCACAACTCGCGCAACAGAGCGTGCATGCGGATTCGAGTGAGTGCATCGAGGGCACCGAACGGCTCGTCCGCCAACAGGAGTTCGGGCTCACGCACCAACGAACGCGCCAGTGCAACGCGCTGCTGCTCGCCACCGGAAAGCTCCTTGGGCCAAGCCTTCTCGCGGCCGGCCAACCCGACTTCGGCCAACGCTGCCTGACCTCGCTCCGCCGCATCGCGGCCGGGAAGACCGAGGATCACGTTGTCCAGCACTCGGGACCAGGGAAGCAGGCGTGAATCCTGGAACACCACGGACCGATTCGCCGGCACCTGGAGTTCACCCGAACCGAGCACGTCGTAGTCCAACTCCGCCAGCGCCCGGAGCAACGTGCTCTTGCCGGACCCACTGCGTCCCAGCAGCGCCACGAACTCACCGCGTGCGATATCGAGATCGATGGCATCGAGCACCACCCGATCACCGAACCCCCGGCTCAACGACCTCGCACTCACCACCCGACCGGCCTGATCCCCGCCCGTTCCTACCCGCCCAGTGTCCGGCGCCATGACAATGCTTTCCTTTCCACTCGCCTGACCAGGAAGTCGCCCACGAGTCCGAAGATCGCGTAGACAACCAGGCCGACGACGATGATGTCGATCTGTCCGTACGTTCGCGCCTGGGTCATCAGGTAACCGATGCCGCTGGTGGCGTTGACCTGCTCGACGACGACGAGGGCGAGCCACGAAATGGTCACGGCCATGCGAAGTCCGGTGAAGAAGCCGGGCAACGCGCCCGGGAGGGCGATTCGCCGGACGAACTGCCACCTGGACAGACCGACCGTCTCGGCGAGCTCGACGTAACGATTGTCGACACTGCGCAACTGTGCATGGGTGTTGATGTAGACCGGGATCAGCACGCTGGTGGTGATGACGATGATCTTCATCGACTCGCCGATGCCGAACCACACGATGAACAGAGGAATGAGCGCAAGCGTCGGGATCGCTCGTTTGATCTGGACCGGGCCGTCGATGATCGATTCTCCGAGCCTCGACAGACCCGACACGAGTGCGAGTACGACACCGATCGCCACACCGAGAACGAGCGAGATCACTGCCCGCTGCAGCGACGTGAGCAGGTTGCTCTGGAGTCGACCGTCGTCGATCAGGTCTCGCGCGGCCTCGACGATGGTCAGCGGTGCGGGCAGGGTCTGAGGATCGAGTATCCCTGCCGCCGAGGAGGCTATCCATGCCACGACCAGGATGAGCGGACCGATCGCGAGACCGTACGGAATGGCCTTACCAGGCCCCAGCCTGCGACGCGCGATCTTCCGGGGTCGTAGAACCGTCGACGACGCCGTGTTCTTCGATGTACCCGTGTTCTTCGAGGTACTGGTGGTCCTGGATTTTCTCTTGTCTCCTACCGGGGTTGCGATTGCCATCAGCTCTCACTCCTGGTGAACGATCCGCCGACTTCTTCGACGGTGCGGGCGCCGACGTCGCCGAACCGGAGGTCGAATCCGTCCGAGGCCTGAACGGACTTGGGTAGCTCACCGGCGTCGTCGATGACATCGATGGTCGACTGCTGCTGCTCCACGAGACTGTCCAACTTGGGAAATGCGTACGCGCCGAGCGAGTCGACGATGCGCCGGCCGTCCTCGGGCGTCAACCCCTGCCCCTCGACGTAGTACTTCTGCAGCCACTCGTCGGGATGCTCGTTGGCCCACTGGACGGCACGCGTGAAGCTGGCGATGTATGCCTGCAGCGCAGCGGCTTTGGCGGGATCCTGAATGGCCTCACGACGGGCGTAGAGGTAGGACAGGCCCGTGGACGTGCCCCCGGACTCCGACGTGTCGATCAGTGTGGTCCCCGGATTGTTCAGAAAACGAGTCAGGTTCGGCTCGTTCAACGGAGCGACGTCCACCTGTCCGGTTCTGATGGCGTCGGGAAACTCCGAGAGTTGCAGACGGACCAGTTCGACGTCGTCGGTGCTCAGATCGGCCTTGGCGAGTGCGCGCAACACGATGGCCTGCTGCGCGGTGCCCTCGGCGTAGGCGACCTTCTTGCCCTTCAGATCGGCCAGTGTCGTGATATCCCGATCCGCAGCTACGGCCAACCGAGTGTTGTTCGGCTCGGATTGAGTGGCGTGGATGATCGGGACGTCCTGGCCGGCGATGAGCGCTTGGATCGGTGGGGTGTCGCCCACTCTCGCAGTATCGGCTGCGCCTGCCCGGAACGCTTCGAGAATGGCCGGGCCACCGACGAAGTTCGCGAACTCGTACTCGAACGGCAGCTTGTCCAGCTCACCCGAGGCGCGGAGGACGGATTGCTGGAACTCGGACTGGTCGGCGATGACAAGCGTGGTGCCGGCCGGGATCTCGGTCGGAAGTGCCGCATCCGACGCAAGTGCGTTCTCCGGAGTGTCGCTGCTCGCGCAGCCGGCGGCCATTCCGACCGCGAGAACAAACGAGGTGAGGGCGACCGTTGCCCTGCGGGTCGATCTTCGGCCTGTCAGGAATGTGCGCATCCGCTCAGCCAACATGCACAGTTAAGCCCTGACAACAGTTTACGTTCCCGTGAATATAAGTATGGATCAGCGTGATTCGTCGGCGTTCGACGCGAGAAGTTCTTCGGCGAGCGCATCGTTGTGGCGGAAGAATCCGGCGTTGGTCCGAGGTCGCGGGAAGGCAGAGGACCAGGTGTGACCCGCGACCCAAGGACCGACCGCGAATCGAGCGGGGTGAACGCTGCCGTCGGAGTGCAGGATTCGGGACCGTCCGTCGACGGAGATCTTGGCGGCACTGCGTTCGTTGGCGCGCACCTCCACCATCTGTCCACGTTCGTGCAGGGAGCGAAGCAGTGCGTCCCCGCTGGATCGGATGGACGCGACGGGAAGTCTGGCGTCGACGAGCGTTCGCGCGGTGACGGTGTCGTCGTGTGACGCGCTCCGAGCCGTGAACACGCCGGCGTTGGTATCGGCACTGAACGTGGTGTCGGGGCCGAGGAACCGAACGATCCCGCTCGACGCGAGCGCGCGCAGCTGTTCGAGACGTTGTGGAGGAGGGCCGCTGGCGATGAAACTGAAGAACGAGTGCAGCCACCCTTCGATGTCCTGCGCTACCGACTCGGCAGGAATTCGACCGCGTCTCAGCAATTCTCCCGTGGTCATGTACACCGACAGCAGCGCGTTGAACACCGCTGCGTCGCTACTGTAGTGATGATCGGCGCGTCGGGCCAGGTCCGATTCGATGTATCCGATGATGCGCGCGGTGGCGTCGTCGACGCTGTCGTACGTCTCACCGGTGAGAGGGCGATCGATCAGAGCGAGATCGATACGGTCGTCGTCTTTGGGTACGAACCGCTCGACCAGGGCTGCCGACTCCTTGGAACCCCAGGCGACAGCGTCGAACTCGATCTCGAAATCCTGCCACGTGCCGGTGGTGCGGTCGGCGTGCGAGGCGAACAGCTCGTGATAGTGAGCGCCGGCAAGCTCTTTCGCTGCGGTCGGCCACACGTCGCGCCGGAAGTCGAGAAACCCGTCCCCGGGGAAGCCGTCGGCGGTGAAGTACTTCGGGAGCGGTGGCCGGGCGGCGGCGATGTCGTAGCCGATCTTCGAGTGGTACGGCACGCCGCGGCGCGAGCCTGCATAGATTGTCGGCTCACGGCCCGACGGCCGGTAGGTCAAAGTTCCGTCCGGTAGCCGCGAGAACGTTCCACCGCGGCTTTCGGCCAGCAACACCATCCAGTCGACGAACGCGAGCCCCAGACCTGCCACGAGGATGGGTTCCGACTCCGGGACGACGTCCGGATCCAGGTCGGCCGTGTACCCGGGCCCGACGTACGTCAGTCCGTGGGTGTCGGCGAACGTGTGCAGATACTTCTCGGCGGACGACGGCAAGGCGTCCGGATGGCCCTGGGACAACAGCACGACATCGACCTCGACCACCGAACCGTCGTCGAGAATCAGGCGCTGCCCGGGCTCGGCGTCGACGAGGTCGACGACGGTCCTGCGGTGCACCGTGACATCCACGGGAGCGTCCGTCACGGCTCTTGCGAAGACCCACTCGAGGTAGCGGCTCTGCAGTGTCCGCGACGCGAACGACCTGGGTGTGAAATCGGCGAGCTCGGCGGTGAGCGCCGGGTCGTCGCGGAGGGATTCGAGGTTGGTCTCGACCCACTCGGCGAGGGTCGGGCCGGTCGAGACCGGCCCGGCGACCACGGTGGTGTCGTCGGTGAACATCGTGACGTCGGCGGCGACCGAGTTCATCCACAGCAGCGGCGGTTGCGAGCCTCGCCAGATGCGGCCGGCGCCGGCAGGAAACGGATCGAAGACGTCAACGGTGACGCGGCGCTCCGGCGTCGCGTCGAGATGGGCGAGCAGTCGCTCGAGGACACCGGTACCGCGCGGTCCCGCACCGACGATCGCAATACGGTGCGCGGGGGTGGTGCTCATAGTTCTGGTGCCTCCGTCGACCCTGGTAGTACCGCCTGATTGTTGCGGGAGTCGCATTGAAGAGTCAACGCAGAATCACGCTGATTCTATTTCTGTTCAGGGCCGTCGGTGCTCCTTAAACTTGTGTGTTGCTCTGCCGCGTGTGCTGTGTCCACGGCGGCTTTCCTGTTCGTTCTCGTTCGTTGGTGAGGTGCAGATGTCCATGGTGTTGACCCGATGAGCAGACGTCGAACACTCAAGACGGTCACCGGGGTCAGCGGCGGCCTCGACGTGTACGACGCCGCGGTCGACCCGACGCGGTCCACCCTCGCGTCGTCGATCGAGATCGCGAAGATCGCCGAGAACAACAAGATCGACGCGTTGTTCGCCGCGGACCTGTTGAGTTTCGGTGCACAGGGGGCGATCGGGGCCCAGGAGCCACTGATCTACCTTGCGGCGCTGGCGGGTGTGACCACGGACATCGGGTTGATCGCGACCGTGACCACGACGTTCCATCACCCGTACAACCTGGCCCGACTGTTCGGGACGCTGGATCACGTCAGTAACGGACGCGCCGCCTGGAACGCGGTGACGTCCTCGCTGGGTGAGGAGAACTACGGAGATCAGGACCTGCCGAGTCCCGAAGAACGGTACGCACGTGCCACCGAGTCGCTCGAAGTGGTGAACGCACTCTTCGACAGCTGGAAGCCGGGCGCGCTGGTGCCGGGTTCCGACGGCGCGGTGTTGGATGCGTCGTTGGTGCGACCCATCGAGTATCGCGGCACGTACTACACCGTCCAAGGGCCGCTGAACATTCCGTCGCTGCCTCAGGGCAGGCCGGTTCAATTCCAGGCCGGACAGTCGGCGGGAGGAATCGAACTCGGCGCTCGTTTCGCCGAAGTCGTGTTCACGTCGTTGTCGACCCTCGAGGATGCCATCACCTACACCAAGACCATCCGAGCCCGCGCTGCCGAGTTGGGGCGCGGTGACGAACTTCCGTTGATCTTCAGTTCGTTCCACGCAACATACGGCGCGACGGAAGCAGAGGCTCGGCAACGGGTTCAGGACTCTATCGACACTCTGGACTTCGTTGCTGGACGTGCACGTTTGGAGGATATGCTCGGCGGTGGCATCGATCTTTCAAAGCTTCCACTGGACAAGCCGGTCCCGGTCGAGTTGCTCCCCGACCCGAGAACAGTCAACCGCCGTCGTGGACGGGTGGAGATCTTCGCCAAACTCGCGTCGGAGGGAAGAACGCTGCGCGAGTTGATCATCGCGTCGAAGGACACCGGGCACTGGGCCGAGTCCGGGACACCCGAACAACTGGCCGACGCAATTGCGCAACGGTACGACGCCGGGGTCCTCGACGTGATCAGTCTCGGCGGTCTCGGTGATCCACGCACACGCGATTTCGTCGAGAACGGATTGCTGCCGGAGCTTCGACGCCGCGGGATCGTCGGAAATGACTATCTCGGCGGCACATTCAGGGAGAATCTCGAACTCCCTCCTCTCGCGCGCTTTTAGGAGCAAGCTCGAGACGGTCGGCTCGGATCCCGCGCAGGGTGTCACCGCGTTGGGTAAGAATCATCGTGATTCGAAGGGTCCCGCAGCGGCGTCCATCGGTCTAGGTTGCAGTGATGACCTGGCTGAGGCGCTTGTTCGACCTGCGATGGTTCGACAGTCACACCGCGTGCGGAGTCGGCTGTGCGCAGGCTGCAGTCGACTTGTCGGTTCACGGCTGAATTGCGACCAGCTGATCGGCGGCTCTCGTTCCTCGGTGTGCTCGGTTCCAGCGCCGGAGCTTCCAGATTACGTGTTGTTGTGCACGACGAAGTCGCTCGCCGATTTCGGATCGACTTCGTCGAGGTAACGACGGCAGGCCGCGTGGTAACGCAGGTCGAACGCTTGTCCCGCCGCGTCGGCGCCGCCGAACGATTCTGCGTCGCGAGTAATGCCGCGGGCACGGGCGGTGTCGAAATCGGTGTCCACGAACACAGTGCTGTCCCAATGCAAGTTCGGCCCCGGTCGCTGTAGAAAAGTGCCGTCGACGACGAGTACTGCCTGTGACGGGGCCTTCGACCTGGGCGCCTCCAACGGTGTATCCGTCGCAAGGTCTATGACTGCTTCCCGGTAGTACCCCGAACCATTCGGCCCGAGCGGCATCAGTACGTGCTCGATCAACGCATCGAAGTCGTAGGCGTCCAAGTAATACCCGTCTGGGGAGAGTCGTCCCCGTCGATGCCTGTGGACTCGAGGGTGGTGAAAACCGTCCATGGACAACGCGATCACAGGACGTCCTCGATCGCGAAGAGCAGAGACGAGTGCGGCCGCAGTAGTGGTCTTTCCCGATGCAGTGATCCCGTCGACGGCCACTCTCACCGTGTGGCCGGGATTCTGGCCGGACACGTGATCGACAACGCTGCTGAGATCGTTTCTCATGTTCTCCCCGCATTCATGTCTCGTCCCAGAGTCGGCAGTAGAAATCCAGTTTCCGGCGGTCCAGTTCGATGCCGTAGCCGTCCAGAACTTCGCTGGTGAACCGATGGCCGTAGTTCCACTCCGTGCTCATGATTGCAGGCGCCAGATCAGCCCATCGGTCGGCGACACCCAGAGAACCCAGGTCGACGTGGGCGAACCAGTTGCCGTCGTTGTCCAGCAGCGTGTTCGGTGCGCACGCGTCGCCGTGACACACCACCGGGTCTACTGGAGGTGCTGTACCGACGGACGGATTCAACCCCAGCTTTTCGGCGGACTCGACTCGGGATTCGATCGACCAGTCGTAGGGGCACGTGGCGCGAGGCACTGCGTCATGGAACGCGCGTAGACCGGTGCCGATGGAGCGGGCAGCGACGGTGGGATTCGCCGTCCAGGCATCGTCGACTGCGTTTGTCCCCGGTAGTGCTACGGTCACCAGCCACTGCGCGTCGGAGTCGGAACCGGCGTCGACAACTTCCGGAACCCGAGTGTAGGCAGAAACCCAGCGTAACTTGTCGGCCTCGACAGTAAGGTCGATCTGCACGTCCAGTCGACACCATTTCACGAACACCTGTCCGGCACGGAAGGTCAGTCCACCTAACTCGTTCAGCCAGACCGGCTCTATCTCGGAGCTGCCTGCGTGGCGCCGCACCACAGGCGGAATCGACACCGAGGAATCCGGACGGGTCACCCTGCCATTCCACCACAGTGCAGTAGTCCGCACAGGTTTGTTTCTCGACGACTGTGCTGCGCCTGTCAGAACGGTGCGGGGTCATCGGTGTCCTCTGCGTAGGACGGCGGGGCGGTGGTGTCTTCGAGATCGGATTCGGGTTTGTCGGTGCGGTGGTGGGGTTGTCGTCGTTTCTTCGGTATGTGGGGTAGGAGTGAGCTCGGGGCCAGGTCGGTTCGGCCGGTGGTGTTTCCGGGGAGGGTGACTGCGGTGGTGCCGGAAGTCGACTTCCAGTATTCGGCGGCTCCGGCGAGCATGGTGGGTGTCCAGGCGCCCATGGTTTTGAGGGAGTGGTGGTACCTGCAGAGGCAGTGGAGGTTGGTGAGGATGGTCCAGCCGCCGCGGGTGGGGTTGTGGTGGTCGAAGGCGATGACGTGGTCGATCTCGCAGCCGGCTGCGGGGACGTCGCATCCGGGGTGGCGGCAGGTGCGGTCGCGGTGTCGGACGAGGTCTGCGAGCGCGGTGCCGGGTCGGTAGGTCAGTGCGCCGGGTGGTGGGGGGGTGAGTCCGCCGTGGCCGTCGGGGTAGAGCGGGACGGCGAGTGCGGGGTTGGTTTTGATGGCGGCTTCGAGTGCATCGATGAGTTGATAGGTGCCGCTGTAGTTTTCGTTGCACTGTCGAGGTGTTGGGGTCGGCGGTGTGGATGGAGTGGGGAGTGCGAGTCCGCTGCGACGTCGACCGCGGCCGAGTGGGTTGAAACTGATGTGCGTCGGTCGTGGTTGTGCCGGGGCAGTGGTGATGCCTGTGCGGTCGGCGAGGTTTGTGGCGTCGGTGAGGATGATGTTGAAGTGACTGTTGGCTGCCAGTTCTCGGGCGTATTCAGGGTCGATGATGCCGTGGCCTGCGAGGTAGGCGGGGAGGTCGCGGAGTCCGAGGAGGGTGTCGACGTCGATGGTGATGCTGGTCAGTGGGGTGCGGCGGTCGGGGAGTTGGGGGTTGGCGGTGCAGGGTTTGTCGTCGTCGGGTGTGCAGGTGCAGGTGAGGTGGGTGTCGCGGTGGATGAGTGCGACGAATGCTGCGGCGAGGCGTTGACTCCGGGTGCGTGGGTCGCGGGGGCAGAGGGTGGCGGCCATTTCGGTGATCAGTTGCCAGCAGGCGGCGGCTTGGGCTGCGGGGAGGTTGGCTTCGAGTGTGGCGATGAGGTCTTTGTCGCGGTAGCGCAGTGAGGTGAGTTTGTCGGTGACGTCTTTGCGGTTGGCTGCGGCTTCGTCGGGTGCGGTTCGAGTGATGATGGCGTTGATTTCAGTGGCGAGGGGGCCCGGGGAGAGGTGTCGGGCTGCGGTGAGGGTTTCGGTTTCGATGCGGTGGGCGGCGTCTGCGGTGAGGCCGGCGGTGGTGCGGTAGATGGCGCGGATGCGTGCGACGTCGATGTCGCCGTCGGCGAATGCGGCGGCGATGGCGGGTAGGCGCAGGCGTAGGTCCATGCCGATCTCGGCGAGGGTGTCGGCGACGGTTTTGGAGCAGCCGAGGGTCGCGGCTGTTTCGGAGGCGGCGTAGTTTCCGGCGTCGGTGATGAAGTCGCCGATCTGGACGGTCTGGTTTATGCAGGAGTCCCAGATCTGCGCGGCAAGTGCGATTTTGCGGGCGCAGGCTTGGTTTTCCTCACGTGCTGCGTCGGCAAGTTGGGTCAGCAGGGTGGGGTCGATGGTGGGTTGTGGTTGTGGTCCTGCGCATCGGGCGAATGTGCTGCGTGGTGCGGTGCGTGGCATACGGTGAACCCCCCGGCTCATGGGAACGTATGTTCGAATATACCGTGACACCCAACCGCGTGCAAGGGTTGTAATGCTGCGGGGCAATCGATTTCGTAGGTGGGGCTGCTACCACATGCCACCGACACAGCGGTGCTCAGCGCACCATCCGGATGGTGACGTAACCGTCGATCCCAAGGAGGTCCTGGGCTGCACCGTCGGGCTCGAAGCCGTTGCGTCGATAGAACTTCATGGCACGTCGGTTCGTCTGGGCGACCCAGAGTTCGGTCGGTTCGTCGGTCAATACAGCATCGAGCAGTAGCTGCCCGACGCCGGTGCCGTGGAACGCTTCCAGAACGTAGAGTGCAAACAGCTTGCGTCGGCCGTCTTCGAGGCCGCAGTGTGCAATCCCGATGATGCCGGAATCCTCCACTGCAACTGCAACATCCTGGCCCTCTTCCTTCGGTTCGAGTACTGTCCGCCAGTGCTGAGTTCGCCGTGTGATCGAACCCTCGTCGAGGTAGGTGTCGGGAACCGACCCTCCGTATGTAGTGCGCCAGGCCTCAGTGTGCATCCGAGCGATCGCCTCGGATTCGTCTCGACCCGGTCTTCGCACTACAGGAGTCATGAAGTCACTGTAGATCGACGGTTCGAGCAAGTAATACAGCGATGGTCATCGGATCCAACGAATTCGCCGAAATCCAGGGTGATTTCAACCCTTGACGTAATACGCGTCGATGGGTTGCATGGGCGGATGTCGAACGCGCTGTTGCCGAGGTGTTGTGGGTCGATCTGACCTGCACCCGAACATTATTCACTCGACTCATGGAGCACACGCAGTGAAAACAATCATTCTTATCGGCATCGTGGGGCTTGCGGCCCAACTCGTCGACGGCGCTCTCGGTATGGCGTACGGCGTCACGACGACGACGCTTCTGCTCGCCATCGGCACCAATCCCGCGGCCGCATCGGCCACCGTGCACTTGGCGGAGATCGGAACCACGTTCATCTCCGGTCTGTCGCACTGGAAGTTCGGTAACGTCGACTGGACGGTCGTTCGGCGGATCGCCCTGCCCGGTGCAGTGGGTGCATTCGTCGGAGCGACGGTTCTGTCCAACCTGTCCACCGAAGCCGCAGCACCCGTCATGGCGTTGATCCTTCTGGGCCTGGGGTTGTACATCCTGATCAGGTTCACCGTCCAGGGGATTCCTCGGGGAAATCTCGGAAAGCCGCTGCGCAAGCGGTTCCTGGCGCCGCTCGGGTTGCTCGCGGGCTTCGTCGACGCCACCGGCGGAGGCGGGTGGGGCCCCGTGGGAACCCCGGCCATTCTCGCCAGCGGACGGCTCGAGCCTCGGAAGGTCATCGGCTCGATCGACACGAGCGAGTTCGTGATCGCGCTCGCCGCGAGCCTGGGCTTCCTGTTCAGCCTCGGCTCGCAGGGAATCAACATCGGCTGGGTCTTGGCGATCCTTGCCGGTGGCGTTGTCGCGGCTCCTCTCGCGGCGTGGCTGGTCCGTCACGTTCCGCCTCGTTTGTTGGGGGCTTCGGTGGGCGGCATCATCGTGCTCACCAACACGCGGAGCCTGTTCCGGAGTGGTTGGTTCGAGCTCAGCGGCGCAGTCCAGGCCACTGCGTACGTCACCATCGTCGTGGCCTGGGTGGGGTGCTTCGCATTCTCACTGAAGGCGTACCTGCAGGACCGCGAGAACGAATCGGCGGACAAGATCTCGGAGGAGGCGAAGACCAATGCGCAAGAGGAAATTGCTGTCTGAGCTCGCCTGTCCACCAGACCGGCCCTGATCGGGTTCGGATCGACCATGTTCGCGGGGCTCACCACGTACGGCGAGTACCACCTCGGCTCGCGCTGACACACCGGAATTACGAACGTGCCCGATTCGAACCATTGACGAGGTTCTGCGCTGGTGGTGGACTTCGAGGATGCCATTCTTCGACGGGGCGCGGGGACCGATCTACTACAGGCACTGGGCCGCGGAGGTGCCGCGCGCGAACGTAGTGTTCCTCCACGGCTACGGAGAACATTCCGGTCTCTATCACCGGTTCGCGGATTCTCTCAGCGCCGACGGTATCGACGTGTGGGCGTTGGATCTGATCGGCCACGGGCTGTCGTCGGGGGACCGCGGGGACTTCGGGTCGCTGCGTGATCTGCAATCGGACGCGGGCACTCTCACCTCGCTGGCCAGGGTGAGTGTGCCCGACGTGCCTGCCGTCGTGATCGGGCACTCGCTCGGTTCGGTTGTCGCGACGCTGTCGGTCCTGGACGAGCCGGATCGCTACGTCGCCGCTGTGATCTCCGGTGCGACGCTGGCTCCCATCCCGTGGTTGGACCCCGACAACGCTCGATTCGATCTCGATCCGAGTGAACTGTCGGCCGACCCGTTCTACCTCGACGCGTTGATCAACGACCCCCTCGCATTCGTCAGTGCAGATTCGGGTCGGCTGTTGGGCACCGAGCTGCAGAGGGCGTGGGACAGGTTCGACCTCGACCTGGCATCGGTGCGGGTGCCGACGCTCGCAGTGCACGGCGACGCCGACACGGTGTCGCCGATCGACAACGTCCGGACCTGGGCGGGACGAGCTCGTGAACTCGAACTCCGCGAGATCGCGGGCGCCAGGCACGACGTGTTGAACGAGACCGGGCATCGTCGAACCGCTGCCATCGTCGCCGATTTCGTTCTCGAACGTGTCGGTGCCGCATCATTTGTCGTCCACGAGGAGGAACCGTCATGGCGAGGCTGACGATCACCGGCGCGTGACGGGCCGCCCTCGCCGACCGTGCCCACCGTCCACGTGCTGATGTATCTGCAGGCCCAGAACATCGACCTGGATTTCTACGACACTCACTTCGCCCCGGGGGCGTACCTGCGCACCCACGCCGAGCATGCCCGGCGCGGGTGGTGAGGACGCTGCACCTCACTCCAGTTTGAACCCGACCTTGATCGTCACCTGGAAGTGAGCGATCGATCCATTTTCGATGTGACCGCGGGTTTCGAGGACCTCGAACCAGTCGAGGTTGTGGAGGGTGGTGTTCGCGCGTGCGATCGCCTTTCGGATGGCGTCGTCCGTGCTCTCGGTGGAGGTTCCGACGATCTCGGTGACACGGTAGATGTTGTCGCTCATGGGTTCTTCGCTCCTCTGTGGTCTGGTGAACTTTCCGACTGCTGATACTTCTCCTGCGATGCCGACTTCGAAACAGAATTGGGAAATCGTGTGCTGTCGGCGCTGGTCGAGGCCGTGCGAGGAAGAATCACCGTGATTCGAAGGGCGGTTTCTCGTTCGACGGCGGACCACGCTCGGGCACCGGCATGCAGTGAACAGCGTCCGGACCTCGGTCGACGAGGCCGAGTTCTCCGAAACTGCAGGGTCTTTCATTCGAGTGCTTGGGTCCAGGCAGAGTGCTGGTCGATCACACGGCACGCTCGTTCGCACGATCCTCGTGAATGCTTCTGATTGCACACCGACCGCTTCGTCACGGCCGGATCGGATGTACCCTGCTGAGCCGATTTGTGTGCACCCAGGAACACCGTCGCCCCAGAACACATCGTCAAGCACGTGGATCGGCCGCTGACAGCCGTGTTCACGCACTGCGTAGTGATGTGGGTTCGGTCACCACGCGCACGCCTGGTTCCGGATCGAATCGGTATCCGGTACCGCGCACCGTGGTCACGAGCCGACCGAACGATCCGAGCTTGGTACGCACTCTCGAAAGATGAACGTCCACACTGCGGCCCAGCCCGCTGCGGGTCAGTTCGTCGCGTCCGACGACGACCCGAGGGTTGCGCACGAGGTGGGAGAAGATCTCGAACTCGGTGTGACTGAACGACACACTCTGTCCGCCGACGACGACGTCTCGTGCAGGTAGATCGATCACCAGTGGCGAGTTGCGGTCGTTGAACCGAACGTCGAATCTCGTCAGGATGCGTGCGTTCGGGGCGAACGTTTCGGTGGTTCGGCGCAGCGCATCCGCGAGCGCGTGCAGTTGCGCCCTGGACAGGCCCTCCAGGGAGGGCGTACCCGTGTCGGAGATGTGCAGCACCACGGTGTCTTCGACAGTCATTCTCTCCCCGGCATGTTGGGTAAGACGGGTAAGTCCCGACGTCGGTCCATGGAAACTTCTCGATGCGCACTTGGGAAGATATTCGCTCGAGGTGATCGAAATCGAGAGGATCTGTGTGATCGAAACCGTTGACGTGCAACGGCCCGCGGTGATGGACTTTTCGGCGTGAACGTCGAGAACGACCTGGTGGCAGTGGCCCTCCGGATCGAGGAGGTCCCGTGGGACCACACCGATGCCGAAGCCTTGCGCGCGGCGATGGCCGCGGAGGTCGGGCCGCGGTACGCCGATAGGGCCGCGGACCTGGCCCGCACGCAGGCGAATGCCGTCGACCCGGACACCGTGCACCGCACCATCGTCGTCTACGCGGGAGACACACCCGTCGGGCACGCGGCCGTCCGATGGAACGCCGGTGACCTGGAACTCAAGCGCATGTTCGTCCATCCGGATCACCGCGGAACCGGAGTGTCCACGGCCTTGCTCACCGCATCGGAGCACGCGGCCCGCGAGCTCGGACTGCCGCGCCTGATCCTGCAGACCGGCGACCGCCAGCCCGACGCCGTGCGCCTGTACGAGAAGAGCGGTTACACGCGGATCCCGATCTTCCCGCCTTACGAGGCCATGCCGTTCTCGAACACCTTCGAGAAAGTCTTCACCGGCTGAGCCTGAATCCGATGTGGCTGCTGGAGGTGTCCTCGGTGACGCCCGATCGCGCCGAGGTTCGGTATCGCCGGCAATAACTGGCGTGGCACAGGTGCGACCCACCGCGGATGACGGCCCGGGTGTCGCGGCGGGCGGCGTCGAACGTTCCGGTGGTCCATTCCCAGACGTTGCCGGTGGTGTTGTAGAGGCCGTAGCCGTTCGGCTCGAACGACCGGACGGGTGCGGTGAACACCGTGTCGACGTGCTCGCCGGGGAACTCACCGCGCCACGTGTTCATCCGGTCGAGCGATTCGTCCGCCCCCCAGGGGAACGGTTGCTGCTCCAACCCGCCGCGCGCCGCGTACTCCCACTGCTCCTCGCTGGGCAACGACGCCCCGACCCACGCGCAGTACGCGTCGGCGTCGCGCCGGGACACGTGGGTGACGGGGTGATCGGCCGCGGGGGTGATCGACGACGCCGGGCCCGACGGCCGCCGCCACGACGCCCCCGAGACGACGTTGAACCACGGCGTCGCGGTGACCGCGGGCGACGAGTCCTCGGCGGGGAGCGATCCGGCGAAGACGAGGGAATCACCGAACTGCTCGGCGTCGGTGACGTATCCGGTCGCGGACACGAACGCGTCGAACTCGGCGACGGTGACCGTCGTCGGCGCGATCGAGAACGACGCGACCTGAACGCGGCGGACCGGACCCTCCAGATCGGCCGGATACGCCAGGGGATCCTCCGACCCCATCAGAAACGTTCCACCGGGCACGTCGACCAGGGTGCCCGGGTCCGCGCCGCGCCCGGGAAGGTCCCGACGCCTACTCGATTCGTTGCGATCGGGCGCACAGCATCCACCGCTCATGCTCACCATGCTGCCACCTGTGCCCCTGAGTGAGGTTCGGACATGTGCTAGGCAATAGGAATGACGAAAGAGAACGTCCTGCTGATCCACTGGCACGATCTGGGGCGGCATCTCGGCGCGTACGGGCACCGTTCGGTATCGAGCCCGCGAGTCGACGCGCTTGCCGCAGAAGGCTTTCTCTTCACCCACGCGCACGCGACGGCGCCGCTGTGCTCACCGTCGCGGGGATCGCTCTTCACCGGCCGCTATCCGCACAGCAACGGACTGGTCGGATTGGCCCACCACGGGTGGGAGTATCGCCCGGGGGTGCAGACGTTGCCCTCGCTGCTCGCCGAATGCGGTTGGCAGACGGCCCTGTTCGGCATGCAACACGAGTCCTCGTTTCCGTCCCGGCTGGGCTTCGATTCCTACGACGTCTCCAACTCGTACTGCGAATACGTCGTGGAGAAGGCCGACGCCTGGTTGCGCGAGGATCGCACCGAGCCGTTCCTCCTGACCGCAGGATTCTTCGAGACACACCGTCCGTACCCCGCCGAGCGGTACACCCCGGACGACGCCGATGCCGTGGAGCTTCCCGACTACCTGCCGGACACGCCGGAGGTCCGCGAGGACCTCGCCGAATTCCACGGATCGATCACCGTCGCCGACGCCGCGGTGGGGGAGTTGCTGGACACGCTCGCGGAGACCGATCTCGACCGTTCGACGTGGGTCGTGTTCATGACCGATCACGGTCCGGCGTTTCCCCGAGCGAAGTCGACCCTGTACGAGGCGGGGACGGGGATTGCGTTGATCGTCAGGCCGCCGACCGATCGCGGCCTGGCGCCCCGGGTCTACGACGACCTCTTCAGCGGCGTCGACCTGGTGCCCACCCTGCTCGACCTCTTGGGTGCACCCGTGCCCGACGAGGTGGAAGGGCTCTCGCACGCAGACAATCTCGCCTCGGGCCGCGCGCCGGTGCGCGACGAGGTGTTCACCTCGAAGACGTACCACGACTCCTTCGATCCCATCCGCGCCGTGCGGACGAAGGATTTCAGCTACATCGAGAACTACGCCGAACGTCCCGAACTCGATCTGCCGTGGGACATCGAGGAGAGCCCGTCGGGCCAGGCCGTGGCCGAATCGGTGCGTTCACCGCGTGCACGCAACGAGCTCTACGATCTGCGGAGCGACCCGGGGGAGACAGTGAATCTGCACGAGGACACTGAGTACCGTGCCATCGCCGAGGACCTGGCTCTGAGGTTGCACACGTGGCGTGAAACCACGCGAGACGTGATTCCGTCGGACTTCGTCGGGTCGCGCATTTCCGACCGCTACACCCACGACTACCTCGTCACGAAAGGCCTGAAACTACCGTCGCGATCTCCGCTGTCGTCCGAGCGCGGAATAGCGGAGGGCACGCAGGACGGTACCGCTGCACACTGAGTTCGGTTTGGCAATGGTTTGACGCAGTAGGATCGAAAACCCTGTTGTGCACAGTATTTCGGTTGTGGCTACTATTCCCGGCATGAGCGATCAGCCGCGTTCGTACCTCGTCCTCGCGTCACAGCGAAGCGGAAGCACCCTGCTCGTCGAATCGCTTCGTACAACCGGGCAGGCGGGCGAACCACAGGAGTTCTTCCAGTACCTCCCGAGTACGTCGCTGGCGCCTCAGCCGCGTGAGTGGTTCGCCGGCGTCGACGACGAGAACATCCTTCGATTGCTCGCGCCGTGGAAGCCCGGAACACCGTCGATGGAGACGCCGCAGGAGTGGCGCGCCCGAATTCTCGACGCCGGGCGCACCCCGAACGGAGTGTGGGGCGGCAAGCTCATGTGGAACCAGACGCCGCTGCTCACCGCATGGGCCGACGGATTGGCAGGCCGGCAGGCCGACGATCCGGACGCCGGCGACCTGAAGACCGCCATAGAGGACGTACTGGGCCCGGACGTTCTGCTGGTGCATGTCGCACGGAAAGACACTGTGGCGCAGGCGGTGTCGATGTGGCGTGCCGTGCAGACCCAGGTGTGGCGTGGCCGTGCCGACCCGGAGGTGGACGCTCGCGCCGAGTACAACGCCGACGGCATCGCTCATCTCCACGCCATTCTGGAGGATCAGGAGCGGCAGTGGGCGCGATGGTTCGGCGAGGCCGGTGTCGAACCCCTCGAAATCGACTACCACGAGCTGGCATCGGACACGACCGGACAGGTCGCCAGGGTGCTCGTCGCCTTGGGGCTCGATCCGGAGTTGGCGCCGCCTCCCGCCCTGCAGCGGCAGGGCAACGACAGGTCGAACGACTGGATCGAGCGTTACCGCGCAGAAAGGATTTCAGTATGACGACCACCGACGAGGTGACCCCCGACGTCACTCACGTGGACGAGCTCCGTGTTCTCGAAGCCGAGGCCGTGCACATCATCCGCGAGGTGGTGGCCGAACTCGAACGTCCCGTTCTCCTGTTCTCGGCGGGTAAGGATTCGATCGTTCTCCTTCGGTTGGCGGAGAAAGCATTTCGTCCGTCACCGCTTCCGTTCCCGGTGATGCACGTGGACACCGGGCACAACTTCCCCGAGGTCATCGAGTTCCGCGATCGCAGGCTCGAAACGGCGGGACACAGACTGATCGTCGCCTCCGTGCAGGAATCCATCGACTCCGGGCGTGCGAGCGAGATCGGTGGCCCCAACGGCTCGCGGAACCGACTGCAGACCAGAACGCTGCTCGACGCCCTCGAGGCGGGCCGGTTCGATGCCGCCTTCGGCGGTGCGCGACGCGACGAGGAACGGGCACGTGCCAAGGAGCGCGTACTGAGTTTTCGAGATGCATTCGGGCAGTGGGATCCTCGTGCGCAGCGGCCCGAGCCGTGGTCGCTGTACAACGGCCGAATCAGACGCGGCGAGCAGGTGCGCGTGTTTCCGCTCAGCAACTGGACCGAACTCGACATCTGGCGGTACATCGAACTCGAAGGCCTCGAGCTCCCGTCGATCTACTTCGCGCACGAGCGCGAGGTGTTCGCCAGAGACGGAATTCTGCTCGCCACATCGGAATTCACATCTCCGGCCGAGACCGAACAGGCCGCGACGGAATGGGTTCGATACCGCACCGTCGGTGATCTCACCATCACCGGCGCCGTCCGTAGCCATGCAACCGACATCGCCGGAGTGATCGGGGAGATCTCGGCCGCGACGGTATCCGAACGGGGAGAGACGCGCGCCGACGACCGGACTTCGGTGGCCGCGATGGAAGATCGCAAGCGCGAGGGGTACTTCTGATGACACGGCAACTACTGCGACTGGCAACCGCGGGCTCGGTCGACGACGGCAAGAGCACGCTCATCGGCCGGCTCATGTTCGACACCGACAGCCTGCCCCTCGATCACCTCGAAGCAGTGACGCGCGACGACGGTGTCCCCGACCTGGCGGCCCTGTCCGACGGATTGCGCGCCGAACAGGAACAAGGCATCACCATCGACGTCGCCTACCGGTTCTTCTCCACCGAGAACCGCAGCTACATCCTCGCCGACACACCGGGTCACGAGCGGTACACCCGCAACATGTTCACCGGCGCATCGACCGCTCACGTCGCCGTTCTCCTCGTCGACGCCCGGGCAGGCGTACTGCGGCAGACCAGACGGCACGCACGGATCTCGTCGCTGCTGGGCGTCCGGCACCTGGTCGCCGCCGTCAACAAGATCGATCTGATCGACTATGCGGAAGACAAGTTCCGCGACGTCGAAGCCGAGCTGCACACGCTCGCCGGCCGTCTCGGCGCCACCGATCTGACGGTGATCCCACTCGCGGCCAAGGACGGCGACAACGTCGTCCACCGATCGACCAACACCCCGTGGTACACCGGCCCCACCTTGCTCGAGTACCTCGAAACCGTCGAACTCGTCGCTCCTGCAACACGTCCGGAGGAACTGCGCCTGCCCATCCAATGGGCGTCGCGACCCACGGCGAACGAGCGGCGACGCTACACCGGTCGCCTGTCCGCCGGAACGCTGCAGGTCGGCGACGCCGTGGTGACACTGCCATCCGGATCTCGCAGTACCGTCACCGCGCTCGACACACTCGATGACAACCGCGCCACCGCGGTGGCACCGCTCTCGGTGTCCATCTCCCTCGCCGACGACATCGACATCGGTCGCGGCGACGTCGTCGTCAGCGGCGTCGAGGCCGCACACGTTCCGGTCCTCGCCCGCGAGATCGAGGCAACCGTCTGCTGGTTCGGCGACACCCCGCTGCGCGCCGGTGATCGTGTCGCGCTCAAGCACACGGCGTCGACCGTGCGTGCGACCGTGCAGGCACTGCACTCCAGGCTCGATCCCGAAACTCTCGACGAGCAGGATCAACCGGTCGAACTGACGCTCAACGACATCGGCACCGTGACACTGCGAACGTCCTCGGTGATCCTCGCCGACCCGTACACGGACAACCGCGACGCCGGTGCCTTCATCCTCATCGACGAGACGTCGAACGACACCGTCGGCGCAGGCACGATCTCCGAGGCCCGCGAGGTCAAACCCGGCGAACAGACCCGCAACGACATCAAATGGCACCCGTCGGCTCTCGACCGCGCCCACCGGTGGTCGTCCACCGGTCAACACGGAGCGACGGTGTGGTTCACCGGGTTGCCGGCGTCGGGCAAATCGACCGTCGCCGTCGCTTTGGAGCGTGCGCTCGTCGAATCGGGCCGCGCTGCATATCTTCTCGACGGTGACAACGTCCGGCACGGATTGTCCGACGACCTCGGATTCACCCCGGGCGACCGAGCCGAGAACATCCGACGCGTCGGGCATCTGACGAGGCTGCTCGCCGACGCAGGCGTCGTGGCCATCGCATCCCTCGTCTCGCCTCTCGAATCCGATCGGGCCGTCGCGCGCGCCCTCAACGACGCTGCAGGTCTCACCTTCGTCGAGGTCGCCGTCAGCACGCCGCTGGAAGAATGCGAGCGCCGCGACCCCAAGGGCTTGTACAAGCGTGCCCGCGCCGGCGAGCTCGAGGGACTCACCGGGATCGACGCACCCTACGAGCCGCCGTCGTCGCCCGACCTGACCATCGACACCACCGGCGCCGACATCGACGACCTCGTGACCCAGGTCCTCGCCGCGCTGGACCGGGGATGAGCACACTCGTCGTCCTCGCAGGAATCGGTGGAGCAGGTGCTGCGTTGGATGGATGTGAGTGAAGGGCAGAGAATTCTCGAAAGGAACACGTTGAGCATCAACTTCCTCGACGAGCAGGCGGGTCACCCGCTCGACGATCCGATTCGCAGTTCACTGCTGGGGGCGCACGCCCGGTTCGCGCGCACGGTGGGCCGCAGTTTTCGCTTCGACCCGGAGGTCGCGCCGTTCCTCGGGCACCCTCCCGTCCTGGAGGCCACCGATTGGAACGACATCGTCGAACTGTTCGGACACGGTGAGATCGTGTCGCTGCGCGGCACCGGGCACGTGATTCCCGACGGCTGGGAGCTGATCGACCAGTTCGGCCTCGTCCAGCTCGTCGGGACTCATCTCGAGACGCGGCCCTACGCGGATGCCGTCGAACTCGGTGCATCCGATGTTCCGGAGATGCTGGATCTCGTCGACCGCACCAAGCCGGGACCGTTCCTGCCGAGGACGTTCGAGCTCGGAACCTACCTCGGGATCCGTGACGCCGATGCCGGGGGTGCGCTGATCGCGATGGCGGGGGAGCGGATGCACCCGGAGGGGTGGACCGAGATCAGCGCTGTCTGCACCGATTCGGCCTACCGTGGTCGTGGCCTGGCCACCGAACTCGTGCGTGCCGTCGGGCACGGCATCCGGGAACGCGGCGAGAAGCCGTTTCTGCACGCGTCGGCGTCGAACGAGAACGCCATTCGGTTGTACCTGTCCATCGGGTTCGAGCTTCGCCAACGCTCGGAACTGACGTTGGTGCGTACCCCGGCCTGAGGTGTCCATTCGACTCAGGCTGATCCCAATCCTTTTTCCTACCTGATCCGTGGGGAAAGATCGATGGTCGATTGAGGCAAGTAATTCCACCTTTTCTCGAAAGTAGGACCATGAGCTCGAACGACGCATCACTGATCTCTCCCGCCGAGGCAGTTTCCGCCACCGCGACATTGATCGACGTCCGAAGTGAGAAGTCGCGAATCGAGTTCGGCACCGTCGCCGGAGCCATCGTCGTCGACAAGGCTGCCGTCGAGGCAGAGTTCGGCGCCCCCGACCGTGATCGCGACGAGCCGATCGTCGTGTTCTGCGGATCCGTCCAGGGCTCCGGCCCCGTCGTCGACGAACTGAAGGGGCTCGGCTACACCGACGTCTCGCACGTGGACGGTGGGTTTCCTGCACTGAAAGAGCACGGCGTCCCCACGGTCGACTGAGTCCATCAGCAGAGAAGGGTGCACACGCAGTGAGCAAAGAAAACGGACTACTTCTGGCTGTCGAACTGGACGGCCGCAACGAATCGCCGAGGGCACTGAAGGAAGCGGTGACGGCCGCCGAACGCGCCGGATTCACCCTCGTCACGTTCGGGGATGCGCTCGTTCCCGAAGCCGACGAAAAAAACCGCATCGACGCGGGGACCCGTGCCGCGTTCGTCTCGTCCACGACGTCGACGATCGGACTGGCGCCGACGGTCCACACGCTCACCACCGAGCCGTTCTTCCTCGCCACCCAGCTGGCCAGCCTCGATCACACCTCGCACGGACGCGGTGCCTGGGTCGTCGGCGCCGACAATCGCAGCGCCGCCCACGACGCAGTGGGATCCACCGTGCGCGACGCCGACGCGATCACGCCGGAGGTACGCGACGTCGTCGATCTCGCACGGCGACTGTGGGATTCGTGGGAGGACGACGCCGTCATCCGCGACACCGCGACCGGCAGGTACCTCGACCCGGACAAGGTTCACCACGTTCGATTCGAAGGAGAGTTCTTCGATGTCGTCGGACCACTCATCACTCCGCGCTCGCCGCAGGGCCAGATCGTCGTCATCGGTCGCGCGGACCTCGGTATCACCGATCTGCTCGACATCGTCCTCGTCGACGATCCGACCTCGGCCGCCGAGCACGACCGGCTGGTGTTCACGGATGTGTCGGTGACGGAGGATGTTTCGCCGCTCGTCGGCGTTGTCGACGGAGTTCGGTTCACGCCGGCATCCGCCGGGGAGTTCGGTGACCTGATCGACCGGGTCGCGCCCGCACTGGCCGAGGCGGGGGCACTGCGCCGCCCGGAACCGGGCCGCACACTCCGAGAGAACCTCGGACTCGACCATCCCGTCAGCCGCTACGCCGTGACGGCACAGAACTAGGAGAACTCTTGTCGACCATCGACAGCCATCCCGACACCGGTGCCGCCTACGACGAGAACGCACAGATCCACCTCGGAGTCTTCTACCCCGGCATCGGTGCCCAGACCGTGTGGGAGGACCCGAACGCCCCCGACCAGGTCGCCGCGGACACGTTCGTCGAGGTCGCACAGAAGCTCGAACGCGGACTGTTCGACGCCTTCTTCCTCGGTGACGGCCAGCGCGTTCGCGAGAACCGCGGCGCCATCCTGTCCACCGACATCGCGGGCCGCCCCGACGCCATCACCCAACTCTCGGCACTCGCGAGCGTCACCGAGCGCATCGGGCTCGTCGCAACGCAGAACACCACGTACAGCCTTCCGGTCGAACTTGCTCGGCGCCTCGCGAGCCTCGACGCGCTCTCCGAGGGGCGCGCAGGCTGGAACATCGTCACCACCGACAATGCCTGGACCGGTGAGAACTTCCGGCGCGGCGGGTGGCTCGCCCACGAACGTCGATACGAGCGCGCAACACAGGTCGTCGAACTTGCCAAGCAGTACTGGGCCGGTGAGAAGATCGGCTCGGACACCGACCTTCTGACGGCGCACGCGACGCCGAACGTCCCGGCCAGTGCACAAGGTCGACCGATACTGTTCCAGGCCGGCGACTCGACGGGCGGACGCGATCTCGCTGCGCGTCACGCCGACGTCGTGTTCTCGGCCAACAACGCCTACGACGACGCCGTCGCCTACGCCCGCGATCTCCGTACCAGAACCGCGGCGTTCGGGCGGGCGGCGGATGCCGTGAGGATTCTGCCCGGCGTGACAGTCGTCCTCGGGGACACTCCCGACGAGGCCGAGGAGAAGGTACGCTGGCTGCGATCCAACGCGCACAACGGTGTTCGCGCCATCGCGTTCCTCGAACACTACTGGGGCAAAGACCTGTCGGCGTACGACCCGGAGGGTCCGCTCCCGGACATCGATCCGGTGGACACCGAGCTCGATCCGTCCAGAGGCACGCTGTCGATCGACGCGCGCACCGGGAAGTTGGACCAGATCGAGCGGTGGCGAAAGCTGGCGTCGGACAAGGGGTTGTCCATCAGAGAGCTCGTTCTCGAAGTATCGCCTGCGTCGCGTTTCCACTCGGGTACGCCGGCCCAGGTCGCAGACCGCTGGACCGAGCTGGTGCGCCACCGCGTCGTCGACGGATTCAACATCAACCCCTACCACCTGCGCGACGGTATCGACGACCTCGTCGACAAACTCGTTCCTGCCCTTCAGGAACGTGGCGTCCACCGCACCGAATACACATCCACCACATTGCGTGGCCACCTCGGTCTGGACGACGAGCACGCCGCATCGGACCGAAAAGCGTCGTGACCTACTCAGCAGCGGAGAACCGCTACGACAACGCGCAGTTTCGCCGAAGCGGCAGAAGCGGATTGACGCTTCCCGAGTTCTCGCTCGGTCTGTGGCAGAACTTCGGCGACAACCGCAATTTCGAGACCCAGCGCGAGATCATCCTGCGTGCCTTCGATCTGGGAATCACGCACTTCGATCTCGCCAACCGCTACGGTCCACCATTTCGTGCCGCGGAGAAAGTGTTCGGTCGCGTACTCGGTAGCGATCTCGGGCAGTATCGCGACGAGATCGTCATCGCGTCGAAGGCAGGCAACCCCATCGGCGCGAGCCCGTACCTGGCCGGTGGCGGACGGAAGACACTGCTCGATTCCATCGACATCACCCTGCGTGACCTGGGAGTCGATCACGTCGACATCTTCTACTCGCACAGCCCGGACCTCGACACGCCGCTGGAAGAGACCATCGGAGCCCTGGCCTCCATCGTGGCGCAGGGCAAAGCCCACTACATCGGCATCTCCAACTACACCGCCGAGCGCGCTCACGACGCGGCGATCATCGCGGAGAAGCTGGGCACACCTCTGCTCGTGCACCAATCCAGGTACTCCATCTTCGATCGGACCGTCGAACGGAGTGGTCACCTGGACACTGCAGCTCAGGACGGCACCGGTGTGGTCGCCTACTCGCCGCTGGCACAGGGACTGCTCACCGACAAGTACCTGCAGGGCACCGTGCCTGCGGATTCACGCGCCGCCGACAGTGCTTTCCTGAACGCCGACGACATCTCCGACGTCTACCTCGCGCGAGCCGCCGCGCTGAACACGATTGCGCAGGCACGTGGTCAGTCGTTACCTCAGCTGGCGTTGCAGTGGGTTCTTCGCCGTCCGGAGGTCACCACTGCGCTCATCGGTGCGAGCTCGACCGCTCAACTCGAACACAACCTGGCAGCAACCACTTTCGCCGATCTGGACGACGCCGAGCTCGCCGCCGTCGACGAGCACGGAGTGCACGGAACGGTGCTGCGCCCGAAGAAATAGCGCGTCCACCCGATGGTGCATCATGTGGAGTGTGACCGACGAGCCGCCTGCTGGACCCGCCACCCGTCCGGACGAACGATTCACCCTGGCCAGCGAACGCACCTTCCTGGCGTGGATGCGCACGTCGCTCGGCTTGCTCGCAGGCGGTATCGCCATCGTCCACCTCGTTCCCGACTTCAGCACGGGGTGGGTGAGAACGACACTCGGACTGGTGTTGATCGGGTTGGCGGCCTCGGCCGCGGCCGTCGGATTGCGACGTTGGTCGAAAGTCCGCCGGGCACTCGAAGCCGGAGCGCCGATGCCCGACGCCAAGGAACTCTGGGTGTTCGCCGTCGGAATCGGTGCAGTTGCCGTCCTGGCCGGAATTGTCACGGTGCTGGGGATCCGCTAGCCCACCGTTTCCATCGGGAGTGCACAATCGAGGTACTAGTGACTTTCGACGAGGGAGTAGCGCGTGGCACAGGCTTTGAAACTCGGATACAAGGCGTCGGCAGAGCAGTTCGGTCCACGTGAACTCGTGGAACTGGGCGTACTCGCCGAGCAGCACGGCATGGACTCGGCGACGGTCAGCGACCACTTCCAGCCGTGGCGTCACGAAGGCGGACACGCACCGTTCTCGCTCGCATGGATGACGGCCGTCGGCGAGCGAACCACGACCATCCAGCTCGGCACCTCGGTCCTCACCCCGACCTTCCGCTACAACCCCTCCGTCATCGCGCAGGCATTCGCCACGATGGGCTGCCTGTACCCGGGACGCATCATGCTCGGCGTCGGCACCGGCGAAGCACTCAACGAAATCGCCACCGGATTCACCGGAGAATGGCCCGAATTCAAGGAACGCTTCGCGCGCCTCCGCGAATCCGTGCGCCTGATGCGAGAACTGTGGCTCGGTGATCGCGTCGACTTCGACGGCGAGTACTACACCACCAAGGGTGCATCGATCTACGACGTCCCCGAAGGCGGAATCCCCGTCTACATCGCTGCGGGCGGACCCGTCGTCGCCCGGTACGCAGGCCGCGCAGGCGACGGCTTCATCTGCACCTCCGGCAAGGGCATGGAGCTCTACACCGACAAGCTGCTCCCCGCCGTCGAAGAGGGCGCAGGCAAAGCCGAACGCGACGCAGGCGACATCGACAAGATGATCGAAATCAAGATCTCCTACGACACCGACCCGGACCTCGCGCTGGAGAACACCCGATTCTGGGCGCCACTGTCACTGACCCCGGAGCAGAAGCACTCCATCGACGACCCGATCGAAATGGAGAAAGCAGCCGACGAACTGCCCATCGAGCAGGTCGCCAAGCGGTGGATCGTCGCCTCCGACCCCGACGAGGCCGTGGAGAAGGTCAAGCAGTACACCGACGCGGGCCTGAACCACCTGGTCTTCCACGCTCCCGGACACGACCAGAAGCGCTTCCTCGAACTCTTCGAGCGCGACCTGTCCCCGCGGCTTCGCAAGTTGGGTTAGTTCGGCCGCTCCCCGCCGGCATGGATGTTCCACCGCAACGCGTAGACGGTTGCGGTGGCACATTCATGCGGGTGGTCAGGGATGCACGGCCGCCAGTTCGAACATGCGCATGTCCCGGTCGGTGCGGTTCTTGTACTCCCCGTAGACGCGGACCATGTCGTTGAACGCCGCGTAGATGCGAGCTTTCTCCGCGCCGACGACGGGGGTGGCGGTGACGGGGATCTTCCTGCCCCCGATGGCGACGGTGGCGTTGGGGTCGGCGAGGAGATTCGACGTCCATGCCGGGTGGTGCTGTTGCCCGAAGTTGCTGCCGACGACGTACAGCTTGTCGCTCTCGCGGTAGTAGAGCAGTGGCGACGTCCTGGGTCGGCCGGATTTGCGGCCGGTCGTCGTCAGGAGCACGACGGGTGCAGCGATGGGACCGAGGATCGTGAATCGGCCGTTCGTTCGCTCGAGCAGCCTGCGGTCGACGCCTGCGAGATTTCGGATCACCCACGATCCGGGTTTGGTCGCGGCGAACGCGACGGCGGGTGTGCGGATGAAGCTCGTTTCGCTGCCCCAGCGCACATCGGGAAACGGTGATTCGGCCATGACCGATCTGACTACCGCAGGTCACCTTCTGTCAACAGTGGAACCAGTACGCTGACTCCCATGGCCGAGCCTGCATCGAGCATCTACATCGCCTCACCCGAGGGCGACACCGGTAAGTCGACCATTGCACTCGGAGTGCTCCAGATGCTGTGCGCGTCTGCGGCCCGGGTCGGTGTCTTTCGGCCCATCGCGAGGTCGACGACGGAAACCGACTACATTCTGGAACTTCTCGTCGATCACACGACGGCGGATCTGTCCTACGAGCAGTCGCTCGGCGTCACCTACGAGGCCGTGCACGCCGATCCCGACGCCGCTCTCGGTGAGATCGTCGCACGCTTCCACGACGTCGCCGCGCAATGCGATGCCGTGGTGATCGTCGGCAGCGATTTCACGGACGTCGGCAGTCCGTCGGAGCTGAGCTTCAACGCCCGTGTCGCTGCCAATCTCGGTGCGCCTGTGCTGCTTGCACTTCGAGGTTCGGAACGGTCGACGGGGGAGATCGTCCAGTTGGCACAGTTGTGTCAGGCCGAGCTTCGCCAGCACCACGCGCACCTCGCCGCGATCGTCGCCAATCGATGCGACCCCGACAAGCTCGACGAGGTGACCGAAGCGTTGACACCGCTCGGAGTGCCGGCGTGGAGCCTGCCGGAGATCCCGCTGCTGATCGCTCCGACGATGGCCGAGCTGCTCGAGGCCGTCGACGGAAAGCTCTACAGCGGAGACCCCGAGCTCATGCAGCGCGAAGCTCTTCGGGTCATGGTCGGCGGTATGACGGCCGAGCACATCCTCGAGCGTCTGACGGATTCGGTGGTCGTCATCGCCCCGGCCGACCGCTCGGACGTGCTACTGGCACTGGTCAACGCCCATGAAGCAGAGGGCTTTCCCTCGCTCGCCGGCATCATCATGAACGGGGGCATCGAGCCGCACCCGGCGATCGCCAGGCTCGTGTCCGGTCTCGGACCCAAACTGCCGATCCTGACGACCGATCTCGGTACGTTCGACACCGCCTCCGCGGCCGCGAAAGCACGTGGCCGGGTGGCCGTCGGCTCGCAGCGCAAGGTGGACACCGCACTGAGCCTGATGGAACAGCGCGTCGACGCACGGGCCCTGCTGGATCGGCTGGAGCTGAGCATCCCGTCGATCACCACCCCGCAGATGTTCGAATATCAGCTGATTCACCGGGCTCGTGCCGATCAGAAACACATCGTGCTCCCCGAGGGCGGAGACGACCGCATCCTGCGTGCGGCGGGCAGGCTGCTGCAGCGGCAGGTGGCCACGTTGACGATCCTCGGCGAGGAAGGCCCCATCCGGCGTCGCGCTGCGGAACTCGGTGTCGACCTCGGTGACGCGCAGGTGCTCGACCCCAAGACCTCGGATTACGCCGAGGACTTCGCCGCCGAGTACACCGAACTACGCAAGCACAAGGGCATGCGCATCGAGCGGGCACGCGAGATCATGACCGACATCTCGTACTTCGGAACCATGATGGTGTACAAGGGAATTGCCGACGGCATGGTGTCGGGTGCCGCCCACACCACAGCTCACACGATCCGTCCGTCGTTCGAGATCATCAAGACGGCCGACGGCGTCGACACCGTCTCGAGCATCTTTCTGATGTGCCTGTCCGACCGCGTTCTCGCCTACGGCGACTGCGCTATCGTGCCGGACCCGACGGCCGAACAGCTCGCTGACATCGCGATCTCGTCGGCGACGACATCGGCTCAGTTCGGTATCGAGCCCCGCATCGCGATGCTGTCCTACTCCACCGGGGACTCGGGAACCGGCGCCGACGTCGACAAGGTGCGCGAGGCCACCAGGCTCGTGCGTGAACGAAACCCGGAACTGCTCGTGGAGGGTCCGATTCAGTACGACGCAGCGATCGAGCCGTCCGTCGCGAAGTCCAAGCTGCCCGATTCCGACGTCGCCGGCCGCGCAACGGTGTTCATCTTCCCGGACCTCAACACGGGAAACAACACCTACAAGGCGGTGCAGCGGAGTGCGGGTGCCGTCGCGGTCGGGCCGGTCCTGCAGGGTCTACGCAAACCTGTCAACGATCTCTCTCGCGGCGCACTCGTCGAGGACATCGTGAACACCGTTGCCATCACGGCTATCCAAGCACAGGGGCAGCAGGCATGAGCGTTCTCGTCGTCAACTCCGGCTCGTCGTCGGTGAAGTTCCAATTGGTCGAACCCGAGACCGGCCGGTCCGTCGCCTCCGGGCTGGTCGAGCAGATCGGGGAGCCGGAAGGCCGCGTCGTCCTCGAGTTCCACGGCGAGGAGACCGAGAACCGCCGGGAGATAGCCGATCACGGTGTCGGTCTCGCCGTCGCGTTCGACATGCTGGAGAACGCAGGAGTGGAGCTGGGTTCCGACGTGACGGCGGTGGGCCACCGCGTCGTACACGGCGGTGAGATCTTCTATCGGCCGACACTGATCGACGACGAAGTGGTGAAGCCGATTTCCGACCTCAGTGCGCTTGCGCCGCTGCACAATCCACCGAACGTGCTCGGTATCGAGGTTGCCCGCGAGCAACTGCCGTCGATCCCGCACGTCGCCGTGTTCGACACCGCGTTCTTCCATTCGCTGCCCGCCGCCGCGGCCACGTATGCGATCGACCGAGAGGTGGCCAGGAAGAACGGGATCAGGCGCTACGGCTTCCACGGCACGTCGCACGAGTACGTCTCCGGTCGGGTGTCGGAGTTCCTCGGCCGAGACGACCTGAACCAGATCGTGTTGCACTTGGGCAACGGAGCGTCGGTGTCGGCTGTCCGCAGCGGCGTTCCCATCGACACGTCGATGGGTCTGACACCCCTGGAAGGCTTGGTCATGGGCACTCGCAGCGGTGACATCGACCCCGGCGTCGTCATGCACCTGCGGCGCAACGCGGACATGGACGTCGACGCGATCGATGAATTGCTGAACAGGCATTCCGGGCTCAAAGGACTGGCAGGTGTCAACGACTTTCGAGTGCTCGCTCAGAAGATAGACGATGGTGACGACAATGCCGCACTCGCCTACGACGTCTACATTCACCGACTCCGCAAGTACATCGGTGCGTACATGGTGAATCTGGGCCGTCTCGACGCCATCACGTTCACGGCAGGCGTCGGCGAAAATGCCTCCGCTGTGCGCGCGGACGCACTGGCATCCCTGGAAGGGTTCGGCATCGTCGTCGACCCCGAGCGAAATGCCGTACGCAGCAAAGACGCTCGCGTGATCTCGGCCGATGACTCGGCGGTGACCGTCCTCGTCGTCCCGACCGACGAAGAACTCGCCATCGCCCGCGCCACCGAACAGGTCGTGTCGGAGCAGAACGTGTCAGAGCAGAACGTGTCAGAGCAGAACGTGTCAGAAGAGTGACTGTGGCCTGATGGCGTTGGCGAGGTCGACGAGCGTGTAGCGGTGCGCGCGGTCGGTCGCGTTCCGGGCAAGGGCGCGTAGCCCGGTCTCGGTGCCCGAGCGCAGGCCCGTCTCGGTGAACGGAGCGCCGAGAATCGGCTCACGTTCGGCTTCGACAGCCTGACCGGACCGAACCCAGTCCATTGCCATCGCCAACACCAGCGTGCGCATCTGCAACGCTCGTGGTTCTCGCCGCGGGAGCATGGCGACACGTCTCGCGGCCTCGCGGAAGTCGTCCTCCTCGAGGTCGGGGGACGGCCGATCCATCAACAGCGTCAGCACACTCGTCATACGAGCGACGGCGTAGTGCCGCGAGCTGATGGGAACCTGATCCAACACTCCGACAGCCGCGGTGGGGTCGCTGCGGTACATCATCTGGCGCGCAAGGCCGAAGGCGGAGCTGACGACGGCGCGGTTGGTGCGCCACACCGAGAGATAGTACGACTCGGCGCAGGCCCGCCACTTCTCGCGCTCTTCCGGATCCTGGACCGACGTGCCCTCCATGATCAGCTCGGCGCTCGCCGCCAGGGCAATCTTGGGCGCCAGCTCACCCGGCATCGCATCCAGAACGTTCTCGAAATGTGTGGATGCATCCGAGAACTCGGTGCGCAACAGGTCGAGAAGGCCGGAGTACCACTCGACGCGCCACGGATCGGGGCCGTCGGTGATCACCTGGTTCAGCACCGACTGCGCGGTCCCGGTATCTCCGAGGTCGATGTGCGCCTTCACCTCCGCGAGCGTGATCTCGAGCCCGCCCGGCGATCCGTCGGCAAACCTCTCGATACCGTTACGGCGCGCGTGCGCAAGGGAATCCAGCGTCTGCTGCGGTTCGCTGTGCACCGCCGCCGCCAGCAGAGGCGCACTCGGATCGAGTGGATCGACCAGTGGAACAGGAAGAGCAGAGACGACGTCGCGAGCGCTTATCCTGTCGCCGCGCACCTTGCCGTCGACGTACGTGTCCGTGCGCCCGACGGACTCCTCGGTGCCGAACGTGGTGCGCGGCGGACTGAACGCCGTCGACAGGCCTGGACGTTCCGTTCCGGTCTGCAGAGACAGAATTTCCCGGAGCACACCGGTGGCTTGGCTGGCCAGCACATCCGCGGTGGAGAAACGCTGTGCTGGATCGGGATTAGTGGCACGCAGCAGCAATCGATGGAACGAGGGGTACTTGCGGAGCAGTTCGTGATCGTCCGGCGACGGTATGCCCGGGTCGTACTTCCCCTTCGTCTGAGGCATGTCCAGAGTGAGAACCGCCAGCGTGCGCCCGACGGTGTAGATGTCCGATGCGACCGTCGGGCCGGTCTCGACGATCTCCGGTGCCTGATACCCGGCGGTGCCGTAGAGATACCCGAAATCCTCGATACCCGCGACCGCGCCGAGGTCGATGAGCTTGATCTGATCGTCGGTGACCATGATGTTCTCGGGCTTGAGATCGTTGTACACCAACCCGATGGAGTGGAGGTAGGACAGCGCGGGCAGTACTTCCAGAACGTAGGCGATGGCTTGTTCCACCGGCATCCGAACCCGCGCACCCGACTCCGCGTCCTTGCGCGAGGACAGGATGTCGCGCAGCGAACGCCCACCCACGTACTCCATGACGATGAACCCGATGCGGGTGCCGTCGGTGCGTGGCTGCTCGACGAAGTTGTAGATCTTCACGACACCCGGATGCGCCACCTCCGCGAGGAATTGACGCTCGGCTACGGCGACCGCGTGGGCTTCGTCGTCGCCGAAGTGCAACAGACCCTTCAACACCACCCAGCGATCGCTGACATTGCGGTCGATGGCCAGGTAGATCCAACCGAGACCACCGTGAGCGATGCACCCCTGCACCTCGTACTGCCCGACGACGAGATCGCCCGGCTCGAGCAACGGCGTGAAATCGTACGTCGAACCGCAGTGAGGACAGATCCCCGACGGCATGTCCGGCTCGCCATCGGCGCTGCGGCCTACCGGTGAATTGCATTTCCAGCAGAACCGTTTGCGTTGCGGAACAGTGGGATCGGACATCACCGCCGTCGCCGGGTCGACGGGATCGACGCGAGGAATGTCCACCAGGCCTGCGCCGAGGCGTCGGCGAGGATCCGTTCGATTCGACCGACTCGGCCTCGTCCTCCCGGACGTGCGCGACGAACGAACCTGCGATACAGGAGAAGCCTGGGTTCGGTCGGCGGCCTGGGTTCGGTCGGCGGCCTGGGTGCGCTCGGATGCTTCGGTTCGGGCGACTGCTTCGGTTCGGGCGACTGCTTCGGTTCGGGACACTGCTTCGGTTCGGGACACGGCTTCGGTTCGGGACACGGCTTCGGTCCGCTGTGAGGGTGCGGTGGCTCGACCGGTCGGGGTCTCGGGGTCTCTGGTGCTCATGTCAGTCCACGTACTGGGGGAACGGCGGGCCGGGCGAGCTGCCCAGGACGGAAAGCCAACGGTTGTAGAGGCGGTTCCAGGTTCCGTCACCGCGGATTCGCTCCAGGGTGCCGTTGACGAACCGCACCAGATCCTCACTCTCCTTCTTGATTCCGACACCGTACGGTTCGGGGCTCAGGCTCTCGCCGACGAGTTCCAGGTACGGGTCCTGGGCGGCGAGGCCGGCGAGGATGGTGTCGTCGGTGCTGATGGCGTCGACCTGGCGCTGTTGGAGGACGACGAGGCAATCCGACCACATCGCTGCCGTGGTGATCTGCGCTGTCGGGACGATGCGTTGCAGCCGTCGCAGCGACGTCGTTCCGTCCACCGCGCACACTCTCCGGTTCGCCAGGTCCGCAACGCCGTTGATGCCGGAATTCTTGACCGCGAGCACCCTGTGCTGCGCCTGGAAGTACACCGTCGAGAACGACACTTCCTGTTTGCGCGCGCAGGTGATGGTCATTGTCTTGACTACGACGTCGACCGTCGAGTTCTGCAGTGCCTCGATGCGTTCCGCCGAGGTCAGGATGCGAAAGTCCACTCGATCCGGATCGCCGAACAGGTCGCGGGAAATCTCGCGCGCGATGTCGACGTCGAAGCCGACGAGTTTGCCGGTCATCGGATCACGAAAGCTGAAAAGGTTGCTGCCCGTGTCGAGACCGACGATCAGACGGCCCCGCTCGCGGATCTGGTCGACGGTCGGAGACGGAGGCGTGCTCTCCGGGGCCGGACCGGACTGTCCTGAACCGAACTGTCCTGAACCGAACTGTCCTGAACCGAACTGCATGGGACGAAGACTGGCCGTCGGGCGCGCGCACTGAGGGTCGGGAGAGTCGACTTCCGGTGCATCCGTGGCGGGCCCCGCTCCGTCGGGCATGGGCGGTTCGGTGTAGCTGATGTCCGGCTCGGGCGGCAGCGCCTCCGGTGCAACGCAACTGGTGGTGAGCAGACCCACGAGGATCGCAGCGACGACGAGAAGGGTTCGGTTCACAGGTACTCACGCAACCTTGGAACGAGACCGCCTGCGACACCCGCCGCAGCGGCGATCGTGAGGACGATGGCTCCGGAGCTCAACGCGACGAGAGAGGTCTTGGCCCGCTCGACGTTGCCTCGAAGCTCGGTACGGCCCTGCTCGATACCGGCGATCAGCATGTCGTCGAGAGCCTTGAACTGAACCGCGGAATCCGCGACGCCGCTTCCCGTCGCGATGGTGACGGCGGTGTTGAAATCGCCGACGGCCAAGGCGTCGTCGATCCGTTGGTGCGCGGTCTTCCACTTGGCCAGCGACTCCGTCATCGCCGTATCACCGTGGAACAGATCGGCCAGTTGCTGCGTGTTGTCGTTGAATTCGGCGTCGTACTCGCGTGTGCTGCCGCGGCGCACGAGGTTGAGCGTCTCGTCGGACCTCGCCTGCTGAGCGAGGATGAACCCCGTGGTGAGCTTCTGCAACGGGGTGACACCACGGTCGAGCGCACGATCGGTCGCGGTCGCGGAGATGAGCCCGGCCACGAGCATCCACCCGAGGAGCACCGTCACCAGACCGGACGCCGTGAGAAACCCCCAGTTCAGCGTCCGGTGCGTGCGCCGCGACAAGTACATCTGTGCCAACACCAGCAATCCGAGGACGACGATGATCGTCGCGATCGCGAACACCGGTGGGTGCACGAATCTTTCCTGATCGGCCGACACCCGCGACGCCTGTGCCGTGTACAGCCCTTCGGCTCGCGGGAGCAGCGAGGTCTGCATCAGCGTGGACGCCTCACCGAGATACGACGATCCGACGGGGTTGCCACTTCGATTGTTGGACCGGGCGGTCTCGACGAGGCCCGTGTACACCGGCAGTGCCGCACCGATCTCCGTGAGAGCTTCCCTGGCCTCGGTGTCGGACTCGCCGAGGCCACCGGACGCACGAATCAGCTCGGTGCCTGCGTCACCGATGGCCTGCGCATACCGGTCACGCACCGCCTGAGGTTCCAGGCCACCCGAGATGAATGCCGTCGACGCCGCGGCATCCGCGACCGACAGGGCGCCATACAGGTTCTGCGCGGAATTGGCCAGCGGCTCGGTGCGCACCAACAACGAATCGAGAGTGGACTCGCGATCGGACACAGCCTCGCTCGTCACGAACCCCGTCGCGACCAGCAACACGATGAGCAGACCGCCCATGGCGATCATGCGCGCAGGCGTCGACCGTGCCAGGCGCCGCAACTCGCGCCGCGAGTCGCTCTCCGAGGCCGTGGTGGCCGTCGTGGGAGGTACGGCAGCAGTAGGTGTAGTGCCGACCACGTTCACAGGTTCGAGCATATAAGTTTCCGCCCGCGGTGCGTACGTGGACGGCGAACACACCGAAGGTCCAGTCCCCTAAGGTGTGGAGGTATGCGCGGCGACGGTGACGGGTGGGTAGTCGGGGAGAACGGCACGCGGCACTGGGGAAGGTACGGAGCCGCAGGTCTGCTCCTTCGTGCGCCGTCCGCGGACGGCGAGCCGACAGTACTGCTTCAACACCGCGCCCTCTGGAGCCACCAGGGCGGTACGTGGGCGCTTCCCGGCGGCGCGAAGGACTCGCACGAGAGCGCAGTGACGGCCGCCGTACGCGAAGCCGACGAAGAAGCAGGAATCGGCGCGGCTCGGCTGAACGTCCGCGGAGAGAAGCTCACCGCGACGGCTCCCAGTGGCTGGACGTACACCACCGTCGTCGCCGACACCGACGCACAGCTGCTCACCACCCCGAACGGTGAAAGCACCGAACTGCGTTGGGTTCCTGAAAGCATGGTCGACGCACTACCGCTGCACCCCGGCTTCGCGGCGAGCTGGCCCACCCTGCGGACCGAACCCCTGCGCGTCCTTCTGGACACCGCAAACGTGCTCGGCTCCCGCCCCAACGGCTGGTGGAAAGACCGCAGCGGCGCAACAGGAGACCTGTTGACCTCTCTCGCCGACGCGCTGCCACGCACCGTCGAACTTCCGGGCGGCACCTACGGGTGGCTCACCACCATCGAAGCCGTCCTCGAAGGCGACGCGCGCGCTGCCCGATTCGACGACGCCAGAGTCCCCGTCATCCATGCGTCGGGCAGCGGCGACGACGAACTCGCCAGGCGCGCACACGACGGCAGCGCGTTGACCGCGCTCGTCACCGCGGATCGCGGCCTGAAAGAACGGCTTCCGACGGCGGTGCAGGTGCTCCCGCCGTCGACTGTCCTCGGCTGGTTGAGCTAGTTGCTCTTCAGCTTCTCCGCCAGCGCCTGAGCTGCAGCCTGCGGGTCGCGGGCCTGTGTGATGGCGCGGACGACGACAACACGGTCCGCGCCGGCCGCAAGAACCTCGTCGACGTTGTCGGCGTCGACTCCGCCGATGGCGAACCATGGCCGAGACGGAGCCGAGTCGGCCGTGCTGCGCAGAAGTTCCAGACCCGCAGCCTTGCGATTCGGTTTCGTCGGCGTCGCCCACACGGGCCCGGTCGCGAAGTAGTCCACACCGTCCTCGATGGCGGCAAGACTCGCCTGGCTACGGTTCTGCGTCGAGCGCCCGATCACCACGTCGGGTCCCAGAATCTGCCGCGCGTAATGCACCGGCAGGTCGCCTTGGCCCAGATGCAGGACATCGGCGTTGGATGCCAGCGCCAGGTCCGCCCGGTCGTTGACGGCCAGCAGCGCGCCATGACGCCGTGTCGCCGCGGACAGAACGGCCAGCGCAGCCAGTTCGTCCTTGGCCTCCAGCGGACCGAACTCGCGCTCACCGGCGGAGTTCTTGTCGCGAAGCTGAATGATGTCGACGCCGCCGGACAGTGCCGCCTCGGCGAACTGAGCCAGATCGCCGAGCTCGCGCCTGGCGTCGGTGCACAGGTACAGGCGGGCAGAGTTCAAGCGTTCACGGGAGCTCTGAGTGGGATGCACGTCTCCAGACGGTAGTCTTCTCGTCGGAAAGACAGATACACGGGAGTCCCGAGGTACGCGGGGCTGAGAGTGGACACGCCCGTCCTTACCGTCAATACCTGAACCGGATCATGCCGGCGCAGGGAGTGAGGGTGGTTCTCGGTGAAGTTCGAACAGTCGCAGCTCGGAACTCTCGCTGTCGTCGGAGGCGGTGTCATCGGCCTGGCCGTCGCAGCCAGGGCGCAGCGCGACGGGTGGTCGGTGCAGCTCTACGACCCGAACATCGGGTCGGGCGCGTCCTGGGTGGCGGGCGGAATGCTCGCGCCGCTGTCCGAGGGATGGCCAGGCGAACACGAACTTCTGCACCTCGGAGCGCACTCGCTTGCCCGTTGGCCTGAATTCGCACGCGAGCTCGGAGTCGACGTGTTCACCGCATCGGGCTCCCTGACCGTCGCACTCGACGCCGCCGACGCCCAGGATCTGCGGACCATCGCAGAATTCGTCGGCGCACACGGGCATCAGCTGGACATCCTGAACCGGGCGGAGATCCGCGAACTCGAACCATCGCTCGCGCAGAACATCCGCCTCGGGCTTCTGGCGCCGACGGAACTGGCCGTCGACAACCGCGCCCTCGTCGACGCACTGACAGCATCCGCAGCCGGCGTCGACTTCGTCGCCGAACGGGTGACCGACCTCGACGCCCTGACCGCCGACCGAATCGTCGTCGCCGCCGGAGCGCAGGTCCCCGCCCTTCTCCCGGACATCCCCGTCCGACCCGTCAAAGGCGAGATACTCCGACTCAGACGACGACCCAGCGCGACGGCACCGCCCAGCCGAACCATCCGAGGCAGCGTCCACGGCCGCCCCATCTACCTCGTGCCACGAGGCGACGGCCTCGTCGTCGGCGCCACCCAATACGAATCCGGCCACGACACCCAGGTCACCGTCGCCGGAGTCCGAGACCTCATCGCCGACGCCGAACGCCTGATGCCCAGCATCGGCGAATACGAACTACACGAAGCCGCCGCCGGACTGCGCCCCATGAGCCCCGACGGCCTACCGCTCGTCGGCCGCATCTCCGAACGCGTCATCGTCGCCGCCGGGCACGGACGCAACGGAATCCTGCTGACACCCATCACCACAGACGCTGTCGCCGCACTACTCACCGGCGACACACTCCCCGAAGCCAAGGCTGCAGATCCAGCCCGATTCGAGACAGGAAGGCACCGATGATCACCGTCAACGGCGAAGAACACGCACTTTCCGAGGGGCTGACGATGCGTCGACTCCTCGCCGATCTGTCCATGCCGGACACGGGCATCGCCGTCGCCGTCGACGGAACAGTCCTGCCGAAGAGTCGATGGGACGCCACCACTGTCGAACCCGGCTGGACCATCGAAATCCTCACCGCGGTGCAGGGTGGCTGACGTGCTGACGATCGCGGACAGAACCTTCGAATCCCGACTCATCATGGGCACCGGGGGAGCGGCGAACCTGACCGTCCTGGAAGAGGCGCTGGTGGCGTCGGGCACCGAGCTGACCACCGTGGCCATGCGACGCGTCGACGCCGCAGGCGGCACCGGTGTCCTCGATCTACTGCGCAAGCTCGACATCGCACCCCTGCCCAACACCGCCGGTTGTCGCGGCGCCTCCGAAGCCGTTCTCACCGCACAGCTCGGACGTGAAGCGCTCGAAACCGACTGGGTGAAGCTCGAAGTCATCGCCGACGAGCGAACACTGCTGCCCGACGCCATCGAATTGGTCAAGGCCGCAGAGCAACTCGTCGACGACGGGTTCAACGTACTCCCGTACACCACCGACGACCCCGTCCTGGCACGCAGACTCGAAGACATCGGCTGCGTCGCCGTCATGCCACTCGGTGCACCGATCGGCACCGGTCTCGGCATCTCCAACCCGCACAACATCGAGATGATCGTCGACGCGGCAGGCGTGCCCGTCATCCTCGACGCAGGCATCGGCACCGCGAGCGACGCAGCCTTGGCGATGGAACTCGGGTGCGACGCAGTCCTTCTCGCCACCGCCGTGACCCGCGCCAAGGACCCCGCACTGATGGCGTCGGCGATGCGGCACGCGGTGAGCGCCGGCTTCGAGGCCCGCCGCGCGGGCCGCATTCCCAAGCGTTTCTGGGCTCAGGCCAGCTCCCCTATGTGAGTGGTCATCCGAAAGGATGAGTCGAGTCGAGACTCGCGGGCGATGTGCGAGCACCCCTCGGCCTGACACAGTGGATCCCATGATTCAAGTGACGGGGTTGACGAAGCAGTACGGTGCGGTGAAGGCGGTCGATGATCTGTCTTTTTCTGTGAAGCCGGGGATTGTGACGGGGTTTCTCGGGCCTAATGGTGCGGGGAAGTCGACGACGATGCGGATGATTTTGGGTCTGGATCGTCCGACGAGTGGTCAGGCGTTGATCGAGGGTAAGCCGTATGGCGAGTTGAAGCAGCCGTTGCGGAGTGTGGGTGCGTTGTTGGATGCGAAGTGGGTGCATCCGAATCGTTCTGCGCGTGCGCATTTGGAGTGGATGGCTGCGTCGAACGGTATTCCGAGGTCTCGTGTGGACGAGGTGCTTCGGTTGGTGGGGTTGAGTGAGGTTGCGAAGAAGAATGCGGGTGGTTTTTCGCTCGGTATGTCGCAGCGGTTGGGTCTGGCGGGGGCGTTGTTGGGGGATCCGAAGGTGTTGTTGTTCGATGAGCCGGTGAATGGTCTCGATCCTGAGGGCATTGTGTGGATTCGTAAGTTCATGCAGCGTTTGGCGGCGGAGGGTCGGACGGTGTTGGTGTCGAGTCATTTGTTGTCGGAGATGGCGCAGACGGCGGAGCATCTGGTGGTGATCGGGCGGGGTCGGTTGGTGTCGGATACGTCGGTGCAGGATTTCATCGATCATGCGTCGGAGGCGTCGGTGAAGGTGCGTAGTCCTCAGTTGGATGCGTTGCGGAGTGCGTTGACGTCGGCGGGGTTGACGGTGCGTGAGCCTGCGGGGGTGGATCAGTTGCAGCCGGCGATCGTGGTGACGGATTCGTCGACCGAGGTGATCGGTGATATCGCTGCTCGGCATCAGATCGTGTTGCATGAGTTGTCCTCGCAGCGTGGGTCTTTGGAGGAGGCGTTCATGAAGCTGACGGGTGAGGATGTTCAGTATCACGGTGCGGGTGCTGATGGTGTGGATGGTCAGGGGTCGGATTACAAGGCGATGGGTGGTGCTCTCTGATGGGTGTGTTGGCTGCGGAACGTATCAAGATCACCTCGACGAAATCACCCTGGTGGTGCACAATCGCCATCATCGCCCTCGGACTGGGGCTCGCATTCGCAGTGGGACTGGCGGCCAAACTGGGTCTGCAGTCCTACAACAACCAGATCGCCGAGGGCAACAAACCCGAATTCGAGCCCTACCTACCGTCGGTCTTCGAAGTGGTCGGCAGTGGCGTCGGCGGCATGGGGCTCATGGTCCTCATGATCCTGGCTGCGCTGACGGTGACCAGCGAATACCGCTTCGGCATCATCAGAACCACGTTCCAGGCGGTCCCGAACCGCGCCGCAGTGCTGGTCGCGAAAGCGTCGCTCATCGGTGTCTTCGGTTTCGTGCTGACGTTCGTTCTCGGATTGCTGGCGTTCTACATCGGTAAGGCAGTCGCCGGACCGGATGCAGGCGCTCTGCTGAGCTTCGACATCGACGGCACGTGGCGAGCGATCTACGGAACCGCCATCCTGGCCTTCCTGCAGGTGTTCATCGCCGTCGGAGTCGGTGCTCTGCTGCGCCAGTCCGCAGGCGCCATCGCACTGCTTCTGCTCTGGCCGCTACTGGTCGAGTCGCTGTTCGGCCTGTTCGGATCCTTCGGCCGCGCGGTACAACCGTTCCTGCCCTGGCTCAATGCCTCTCACTTCCTCGGATCCGACGGCGGAGTCGACTTCCACTGGGGACCGTGGGGGAGCCTGGTCTACTTCGTGGTCTTCACCGCCATCGTGTTCGGCGCCGCAGTGTTCGTCACCGATCATCGAGACGCCTGACGGCCGGAGAAGCTAGGGTGCTTCCATGCCACGGAAGACCTTGCTTGCAAGTTTCGCAGTCGGCGCGCTCGTCCTGGCCGGTTGCTCCACGTCCTCGGACAACTCCGGGGCCGAGGAGCAGCCGGCCGTGTCGGTTCCGACGCCGATCTCCAGTCCCGACGGCCCAGGGCTCGCGGACGCCGTCACCGGCGACGCCGTGGTCGCTCACCTCGAGGAGCTCGAACGGATCGCGTCGGAGAACAACGGCAACCGCGCCGCCGGCACCTCCGGATACGACGCCAGCGTCGACTACGTGAGCGGAAAACTGCAGGCAGCCGGATTCGAGGTCGAGACACCGGAATTCGACTTCGACCAATTCACCGTGGACACCGAGTTGCTGACGGCCGGAGACGAGCAGATTCCGGTCGGAGCGCTCGAGTACTCACCGGCCACGCCCGAGGACGGCATCACCGCGCGGGTCGTCGCAGCTCCCGCCGACGAGTCACCCGGTTGCGAGGCAACCGATTACGACGGACTGGACGTCGGCGGCGCCATCGTCGTGGTGAACCGGGGTGTGTGCCCGTTCGCGGCGAAGCAAACCATCGCGGCGGACCTCGGCGCCGTGGCGGTCGTCGTCGTCAACAATGTTCCCGGGCCGGTGGACAACGGCACTCTCGGTGGTAAGGAAGACGCGAGGATTCCGACGGGCGGCGTCTCGCAGGAGGACGGCGCGGCCGTCGCGTCGGCGCCGGAACTGACGCTCACACTGGACACGGTCACCACAACGACCAAGAGTCGCAACATCATCGCGCAGACCTCGACGGGAGACACCTCGAACGTCGTGGTCGCGGGCGCCCACCTGGACAGCGTCGAGGATGGCCCAGGCATCAACGACAACGGAAGTGGCACCGCGGCCGTGTTGGAATCCGCACTGCAACTCGGCAGTGAACCGGAGGTGACCAACGCCGTACGCTTCACGTTCTGGGGCGCGGAAGAGAACGGTCTCGTCGGATCGACCGCCTACGTTGACGGGCTGAGCGACGAGGACAAGGCGAACATCGCGTTGTACCTCAACTTCGACATGATCGGATCGCACAATGCCGGGTACCTCGCCTACGACGGAGACGACTCCGACAAAGTCGGTGAACCCGCGGGACCGGCGGGCTCCGACGCCATCGAGCGCGTGTTCGTGGATTACTTCGGTGGTGAGGGCATAGCGGTCGACGGAACCGATTTCGACGGCCGGTCCGACTACGGCCCGTTCATCGCCGCCGGTATCCCGGCAGGCGGCGTGTTCAGCGGTGCAGACGACGAGAAAACACCCGAACAGGCAGAGAAGTGGGGCGGCACGGCAGGGGAGACGTACGACGAGAATTACCACACGGCCGAGGACACACTGGCGAACATCGACCGCGAAGCGCTGGCGAAGAACGCGTCGGCGATCGGCTTCGGAATCGGAACGTACGCGCAGTCGGTCGAGGGACCGAACGGCGTTCCTGTCGGTGACGCACGCACCCAGGCGCGTTCGGGCCAGTGACCCACGAACCGGGGACCTTCGGTCTGAGGAGTGTCTGTAACCCTCGGTTACGCTTCGTGTCGTGAAACTGTCGTCGATGGTCGGCTGGGTGCAGGATGTCAACCGCAGCCCAGGGATCGTCGACGTGGTGCGGAGGTTCCGGCGTGTTCTGCCGGGCGACCCTACGTTCGGTGATCCGCTGTCCCTGGCAGGTGAAGGCTCGGCACTCGCCGTGGCCCGTGTCGCCGACAAGTTCCGTGGTGATGAGCCGGGTGCCACCCGTGAAATCGGTCTCGGAGCGCTGCAGGTGTGGCAGGCAGTGCTCGAGCGGACCGGCCGCGGCCGGGGTGAACGCGACGTGACCATCGTCTTCACCGATCTGGTGGGGTTCTCGTCGTGGTCCCTCGTCGCAGGCGACACCGCAACTCTGACGCTGCTGAGGAAGGTTTCCCAGGCAGTCGAGCCGGCCGTCGCCGCGGGCGGTGGACACGTCGTCAAGAGGCTGGGCGACGGCATAATGGCGGTCTTCTACCGGCCGGACCAGGCGCTCGAAGCGGTGGTCGCGGCACGAACGGCGCTCTCGGACGTCGACATCGACGGATACACACCGACCATGAGAGTCGGCATTCACACCGGAAACCCTCGGCAGATCGGATCCGACTGGCTCGGCGTCGACGTCACCATCGCCGCCCGTGTCATGCAGACCGGCGGTAACGGCAACCTGATGATCTCCAGGAACGCGTTCGACGCAATACACCCCGACACGGTCGACGCACTCGGATTGGCTCCGCGGCCCTACCGTCGCGGATTCTTCGCCCCCAAACTCACCGGCGTACCCGAGGACCTGAAGATTCTCCGGCTGGTACCCCAGCGCTGACCGGGATTCGGCGCCCTACGAATTCTGGACGTGGAGTCGCCACAGCGGAGAGACGGGCCCGTGGCCTGCGCCCAGGTCGTACGACGCTGCGAGGCACTCGGTGACCCAGTCCTTGCCGAACTCGACCGCATCCGGCACCGAATATCCGTTGGCGAGCGCGCTGGCGATGGCGGCAGCCAGGGTGTCTCCACCTCCGTGATCGTTGCCCGTGTCGATTCGCGGCCGGGAGAACTCGGTGAAGGTGTCGCCGTCGAACAGGATGTCCGTGCTGGTCGTCGACGTGCGTAGGTGACCGCCCTTCACGATCGCCCACCCCGCGCCCAACGCATGGAGAGCCTCTGCCGCACGGCGGGCGGTGGCGTCGTCGATCACGTCGATTCCGGTGATGAGGCGAACCTCGTCGAGATTGGGAGTGACAACCGTCGCGATCGGGATCAGAACGTTGCGGATGGCGTCCAGCGCCTCCGCGTGCAGAAGCGGATCACCGTGCATCGACGCGCACACCGGATCGACGACGAGCGGAATCGTGCCGTTCTTTCCGATGCCGACCTCGGTGCATACGTCGGTGACCGCCTCGATGATGGCTGTCGACGCGAGCATGCCGGTCTTGGCGGCGCTGATTCCGATGTCGCCGACGACGGTGCGGACCTGGTCGGCGACGACGGCCGGGGGGATCTCGTGGAAGCCGCTGACGCCGACGGTGTTCTGCACGGTCACCGCGGCCACGGCGACACAGGCGTGTACGCCGCACATCGCCATGGTGCGGCTGTCCGCTTGAATGCCCGCACCGCCGCCGGAATCGGTCCCGGCAATGGTCAGAGCGCGAACAGGCGTGGAGCCGTTGGGGGTCAGCGGTAGGAACTTCACATCGCGACAGTACCGGCACGGCTCGTGCGGAGGACGCCGGGTTTTACCGCACCTTCGGGAGATGCACGATAGTGCATGAATGTTGTTGCATCACAACGGCGATGGAAACTCTGTATGACCGATACCAGGGTCTGTGTTGTATGGAGGTTGCATACCTACGGAACCGAAGGTTTGTTGCTACAAACGGGTGACAAGCTATCTCATCGCATGTTTAATAGTGGTGCACGTCACATGTAATTGCTTCACTGCACATCCCGGAAATGTAAAGGAGGTGACCCATGCTTGCCAGTACTCCCAGTGCTGATGTCTCCATCAACACCGACCAGAATCGTTTCGAGTTGCGGCTCAACGGTGATCTGGTGGGAATTGTCGGCTATTTCGAAGTCGAGAACACGCAGAAGCGCGGCGCCCGTACGCACGTCGTGTCGTTCATGCACACCGTCGTCACCGAGGACTTCGGCCATCAGGGCCTCGCGGCTATCCTCGTTCGCCGATCCCTCGACAGTGCGCGCTCGTATGGATGGAAGGTGAAGCCGGTGTGTACGTACGTACAGCGGTTCCTCGCCGCCAATCCGGATTACTCCGACGTGGTCGTTCCACTCTGAGTCTTCCGGTAACGGTCCGGGTTCGGCGCGACGTCGAATTGCTATCCAAGTAGCCGACTGTCCCTCGTGAAGGGCCGACCTCCGCTCTACTCGGGGGATGGAACACACGTCGAGCACGCTGGCAGCGTCGGTTCGCATAGTGGACAACGCCGAGCATCACCGATTCGACCTGTTCGTCGGGGACGATCTCATCGGCATCCTGGGATATCGCCAGTCGGGGAGTGACGCCTCCGTGGCGTTCATGCACACGGTCGTCACGGAAGATTTCGGTGACCGCGGCTGGGCGGGGGTGCTCGTCAGGGGTGCACTCAACACCGCACGCGACCGGGGCTGGTCCATTCGTCCGGTGTGCACCTACGTCCAGCGCTATCTGGCCCGGAACCCGGAATTCCTCGATCTCGTCGCACCGGACTGAGAGAGCAGTGCTCTTGTTTTCTTCGTACCCCTCGTGAATACTCACTTCAGAACGAGAGCACCGCTCTCGCATCCTGAGGGAGAGCACGCATGCGATCGACTGTCGGGCTTCTGGTCGCCACGGGCGTCCTGTTCGCGATCTATCCGATACTGAGGCCCTACACCTCCGAGTCAGGGCAGGCCGGCGCCGACACATTCGCGTCCGGACTGTGGGTAGCGGCGCACGTCAGCGCGATGCTCGGCTTCATCACGCTCGCTCTCGCCGTACGCACGATGAACGTCGGCGCCGTCGCCGAAGTAACGACGTGGGTCGGTGTCGGACTGACACTGCCGTACTACGGCGCCGAGACGTTCGCGCTCCACGTACTGGGATCCGACGCGCTCGACACTGGCGATCTTCGGCTGATCGACCTCGCCGAACCCATCCGCTACGGCCCCACGCAAACGGTGATGTTCGGTGCCGGACTGATTCTCGTGACCGTCGGCGCCGTGGCGGTTGCACGGGGCCTGCCTGGCTGGCAGTCCGCGCTGTTCGCGTCGGGATTCGTCCTGTTGCTTCCGCAGTTCTTCGCGCCGCCGTGGCTACGTGTTGCGCACGGGCTGCTCGTTCTCGCCGGCGCAGCAGCGCTGGCGGTGTACTTCGCTGCGGGCCGTGATCGTCAGGAAATATCGACGACGACGGGCGCGTGATCGCTGGCGCCCTTGCCCTTGCGCTCCTCACGATCGATCGAAGCGCCCGTCACCCGGGACGCAAGAGCCGGGGAAGCCAGAGCCATGTCGATACGAAGTCCCTGCTTCTTCGGGAAGCGAAGCTGCGTGTAGTCCCAGTAGGTGAACGTCCGCGGCTCGGGCGTGAACTGCCGAGTCACCTCGGTGAATCCGACCTCCGCGAACGACTCGAACGCATCCCGCTCCGGCTGCGACGTGTGGGTCTTGCCCTCGAACAACGCCGGATCCCAGACATCGTCGTCGGTAGGCGCGATGTTCCAATCCCCGACGAGCGCGATCTGCGCGTCCGGGTCCGCCGACACCCAGGCCTGAGCGTCGGCCCGCAGCTTGGCGAGCCACTCGAGCTTGTACGTGTAGTGCGGATCCGCCAGCTCGCGTCCGTTGGGTACGTACAGGCTCCACACACGAACCCCGTCGCACGTGGCTCCGATGGCCCGCGCCTCGCGTACCGCCTCGACCTCAGGGTCCTTGCTGAACCCGGGCTGATCCTCGAAGCCGATCCGTACGTCGTCCAACCCGACCCGCGACAGCAATGCAACACCGTTCCATTGGCTGAGGCCGACATGGGCGACCTCGTACCCGATCTCGGTGAATCGCTCGTACGGAAACTGCGCGTCCTTGCACTTGGTTTCCTGCATTGCCAGCACATCGACGTCGGATCGATGGAGCCAGTCCACGATCCGATCCTGACGAGAGCGGACGGAGTTCACATTCCACGTAGCCAATCGCACGGCGATCAGACTAACGGGTGCCCACTCACACAGGGTCGGCGTAGCGATAACGATGATGCTCGGTGAAGCCGAGGCCCTCGTACATCGCCACGGCGCCTGTATTGGCCGCCGACACCTGTAGGTACGCGTGCGTCGCACCCTGCGTGCGACCCCAGGCGACCAGCTCGCCGCACACTCTCGTCCCCAGGCCGTGACGACGATGCACTTCCGCGACCTCGATGGCCGTCAGTCCGACCCAGCGTCGACCGTCGGGGGCGTCCGTCACCGCTGCGCGCCCGATCGCGAGCATCTCGCTGGACGCCGAGCCGATTCGGCCGAACGCCGCCACACCGTCACGCACCGACGAAATGACCTCGAGCGCACCGTCGGGCAGGGGTTGTCCGCGGTAGCGGTACAGGCCGAGCCAGTCGGCGTCGGGCACGTCGGAGAAGACCGACAGGGTTTCGGTGGGCAGCTCCAGCCTGGAGATGTCCGCGGCCATGACCTGTGTTTCGTCCCGCGTCACCCACCCGGCGGGCGGTGAACCGAGCCGGTCGGGGAGGAGCAACACTGCAGGCAGGCCTCGCTCGGAGAACCATCGGACGATGTCGTCGAGGGACGCAAGACCGGCCGACGGCTCCAACGGCAACGCGGAGTTCGCCCGGCCGGTGAACCCGTGCCCGGCGCGCAGGAGCCACCCGTCGATCCAGGCCTGTTCGACGCCGGGCCAGCCGTCCGCGGCCGCACGTTCCAGCGATCGAATCTCCGACGTGCGAATCGGACGCGGGCCGAGCTCCTTCAGCGCGACGACACGATCGGGCGCGACTCTCACTTCGCGACCGTCCGCGGACTGCACCGCGACCACCGACCGGCTGTGCTCGATCAGTTCGCCGATGACGTCCGTCATCGGGTGGCTGTGGCCGGGTGGCAGCCGGTAGCGCAGCATGACCCGCGGTCCCACCGCGTCAGTCCTCGTGGCCGAACGGATCTTCGACGGTGCCGGGGACCCAGGACAGGCCCGGCTTGCCCCAACCAGCGCGTTTGATCGCCTTCTTCGCGGCACGCGCATTGCGGCCGATGAGGACGTCGACGTACAGGAAACCATCGAGGTGCCCGACCTCGTGCTGCAGCATGCGAGCGAAGAAACCCGTTCCTTCGATGTCGACGGGCTCGCCCGCGGCGTCGGTGCCCGTGACGCGTGCCCAGTCCGCACGTCCGGTGGGGTACTGCTCGCCAGGAACCGAGAGACAGCCTTCGTCGTCGTCCTCGGGATCCGGCATCGTCTCGGGGATCTCCGACGTCTCCAGGACGGGGTTGATCACCTCGCCGCGGCGACGGACGACTTTGCCGTCCTCGCCCTCGTCGGGGCAGTCGTAGATGAAGAGCCGAAGGGGTTCGCCGACCTGATTGGCGGCGAGTCCGACGCCGTTGGCGGCGGCGAGCGTGTCGTACATGTTCGCGATAAGGTCGGCGAGTTCGGCGGGCGTCTCGGTGACGGGCCGGGTGGGGGTGTGCAGTACCGGGTCGCCGACGATCCGGATCGGGAGAATTGCCATGGTCGACAAGAATACTGGCGTGAAGCCCCTCGCCGTGCACACGGTGAGGGGGCGCGACTCGCCGCACGTCCTGCGAGCTGTGCCCAAGCACTGCGCACCGTGGTTCAATAACTACCGAAACACACGTGTGTAATTTCGTGCCGACTGCCCGCCCCTCGGGTGCGTCGACGCGGGTCTGGGGCTCGTGGCAAAAGGTGGGGACCGGCATGACGGCACAGGACAGCATCACGGCACAGGATCGGGATCCGGCGACACGGATCCGCGAAGTCGAGGAGTGAGATGGACGGCGCAGCAGCGCGTGACTCGAACCAGTCTCAGCAACCGGGAAACACGGGGGACATCAACGAGGTCGGAGCAGACGGCCTGACCCGTCGTGAACACGACATCCTGTCCTTCGAGCGCCAGTGGTGGAAGTACGCAGGCGCAAAGGAAGAAGCCATCAAGGAACTCTTCTCGATGTCCGCGACTCGCTACTACCAGGTGTTGAACGCACTCGTCGACCGCCCGGAATCACTGGCAGCCGATCCCATGCTGGTGAAGCGTCTGCGCAGGCTCCGCGCGAGCCGTCAGAAGGCAAGGGCTGCGAGGCGACTCGGCTTCGAGGTCTAGCCGTCAACTAGTGTCTTCCAGTGTGAGCAGTCCCAACCCGGAATCGTCCGGCCCTCCGCTCCGCGCCTTGGCAATGGTTCTCATTTCGCTTGCGATTCTGTTCGCGGCGATCGGTGCACTGTCGTTGACCGGTTCCGGAGACAGTGAAAAAGCGGCCGCCCCCGAGGCCACCAGCGAAGTCGCGGAAGCGACCTCCCCGGCAGCTCAGGCACCGGCCGCGACCACCAGCGCCCCGACGACGTCCGTCGCACCGGCCGAGGTCGAAGTCCGCGTGCTGAACAACAGCGACGTATCCGGCCTGGCAGCCACGACGGCGGATACGCTCACCGCCCAGGGCTGGGCGATCGCCGAAACGGGCAACTACGCCCAGACCCAGGTCGCCGCGACCACGGTGTACTACGGAGACGCCTCCGGCGCGGAGGCCGCGGCGCAGGAGATAGCCCAGCAATTGGGCGCCACCGCCGAAGCCATGCCGGCCACACTGACCGGCTTCGGAGACAGCGTCGTCGTGATGGTCACTCAGTAGAAGCATGGCCTGCCCGGTGACGACCGGACTACACCCGACCGGACTACTGCCGACTGGACTACTACCGGGGATAGTTATGATCTACGCAACGCCCAGCCTGTCCGACGAAGGAGCATTTTCCATGGCATCGACCAGCACAGCCCGATCCCGGACGATCAGGTCGTGGCGCATCGCTACTCCCGTCGTCGCTGTCGCCGCATTCGGGCTGGTCGCGTGTACGGCCCCGGAAACCCCGTCCGACGTAGCGGGCACGACGCCTCCCGTCTGGACCGGCCACGAAGATCCGTCCGGTCACGGCGTCGCCGCCGACAGCCCCGAAGGCACCGTCGAAGCCGAGTTCGAGAACGCAGCAGGCACCACCGTCGGCACCGTCTCGTTCGTCGAAGAAGGCGACCACCTCGTCGTCACCGTCGAAGCAGAAGGCCTCACCCCCGGATTCCACGGTCTGCACATCCACACCGCAGGCCTCTGCGAGCCCAACTCCGTGGCACCCGCAGGCGGCGAGCCCGGCAACTTCCTGTCCGCCGGAGGGCACCTGCAGGTCGACGGCCGCACCGAACACCCGGCCAGCGGTGACCTGACGTCGCTGCAGGTCGGCGAAGACGGAACAGCGATGCTCGTGACGACCACCGACGCCGTCACCATGGACGACCTCCGTGCCGACGGCGGACGCGCCGTCATCATCCACGAGGGCCCGGACAACTTCGCCAACATCCCGCCGCGCTACACCCTGCCCGACGGCGCAGCCGTTCCCGACATGAATACCCTCATGACCGGCGACGCGGGTGGCCGCGCCGCCTGCGCGGTCCTGGAATAAGCGGTTCCCGCACACATGCCGGGCCGCCCCACCCACTCCGCAGGCTCCGCTCCCGCTACATCGGGTCACTCCGCAGGCTCCGCTCCCGCTGCATCGGGTCACTCCGCAGGCTCCGCTCCCGCTACATCGGGTCACTCCGCAGGCTCCGCTCCCGCCATAGCGTTCAATTCCTCCCCGCGCCCGACCCTCGGCGTGGAGTGGGAGATCGCGTTGGTGGACAAGGATTCGCTGGATCTCGTCAACTCGGCCGCCGAGGTCATGGACGGCGTGACCGAGCTGGCGGGCGCGGAAACCCCGCGGGTGACGAAAGAGCTGCTGCGCAACACCGTCGAGCTCGTCACCGGAGTGTGCGAGAACGTCGGTGAAGCGATGGACGACCTGGGCGAGTCGCTCGACCTGGTGAGGCGCGCCGCGGCCCCGCTGAACATCGACCTGTTCAGTGCAGGCACTCACCCCTTCGCGGAATGGTCGACGCAGGTGCTCACCAGCACCCCCAGCTACGACGAGTTGATCGCCCGCACACAGTGGTGGGGCAGGCAGATGCTCATCTGGGGCGTGCACGTCCACGTCGGCGTGTCCTCTCCGGACAAAGTATTTCCCATTCTCAACTCGCTTCTGCTGCAGTACCCGCACCTGCTTGCACTGTCCGCGTCGTCGCCTATCTGGTCCGGCAACGACACCGGATACGCCAGCAACCGCGCACTGATGTTCCAGCAGCTCCCGACCGCAGGCCTGCCGTTTCAGTTCGAGGACTGGACTCAGTTCGAAGGCTTCGTCCGAGACCAGATGAAGACCGGCGTCATCGAACAGCTCGGCGGAATGCACTGGGACATCAGGCCGGCTCCGAAGTGGGGAACCATCGAGGTGCGGGTCTGCGACGGCGCATCCACCAAGCGTGAGCTCGCCGCGCTCGTGGCGTTGACACATTGCCTGATCGTCGACCTCGACCAGCGCCTCGAAGCAGGGGAGACGCTGCCGAGCATGCCCCCGTGGCATGTTCAGGAAAACAAATGGCGCGCAGCTAGGTACGGGCTCGACGCCGAGATCATCCTCGACGCGGACAGCAACGAACGCCTCGTCACGGACGACCTGAACGATCTTCTGGAACGCCTCGCGCCTACCGCGGTGCGGCTCGGATGCGCCGACGAGTTGGCCTCGGTTGCCGACATTCCCCGGCGGGGCGCGTCGTATCAACGCCAACGCAAGGTGGCGTTGGACTCCGATGGAAACCTCCGCACAGTGGTGCAGTCGCTGGTCGACGAGCTGCGCCGGTGATCGACCTTCGATCGTGACCTTCTGCATGTAATTCTCTGTTCATGCTCCGTTTACTATGAACGACGTGCTTCAGGGGGATGAGCGAACTTCACACGTCGAAAGAGCGGCGCCGGGCGCGTTACGCATCTACGGTGTGGGCGCCGTCGTCGTTCTGATTTTCCTCGCATCGCTGCAGGCGGTCGCGTTGTGGAAGGGTTTCCCGGGTCCGCTTCCGAGCATCTGGAACGACGTCGTCGGTACTCCCAAATCCATGGCCGTGCCGTGGGGCGGTCTGGCGTTGGCCCTCGTCGGAGTGCGCATGCCGATTCGACTGTGGGCACTCGGAATCGCCGTACTGATCGACGCAGTGGGCGCGCTCGCTCGGTTGGAAGCCGGGCATCCGTTCGCCGTCGGCAACGGAGCCGTGATCGCGCTGGTCGGACTGGCGGTGTTCACGATCTGGCGCCGCGACGTCGGAGGCATCCGAGCAGTGTGTCTCGGCGGACTTCTCATCCTCGCCACCAAGGGCGGGGACGCATGGTTGCAGATCACCACCATCGTCCGGCCCTACGTCCTGGACGAGTACGCGCAACTCGCCGACCATGCGCTCGGCAACCCGTCGTGGATCGTCGGAAGCTGGCTCGATGCGCTCGGCCCGGTCGTCTTCGCGGTCCTGCACTGGGTCTACATCCAGCTTCCGGTCGCCGCGATCGCCATCGCGATCTACCAACTCCGTGGCGTCTCGCGCACCGGGTTGTGGCCGTCGCACTACCTCGTCAGAACGTTTCTCCTCATCGGCCTCGTCGGACCCGTCTTCTACGTACTCTTCCCCGTCGTCGGCCCGGTTTTCGCGTTCGGTTCTGCTGGCGACGGGTTCCAGCTCGGAAACTACTGGCCGACGCTGGTGCCGTTCGATGCCTCGCCGTCGGCGATCGGTTTCGACGAACTCACTCCGCGCAACTGCATGCCGTCGCTACACACAGCCTGGGCGCTGAGCTTGTTCATCCACTCCAGGCGCGGGCCGTGGTGGCTCCGATGGGGTGGCACGGTCTGGTTGGTGTGCACCCTGGCCGCCACGCTCGGCTTCGGATACCACTACGGCGTCGACCTGGTCGCAGGTGTCGTACTGTGCCTGACCCTCGAGTCGGTACTGCGCAACCCCGAGCGCGGCCTGAAGGATCCCGCTCGGATCCGGATGATCGCATACGGCGCTGCGACGATGGTGGCGTTGTTGCTCTGCTACCGCTACCTCGCCGTCCCCATGGGCACGTACCCGGAGCTGTTCGGGCCGCTGATCCTGATCGCGATGGGATCGGTGATCGGGATGTTCTACACGACGTTCTTCGCGAACAGCGACGTCAGCGATCGTCCCCTTCGTTCGTCTCCATCTCGTTGACGATCAACAGTCCGTCACGTCCACGCTGCTCGCGGTAGGCGACGCGACCGACGGTGTGCGCGATGACCGGTGCCGTCACCAGGGTGAACACCCCGACGAGTACGAGCATCCAGATGTCGACGTTGCCTCGCAGTTGGATCACGGCGCCCGCCAGGACCAGCAGAAGGCCGACGACCTGAGGCTTCGTCGCGGCGTGCATGCGTGACAGCGTGTCCGGGAAGCGCACGATCCCGACGGCCGCGGTGAACGCAAGAGTGGCGCCGAGCAGAATCAGAATGCCCGAGATTACTTCCAATACCGTGTTCATTCGTCCCTCACCCTGAACCTCGCGACACTGACGGATCCGATGAAACTCACCAACGACAGGGCGACGATCGCGGGCACGATCGTGGTGTCGGCGCTGTAGACAGCCCACACCGCCAGCCCGCACATCGACACCGCGAGGATGGTGTCCATGGCGACGAGGCGGTCGAGTGTGCTCGGCCCGTCGAGTAGACGGTAGGCGGTCACGACGGCTGCAGCGACGAGAAGGATGCCCGAAATAGCAAGTACGACAGTCACTTCCACTCACCCTTTCGTTCGTCGTCGGTCTTCTTGTCGTCCCGGAAAGTGCCGTCCGTTCCCGGTGCCGGCGTGATGTCGTCGCCCAGGACTCCGTGGTATCGCTCGTATTCCTGGAAGTGAAGCGGACTCGGCTTCCAGTCCGAATCACGTTCGAACGCGGCGATGAACAGTTTCTCCAGGTGGCGTACGTAGGCGTAGAAGGAATCGACTGCCTTCTGGCTGCCCATGTCCAGCACGTGTACGTAGAGCAGGCGCCTGGTCTGGTCGATCTCCAGAACCATGGTTCCCGGAACGAGATTCATGGCGTCGACGAACAGTGTGAGAACCAGATCGGACTTGATGGCGATACGGCACCGGAGAACACCGGTGACCGGCGGGGCTTTGGGGCGCACCGCAAGCCAGGCGACGTTCACCGAGGACTCGGCGGCGTAGTAGAAGAACCAATAGGTCAGTTTCAGCAACGACCACAGGTGAATTCGACCCTCGACGGGTACCTTCGGCAACGGAAGCAGGATCATGATGCCGAGGCCGACGACGATTCCGCCCAGTACGTTGGCCGCACTGACGTTGCCCCACAACAACACCCACACGGCAGTGAGCCAGCCGAGGATCCACAGGCGCAGAAGGACGAAGCGATTCAGATATTTCATCGTCCAGCCTCTTCTCCGGCGACCTGGTCCATGGATTTGTCTCCGAGGAACTCCGCACCGCGCACGGCGTCGATGTAGACCGACCGATCACGAAGATCGGCGGCGGCACGGTCGCTGATGTCGATGATGCGGCCGGCGAAGACGGTCAACGCCAACCCGACGGCGACGAGCCCGACCGTCGGAATGAGCATGAAGGCCGGCATCCGGCCCACGTCCTCGCGGTCGGCGAGCTGGATGTCACTGGAATCGTCCAGCAGAGCCGACGGGCTGTTGTCCGCGAGGTCACCCTCGGGGGCATCGGCACGAGCACGCCAGAACGCCTTCGTCCACACGCGAGCCATCACGTACAGCGTCAGCAAGCTGGTGATGGTGCCACCTGCGACGAGGATCCACGCGAGGACACTGCCCTCGGCGCTACCGGCCTGCAACAGAGCCACCTTGCCGATGAAGCCCGAGAACGGAGGAATTCCACCGAGATTCAGTGCAGGTACGAGGAAGATGATCGCCAGTACGGGGCTTGCCGCGGCGAGACCACCGAGACGGCGCAGCGAGGACGACCCGGCCTGGCGCTCGATCAGACCGACGACCAGGAACAGCGTCGTTTGCACGATGATGTGGTGCGCGACGTAGTAGATCGCTCCCGACAATCCGGACTGCGTGGACAGAGCGACACCGAACACCATGTACCCGATGTGGCTGACGAGAGTGAACGACAGCAGTCGTTTGATGTCGCTCTGCGCGATGGAACCGAAGATGCCGACGAGCATCGTGAGCAGACCACACACGAGCAGTACGTTGTCCAGGCCCCCGTCGGGGAACAGCAGCGTGTGCGCGCGGATGATCGCGTACACACCGACCTTGGTGAGCAAACCGGCGAACACCGCGGTGACCGGGGCCGGTGCGGTGGGGTAGGAGTCCGGAAGCCACGTGGACAGCGGGAACACGGCGGCCTTGATACCGAATGCGACGAGAAGAACCGCGAAGATCGCCGTCCTGGTGCCCGACGGTACGTCGTCGAGGCGCGTGGCGATGTGAGCCAGATTCAACGTGCCGGTCGCACCGTAGACCAGCGCGATACCGAACAGGAAGATCAGCGACGAGACCATCGACACCATGACGTAGGAGACACCTGCACGCACCCGGTCCGCGCTTGCTCCCAGAGTCAGCAGCACGAACGACGCGGCGAGCAGAACCTCGAATCCGACGAACAGATTGAACAAGTCGCCGGCGAGGAACGCGTTGCACACGCCCGCGCTCAGAGCCAGATACGTCGGAAGAAAAATCGAGACGGGCTGGTTCTCGTTTCCGTCGCGAATACCCTGACCGATCGAGTACACCATGACCGCCAGCAACACGATCGCGCTGACCAGCAGCATCAGCGCGGACAGACGGTCGACGACGAGTGAGATACCGATCGGTGAGTCCCACCCGCCGACCTGTAGTGCGAACGTTCCGTCGCGGTCGGCCAGGTACAGCAGGAATGCGGATACGACGACGATCGACGTCAGAGCGACCATCGTGATGAGGCGCTGTGCCCGTGGCCTCCTGCCTGCGACGAGTGTCAACGCCGCAGCGAACAGGGGGATCAGGACGGGTAGGGGCGTGAGAGCGCTGATGGTGCTTGCGGGGATGCTCATTCGGAGCCTCCCTTCTTGCGCTTCTTGGCGCTGGGTTTGGATGTGTCCTTCACTGCGCTGTCTATGCCGTCGAGGCCCTTCAAGTCCGGTTCGTCGTCGTCGTCGAAGTCACCTTCGTGCAGGTCCTCGTAGCACTCGAGGTCCTCGATGTTCTTGAGGTCCTCGATGGGAATCGGGTTGCCCTGGCTGTCGAAGGCGTCGCCACTGAAACTCGGCTCGCCGGTGACCGGGTCGTCGGACCGGTCGCGGTCCGGCATGTCGGCCATGGACCGGCGCTTGGAGACCTTGGTGTCCTCCGGGTCGTTCTCGACGTCGTCCTTGGTGTTGAGCGTGAACGAGCGGTACGCGAGTGCCAGCACGAACGCCGCGATACCCATCGTGATGACGATGGCGGTCAGAATCATGGCCTGCGCCAACGGATCCGCCATGGTCTCGTGAATCGACGTCGTTCGGCCGACGATCGGGGGATTGCCCGTCGGTCCACCGACGGTCAGCAGCAGAATGTTGATTCCGTTGCCGAACAACAGGAGTCCGAGCAGCATCTTCGTGATCGAGCGTTCCAGGAGTAGGTACACCCCCGTCGCGACGAGGATGCCGACGACTATCAGCATGCCGAGGTTCGCGGTCATCGGGCCTTCACCTGGCTCTGCATCTCCACCTGTGCGTCGAGACGTGCGCCGAGACTTCGGAGAACGTCGAGTACGAGACCGACCACGATGAGGTAGACACCGAGGTCGAAGAACAACGCGGTGACCAACTTGATGTCACCGAGTATCGGCAGGGTCACCTCGAGCGTCGCCGACGACAACGCCGGGGCGCCGAGGAACATCGACGCGATCGCGGTGCCCGACGCGAGGATCAGGCCGAGACCGAGGATCTTGCCCGCGTCGATAGGAACGGCTTCGCCGAGCTCGTATCGACCGCCTGCCAGGTACCTCAGCACCAGCGCGAGTCCCGCGGTCAGTCCGCCGGCGAAACCACCGCCCGGAGCGTTGTGTCCGGAGAAGAAGAAGTACACCGACAGCACCATGATCGTCGGGAAGATCAGACGAGTCGTGACTTCGAGGATGAGCGACCGATGCCGCGGGTCGATCAGGTCTCCGCCCAGCAACCACGTCGTGTCGGTGCCGGACGGGCTGTCGGAATCCGTTGCAGGCGCATCCGAGACGCGAGGTGCGCTCCCGAAGCGTCGGTTGCGGAAGACCAGCGATGCGACGCCGGTGGCTGCTACGAGCAGCACCGAGATCTCGCCGAGGGTGTCCCACGCGCGAATGTCCACCAGGAGCACGTTGACGATGTTCTTGCCGTCACCCAACAGGTACGCCGCGTCCGGAAGCTGCAGTGAGATGGGGGCGGTACTGCGCGCGTTCATCGCGAATGCACCGAGGACTGTGACCGTCGCGCCGACGGCGATCGCGAGGGCTGCGCGTGGCAACCGCGAGCCGGCTGCGCCTCGGTCGTCGACCTCGGCAGGTAGCTTTCGCAGCACGAGAACGAAGACCACCAATGTCAGCGTTTCCACCAGGAACTGAGTCAATGCCAGATCCGGTGCGCCGTGCACAGCGAAGATCACACCGCAGCCGTAGCCGGTAAGCCCGACGAGGATGACGCTGGCCAGGCGGTTACGCATCACCGTCGCACCGAGCGCTCCGGAGATCATGATGAGCGAGATGATGACCTGAAGTGGTGTGTCGAACAGGACGAAGTCCAGTCCGGGTTCGCGGCCGAACGCCAGTACGGCCATCGGAAGCAGCACCAGCGTCAGCAGGATCGTTCCCTGGGTGAGCGGCAGCGATCCTCGCTGGGTGGTGCCGGTCAGGCGGAGCGAGATGGTGTCCATCGACTTGAGCACCGCGTCGTAGACCCGGTCCGCGTTTCCGAGTGGTGGATGCTCGAACTTGAGGCGGTTGACCATGCGGTGCGCGATGAAGAGACCGACACCGCCGGTGACGACGACGACCGTCAACCCGAGTGGCAGGTTGACGCCGTGCCACAGTGCCAGGTGGTAGGGCGCCTGGCCGTAGGAATCGACGGTGCTCGCGTACGGGCTGACGATGGCGTCGACGACGGGCGAGAAGATGCCTGCGGCCGCACCCAGAAGTGCGAGGAACGCCGGTGCTGCGAGGAACAGCGCCGTCGGCTCGTGCATGTTCTTCACCGCGGGGCTCGGTCGCTTGAGTTGCTTGCGCCCGAACGCTCCCCACACGAACCTGATGCTGTAGGTGACGGTCAGAATGGACCCGACGACCATGCCCGCCACGACGATCCAGGCCACGGCAGGATTGAGCGTCGGGGTGTCGATGACCGCCGACAGTGCAGTCTCCTTGCCGACGAACCCGAGGAACGGGGGCAGGCCCGCCATGCTCGCCGCGGCGAGTGCGGCGATGGCACCCAACAGCGGTGCCTTCTTGCCCAGGTGTGCGAGCTTGCGGATGTCGCGCGTGTGCGTCGTGTGGTCGATGATGCCGACCACCATGAACAGTGCGGCCTTGAACATCGCGTGGGCGATGACCATGGTCAGACCGGCAAGCATCGCCTTCTCGGAGCCGATGCCCACCAGGACCATCAGGAAGCCGAGCTGACTGACCGTGCCGAACGCGAGGATCAGCTTGAGGTCGAACGCGCGCAGTGCACGCCACCCCGCCAGAATCATCGACAACAGACCGAGGGTGATGACCGTCGCACGCCAGGGGCCGGAATCGGCGAAGCCCGGGGCGAGGCGCGCGACGAGGTAGATGCCCGCCTTCACCATCGCCGCCGCGTGCAGATACCCACTGACGGGTGTCGGTGCGGCCATCGCGCCCGGAAGCCAGAAGTGCAGCGGCACGATCGCGGACTTCGACAGCGCACCGATCAGGATCAGCACGATCGCAACGCCGGCAAGCCACCCCGACGGGGCGTCGGCGACCACGTCGGACAGGTTGTAACTGCCCGCCACCTGACCGAGGACGATGATTCCGACGAGCATCGCGAGGCCGCCCGCGGTGGTGACCAACAGAGCCTGGGTGGCGGCGCGTCTCGAGGACGCGCGCTCGGCGTAGTGCCCGACGAGCAGGAACGACAGGACGGTCGTGATTTCCCAGAAGATGTAGAGCACCAGCATGTTGTCGGCAGTGATGAGCCCGAACATCGCACCGGCGAACGCGACCATTTCGGCGGCGAAGATGCCGAGTCGTGGTTCGTCGTCCTCGAAGTAGCGGGCGCAGTAGACGAGGATCAGCGCACCGATACCGAGCACGAGCAGCGACATGATTGCGGCCAGTGAATCGAACCGCATGTCCAGGTCCATCGACAGGCCGGGGACCCACTCGATGTTCAGAGACTGTTCGGTGTTCCAATTGGCGAACACCCATACCAGGCTGACGAGTGGCACCAGTGCAAGCGGAAAGAATGCGTTACGGCCCCACCAGCGGACCAACAAGGGCGCGAACACGGCCGCAACCGTGTGCGCGAGCAAAATAGCGAGCAAAAACGTACTCCGTCGTCTCGGGTCGCGTCATCCTGGCGCGGATCACGCGGTGGTCGTGGGGCGGCGTCGAGTAGGCGAACAAACGGAAAATATGCTCGCGAGCCGTGTGCTCGGCCGGCGAGTATAAGTTCACTCCATCCTACTTTGCGTGGTCGACGCGCTGCCATTCGGTACTGTTTGCACCTTTTCGTTGACTCGGAGGCGTTCGCGTCCTACTGTAATCAACAGACCGGTTGATAAAGGAAGTGGTTGACAATGGGCGCTCGACCCGCCGACGACGATCGACTCGACGATGCCTTCATGGCCCTCGCCGACCCGGTCCGTCGGGCACTCGTCGCCCGTCTCAGTCGCGGTCCGCAGACGGTCAACGACCTTGCCGAGCCGTTCGAGATCAGCAAGCAAGCGGTGTCCAGGCACATCCAGGTCCTCGAGAATGCGGGTCTGGTGACGCGGACCCGAGACGCACAGCGTCGGCCGGTCCATCTGAACCCCGACCGGCTCGAACAGCTCACCGCATGGATCGACAGGTACCGCATCGTCCACGAACAGCAGTTCCGAAAGCTCGACCAGCTGCTCGCAGAGTGAGTGGAGCCTGCGGAATGAATCCAGGCAGGAGTGAGTGGAGCCTGCGGAATGAATCCAGGCAGGAGTGAGTGGAGCCTGCGGAACGAATCCAACACAAGCTGCTTGGCAGTGAGTCGAAAGAACACTTCGAGAAGGAGAACTCATGACGAATCCAGTTGCCATCACCGTCCCCGACGGCCTGCCGTTCATCACCATCGCCCGGGAATTCGACGCTCCCGTCGACGCTGTGTTCCGGGCGCACAAGGAACCCGAGCTGGTCGAGCAGTGGCTCGGGCCCAACGGATACGACATGGCGATCGAGCGCTACGAGTTCGTGACCGGGGGTAGTTACCGATACGTGCACACCAATCCCGAGGGAGCGACATTTGCGTTCCGTGGCGTCTTCCATGTCGTGCGGGAGAACGAGTTCGCCATTCAGACGTTCGAGTACGAGGATTTTCCCGACGTCGTCAGCCTGGAGGCGTTGACCTTCGTCGACCTCGGTGACGGTCGCACTCGGCTCGAGATCGAGTCGGCCTATCCGTCCGTCGAATCGCGCGACGGAATGGCACAGAGCGGAATGGAGAGAGGCGTCTCCGAGGGGTACGAGCGTCTCGACGCGATCCTCGGAAGGAGCTGACCGTCGTGGATTGGACTTTGGAAGTGGTCGTCGTACCGGTGTCGGATCTCGATCGGTCGATCGAGTTCTACCGGGACAAGGTCGGATTCGATCTCGACCACGACACCCGCAACGAGCACATGCACATTGCGCAGCTGACGCCGCGGGGGTCGGGATGCTCGATCGTCGTCGGGTCGCTGGCGTCGCAGCGTGAGATGGAACCCGGTTCGTTGAAGGGGTTGCAACTCGTCGTGTCCGACGCGCATGCCGCCCGTGAGGAGTTGCTGTCCCGCGGCGTCGAGGCAGGCGAGATCACTGTGTTCGACGACAGGGACGGGGGCACCTTCTTCGGGTTCGCCGATCCCGACGGCAACACCTGGGCGGTGCAGCAGTTGAAGGTGCGGGCGGACAAGCCGCTGATCCCGCTGATCCCGCCGATCCCGCGGAACCAGTGATCAGGACTGCTGGGCTGGCGCTCGTGCGGGATCGACGAATGATTCAGGCTCGTTCGGTGGGGAAGTCGGCGTTCTACATGGCGGGAGGCAAGATCGATCCGGGAGAGACGCCTCTCGAGGCGCTGCACCGTGAGATTCGCGAGGAGCTCGACGCGGCGGTGGTCGACGCCCGGTTGCTGGATGTGTTCGAGTGCGAGGCGTGGGGGCATCCCGCGGGAACCGAGCTCGAGATCCATTGCTTCATCGCGGGATTGGCGTCGGAACCGACGCCGACCAGCGAGATTGCCGAAATTCGCTTCTTCACTCGCGACGAGTACGCGTCGATGCGGGATGTCGCTCCTGGGTCGCTCATGGTGTTCGACCGGATGCAAGCGCTCGATTTGATCGACTGATGCTGTTACGTTGTCGGTAGGAGAACGCACGTTCTCCCGCCTCGACGCATTAGGAGTCTCAATGACGAGCTTGTCCCAGAAGGCAACAACCCTCCTCGAACTCCACCAGCCCGGAAATCCCGTCGTGCTGCCGACGGTATGGGACGCATGGTCGGCCAACCTCGCGGTCTCGGCTGGATTCACGGCACTCACCGTCGGAAGTCACCCGGTGTCCGACTCCATCGGCAAGCCCGACAACGAGGGCATCACCTTCGACGAGCTGCTCACGCGCATCTCCCAGATCACCTCCGCTGTCGACGTTCCGTTGTCCGTCGACGTCGAGTCCGGATACGGCGAGGACCCCAAGCGCCTCATCGACGGCCTCGTCTCCGCGGGCGCCGTCGGCCTCAACGTGGAGGACACCGTGCACAGCGAAGGCGGACGTCTGCGTGAAGCGCAGGAGCACGCCGATTTCGTGGGCGCCCTGCGTGCAGCCTCCGACGCGACCGACGTTCACGTCGTTCTCAACGCCCGGACCGACCTGTTCGTCAAGCAGATCGGTGACGAGAGCGACCGCGTCGACCGTGCGATCGCTCGGCTGAAGCTCGCTGCCGAGGCCGGTGCAGACTCGCTCTACCCCGTCGGCTTCCACAACGACGCGGACTACAAGCGTCTGGCCGAGGAGCTTCCTCTGCCCATCAACGCCATCGCCAACCCCGCGGACGGCGACCTGAAGCACTTCGCCTCACTCGGTGTCGGCCGCATCAGCTTCGGCCCGCTGTTCCAGGGTGCCCTGGCCGGAGAGGCGAGCAAGATCCTGGCGCGCTGGAGCTAGTGAGTGCGAGAGCCGTAGGCCTCGAGGTGCGCCACTTGCTCGGGATCGAGCGAGGGGCGCACCGTCGCGCGTGCGGTCGCCACGTCTGCTGCGGTGACGTCGGCTGCATCCATCGACCGGCGCATGGCCGTCAGAGCGGCCTCGCGCAGGAGTGCCGCGCAGTCCGCCGCCGAGTATCCGTCCAGATCTTCGGCGAGAGCATCGAGATCGACGTCGTCGGCGAGAGGGACGGCTTTGCCTGTTGCACGCAAGATGTCCTTGCGTGCGTCGGCATCCGGAGGTGGCACGAACACGAGACGTTCCAGTCGGCCCGGACGAAGAAGTGCCGGGTCGATCAGGTCCGGTCGGTTGGTTGCGCCGAGTACGACGACATCACGCAGAGGTTCGACGCCGTCGAGTTCGGTGAGCAACGCTGCGACGACGCGATCTCCGACGCCGGAGTCCGACGATTGTCCGCGCCTGGGTGCGAGCGCGTCGACCTCGTCGAGGAAGATCAACGACGGCGCTGAGTCTCGGGCGCGCTGAAACAGCTCTCGCACGGCCTTTTCCGAGGAACCGACCCACTTGTCCATCAGCTCGGCACCTTTGACGGCGTGCACGCTCAGCTGGCCGGAACTGGCGAGAGCGCGAACCAGGAATGTCTTCCCGCATCCTGGTGGCCCGTAGAGAAGAACTCCGCGCGGAGGCTCGATTCCCAACCGCGAGAACGAGTCCGGATGTCGAAGGGGCCACAGGACGGCCTCGGTGAGGGCCTGTTTGGTTTCCACCATGTCGCCGACATCGTCGAGCGTGATGCTGCCGATCGCCAATTCCTCGGAACCCGAGCGGGACAGCGGACGGATGACGTCGAGGGCGCCGAGCAGATCGCTCTGCAGGATCTTCGGATCCGACTTGTCGGCGCTGGCTCGCGATGCCGCGCGCAGAGCCGCCTCGCGCACCAGAGCGGCTAGATCTGCGACAACGAATCCTGGTGTACGCAGAGCGATGTCGCCGAGGATCAGACCCTCGGTAGGCGACGCCCGCACCAGATGTTCCAGTAATGCAGTTCGGCCTGCGCCGTCGGGTAGCGAGAGCGTCAGTTCTCGATCGCACAGGTCCTGTGACCGAAGGCGTCCGTCGGTGCCCTCGGGGTGCGCGGTGGTGGCCACCAGCGCAATTCCGGGCGTGTCGACACCCCGTTTCAATTTCTCGAGCACCAGAGTCGACGCCGGTTCAGCGGCCGCGGGTAGCAGGGCGTCGATGTCGGTGACGAGCAGGACTCCGCCGGCGCCCAACCGCTCGAACGCGGACGCGACGGCGTCGACCCGCTCGGAAGCGTCGAGCGCACCGATCGACGGACCGTCCAGTTCGACGACCGGCCGCCCGGCGAGAACCGCACGAGCGAGCGTCGACTTTCCGACTCCCGCCGGACCGGTGATCAGGACTCCGAGATGCGGCGACGCACCCAACGTGGCAAGCAACTCCGACTCGTCGAGTGCCAACCGAAGCCACTCGGTCAACTTGGACTGCTGGGCCGCCACCCCGACCAGCTCCTTGACCTCGACCGGCGCGGGGTCGGCTGCGGCGGGTGGTTGTCGGTTGCGGTCCGTCATGGGTGTCCGCACTCCGTTGCCCCAGCTCACCGCCGAGTTGGGTTGCACGCTGACCGGCCCACCGCTCGGATCGGTGGCCGAGACCGTCAACAGCTCGCTGGTCCACGCAACCCCGAACGAACGTGACAACGCCTGCGTCGCAGCACTCGTACTGGTACCGGGACCGAGATCCCGTGGCAGCAGCGAGACGGTGTCGCCCGCCGTCAGCACCTTGCCGAGAAGCGCCTTACGCAGCGTGGCGTCGGGAATGGATCCGACGGCCAGCGTCGAACCGGACAGCGTCACCGTCCTGGCCCCGTAGACGGTGACGGGCGCGACGGCGATGGAGCCGTCCTCCTTGATCCCCGCGTTGGACAACGTGACGTCGTCGAGCAGTGCTGTGCCCTGCGGGGTGCCGTCGGGTGCCGTGCCCGCGACAGCCGAGGTCCGGCGCGCGCCGATCAGTGCAACGGCGTCCCATTCGCGAATCCCCAGGGCCGCCAACACCTCCGGGTGAAGTCGTACGACTCCTCGGCGCGCATCCGCAGCCGACGTGTTGAGCCGAGCGGTCAGCACCAACTCCGGTGCAGTCATAGTGAATTCTCGCTCATCGGGGGCTCTTCGGGCGACGGAGACCGAGCCTGGCTGCGGACCTACGGTTGTTGCCCGGAGCCCGGCGGATGGCCCGGCGCTCCGCTCTACGCTCTGCAGGCTTGGCGTCCCAGGTGTACGGGCGCGCGGCGACCCAGCGCTGCGACCGAACGGCGAACGGAATGTGCGCCAGGTACATCGCGACGAGAACCATCAGCAGAACCAGCGGATACGTGATCAACGCGGCAGCGGCCAGCGCTACCAGAATCAGAAGCGCCGCCGCCATCCGCGGCGGTACCGAGACCGTTTTGAGAGCGAGAGTCGGGATGCGACTGACGGCGAGGCCTGCGGTGAACACAGTCCAGCCGACGACGACGTAGAAGGACGACCACCAGCCGTCACCCCATTCCTGGAACGCCGCGATCGGGGCCAGCACGATCAGCGCACCGGCGGGCGCAGGAACGCCGGTGAAGAATTCACTCGCGTAACCGGGAGAGTCGTCCTCGTCGAGAAGTGTGTTGAACCGTGCCAGACGCAGCACCATCGCTACCGCGTACACCAACGCGATGATCCATCCGCTGCTCGAGCCCTCCAGTAGCGTCACGTACAGCACGAGAGCCGGTGCCACGCCGAAGGAGATGGCGTCGGCGAGGGAATCGAGTTCGGCACCGATGCGGCTGGTGGCGTCGAGCAATCGGGCGATTCGGCCGTCGAGTGCGTCGAGAATCGCGGCCGCGCCGATCATCGCGAGCGAGGTTCCCAACTCGCCGTCCAGGGCGAACTTGACCGCGGACAAACCGGCGCACAATGCCAGAATGGTGACGACGGACGGCAGCAATCGGACGGCTGCGGTCGGGCGGGCGCGTCTGGTGATCATCGCCGGCTATCGGGGAAGCTCGCCGAGCACCGTCTCGGCTCCGACTGCCCGCTGACCCGGCTCGACCAGCAGTGTCGAACCGGACGGAAAGTACGTGTCCACCCGGGAGCCGAATCGGATGAGGCCGTAGGTGTCGCCGATGGTCAAGGTATCGCCGACCTTTGCGTTGTTGACGATGCGTCGAGCGATCAACCCGGCGATCTGGACAATCCCGAGGTCGTGTCCCGACGGGGTGCGGATGTGCATGCTGTTGCGTTCGTTGACCTCGCTGGCCTCGGCCAGATCCGCGGACTTGAACTGGCCCTTGCGGTGCACGACCTCCACGACCTCACCTGCGACGGGCACGCGTTGCACGTGTACGTCCAGGACCGAGAGAAAGATGCTGACGCGGGGAACGGCCTCGGTTCCGAGATCGAGCTCGGCGGGCGGTACCGCGGTGTCGACGAGCGTGATCAGCCCGTCCGCAGGTGCGACGACGACGCCCTGGCGGTTCGGTGGAACGCGGCTCGGGTGGCGGAAGAACGTGGCGCACGCGCCTGCTGCAGTCAGACCGGCGCGGCGGATCCACTTGTTCCGACGGCCGAGCGCAGCGACCGCCAGCGGCCCGGCGACGAAGGGAAGGCCTGCTGGATGCAGCGGCGGAACGGTGTTTTTCACCAGCTCGGCGACATGCGCTATGCCACTGCTGGGTGGTTGACCGATCGGGGCTGGACGGCGGGCCACTTCGCTCCTTAGAACATCTCTGGGGGCAGTGCCTGAAACGGACACTGCCGGGGCTTCACACAGTACGTGAGAAGCCCCGGCAGCCGGGAACGAGCAGTGACCGTCAGGCCCTCGAGCGACCCGTCACAGCCTTGACGATGAACAGCAGGATCACTGCGCCCAACAGGCAGGTGAGGAAGCTGAAGATGAGGCCGCCGCCCTCGACATCGACTCCGAAGACGCTGAGCAACCAGCCTCCGAGGAAACCTCCGATGATGCCGACGACGATGTTCAAGATGATGCCCATCGATGCGTCCGTCTTCATGATCTTGCTACCGATCCATCCGGCCAAGCCGCCGATGACGATCCAACCGATGAAACCGAGTGCGGGTGTCATGTCATGCCCCTTTTGTTTGTTGCCGTTTGACAACTGGGGCTGCCCAGAAACTTCACTCGTCAAACATTTACCGCGTGCGTTCGCTTTCCGACTTGATGCGCTGCAGGGTCTTGTTCATTCCGTCGACGAGTTCCACGTCGAACTGTTCGATGCCCCCGAGGACGTTCTTGACGAGGAAGCCCGATACGGCGCTCGTGCCCGTCGGTGCCTCGCGCTTCTCCACGACCGTGGTTCCCGTTTCCGAGGGGGTGAGGGTGTAGGACCAGATCGTCTTGTTCTCCACGATGCGGAACGCGATGGCCTTGTTCGGCTCGAATTCGACGACCTTTGCCGTGGTCGGCCAGATCAGCAGGCCCTTCCGGTTGATGTTCAGCGTCGTCGTGCCCTTGCGAACATCGCCACCGAAGACCTTCATCTTCTTGCACTGGGGACTCCACTCACCCATGCGCTTCAGATCCGAGACGACCTTCCACACCTGCTCGGGACTGGCGTCGACGTCGATGCTGGCTTCGAGGGTCTTGCTCACGTGTTCCTCCGTAGATGCAACTGTCGGTTACAGACAAACCTAGCCGACCGGCCGTGCGTGGCGTAGCACTTCCGCTCGTTCGGGCGGGAATCCCCGACAGTAACCGAGCACGTGGAACATCACGTCCGCCCGAGCATCTCCAGGTAGTGGGGGGTTGTTCATGATGCCGAGGACGTTGCCGAAGGGATCGACCACGGATGCAGTGTTGAAGCCTTCGCCGCGGGCTCGGATCTCGTCGTGCAGTGTTGCGCCTGCGGCGAGAAGCTTCTCGAGTGATCCGGCGAGGTCGTCGACGTGCCAGAAGGTGATGGATTCGGACCTCGACGTTCCCGGGATCGCGTACGTGCGGTCGACGATGCCCAGCTCGTGCTGGAAGTCGCCTACTCGGAACTCGATGTATCCCGGTGTTCCGTCCGGGTTGTCGCGGCGAAAGTACGGAGCGATTCCGAGAATGTCGGTGTACCAGTCGCCGGCTGCGGCGACGTCGTCTGCATAGAAGCTGATGTTGCTGAGTCCTCTGAGCATTGCGTTCTCCTTTTGCGGTGGTGTGGAAACGACTATCCACGACAAAGTGCTCATCTTCTGAGCACTTTGGAAGGGATACTTCGGGCATGCGCGCAGACCGGCTGGTTGCAACACTTCTTCTGATGCAGACCCGCGGGCGGATCACCGCAGCCGAGGTCGCCGAGGAACTGGAGGTGTCGGCCTCGACTGCGCGCCGGGACCTGGAATCGCTGTCGTCCGCCGGAATCCCCGTCTACCCACAACCGGGTCGCAACGGCGGATGGCAACTGATCGGTGGCGCGCGAACGGACTTGACCGGACTCAGTTCCACGGAAGCGCAGGCTTTGTTCACGTTGGTCGGTCCGGGCGCCGCGTTGTCGCCGGACGCCAAGGCCGCGGTGCGCAAGCTGGTGAAGGCGTTACCCGAACCCTTCCGGGTCGACGCGCAAGCCGCGGCCGATGCGACGACGATCGATCCCGCCAGGTGGGGGCAGGAGTTGTCCGCAGGCTCGGAGCATGTCGGACTGCTGCAGCGCGCGGTGGTTCGGCGAGTGAACGTGACGTTCGGTTACAAGACGTTCGGTCACACCGGGCCCGGGCACCGCGAGGTCGGTCCACTCGGGCTGGTGGACAAGAACGGGCACTGGTATCTGATCGCCTCGACGGCTCACGGCCTGCGCACGTTTCGCCTCGACCGGATGTCCGAGGTCGCGCTCACCGACTCGGTGTTCTCGCGTCCGGCGGATTTCGATCTCGCCGACGCGTGGGCGTCCGTCGTCGAGACGGTGGAAGACCGGCAGCGCGCGACGTCGGCCGTCGTCGAGATCCCGGAGAAGTTGCTGTCGGTGCTGCAGGCGCAGTTCGGCAAGCACTGCGTGGTGCAGCACGTCGTCGACGGACGGCTGAGGGCGACGGTGTCCGCGCCCGCGCCGGTGATGATCGCGCAGCATGTCGCGGGCTGGGGTGCCGAGCTCGAGGTCGTCGAATCCGATTCGGTGCGAGCCGAGCTCGCTCGAATCGGATCCGAGCTCACGTCCCTCTACGGGTAACTGTCTTACATGCGTGCGTGACGAGCGAGGACGAAGGCGTACAGGCCGTAGAGCGCGATGCCGACACCGGCGAGGACGAGCAGCACCTGGCCGAACGGTTGTTCACCGAGCGTCTTGACGGCTCCGTCGATGCCGGTGGCCTTGCTGGGGTCGGAGGTGAACACCGCGACGACGACCAGCGCGCCTGCGCCGATCAACGCGGCACCCTTGGCTGCGTAACCGGCGATGCCGAGGTATTCGACGCCTTTGCTCTGGTTGCCCTCGAGGTCGTCGAGGAAGTTCTTCGATACGCCTTTGTAGACGTGGTAGCCGCCGACGCCGATCACGACGAGTCCGACGACGATCAGCACGACCTTGCCGAATCCGTTCTCCATCAACCGTGCGGTCATGCCTGCGTTCTGCTGGCCGCTCGATTCGCCGGATCCTCTGGCGAAGCCGAATGTCGACCAGGCGAATGCAAGATAGACGACGGCGAGTGCGCCGGCCTTGAGCCGGTCCATCGCGCTGCCCTCGTCCTGGTCCGACTTCTTTCCGACGATCGCTTCCATGACTCGCCACAGTGCGAGTGCGAGGAATGCGACGACGGCAATCCACAAGGCGATGGCGCCTCCGGGTTTGCTGCCCAGCTCGGCGAGGGCACCGGATTGGTCGGCGTTGCCGCCCTGTCCGAAGGCGAGTCGAATGGCGATGTAGCCGATGAGGATGTGCAGCAGCCCGCTGACGAAGTGGCCGGCTCGGGCTGCTCGTTCGAACCACGTGTTGTTCTGGACCGTTTCCGCGGCGCCTGTTGCGCTCATTTCGTGCCCCCGACTTGTCGATTGGTAATCCACCTCTTTACCCGGCTGTGAACCCGACGAAACGCACCTACGTCGAAACTTCTTCAGCGCGCCTCACCCGCGAACGGTAACGAGAGGCGAACACTGGGCGATGCAACGAACGAGGAATCAGGCCAAAACGAATTTTGTTCGGAGTGATCGATCGTGAACCTTCATTCGATCTTGCGTCGTCCAGGCTCGGGCGTGCCGCTGCTCGAATCGGCGCGGATGAGCGGAAGTCCAAGGAAGTGGCCGAGCGAAAAGCTCGAGCGCTTGTTGACCGCCCAGGAAATCGACCTCATTCGGCGCGGGCAGGTCTGACACCCCCTGCTGGCACCAAGGCGCGGTGACGCCCGGCGCGGCATACTTGTCCTCGAGTAGCTGCCCGACCGGGAGGGTCATGAAGCCTGCAATTCTCAGCGTCGACGACGATCCGGGTGTATCCCGATCCGTCGCACGCGATCTTCGTCGCCACTACGGCGAGAACTACCGCATCATCCGCGCCGAGTCCGGTGCTCAGGCTCTCGATGCGCTGAAGGAACTGAAACTGCGCGGCCGGCCTGTCGCGATCCTGCTGGCCGACTATCGAATGCCGCAGATGAACGGCATGGAATTTCTCGAGCAGGCGATGGACCTGTATCCGTCGGCTCGTCGAGTCCTGCTGACCGCGTACGCCGACACCGACGCGGCCATCGACGCCATCAACGTCATCGACCTCGACTACTACCTCCTCAAGCCGTGGGATCCGCCGGAGGAGAAGCTCTACCCGGTGCTCGACGCGCAGCTGGAGGCGTGGGCGTCGAGTGATCATCGGCCGGTGGAGGAAACCCGGGTCATCGGTCACCGTTGGTCCGCGCGGTCGTCGGAGGTCCGCGAATTCCTGGCCCGTAATCAGCTGCCGTATCGCTGGTACATGGCCGACGATCCCGAGGGAGTGCGGCTACTGACGTCGGCGGGTGTCGACGACACGGTGTGCCCGGTGATCGTGACCGCGGATGGCACAGCATTGTGTGCGCCGTCCGATTCGGAACTCGGCAGCCATCTCGGTCTGACGACGACACCGTCCGGTGAGTTCTACGATCTGGTTGTCATCGGTGGTGGCCCGGCGGGTCTCGGTGCGGCGTTGTACGGCGCGTCGGAAGGACTGCGCACGACACTCATCGAGCGCACCGCGACGGGTGGGCAGGCAGGCCAGAGTTCCCGCATCGAGAACTACCTGGGATTCCCCGACGGTGTGTCCGGCGCTCAGTTGGCCGAGCGTGCGCGCCGGCAAGCGTTGAAGTTCGGCGCTGAGGTGGTGACGACGCAGGACGTCGTCGGTCTCGAGGCCAACGGTTCGGCCAGGACGATCCGGTTCGCGGACGGTCGGAGCATCGACGCTCAGACCGTGATTCTGTCGACGGGGGTGGCGTACCGGCAGTTGGCGACGCCGGGCATCGAGAAGTTCACCGGCCGCGGAGTGTTCTACGGATCGGCGATGACGGAGGCCGCGCGCTGCGCGGAGCAGGACGTCTACATCGTCGGCGGCGCCAACTCGGCCGGTCAGGCAGCGGTGTACCTGGCCCGCGGAGCGAAGTCGGTGACGATTCTGATCCGTGCGCAGTCGCTCGAAGCATCGATGTCGTACTACCTGATCAAGCAGATCGAGGATCATCCGCGGATCACGGTGCGGACGTGCACCGAGGTCGTGGGCGTCGGCGGCGACGATCACCTGGAGTCCATCACCCTGCACAACCGTGCGACCGGCACCGACGAGACGGTTCCCGGGCAGTACCTGTTCCTGTTCATCGGTGCGGCTCCTCGGACGGAGTGGCTCGACGGTGTCGTGGTGCGCGACGAGCACGGCTTCGTCGTCACGGGACCCGATCTGGTGGTCGACGGCAATGGCCCGACGGGATGGGATCGCGACAGGTTGCCGCACCATCTCGAGACCAGTGTTCCCGGCGTGTTCGCGGCCGGTGACGTGCGATCCGACTCGGCGAAACGCGTCGCGTCGGCTGTGGGAGAGGGAGCGATGGCCGTGATGCTGGTGCACAGATACCTGGCGAACCCATGAGCCTGCAGAGCGGTCCCGGGTCGCTGCGCTGTAGCCCGGAAGAGCTGAAGACGCTGTTCCTGTTCGAGAAGTTGTCGGACGAGCAGGTGGAGAAGCTGTGCCGCGAGGGGCACATCGAGATCATCGAGCCGGGTCCGGTGTTCAGCGAAGGTGAGCCGGCGACGTGTTTCTACGTGCTGATGGACGGTTCGTTGGTACTGACGAAGAACTCCGGTGGCGAGGAGATGGTGATCAGCCGGACGTCTCAACGAGGTGTGTACGCGGGAGCGTGGCAGGCGTATCTACGTGATCGGGTGCCGCAGACCTATCCGAGTTCGATGCGTACGACCGAGACGTCACGGTTCTTCGTGCTCGACGCGGAGTGCTTCGCGGAGATCGTCGAGGAGTGGTTCCCGATGGCGTTGCATCTGCTCGAGGGCTTGTTCGTCGGTGCCCTCAACACCAAGCAGATCGTCGACCAGCGTGAGCGTCTCTTGGCCCTCGGGTCGTTGTCCGCCGGCTTGACGCACGAGCTGAACAACCCGGCCGCGGCAGCGGTTCGGGCGACGGATGCGCTGCGGGATCGTGTTGCCCACATGCGTCAGAAGCTGAAGATGATGGCAAACGGTTCGCTCGACCCGGCGTCGCTGACGTCGCTGGTCGGGTTGCAGGAGGAAGCCGTCGAACTGGTCGCGAAGGCTCCCAAGCTGTCGCCGCTGGAGGCGTCGGATGCGGAGGACGAACTGGGGGACTGGTTGGACGATCACGGCATCGCGGGCGGGTGGGACCTGGCTCCGACGTTCGTACAAGCCGGACTCGACATCGCGTGGTTGGACAAGGTCGCGGCCACCGTCGACGAGTCCAAGACGCTCGAAGGTGCCATCCGCTGGCTCAACTACACCGTCGAGACCGAATTGCTGATGAACGAGATCGCCGATTCGACGACCCGCGTGTCGACGCTCGTCGGTGCGGCCAAACAGTATTCGCAGATGGACCGAGCGCCTTACCAGACGATCGACTTACGCGAACTGCTCGACAGCACTCTGGTGATGCTCGCACGGAAGATCGGCGACGATATCTCCGTGGTCAAGGAATACGACCCGGCAGTGCCTCCGATCCCCGCCTACGCAGCGGAACTGAATCAGGTGTGGACCAACCTCGTCGACAACGCCGTGCAGGCGATGAACGGAGTCGGAACACTGACCGTGGCAACGAGACTCGACCACGATCACGTGTTGGTCGAAATCGGCGACACCGGGCCTGGAGTGCCGGAGGACATCCGCTCTCGAATCTTCGAGCCTTTCTTCACCACCAAACCCGTCGGTGAGGGAACCGGCCTCGGACTCGACATCTCGTGGCGCATCGTCGTCAAGAAACATCACGGTGATCTGCGCGTCGAGTCCGAGCCGGGCAACACACGTTTCGTCGTCAGGCTTCCTGTCGAGCCCGCAACGGAAGCAGAGCCCACAACCGAAACGACAGAAGGGGAGTCATGACCGAGCCGATTCCTGGAATCGATGTCACCGCCGAGCCGTCGGGACCGGGGTGTCTCGAGTGTTCGGCCACCGAAGGATGGTGGTTCCACCTTCGCCGGTGTGCGCAGTGTGGGCACATCGGATGCTGCGATTCGTCACCGTCGCAGCACGCGAGCAAGCACGCTGAAAGCACCGGCCATCAGTTCATCAGGAGCTTCGAGCCGGGTGAAACCTGGTACTACAGCTACGCCGACGAGCAGATGTACGACGGGCCCGAACTGGCTCCGCCGCAGCATCATCCGCTCGACCAGTCGACGCCGGGGCCCGCAGACCGCGTGCCGTCGGGCTGGCAGAACTACCTCAACTGACATGAGCGAGAACAAGACCGTGCCGACGGTGACGGACGCAGTCGCGTAGCTCGAGAGCGTCGAGCTGTCGTATCCGTACGTGGTGGGTACGCTCGGTGCATGACTCTGATCGCGGAGGATCTGTTTCTGGTTCTGGTCGGCGACGTGACGGGTAAGCCGATCGTCGACAGTACGAAATTTCCGCGTGTGCTGGCGGGTGCATTGGTGCTCGAGCTGGCCATGAACGGCGCCGTACGCATCACCGCGAAGGGGGAGGCGGTCAAGGACGGCAGGCTCGTGGTGTCGGGGCCGCCTCCGCAGGATCCGCTTCTCGCGCGGGTCCACGCGTTCATCGGAACCGAGAAGAACCCGCCGAAACCGCAGAAGGTCATCGAGAAGCTGCACAGGAACTTGAAGCAGGAGATCGGGGTCCGCCTGGTACATCAGGGTGCGGTCACGCAGCACGAGGACAGAGTCCTCGGCCTGTTCCCGACGACGTCCTGGCCTGCGCGCGACACCACCCGCACAGCATGGCTCACCCAGTGGATTCACAGCGCGATCGTCGACGGGACGACGCCGTTGCCGGAGATATCGGCCGTGGTGTCGATGTTGTCCGCGATCGACGCCGTCCACAAGGTGTTGCCTGCCGCCGACAAGAGAGCGGCGAAACGTCGAGCGAAGGACATCGCCGAGGGCGACTGGGCGGGCGAGGCCGTCCGGAAGGCAGTGCAGGATGTGAACGCCGCGCTGGCGGTGGCGATCGTCGTCCCCGCCATCGCTGCGTCCGGTAGCTGAGCACTGGGCAGCGGGTCCTGCGATGATCGTGCGATGACGCGATCTCTCGCCATTCTGATGTTCGACGACGTCGAGGTACTCGACGCATGCGGGCCGTTCGAAGTCTTCTCGGTGGCGAACCGAATCACCACGCGGGACGGGGGATTGCGTGCGTTCGACGTGGTGCTCGTCGGAGTCGACGACGGTCCGGTGCATGCCCGCGGTGGCATGCGCATCGCGGTGGACACCACGATCGACGACACCAGGCGTTACGACGTGGTGCTCGTGCCGGGTGGTGTCGTCGACGAGGTACCTGCGGCCGCTGCGGCGTGGATCCACACGCAGTTCGGCACAACGGAAGTGACCGCGTCGGTGTGCACCGGTGCGTTTCTGCTGGCCGACGCCGGGGTGCTGGATGCACGTCCGGTGACGACGCACTGGGAAGACGTCGACGACCTCCGGCGGCGGTGGCCGAGTCTCGATGTCCGCGAGGGTGTCCGGTATCTCGATCACGGCGACATCGCGACGTCCGCGGGCATCAGTGCAGGATTGGACCTGGCGCTGCACCTGGTCTCGCGACTGGTGAGTCCGGACGTCGCAACGAGCACCGCTCGGCAGATGCAGTACGAATGGTCAGACGGTCAGTAAACGCAGGACCAGTGCTGCGACAGCGACGACCGTCAGGAAGGCCGACGGTCCGATGCCTGCGGTGTCCTTGACCCGAAGGTGCGAGATCACGGCCCCGACGAAGTACAGGATGACGCCGACGGCTGCGGCCGCTCCGATGGGCCACCAGAAGAGTCCGACGATCAGGCCGACGCCGCCGGCGATTTCGAGGTAAGCGAGGACAGGAATCTTGTCCGCCGGAACGCCGACCTTCTCCATGATGGGGATGACGGACGGATTCATGGTCAACTTGCCGACTGCGGAGAAGGTCAGTGACACGGCAAGAAAGATCGAAACGACAACGGTTGCAGCGAACATGGTGGTCAGGCCCAATCGAGTGTGTCGGCGGGATCCGATCGCGACAGGCGATCGAACCATGGGTTTTCACCGGGGTGTCCGATGTCGACGACCAGTATGGCCTTCCACCCGCCGTCTGGGAAATAGTCGGCGCGCTCACTGTCCGGGTCCACGACAACCTGTCGCCGCCGGAAGACACGAAAAAGGGGCCCGGTCGAACCGGGCCCCTTTTTCTACTTCTCGCTCAGGAATTCGACTGCGTCTGTCCCTCGTGGGAATCGGCGAATTCGGGAGTGTCGAACACTTCGCCTCCGAGCGGGTCGACGGGACCGCTGTCCGCCGAGTACTCCACTGCGCCGGTATCGGGATCGACCTCGAGCGATTCCGTCGACACTTCGTGCACGGCGAGGACGACTGCGCCGTCGGTGGGTGTTGTCAGGCCGACTTGCGACGGTGCAAGACCGGAGAAGGTCGAGGAGATACCCGCTCCGCGTCGGCGCTTCGGCGCTTCGCTCCCCTCAGCATTCGTGGGCGTTGCGGTGACCCGCACATACCGTGGTGTCGTGGCCACGTCGTAGCGAAACGCCTTGAGCAGCGAGACGCAAGCCAGAACGAGGACTACCGAGAACGGCACCGCCGTCGCGATGGACATCGTCTGGAGCGCGGTCAACGACCCCGCTCCGCCGATCAACAGCAAGACTGCTGCGACGATTCCTTCGAGAATCGACCAGTACATGCGGGTGATCTTCGGTGTGTCCAGGTCGCCACCTGTGGACAGAATGTCGATGACGAGCGATCCCGAGTCCGAGGACGTGACGAAGAAGAAGACGATGACGAGAATCGCCAGCACGCTGGTGATGATGCCGAGCGGCAGACCGCCGAGAAGCTGGAAGAGGCTGGTGTTGGTGTCGACCGCTCCGTCGACCAGCATGTCGCCTTCGTCGCGCTGACGGAGAATGCCCGCGTCACCGAAGATGGTGAACCACAGCGAACCGATGATCGTCGGGGCCAGCAGAACGCCGAAGACGAACTCACGGATGGTGCGTCCACGCGAGATGCGCGCGATGAACATGCCGACGAAGGGCGCCCAGCTCATCCACCAACCCCAGTAGAAGATAGTCCACGCGCCTGCCCAGCCGTCGTCGGCGAAGGGAGACGTACGCAGCATCAGCTCGGGGAGGGCCTGTACGTAACCACCCAGGTTCTGCACCCACGACTGCATCAGGAACAGTGTCGGACCGAGAAGCAACACGAACACTGCAAGACTGGCAGCGAGAACCATGTTGATGTTGGACAGCCACTTCAGACCCTTGGACACACCTGACACGACCGAGAAAGTCGCGAGACCTGTGACGCAGACGATGAGAACAACGATCAGCCAATTGTTGGTCTCGACCCAGCCCAGGTAATCGAGACCGGCCGAGATCTGTTGCACACCGAATCCGAGTGAGGTGGCGACACCGAACAGCGTGCCGACGATGGCGATCGTGTCGATGGCGTGGCCGATCGGCCCTTCGATGCGTGTACGGCCGAGCAATGGCTCGAGGAGCCAACGAATCGACAGCGGCCGTCCCTTTCGGTACGTCATGTACGCCAGGCCGAGCCCGACGACGACGTAGATCGCCCATGCGTGTAATCCCCAGTGGAACAGTGTCAATTCCATCGCCTGATTCGCCGCGGCGTCGGTCGATCCAGTGATACCGCCTGCCTCCGGTGGAACCACGTAGTGAGACAGGGGTTCGGCGACTCCGTAGAACACGAGGCCGATACCCATGCCGGCACTGAACAGCATCGCGAACCAGGAGAGGACGCCGAACTCGGGTTTCTCGTCGTCACGACCCAGCCGGATGTTTCCGACGCGGCTGATACCGCAATAGACGGCGAACAAGACGAATCCGGTCGCGGACAAGATGTACCACCATCCGACACCGTCCGTGATCGCCGTGTTGAGAGTTTCGAACGCGCCCTCTGCGGTGCCGGCGAAGATGACCGAGAACGCGATCATCGCGAAGATGATGATGGATGCGGGGATGAAAACGGGCTTTTTCAGCCCTTTCCAAGCCTCGGCAACCACGTTGGGTCGTTTTTCTGAGTTCACTGCCGCTGTCGTCCTCACGTTTTCGTATGCGATACGTGGACGGCGGACGATGCTGAGGTGGCAACCGCGCCGGGCCGACCACATCGGTTCTCGTGCTTTTTCATGTATTCGGTCAAGTGCCGGTAAACACGATAACCGACCTGTTCGACTCGAGCGAATTCGGCGTTCGACCGAGAACTCGCTGACGTGGCGATCTGCCATTAATGTTTCGTCGTGCCGCAAACAACGACGGTGGTGGTCCTCGCACTCGGTGCAGCGCTGTGCATCGCAGTCGGGACAGTGGTTCGGCAGCGCACGGCAGCGCAGGTTCCGGTGGAGTCCAACGGTGCGCTGGGGCCCATCGGGTCGCTGGTCAAGCAGCCGATCTGGTGGGTGGGGACCGTCGTCGGGATCCTCGGCTACGCGCTCCAGGCGGCCGCGCTCGGGATGGGATCGCTGCTGCTGGTCCAGCCTCTGCTGGTGCTGTCGTTGCTGTTCGCGCTTCCGCTCGGCGCACGGTTTGCGCATCGGACGATCTCCGCCGCCGAGTGGATGTGGGCCGCGGCTCTGACCGCCTCGGTGGCGATTCTCGTCGTGGTCGGGGACCCGAAGCCCGGAGTGGAGAGGGCCGAGGCTCGGCACTGGATCGTCGTCTGCCTGATCGGACTACCGTTCGTCGCACTGTGCGTCCTTGCGTCGCGTAAGGCGAGCGGTCCTCGAAAAGCGTTGCTGCTCGGCATCTCCGGGGGTGCACTGTTCGGCGTCGCCGCCGTGCTGACCAAAGGCGTGGTCCACCTCGTGAGCCGCGGAGTCGTTCCTCTGTTGACCTCCGTCGAGTTGTACGCGCTGATAGCCGTGGCGGTCGCGGCGATCACCCTGCAGCAGTCCGCTTTTCAAGCCGGCGCTCTGCAGGCATCGCTTCCCGCCACCACAGTGATGGAACCGGTGGTGGCGTCCGCGCTCGGGTTCGTGGTCCTCGGGGAGTACCTCGCCACGGGCAGAGGAGGCGGTGCGGTCCTCGTGGTCGCTCTCGTCGCGATGGTCGCCGCCACGGTTGCACTCGCCCGATCGTCGGCACGCGACGAAGCGCCCGCAGTGAACTCGCCGTGACCCGCGGCCGCTTGTCGCCGGGACAGACGTTCGCCGGATACACGGTCGAACGGCTGCTCGGGGTGGGTGGGATGAGCGAGGTGTACCTCGTCGACGGCCGTGAGACGCTCAAGATTCTCGATGCCGACGCGTCGGGTGACGAGCATCTCCGGGCGAAGTTCGTCATGGAGGCGGAGATCGCGGCGCGGCTCCATCACCCGAACATCGTGTCCGTGCACGCTCACGGCGAGTTCGGCGGCCGGCTCTGGATGACGATGCACTACGTCGAGGGATACAGCGCGGCGAGGCTCGTCGCACGCGGCCAGATCGCCCTGGACGTCGACCGTGCTGCCCGCATCGTCAGCGAAGTGGCGAAGGGCCTGGACTACGCCCACGGTCAGGGCGTACTGCACCGCGACGTGAAACCGTCGAACATCCTGATCAGTACCGAACCCAGCGGCGGTTTCGAGCAGGTGATGGTGTCGGACTGGGGGATCGCGCGGTTCCTCGACGCCGGGCCGGTTGCGCGAGGCGGATCGGTCTTCGCGTCCATCCAGTACGCCGCGCCGGAACTGCTGCGCGGTGAGCGTCTGTCCGCCCGCACCGACATCTACGCGTTGGGTGCAACGCTCGTGGAATTGCTCACCGGCAAGCCCCCGTATCCTCTCGCGACGCCGCTCGCGATCACGGACGCCCAGCTGAACGCGTCGCCTCCGTCGGTGACCGCGCGCCGACGAGACCTGCGGAAGGGGCTCGACGGCGTCGTCGCAACCGCGTTGGCCAAGAAGCCGGAAGATCGTTTCGCGACGTGCAAGGAGCTCAGTGATGCCGTCGCCGCCGCCCTTGCTGCCCCCGCTCCGGAGCCCCCGCCCCGAAAGTCGCCCTTCGGGGCGGGGTGGCGTCGGAGGTTCTAGTTGTCCGGCCCGTCAGTTGTCCGGCCCGTCAGTTGTCTGGGTCGTCAGTTGTCTGGGTCGTCGTCGAGTGGTCTGTTGGCGACGACGGGGTACTGCCCGGTGTAGCCGAGACGTTCCTCGGCGACGGCGAGGACCTTCGTCCGCACCAGGAACCAACCGCCGATCAGTGCCGGGATGATGACGACGAGGGTGGCGATCGTCCACGACCCGATCGGCGCGTCGAAGGCCATCAGAACCAGCACGCCGAACAGGAACACCAGCGTCGCGTAACTGGTGTACGGAGCGCCGAAGAGACGGAACTTCGGACGCTCGAGGATGCCCTTCTTGGACCAGCGGTAGAGCTGGATCTGGCACAGCACGATCGTCGCCCAACTCGCGATGATGCCGAGGGCGGACATGTTGAGCACGATCTCGAACGCCTCACCCGGTGCGATGGCGTTGAGCGCGACGCCGAACAGCGTGATGAAGCACGTCAGCAGAATGCCGCCGAACGGAACGCCGCCCTTGGTCATCTTCTTGGTGAATTCCGGGGCGCTGCCGTTCATGGCCATCGAACGAAGGATGCGACCCGTCGAGTAGAGGCCGGCGTTCAACGAGGACAGAGCAGCGGTGAGCACGACGATGTTCATGATGGTGCCTGCGCCGCCGAGGCCGATGCTCGAGAAGAACGTCACGAAAGGTGATGTTCCTGCTGTGTACGCCGTGTACGGGAGCAGCAGCGCCAGCAGGACGAGTGAGCCGACGTAGAACAGCGCGATACGCGCGATCACCGAGTTGATCGCGCGCGGCATGATCTTCGCCGGGTTCTCGGTCTCACCGGCGGCGGTGCCGACCAGTTCGACGGCGGCGTACGCGAACACGACGCCGGAGATGACGATGACCAGCGGCCACGCACCCGACGGGAACAGCCCGCCGTTGTCGGTGATGAGGCTGATGCCGGGCATCTCACTGCCGACGGGGATGCGTCCGGCGAGGAAGACGATGCCGACGATCAGGAACGTCACGAGCGCGACGACCTTGATCATCGCCGCCCAGAACTCCATCTCGCCGAACCACTTGACCGAGACCAGGTTGAGGCTCATGACCAGCACGAGTGCGATGAGTGCAATGACCCACTGCGGGATTACCTCGAACGATCCCCAATAGTGCATGTAGGTGGCGACGGCCGTCACGTCGACGATGGCCGTCATCGCCCAGTTGAGGAAGTACATCCAGCCTGCGACGAATGCGGCTTTCTCGCCGAAGAATTCACGGGCGTACGAGACGAACGATCCCGACGACGGGCGGTGCAGGACCAGTTCGCCGAGGGCGCGGAGAATGAAGAAGACGAAGATGCCGCACAGGGCGTAGGCGAGGAACAGGCCGGGGCCTGCGCTGGCGAGTCGCCCACCTGCGCCGAGGAACAGGCCGGTGCCGATGGCGCCACCGATGGCGATCATCTGGAGCTGACGAGGTTTGAGGCCCTTGTGGTAGCCCTCTTCCTCGTGGTCCATGGCGGAGTTGTCGTACTTCGTGTCGACCGAATCGGACATGTGACGATCCTTGCTGTCGATGCGTGTATGGGTGTTTTGTCCGAAATGACTAGTGGTGAATGTTGCTGTCCCCGAACGTTATTTCCGTATTGCATCGAGCCGAAAGGCGTGGAATGTAAACAACGCGCCTGCATGTAAACAGTGCGTGAAAGCGTGAGCATCTGCTCGAGCCCAGCCGTGGCGTCGGACTCGGCCGCGCTTCTGCGCCGTAGGCGAACAGTTCGGCGACGACCTTGCACTCGCCATGGTCGAGTGCTAGAAATGCAGTTGGCACTCGCGCCTTGTGAGTGCCAGGTCGGGACGGTGAGGCTGGGAATCATCGACACCCCTGGTCGTCCGTCGCGGGCACCGAACTCGGCCGAGCAAGTGCAGAAGAGCGACTGAACACGGTCGCTCTGCGCAATTGGAGCGACCCGGCAAGCGGTCGCTCTGCGTGTCACCCCCTATCCGGAGGATCACTTCGCAATGGCCAAGATCATCGCGTTCGACGAAGAGGCACGCCGTGGCCTCGAGCGAGGCCTCAACGCCCTCGCCGACGCAGTAAAGGTGACGTTGGGCCCCAAGGGTCGCAACGTCGTGCTCGAGAAGAAGTGGGGCGCCCCCACGATCACCAACGACGGCGTCTCCATCGCCAAGGAGATCGAGCTCGAGGATCCCTACGAGAAGATCGGCGCCGAGCTCGTCAAAGAGGTCGCCAAGAAGACCGACGACGTCGCAGGCGACGGCACCACCACCGCTACCGTTCTCGCCCAGGCACTCGTTCGTGAAGGCCTGCGCAACGTCGCAGCCGGCGCGAACCCGCTCGGCCTGAAGCGCGGCATCGAGAAGGCTGTCGCAGCCGTCACCGAGTCGCTGCTCGCTTCCGCCAAGGAGATCGACACCAAGGAGCAGATCGCTGCTACCGCCGGCATCTCCGCAGGCGACCCGTCCATCGGCGAGCTCATCGCCGAGGCCATGGACAAGGTCGGCAAGGAAGGCGTCATCACGGTCGAGGAGTCCAACACCTTCGGCCTGCAGCTCGAGCTCACCGAGGGCATGCGCTTCGACAAGGGCTACATCTCGGCGTACTTCGCCACCGATGCAGAGCGCCAGGAAGCCGTCCTCGAAGACGCGTACATCCTGCTCGTCAGCTCCAAGATCTCCACGGTCAAGGACCTGCTGCCGCTGCTCGAGAAGGTCATCCAGTCGGGCAAGCCGCTCGTCATCATCGCCGAGGACGTCGAGGGCGAAGCTCTCTCCACCCTCGTCGTGAACAAGATCCGTGGCACCTTCAAGTCCGTTGCCGTCAAGGCTCCCGGCTTCGGTGACCGCCGCAAGGCTCAGCTCGCCGACATCGCCATCCTCACGGGTGGCGAGGTCATCAGCGAAGAGGTCGGCCTCTCGCTGGAGACCGCAGGCCTCGAGCTCCTCGGTCAGGCACGCAAGGTCGTCATCACCAAGGACGAGACCACCATCGTCGAGGGCTCGGGCGACTCCGACGCCATCGCCGGACGCGTCAGCCAGATCCGCGCCGAGATCGAGAACTCCGACTCCGACTACGACCGCGAGAAGCTGCAGGAGCGCCTGGCCAAGCTGGCCGGTGGCGTTGCAGTCATCAAGGCCGGAGCAGCGACCGAGGTCGAGCTCAAGGAGCGCAAGCACCGCATCGAAGACGCAGTGCGTAACGCCAAGGCTGCCGTCGAAGAGGGCATCGTCGCAGGTGGTGGCGTCGCGCTGCTGCAGGCTTCGCCCGCACTCGACAACCTGAAGCTCGACGGCGACGAGGCAACCGGCGTGAACATCGTCCGCGTCGCCCTCGAAGCACCGCTCAAGCAGATCGCGTTCAACGCAGGCCTCGAGCCCGGCGTCGTCGCAGAGAAGGTCCGCAACCTCCCGTCCGGTCACGGCCTCAACGCCTCGACCAACGAGTACGAGGACCTGCTCGCTGCAGGCATCAACGACCCGGTCAAGGTCACCCGCTCGGCACTGCAGAACGCAGCGTCCATCGCGGCTCTGTTCCTGACGACCGAGGCCGTCGTCGCCGACAAGCCCGAGAAGGCCGGAGCGCCCGCAGGCGACCCGACCGGTGGCATGGGCGGCATGGACTTCTAGTCCGTCTCTCGAATCGGCCCGACTCCACTTCGGTGGGGTCGGGCTTTTTCGTGCTCGTGGCCTGGGTGTACGTGTGCCCTGGATGCACACAAATCGGGTTCGCAAGGCCGGATGTGACTCCGGAGCTCGATCTGTGTGCAGCTAGGCGCTGGATGTCTAGGCTCGAGGGATGGCAGCAGCGTCGGAGGCGATCGAACTCGAGGTGGGGGAGCGCATCGTGCGTGTCTCCAACCCCGACCGGGTGTACTTCCCCGAGAGCGGGGCCACCAAGCTCGATCTGGTGAACTACTACCTCGGCGTCGGCGACGGCATCGTCCGTGCTCTACGGGAGCGGCCGTGCATGATGCACCGGTTCCCGAAAGGCTTGGCGGGAGACAAGGTTCACCAGAAGCGTGTGCCGAACGGCGCCCCGGACTGGCTCGGGACCGTGCGGGTGACGTTCCCGCGCTACAACCGAACCGCCGACGAACTGTGCGTCACCGAGTTGGCGCACGTCGTATGGGCGGTACAGATGTCGACGGTGGAGTTCCACCCCTGGAACTCCCGACGCGCGGACGTGGAGATGCCCGACGAGTGGCGCATCGATCTCGATCCCATGCCGGACTGCCCGTTCGATCGGGTTCGCCGAGTCGCCGGCGTCGCCGCCGAGGTCCTCGAAGATCTGGGTGCGACGGGCTGGCCGAAGACATCTGGTGGACATGGGCTGCACATCTACGTGCGGATTGCGCCGGAGTACGGATTCAAGGATGTTCGACGCGCTGCGCTCGCGTTCGCCCGTGAGGTGGAGCGCCGCGCCCCCGACGACGTGACGACGGTGTGGTGGCGCAAGGACCGCGATCCGACGAAGCTGTTCGTCGATTACAACCAGAACGCGCGGGACCACACCATTGCCAGCGCTTACTCGGTGCGAGGCAATCAGCAAGCGACGGTGTCGACGCCGATTTCCTGGAACGAGGTGCCGGACGTCGATCCGCGTGACTTCACGATCTTCACGGTGCCGGAGCGGTTCGCGACACTCGGCGACCTGCACGACGGCATCGACGAGGCGGTGTTCTCGCTCGACCCCTTGCTGGAGTGGGCAGAGCGCGACGAGCGAGAAGGGCTGACGGAACCGTCGGAGTAACCGATTCGAGTCTCCATCGTTATCCGTGATCGGTTAATGGCTTCGTAAAACAGACCGATAGGACGGGTAGACGAGTGGGCGCGCGGCCGGCTCGGGACGAGGAGAACCGATGTCCGTCGCTCGAAAGACTGCACTTGTTGCTGCACTGTCTGCTGTCTTGGCTGTAAGCGCCTGCTCCGGCGCGGATTCCGACGCTGCTGCACCGGACGGTGCTGCAACAACCGACACGTCGGCCGTTGCCACGACGGAGGCAGCCGCGCCGCCGTCGCAATCCGACGTCCAAGCTGCGCCGACACCCGAGCCCCAGCAGCAGGCCGCGGCGTCGGCGACGACGCGGACACCCGAGGAAGTGTCGGATCTGTTCCCGTGGAATCAGCCGCGGCCGAGCCTCGATTCCGGCAATGTCGACCCGGCACTGTTCGCTACCGATCTGTACCAGTACAACTTCACCACGCCCTCGGGCAATGTTCAGTGCGGGATCTGGGCTGGGGGATCACCTGCAGGCCAGGTGGGTTGTCAGGCGCAGACGAGTGTCGCGCCGTTCGAAGGCCGCACATGCACCAATGCCGAGAACGACAAGTACGCAGTGCGGGTCAACGACGTTGGGGCGCAACACATCTGCACGACGCAAGGGATCTACACGGCCGACGAACCTCGAGTGCTCGAATACGGTCAGGTGTTGTCCGCGGTCGGCGTGGTGTGCGAATCCGACGAGATGTTCGGCGTCACCTGCTGGGGAACCGAAGGCGCGTTCATGTTCGCGCGTGACTGGAACGTGAGCTGGAGCTAACGGCGGAGCGATTCCACGGCGCCCCGGACGGCGTCGAGGTGCGCGGCCATGGCCTCGGCGGCCTTCTCGTAGCTGCCGGACCGAATGCCCTCGACGATGAGGTCGTGTTCGGTATTGGACTTCTGCTGGCGTCGGGCGACGAGGTTGAGCGTCTCCGATTGGCGGGTGAGCGCGCCGCGGATGTCGACGATGATCGCTTCGAACACGCGGTTCTTGCTGGCTCGGGCGATGGCGGTGTGGAATTGGCCGTCGAGCAGAACCCAGGCCTGGTGGTCGTCCTCGCCTCGCATTTCGTCGGTGAGCCCTTCGAGGACGGCCAGGTCTTCGTCGGTGCGACGCTCGGCTGCCCAGCCGGCCGACGGGATTTCCACGTGGGGGCGGGCTTCCATCAGTTCCCGGGCGTCGTAGTTGCCGATGTCGAGATCGCCGGTGACGCGATCTCGGGTGACGAAAGTGCCGCGGCCCGTTTTGGTTTCGGTGAGCCCGAGTGCGTTGCACGATCGAAGTGCCTCTCGGATCACGGATCGGCTGACGGCGTATCTGGTGGCCAGTGCGCTCTCGGCGGGGAGTCGTTCGCCGATGGCGATCTGGCCGGCGACGATGGCGTCGCGGATGTCGGCGAACACGGCCTCTGCTGCGCTCAGTCTCGTTGCGGTCGGCTGACTGACCGCCCAGCTGTCCGACAGGTTCATGTCTGAATAGTCCTCTTCCTGCGGCGGGGGAGTCAAGGTGACGGTTGACGGACGGACGTGTCTTGGTTCACACTCTAACCTGTCAGACAGCCGGACAGCCGGACATCAGAAGGAGCAGGACGTGGTGGAGACTCGAATCGAGAAGGACCTTCTCGGTGAACGCGAGATACCCGCGGAGGCGTACTGGGGCATACACACCCTGCGCGCTCTGGAGAACTTCCCCATCACGGGACGTTCGATAGGTACCAACGCCCACCTGATCCGCGGCCTGGCTGCCGTGAAGTGGGCCGCGGCCTCCGCCAACGAGGATCTGGGGATTCTCGACGCCACCCGAAGTGACGCGATCCGTCGGGCATGCGACGAGATTCTGGACGGGCAGTGGCACGACGAGTTCGTCGTGGACGTCGTTCAGGGCGGTGCGGGCACCTCCACCAACATGAACGCCAACGAGGTGATCGCCAACCGGGCGCTCGAGATTCTCGGTCATGCGCACGGTGACTACAGTCATCTGCATCCCAACGAGCACGTCAACGCCAGTCAGTCCACCAACGACGTGTACCCGACGGCCGTGAACATCGCGACGATCTATGCGGCTCACGAGCTGATCGAGTCCATGAAGTTTCTGCGCGACGCGTTCCGCCGCAAGGCATCCGAGTTCGCCACCGTCGTGAAGATGGGACGCACTCAGTTGCAGGACGCGGTTCCGATGACGCTCGGTCAGGAGTTCGGAACGTACGCGATCATGATCGACGAGGATTGCTCGCGGCTGGAGGAAGCTGCGCTGCTGGTGCACGAGATCAATCTCGGTGCAACGGCCATCGGTACGGGTCTCAATGCACCCGCCGGATACACCGCGGCCGCATGCGAGCATCTGCGCGCCAAGACGGGCCTTCCGCTGGTCACGGCGACCGATCTGATCGAGGCGACGCAGGACGTGGGGCAGTTCGTTCACTTGTCCGGCGTGCTCAAGCGGATCGCGGTGAAGCTCTCGAAGATCTGCAACGATCTGCGTCTGCTGTCCTCGGGTCCTCGGGCCGGTCTGAACGAGATCAATCTGCCTCCGATGCAGGCGGGTTCGTCGATCATGCCGGGCAAGGTCAACCCGGTGATCCCGGAAGTCCTCAATCAAGTGGCTTACGAGGTGATCGGCCACGACGTCACCATCACGATGGCCGCCGAGGCGGGGCAGCTGCAGCTCAACGCCTTCGAGCCGATCATCGTGAAGTCGCTGTCCGAAGGCATGGCGCATCTCGGCGCAGCCTGCCGTACCGTCGCGACGCGATGCGTGGACGGCATCACCGCCAACGCCGATCTGCTCCGCGAGCGTGTGGAGAACTCCATCGGCCTCGTCACCGCACTGAGCCCGTACCTCGGTTACGTCGAGTCCACGACGATCGCCCAGGAGGCGTTGGTCAGTGGCCGCAATGTCGTCGACCTCGTGCTCGAGAAGAAGCTACTGGCCCGTGAAGAACTGGATCGTCTGCTCAGCCCGCAACATCTCGCCAATCTCCGCGTCGCGCCTGCACCGCACGCCGATGCCCCCGAAACTTCGACAAGGTAGCCGCACATGACAGTCGACACTCGACATTCGGAAGACCTCGGATACCGTAAAGCTCTGGTACCGAGACAGATTCAGATGATCGCCATCGGAGGTGCGATCGGAACCGGCCTCTTCATGGGCGCAGGCGGACGGTTGCACGACTCCGGTCCGGCCCTGGTGCTCGTCTACGCTCTCTGCGGGTTCTTCGCTTTCCTGATCCTCCGCGCGCTCGGCGAACTGGTGATGCACCGACCGTCGTCGGGAAGCTTCGTGTCCTACGCACGCGAATTCTTCGGGGAGAAGATGGCGTTCGCGGCCGGCTGGCTGTACTGGATGAACTGGGCCATGACGGCCGTGGTCGACGTGACAGCGGTTGCGCTGTACATGAACTTCTTCAAGAAGTACTGGGCGCCACTCGGAGATGTGGACCAGTGGGTCTTCGCGCTGATCGGCCTGGTTCTCGTACTCGGTCTGAATCTGGTGTCGGTCAGGGTCTTCGGAGAGCTCGAGTTCTGGTTCGCGCTCATCAAGGTTCTCGCCTTGGTCACCTTCCTGGTCGTCGGCGTGTACTACGTCATCTTCGGAACTCCCATCGACGGTCAGGCTCCAGGCTTGTCGGTCATCACCGACAACGGCGGACTGATCCCCAACGGGCTGCTGCCCGCGATCGTCGTGGTGCAGGGCGTCGTGTTCGCGTATGCGTCGATCGAGCTCGTCGGCACCGCGGCGGGAGAGACCGCGAACCCGGAGAAGGTCATACCCAAGGCGATCAACACGGTGATCGTCAGGATCCTGGTGTTCTACGTGGGTTCGGTGCTACTGCTGTCGCTTCTGTTGCCGTACAGCGCATATCACGCAGGGGAAAGTCCGTTCGTCACGTTCTTCGGCGCGATCGACGTGCAGGGCGCCGACGCCATCATGAACCTCGTGGTGCTCACCGCAGCACTGTCCTCGCTGAACGCCGGGCTGTATTCGACGGGCCGCATCCTCCACTCGATGGCCGTCGCCGGATCCGCACCGAAGTTCGCGGCTCGGATGAACAAGGCCGGAGTTCCCTACGGCGGAATCGCCTTGACAGCGTTGGTGGCGCTCGCCGGCGTCGGACTCAACGCTGCAGTACCGGCACAGGCGTTCGAGATCGTGTTGAACTTCGCGGCCCTCGGTATCATCAGCGCATGGGCGGTGATCATTCTGTGTCAACTGAAGCTGTGGTCGCGCTCTCGCTCGGGAGACCTCGCCCGGCCGAAGTTCCGGATGTTCGGCGCTCCCTACACCGGTATCGCGACGTTGGTCTTCCTCCTCGCCGTGTTGATTCTGATGGCGTTCGACAAGCCGGTCGGTACCTGGACCATCGCGTCGATCCTGATCATCGCACCGTTGCTCGTCGGCGGATGGTTCCTGTGCCGCAATCGGATTGCCGCAGTGGCCGAAGAACGAGAGGGATGACGGCTTGTCTCACATTGCCCTGCTGACAACAGGCGGAACCATCGGGAGCAGCCGCGACGAGGACGGCATCTCGAGGCCCGGCTCCGTGGGTTTCGACCTGCCGGGCGAAGTACGGGTCCGCACCCTGATGTCCAAGGACAGCTCGGCGTTCGACTTCGCGGACCTGGACCGCATCGTCGACGCCGTGTTCGACGAGCTCGACGACCCGGCCTGCCTGGGTGTGGTGGTGCTGCACGGCACGGACACGATGGAAGAGTCCTCGCTGTTGGTGGATCTGTTCCACGGGGACCCGAGGCCCGTGGTGTTCACCGGTGCACAGCGCACGTCCGACCACGCGGACGCGGACGGTCCGGGCAACGTCGCCGCGGCCGTCGACGCCGTTCTCGACGAGGCGAACCGTGGCCGCGGTGTACTCGTCGTGTTCGGTGGACGGACGCTGCCTGCGCGGGGACTGTCCAAGTGGCACACAACGGAACTCGACGCATTCGTCAGCTCCGGTGAGCCGCGCGATGTCGTGCCTCGGACTCCGATCTCCGGTGTCCGCGTGGACATCGTGGCGCTGTACCCCGGCGCCGACGCAGTGGCCATCGACGCCTTCGTCTCCGCGGGCGCTCAGGGCATCGTGCTCGAGGCCACCGGGTCCGGGAACACCAATCCGTCCGTCGTGGCGGCGGTGAAGAGCGCGGGTGTACCGGTCGTCGTCACCACTCGCGTGCCCGTCGGGACCATCGAGCCCACGTACGGCGGTGGCGGCGGCGGAGCGGATCTCGTGGACGCCGGGGCCGTGTTCTCGCCGTTGCTACGCGCAGGCCAGGCGCGGGTGGTGCTCGCGGTACAGATCGCACACCGGGCCTGACGCTCCATTATCGGTCGATTCCGGGCAAGATCGGTCGTATCGGCCTCCAAAGTGGAGCGTCAGGCCCGCCTACAGTTCCGATTCGCCCCAGGTCGTGACGTTCACGCTGTCCCCGACGGAGAGTGTGCCGCCGTCGACCACGCTGAATTTCGCGCCGAAGGCAACGCCCTTCTGCCGTGCCTTTCGGTACGTGCCGAGGGTTTTCAGTGGTTCGCGTCCGTCCCGCACTCCGCGCGCCTGGTCGACAGTGGTGACGGGGCAGCGGATCGCGAGTTTGGTGTAGGCGAGCTCTGTCTCTCCGATCGAGACGTCGCGGACGAGGTCCTCGGTGTGGGGGTCGTCCCAGCCGGTGACGACGATGTTCGGCCGGAATCGATTCATCGGAAGCGGCGCGTCCATCCGGGTGTTCAATCCGTCCAGCGTGGACTCCGAGAGGATGTGGACCGCGGAGCTGTCCGCGAATGCCGCTGTCCCTGGGGTGATTCCGTCGGTGACGCGGTGGAAGTCGGAGGGGACGGCAACCAACCGCGACGCCTCGCCGACGACCTCGCTCAACCACGACGCGACGTCGTCGCCCTGATCGATGCCGAGGAACGGCGCGCGGAACATGGTGACGTCGATCGGCCGTGACCGTCGATCGATCGTGCAGGTGACCGATCCGAATTCCTCGTGCGTGAGCGTCAGTTCGTCACCGTCGATCGACGGCGTCACCACGGCGAGGACGGGGTCGCTGCGTTGGCTGCGGAACGCGAAGTCGTCGTCGACGATCATGAATTCTCGATCGTGTTCGATCCCGCGGACCGTCATCCGTGCGGTATCGAGTGACTGCCCGGCGCAACCCTTGACCGGGTAGCAGACCAATTCGGACACTGTGGCACTCCGACCTGTGGCACTCACACCGGCGAGGATACTGGGGGCCATGACACGTGCATTGTTGGTAGTCGATGTTCAGAACGATTTCACCGAAGGCGGTGCTCTCGGAGTCGTGGGCGGTGCAGATGTCGCGCGTCGGATCAGCGGACTTCTCGCGCGGCAGGGCGACACGTACGACGTCATCGTCGCATCGCGTGACTGGCACGATGCCGACAGTGACAACGGTGGCCACTTCGCCACCGACGAGCAGCCCGACTTCGTGACGACGTGGCCGGTGCACTGTGTTGCGGGCACTGCCGGCGCCGAGTACCACCCGGAGTTCGCGACGGACTCGGTCGACGTGCATGTCCTGAAGGGGCAGGGCGAGGCGTCCTACTCCGCGTTCGAGGGCAGCACCGAGGACGGCACTGCGCTGCGAGACGTGCTGGATGCCAACGAGGTCACCGACATCGACGTCGTCGGCATTGCGACCGACTACTGCGTGCGGGCCTCCGCCCTGGACGCGATCCACCATGGCCTGACCGTCCGAATTCTGACCGAGTTCGTTGCAGGGGTCGCGCCGGAGTCCTCCGAGACCGCCCTGAAAGAACTGTCCGACGCCGGTGCCGTGCTGGCCTAGGGCGTGTCGATGGTGGTCGTGATCGACGTGACCGACGGTGCCGCCGGGGTACTGCCGAACCCGAAAGTGACCGGGGGAGTGACGGGCGTCAGGTGGCCCAGGTCATCGCCGCGCCAGGACGCGGAGGCGCCGATGATTCGGTGTTGGTGCTTCGCGCCGTAGTACTCGCGCCTGTCGTTTCCTGCACTGCCGCGGGTGCGTACACCTCGGAGGACGACCCGTGCGATGGGATCGGAGATGCGGCAGAACCACGGTGCGGTGGAGATGGAGGACGGGACCACCGCGAGGAGTGCGCCGAGTGCGGTGGAGCGTCCCGTTCTCAGGGTGAGTCGTAGGGCGTCGGTGTTCACGGTCACCGTGTCGCCGACTCGCGTGAAGACGACCGGGGTCAGTGACACGTCGTCGAACGTGTATGTCGCGGTGACGAATTCGCGTACGTTGTCGTCCGGTGCGAGCAGAAGGCGGTGGCCGCCGGAGAACTGGATCATGACGTCGGTGAACTCTCCGAGCGGAGATCGGGTCCAGTGCCCGACGACGATGCGTACGCCCGACGAGGTACCTACTCCGAATATCTCACCGTGAAACCGTGATCTTCCCATCACACCGACTGTAACCCTGCGGCGTTGTTCTGGGTGCATGATGGATTCATGGCGTCCACGCGTTCCGATTCGCAGCAACCCACGATCTTCGTCCTGTTCGGTGCGACAGGCGACCTTGCCAAGCGCATGGTCCTGCCGTCGTTCCATCAACTCCATGTCGAAGGACTGCTCCCGGAGGAGTGGCTTCTCGTCGGCAACGGCAGGCACGACACGTCCGACGACGAGTTCCGGGATCACGTGCGTAGTGCACTCGAGGAGTTCGGCTCAGGGGCGGACGACTGGGATTCGTTCTCCGAGCGAATTCGGTTCGCAGGCAACGGGTTCACCGTGGACGACCCGGGTGATCTCGTCGACGTCGTCGCGAAGGCTCGTGAGGACATCGGCGACGCGCAGCTCGTGCACTACATCGCACTGCCGCCGAGCACGTTCGAGGATTACACGGCCGCGCTGGGTGCACACGGCCTCGCCGACGGCGCACGGGTGGTGTACGAGAAGCCGTTCGGCACGTCGCAGAAGGCATTCGAGCAGCTCGACAAGGCTGTGCACGACGTGTTGGACGAGAAGCAGATCTACCGGATCGATCACTTCCTGGGCAAGGAAGCGACGCAGAACCTGCACGTGCTGAGATTCGCGAACGGCATGATCGACGGGATCTGGAACTCCGAGCACGTCGAGCAGGTGCAGATCGACGTACCGGAAACGCTGAACATCGACGACCGGGCCGAGTTCTACGACAGCACCGGTGCCGTACTGGACATGCTGGTGACGCACCTGTTCCAGGTTGCCGCGGAGGTCGCGATGGAACCGCCCGCGACGCTCGATGCGGAGGACCTGCAGTCCGCGCGTGAATCCGTCATCGGGTGTTTCAAGCCGATCGACACCTCCGAAGTGGTGCTCGGTCAGTACGACGGGTACCGCGACGTCGAGGGCGTGGCCGACGATTCGATCGTGGACACGTTCGTCGCCGCGACGCTGTGGGTCGACACCGACCGATGGCGTGGAGTCCCCTTCTTGCTGCGCACCGGAAAGATGCTGGGGGTCGGTGCCCAGCGTGTGTCGCTGGTGTTCAGGACTCCGGCGAACAGTCCAGTGAAGGACCTGCCCCGCGACGGTGCGGTGTTGTCCTTCGACCTGTCCGGCAACGGTGCGATCGACGTCGCGATGACGGTGAAGGAGCCGGGCCCGGACTTCGACCTGTCCGTCGGCCACCTGTCCCTGCCGCTGCCGTCGGTGCCCGATGCCGAACCGTTGTCCCCCTACTCACGTCTGATCCTCGACGTGCTGAACGGAGACCGGTCGCTGTTCACCCGGCCCGACGGCTTGGCTCACGTGTGGGAGGTCGCCGCGCCGCTGCTGAACGATCCTCCCGCAGTGAAGTCGTACGCACCGGGGTCGATGGGACCGAAGGAGGCAGACGACCTCGCCGCGCCGTGCGGTTGGTTGGTGCACTGACCGCTGTACCAGGTGGAAGGTCAGCGCTGGGGCATCAGCATCCACGCCGCGAGGTAGACGAGGGCGACGGTGCCGGCCGAGACGAATGCACCGATGACGGTGAGCACTCGAACGAGGTTCGGGTCGATCTCGAAGTACTCGGCGACACCGCCACACACACCGGCGATCATCTTCTGCGAGTCGGAGCGAACGAATTCCTTGGGGGCGTTGGTGTAAGTCATGACACGAAGTCTGCGCGATGTCAGGGCCCCGGCACATCGGGAACAACCCCCATCTCGACCCTGATTCGTAGCGCATGTCCACGCTTCTCGGGGTGAACCGCGTCCGTCGTTCACCGAAGTGTCACCGGTTCGTTTCCGTATCCGGCTAGCTTCTGCGGTCATGACGCAAGATTTCAGCCTCCTCGGCGACCTGGCCACGGCGGTCGACCTGACGGACACCTCCGGGTTCGTCGTGGACGACAACGACGACGACGACCCCGTTCTTCTGACCGTCCCCGACGGTCGGATCGTCGACACCTGGCGTGAGGACTACCCGTACTCGGAGCGGATGACGCGGGCAGAGTACGACCTGCAGAAGCGGTTGTTGCAGATCGAGCTGCTGAAGCTGCAGATGTGGATCAAGGACACGGGGCAGCGTCACGTCATCGTCTTCGAGGGCCGCGACGCCGCAGGCAAGGGCGGCACCATCAAGCGATTCATGGAGCACATGAATCCCCGAGGCGCACGCGTCGTCGCGCTGGAGAAGCCGTCGGTTCGCGAGTCCACGGAGTGGTACTTCCAGAGATACATCCAGCATCTGCCCGCCGCGGGCGAGATCGTGATGTTCGACCGCTCCTGGTACAACCGTGCAGGCGTCGAGCGCGTCATGGGCTTCTGCACCGAGGACCAGCACGCTCGATTCGTTCGTCAGGCACCGCTGTTCGAGCAGATGCTCGTCGACGACGGGGTGAGTCTCACGAAATTCTGGTTCTCGGTGTCGCAGCTCGAGCAGCGCACTCGGTTCGCCATTCGTCAGGTCGATCCTGTTCGCCAGTGGAAGCTCTCGCCGATGGACCTCGCGTCGTTGGACAAATGGGATGCGTACACCGCGGCGAAGGAGGAGAACTTCAGGGCCACCGACACCGACGTCGCACCGTGGACCGTCGTCAAGAGCAACGACAAGAAGCGTGCTCGTATCAACGCGATGCGGTTCATCCTCAACAAGTACGACTACGCGAACAAGGACCCCGAGATCGTCGGGGAAACAGACCCGCTGCTCGTCGGCCGGGCTCGCGACGTGATCGGTGAGTGAATGCGCAGTTCAAGCAGGTGATCGAACCGTTGTGGTGCTCAGCCGTTACCAAGTTTGTTTCTGGATTTAACGGGGTTGGAGCCGAGACCGCCCGTTAATACGGTAAAAACGTACATGGGTCGTGATCGATCGGCTCGTTTCCAAATTCAAGGAGATCTCATGGGTTCTGCAGCAGGCTTCATCGGTGACATCGTCAGCGGCGTGTACGACGGCATCGTCGACGCCATCGTCGATCAGATCGTCGGCGTTCTGACCTCGGGCAGCGCAGCCTGACCGGTTGAATCACGCGCGGTGTCGGGGGCCGCGGTGATTCGATAGTTATCAGTGAAAACAAGTTTCCTGTTTACTGTCGATTTGAGTGCATTCGGTTTTTTATCGTTGTGGCTGTAGCCAATTCGATATTCGGTTGGTAGGAATGTATTCGGAAGTGATCGTTTCGTGACTTTCACATTCCGAGTACCTGACCTCGAATCGAAGGAGCTCACAGGATGTCCATCAAGCCGTCGAACAAGATCGAACTTTCCGAACTTCTCGGCCTTCTGGCCCTCCTTTCCACGGGCAGCTCGGACAGCGGATCGAGCGAGGCGACCATTCCTGGCACGCCTCCCGTCAGCTGATCGGCCGACCGCACTCTGCGGTCTCCGCGCAACATCTTCCGTCAGCCCGAACCGCGATCCGGTTCGGGCTGACGTTTTTGTATTCGCACCGAATCCTCGCGCGGAAAAAAACTTCACGAAGGTTTGTCGGTCGATACGGATTATTTGATCCGGTAAGCATTCATTCGAACGACGCAATTGTGATCTCTTCGCTTTCCTCACGGTCGGTCCGATTGGTAGAACTTTCCTCAGCCCGCCCATTCGTGGCATGGCCTTCCCCCTCAAGGAGATCCTCATGCTTGCTGCACTTCTTTCCCTCCTCGCCACCGGTAGCGCCGGAAGCTCCGAAGGCGCCGACACCGACGGTGGGCTGCTCACGGTGATCGGTGGGCTGCTCGGTGGTCTGCTGGGCGGCTGACCCACGCTTCGAGGCACACGAACAGCCGGCTCGCGTCACGCGAGCCGGCTGTTCGACTGTCTGGGCCTAAGGTGTCGACGTGGAGACAGTGCCGATTCAGATGCCCGACGGGACGAGCGTCCCTGTTCGCTTGTTCGAAGCCGAGACTCCGAGGTCCGACCTGCCGGTCATCGTCGTGGTGCCTGGCCTCGGCATCCCCGGTGGGTACTACGCGCTGTTCGCGCAGGCTCTCGCGGAACGGGGATTCCACGTCGCGACGGCGGACCTCCGAGGACAGGGAGACAGCAGACCGAAGCCGAGCGGGGTCAGCACGTACGGCTATCAGGAGCTCGTCTCGGTGGATTTTCCCGCAATCTTCGAGGTGGTCCGCGAACGGTTTCCCGACGCCACGCCGTACGCGCTCGGTCACAGCATGGGTGGCCAGCTCAGTTCCCTGTACGCGTCGAGGATTCGGGGACGGCTCGGCGGGTTGATCCTGGTCGCGTCCGGTTCGCCGTTCCATCGCGGGTTCGGTGTGGCCCGCGGGGCGTCGCTGTTCCTCGGCGCAGCGGCGATGTCGTTGACCAGCAATATCGCCGGGTTCTGGCCCGGTGATCGCATCGACGTCGGCGGGTTCGGACGCCAATCGAAAGTACTCATCGAGGACTGGTCGAGGTTCGCCCGCACCGGGCGGATCGAACCGACCGGCGCGGACATCGACTACGAGGAACGCATCGCTCGGTTGACGCTCCCGATCCTCGCGGTCACGCTCGCCGGTGACGACCTCGCACCGCGCGCGTCGATGGCCAACCTGTTGAAGAAGTTCCCGCGCGCGGAGATCACCACACGGCACCTCTCGTCGCCGCGCGGACACAACGAATGGATTCGACAGCCGGCGACGGTCGTCGCGGAGATCGAGGCTTGGTTCAGTCGCTGAGGGTGTTCCACAGGAACTGGTACGTCAGCGCGGTCTTGAACGCGAGTTGCGCGTTGTCGGCTGCGCCGCCGTGCCCGCCTTCGATGTTCTCGAAGTAGCTGACGGTGTGCCCTGCTTCTTCGAGCCGAGCCGCCATCTTGCGGGCGTGACCCGGATGGACTCGGTCGTCGCGGGTGGAGGTGGCGATCAGGATGGGTGGGTACTTCTTCTCGGTGGGTGACACGATGTTCTGATACGGCGAGTACTCGGCAATGAACGCCCACTCGTCCGGGTCGTCGGGGTTTCCGTACTCCGCGACCCACGACGCCCCGGCCAGCAACAGGTGGTAGCGCTTCATGTCGAGAAGCGGAACCTGGCAGACGATCGCACCGAACAACTCGGGGTACTTGGTGATCATGATGCCCATCAGCAGGCCGCCGTTGCTTCCGCCCTGCGCGCCCAGCTGATTCGGCGTCGTTATACCCCGGTCGACGAGGTCGCGAGCCACCGCTGCGAAGTCCTCGTGCACCTTGTGGCGTCCCGCGCGGAGGACCTGTGTGTGCCAGTCCGGGCCGTACTCACCACCGCCGCGGATGTTGGCGACGACGTAGGTCCCGCCCTTCTCCAGCCAGGCCAGTCCGGTGGCTCCGCTGTACGACGGGGTCAGCGAGATCTCGAAGCCGCCGTAGCCGTACAGCAGGGTCGGGGCCGGTGAGCCGTCGGTGGGCTCCTTCCGGACGACGAAGTAGGGGATCGCGGTGCCGTCGAGGGACGTGGCGAAGTGCTGTGCGACGGTCAGGCCGTCGGTGTCGAAGAAGGACGGGGCCTGCTTGAGGGCCTCGACGTCGCCGCCGACGGTTCCGAACAGCAGCGTGGCGGGCGTCAGATATCCGCTCGACGACAGGAAGAACTCGTCGCCGTTCTCTTCGCCGTCGGTGCCGACGATCTCGATCGACGTCAGCTCCGGCAGGCCGGTGAGTGGCGTGTTGCTCCATCCGTCGGCGCTCGGGGTGTAGATGCCGATTTCGGTGGCGACGTCGACGAGGGTGACGACGAGCAGGTGGTTCTCGGTCCATGCCCACTGATGCAACGACCGATGGGCGTCGGGCCGGAAGAGGACCGTGATGTCGCGGCTGCCACCGACGAAGTCGTCGAAGTTCGTGGCGAGCAACGCGCCCGACGGGTACGTCACGTCGCCGACGGTCCACGCGGTCATCGTGCGGATCAGAAGCCACTGCTTGTGCACCGAAGTGGTTGCGTCGGTCGGGGTCTCGACGAGCGTGAGTGCGTCCCCCTCGAGGAGGTACAGCTCCGCGTTGTAGAAGTCGGTGGCACGCTGAACGAAGTCGCGTTCGAAACCGGGCGTTCTGTCGTGCCACGCCGAGATCGAGATGTCCGACGCCTCGCCCTCGAAGACCGTCGTCGCCTCGGCCAGGGGAGTGCCACGGTGCCAGCGCTTGGCGATCCGCGGATAGCCCGAATCGGTCAGGGAACCGTCGCCGAAATCGGTTCCGACGTAGACGGTGTCCGCGTCGATGTACCCGACGTCGGTCTTGGCCTCCGGAACGAAGAACCCGTCGCCGCGAAAACTCCTCGACTCCAGATCGAACTCGCGCACGACGGTGGCGTCGGCGCCGCCCCGGGACATCGTCACCAGCGCGGTCTTCTGATCGGGACGCAGAACCTGCGCGCCGCTCCACACCCAGTTCTCGCCCTCCGCGGCGGCGACGGCGTCGAGATCGAGGAGGACGTCCCACTCGGGCTCGTCCTTGCGATAGTCGTCCATGGTCGTGCGACGCCAGATGCCTCGGACGTGGGATGCGTCGCGCCAGAAGTTGTAGAGGAACTCGCCGCGCCGGCGCGCGTACGGAATCCGCGCGTCGGTGTCCAGGACCTCGAGGATCCGCGCTTCGGTGGCGTCGAACTCGTCTCCGGCGAGTGCTGCAGTGGTCGCGGCGTTGCGAGTGCGGACCCAGTCGAGGGCCTCGTCGGCGGTGACTTCTTCGAGCCAGAGGTACGGATCGATCGCGTTGCTCATGCACCATTTCTACCGTCTGCGAGTACTGTCCGTAGGTCATGGCCGGCCATGCGCTGACGTTCGCACTCGTGGGTCTTGTCGTCATGGTGTGGCCGTGGTCGGTGGTGCCCGCGTTTCTGCTCGCGGCCACCGACAACGGTCCGAGAAAGCTTGTCGCGTACGTCCTCGGGTACGTCCTCGCCCTCGCCGTCGTGATGGTCCTCGCGGCAACTCTGCTGCCGCCGGGGCCGCGGGCGAAGTCGACGTCTCACGCCCTTGCCTGGTTCGAGCTCGCCGTCGGCCTCGTCCTGGCGTTGTCTGTCCTGGTCCTGTGGATCCGTGGGCGGCGCACGGCGGGGCAGACACCGAAGTGGCTGAGAGGTCTCGATCGGCTGTCGGTGATCGCGGCGTTCGTGCTGGGCTTGTGGGTGCCCAATTACATGCTGGTGACGGTGGCCGTGGCCGAACTGTCGCTGTGGGAGTTGCACGGCGCGGAAGCCGTCGCCGCTGCGGTGGTGTGGGTCGTGGTCGCGACGCTCGGGGTCGTCACTCCTCTCGTGGTGCTGGCGAGGTCGGGCCGCAACTCCGCTGCCGTCCAGCAGTCCTGGCGAGAATGGCTCGTGAAGCACAGTTCTGCGATCGTCTGCCTGGTGCTCGGACTGGTATCGGTGGTGTTGATCCTGAAAGGGGGCGCGTCTGTATGAACGTGCGGGATGCGAAGCTGTGGGAACAGCACTGCTGTCTGCCTCTGGTGACCGCCTCGTCGGATGGAAGTGGCGCCGACATCGCGGAGGTCGCACGGTATCCGCTCGGTTCGTACGTGTCGGTGAACGTCGGGTTCTCGCCGCACTCGTATGCCGTCGCGACGGCATTGGCCGAGGATTTTCGTCGTAAAGCGCTGTTGGACGGTCGATTTCGAATGGTCGACGAGGTGCCCGACGACAACCTGATCACGCTCGCCTTCGACCTGGAGGATTCCGGTCCGCTCGAAGGGGACCTCGACAACGTCGCGCACTTCCACCGCCTCGGTGTCCGATCGATGCTTCCGTCGTACAACTGGGCCAACGCGGCAGGCTGCGGATGCCTCGACGCCGACGACACCGGCCTCACCGGCTACGGACGCGACCTCGTCGCGGAGATGAACCGTGTCGGCATGGTGGTCGACGGCTCGCACTGTTCGACGCGAACCGGCCTCGACCTGGCGTCGGCGACGCAGGTTCCGATGATCTACAGCCATTCGAACTTCTCTGCGCTCTGGGAGCATCCGCGCAACATCACCGACGAACAGGCAGTCGAATGCGCTCGGACCGGAGGAGTCGTCGGCATCAACGGCGTCGGCATCTTTCTCGGACCGAACGGACGGGACGAGGGTGCGCAGCGAGTCCGGGCCATGGCCGACCACATCGAGTACGGCGTCGACCTGCTCGGTATCGACCACATCGGAATCGGCTCGGACTACTCGTTCGATCACGAGGATTTCAATCTGGAACTCGCGACGCATCCCGAGGCGTTCTCGGAGGAGTACACCAAGTACGGGATGCTGCAGTGGGTGCCGCCGGAGGACGTCGTGACGCTGCCTGCTGTGTTGCGTGATCGAGGGTTCGACGAGGCGTCGATCGCCGCCGTGTACGGAGGAAACTTTGCGCGGGTTGCCGTCCGGAGCCGTGCTACCGGCCGGTAACCGGACCGTCTGGAGACAGTGATACACGACGGGACTATCCTGGGGAATCGTGACCTCACACTATGACGTCGTTGTCCTCGGAGCCGGTCCCGGTGGGTACGTCGCTGCTATCCGCGCGGCACAACTCGGACTGAGCACTGCCATCATCGAGCAGAAGTACTGGGGCGGTGTCTGCCTGAACGTCGGCTGCATCCCCTCGAAGGCTCTTCTCCGTAACGCCGAGCTGGCGCACCTCTTCACCAAAGAGGCGAAGCTGTTCGGCATCTCCGGTGAAGCGTCCTTCGACTTCGGCGCAGCGTTCGATCGCAGCCGCAAGGTTGCCGAGGGCCGCGTCAAGGGAATCCACTTCTTGATGAAGAAGAACAAGATCCCCGAGTACGACGGCAAGGGCACGTTCACCGACGCCAACACCATCGAGGTCGAGCTCACCAAGGGCGGCACCGAGACCATCACGTTCGACAATGCCATCATCTCGACCGGCAGCACCACCAAGTTGCTGCCCGGTACCGAGCTGAGCAAGAACGTCGTGACGTACGAAGAGCAGATCATGACGAAGGAGCTCCCGGGCTCCATCCTCATCGTCGGCGCGGGCGCCATCGGCATGGAGTTCGGCTACGTCCTCAAGAACTACGGTGTCGACGTCACCATCGTCGAGTACCTCGATCGCGCGCTGCCGAACGAGGACAAGGACGTCTCGAAGGAAATCGAGAAGCAGTACAAGAAGCTGGGCGTCAAGGTCATCACCGGCGCGGGAGTGCAGAGCATCGACGACGACGGCTCCAAGGTCACCGTCGAGATCAAGCACAACAAGTCCGGTGAGAGCGAAACCTTCACCGTCGACAAGGTCATGCAGTCCGTCGGCTTCGCACCCCGCGTCGAAGGCTTCGGCCTCGAGAAGACCGGCGTCGAGCTCACCGACCGCGGCGCCATCGGCATCACCAACACGATGCAGACCAACGTCCCGCACATCTACGCCATCGGCGACGTGACCGCGAAGCTGCAGCTCGCACACGTGGCGGAAGCTCAGGCCGTCGTCGCTGCGGAGACCATCGGCGGTGCCGAGACACTCCCGATCGACGATTACCGCATGATGCCGCGCGCGACGTTCTGCCAGCCTCAGGTCGCCAGCTTCGGTCTCACCGAAGACCAGGCCCGTGAAGAGGCTCAGGCTCGTGGCTCGGACATCAAGGTGGCGAACTTCCCGTTCGCAGCCAACGGCAAGGCACACGGTCTCGGCGACGCCACCGGCTTCGTCAAGCTCATCGCCGACACCGAGCACGGCGAGCTGCTCGGTGGCCACCTCATCGGCCCCGACGTTTCCGAGCTGCTGCCGGAACTGACGCTCGCGCAGAAGTGGGACCTGACGGTCAACGAGTTGGCTCGCAACGTGCACACGCACCCGACCCTGTCGGAAGCACTGCAGGAAGCCATCCACGGCCTCGCCGGACACATGATCAACTTCTGATCCAGCGTTCACCGAAGAACATCCGCCCACAGCCTCGGCCGTGGGCGGATGTTCTCGTTTTTCGGTCGGGTGCTCCCTGGGCGAAAGCTCAGAAATCGCGCTCGATGCGAAGGGTGCCGATGGTGGTGGCCAAGCCGTCGTATTGGCTTACCAACAACAGGAATTCGATGAGTTGGCGTTCGTCGAATTCCTGGGCCAGGACGGTCCAGGTCGGGTCGGACAGGTTCTTGGTCTTCAGGAGTTCGTCGGTTGCCGTGAGGATGGTTCGGTACCGGGGGGTCAGACCCGGGGACTCAGGCCCCTCTTTCACCTGTGCGAGAAGCTCTTTCGTCACGCCGAATCGGCGTCCGATGCGGCTGTGGTGGTCCATCTCGTATCCGCAGTCCCGTAGGTGAGCGACGCGGTTGATGACCAGTTCGGTTTCCTTCTTCGAGATGCGGCCACCCGGCATCAAGCGCCCGCTGAAGAACAGCCATCCCCGGAACAGGCCTTTGTTGCGGCCGAGAGTGCTGAACAGGTGAGCGTTGGGTGTGCCTGCGACTTTCGAGAGAATCCGACACAACGCCCAGTTGATCGGGCCCAGCTCCTTGAACGTGCCTGTCGGAATTCGAGGTGTGGAGAGGCGGGGTGTCGTCACCGGACCGACGCTACCGCCCGACCCCCACCCCGCACCAGGTAACGCGAGTCGTCGGCGTGGAACGAGTCAGGACTTCCGCCAATGGTCGAAGCGTTCCTTGATGTCCGACGCCACGTCGCCGATTCCGTTTCCGACGGCATCGACGGCGCCGGTGAAGCCACCACCGAGATCGCGGATCGTCTTGATCAAGGGGTCTTCCGACTCGTCGAAGTTCTGCTTGTAGGTTCTTGCCGCGTTCTTGAATTCCTCCGACGCCTTGGCTCGGTGGTCCTGAGATTTGAGCGGGTATTCACCGCGGAGCACGGCGGCGTACTCTCCGCTGTCCACCCACTTCTTCAGCTCCGCTGCGCGGAGAACCGAGAACGGGTGGGACAGCAGCTCGATGTTGAGGAGTTTGAGGACGCCGTCGCGTAGGTCGCCGCTGGACTCGTACTCGGCGGCCTGCGCAAGGAACGCGTCGACGTCGATTTCGCTGATGCGGGCACCGCCTGCCAGCTTGAGTTGCACGCGGATGGCGGTGTGGACGTCCTGGCCGCAGAGGAGCCCGGCGCGGTCACCCGAAAGTTCGGATTTGCGTTGCCATTCCATCAAGCCTGCGATGATCGCCCGCAGGGCCCAGCCGCCGACGGGTATCCAGCCGATGGTTCCGGCGAGACGCATGAGGTGCATCAGAACGGTGCGGTAGACGGCGTGTCCGGACAGTGCGTGCCCCAGCTCGTGACCGACGATGAATCTCTGTTCCTCGTACGTCATGATGTCCAGCAGGCCGGTGGTCACGACGATGAACGGGCGGTCCATTCCGATCGTGAACGCGTTGACCACGGGCGACTGCATGACGAACAGTTCGGGCGTCTGATCCGCGCCGAGAATGCTCACGCAGTCGGAGCGAAGATCGTTCAGATCCTTGAACTGCTTGTCGTCGACGCGTACGGCCGTGGCGAGGTACATCAGCCGGTGCTGGCGTTCCCTGAGCAGCCCGGAGAGGGTGCGGAGCACGGTGTCGAAACCCTTCAAGCTGCGCAGGGTCACGAGCGCGGCCCTGTCCGAGGGGTGTTCCCACGCTCGCGAGCTGATGTCCGGAAACTCGATACGGGTGCGGTCCGGTGCGGCAGTCAAGCGGTTCTCCCAGCGTCGAAGATTCGCAGTCCAAAGTATCAGTAAAACGGGCTACATGGTCTGCCCATCGGCTACGCAAGACAGGCTAACCTTCATTGAACTTTCACTCATCGAGGTACGGAGGAATGCACGATGTCGAGGTCTGATTACCGCGGCGTGGCGGTAGCGGTCGGAATACTGGCCTTCGGCCTCGTCGCGTGCTCGTCGGGCGGCGGGGGATCGGCGAGCGAGTCCAGCGGCAGCGCCGACGAGCAGGGCACGCGGACCGTCGAGACCGTTCGCGGCAACGTCGAGGTTCCGAACAGTCCGATGCGCATCGTGACGTTGGAGCCGGTCGAGTTGGATACGTCCGTCGCGCTCGGTGTCGTCCCGGTCGGCACCGCAGTTCTCAGCGAAGCGACCGGTGTCCCGGCATATCTGGGCGACGAGGCTGCGTCGATCGAGACGGTCGGGACCGTCGCCGAGCCGAGGATCGAATCCATCGCTGCGTTGAAGCCGGATCTCATCCTCGGGACCGAGACGAGGCATTCCGAGTACTACGACCAACTCGCGGCCATCGCGCCGACGGTGTTCATGGCCTCGCAGTCCGATCCGTGGCAGGACAACGTCGACTTCGTCGGTCGTACGCTGGGTAGAGAGGTCGACGCGCAGGCCCTGCTCGGGGAATATCGAGACCGCTGCTCCGACATCGCAACTCGATTCGACACCGAAGGTCGCACCGCGCAGTTGATCCGGCCTCGAGACGACGTGCTCACGCTGTACGGTCCGCTGTCCTTCGCCGGCAGCACGCTGGAATGCGCAGGCTTCACCACACCGCCGCGGCCGGAATGGGCCGACGAGATCTCCGTCGACCTGTCTCCCGAGCTCGTCACCGAGGCGCGCGCCGACGTCATCGTCGTCACCGCAACCGATCCGTCCGACCCGGCGGCGATCCCCGCCGCGATCACGGCGAACCCGGGAGCCCTGCCGAACCCGCAGGCCGTCGATCAGTCCTACTGGATCACCGGAGTCGGACCGAAGGGCGGGCAAGCAGTCCTCGACGACATCGAACGCATTCTCTCGCAGCCGAACTGAGACGTATCACGTGTAGGGGTACGGCAGGTCGGTGTCGACGTTCTCGTCGACGTGGACCTGCCGCCCCAGCTGTGGGAACGCCCGCTGCGCGCACGAGGTGCGTTCGCACACCTTGCATCCCGGGCCGATGGGCACCGCGGCGGCACCGGAGTCCAGCGGCAACCCGTCCGCGTAGACGACTCGGCTCGCGTACGCGATGTCGCAGCCGAGCCCGATGGCGAAGTGCTTGCGGGGTGAGCGAAACCCGAGCCCACCGCTCTCGGTGGTGCGGGCGATCCACAGATAACTGCGATCGTCGGGCATCGTCGCGACCTGGGTGAGAATTCTCCCGGACGCCGCGAACGCGTCGTGAACCACCCACAGCGGGCAGCTTCCGCCGACCCGGGAGAAGTGAAATGCGGTAGCGGACTGGCGCTTCGAGATGTTCCCGGCGCGATCGGTGCGGACGAAGAAGAACGGGATGCCTTTGGCGCCGCGTCGTTGCAGAGTCGAGAGTCGATGGCAGACGGTCTCGAATCCCACTTCGAACGTCAGCGACAGCAACTCGATGTCGTAGCGCACCGACTCCGCCGCGTCCAGAAAAGTCTCGTAGGGGAGCAGGAGCGCACCTGCGAAGTAATGGGCGAGACCCACTCGGGCGAGCTCGCGTGCGGGTGCGCTCAACGACGAATCGGCGTCGACGAGAGCATCGATCATCGTTGCCTGCGACAGAAACGCCAGTTGAGTAGCGATCTGGTACGCCCGCTGGCCCGCGGTCAATCGCCTGGCGAGAGTGAGCCTTCCCTGCGAGTAGATGCGCTTGGGGCCCAGCTGTTTGAGGCCCAGCTGTTCCTTGGGGCCCAGCCGTCCTTTGGGTCCCAGCCGTCCATCGCCGTCGTCCTCGATGTCGACGGTGACGCCGTAGTTCGCCTCGATGACACGGGCCAGCTGTAGATCGAGAGCGCCGATGGTCAAACCCTCGCGTGCGAACAATTTTTCGGCCGCGAGGTCCAGCTCCGGTATGTGATTGCGCCGATCGTAGAAGAAATCGCGCACCTCCTCGTAGGGCATCGGCGAACCGTCGACGGGCAGATCGGTGCCGCGGCCGTCGACACCCGCGGTGAGACGTTCCAATCGATCCGTCGTGGCGTGCAACCGCCGATGCAGACCGACGAGTGTGCGGCCGATGTCCGGCATCCGCGACACCAACTCCTGCACTTCCGACATGGAGACTTCACCGTCGTCCGAGGTCTCGGCGAGCACGTCGTGCAGATCGGCGACCAACCTGGCGTCGGTGTCGGTGGCGAAGAACGTGGGATCCAGGTCGAACGTGCTGTTCAGGCGCAGCAGGACCGGCACGGTGAGTGGACGCTGATCGTTCTCGAGCTGATTCAGATAACTCGGCGACAGCTCGAGCGTCCTGGCCAGGGCGAGCTGAGTCAACCCGCGGTCGGCGCGCAACCGTCGCAGGCGACTGCCGGCGTAGATCTTCTGCACTGCGACCTCCTCGTGCTGGAGACAGTATCCGACGGGCATTCGCAACATTCGCAAATTTGCACCCTGCGCATCGCAAAAATAGGCACGGGCCACACCTTTCGCAGGTGAGGCCAGGTGCGTACGTTTGCAAAAGAAGCGTGACCGCACAGCAGAAGAGGACCAGTCAGTGAAGACCCATCTGGTACGTACCCGTCGATCCGCCGAGGACTTCCCCCGGTCCGAGCACCTGGCGTGGAAAGTCGCGGAGGTGGCGGCCGATGCCGTCCCGGTACCCGAGGACACGACCGACATGATCGTGAACCGCATCATCGACAACGCGTCGGTGGCCGCGGCCTCCCTGGTGCGTCGACCGGTCACGAGTGCGCGCACCCAAGCGCAGGCGCATCCGTACAGCCCCGGTGCGACCGTGTTCGGCGTACCCGGCACGTTCTCACCGGAGTGGGCGGCCTGGGCCAACGGCGTCGCCGTGCGTGAACTCGACTTCCACGACACGTTCCTCGCGGCGGAGTACTCGCACCCCGGCGACAACATTCCGCCGATCCTCGCCGTCGCCCAGCATTCCGGGTGCTCCGGCCGAGACCTGATCCGCGGACTCGCCACCGGCTACGAGATCCAGATCGACCTCGTACGAGCGATCTCGTTGCACGAACACAAGATCGATCACGTCGCCCACCTCGGGCCGTCGGCAGCAGCGGGTATCGGAACGCTCCTCGGACTCGACACCGAGACCATCTACCAAGCCGTCGGCCAGGCACTGCACACCACGACCGCTACCCGTCAGTCACGTAAGGGCGCAATCTCGAGTTGGAAGGCGTACGCGCCGGCTCTGGCCGGAAAGGTCGCCGTCGAAGCCGTCGACCGGGCGCTGCGCGGCGAGGGGGCACCGTCGCCGATCTGGGAGGGCGAGGACGGCGTCATCGCATGGCTTCTCGGTGGACCCGACGCCGAATATCAGGTGCCGTTGCCCGGACCGGGCGAGGCCAAGCGCGCGATTCTCGACAGCTACACCAAGGAGCACTCGGCCGAGTACCAGAGTCAGGCGCCGATCGACCTGGCCCGCCGAATGCGCTCTCGCATCGACGATCTCGACCGGATCGAGACGATCGTGCTGCACACCAGTCACCACACGCACTACGTCATCGGCACCGGGTCGAACGATCCGCAGAAGTTCGATCCCACAGCATCCCGGGAGACGCTCGACCACTCGGTGATGTACATCTTCGCCGTGGCGCTCGAAGACGGCGAGTGGCACCACGAGCGGTCCTACGCTCCCGAGCGTGCGCAGCGACCGGCGACCATCGCACTGTGGAACAAGATCTCGACGGCGGAGGATCCGGAGTGGACCCGCCGGTACCACTCGACCGACCCGGACGAGAAGGCTTTCGGCGCTCGTGCCGAGATCACGCTGAAGGACGGGACCGTCATCGTCGACGAACTCGCGGTCGCCGACGCCCATCCGCTGGGCGCCCGGCCGTTCGCTCGTGAGCAGTACATCGACAAGTTCAGGACGCTCGCCGACGGGATCGTGGCTCCCGACGAGCAGGACCGCTTCCTCACCGCTGCGCAGAACGCGCCGACGCTGGCGGCCGGGGAGCTCGACCGACTCACGTTCACGGTCGGCGGCGACGTGCTGGCCCGGGCGCCGAAGACCCCGAAGGGCATCTTCCGATGACCGGCCTCATTGCCGCATCGACGTCGGCGTCGGACAAGCGGGCGGCGTTTCGCGCCGGTCTCGCCTCGGGCACGATCCAGCGATTGCCCGGTGCCTTCTCGCCTCTCGTCGCGAAACTGGTGCAGGAGATCGGGTTCGAGGGTGTGTACGTCTCCGGTGCAGTGCTGTCCGCGGACCTCGGACTGCCCGACATCGGACTGACGACACTGAGCGAGGTCGCTGGCCGAGGACAGCAGATCGCACGCGTGACCGACCTGCCGGTGTTGATCGACGCCGACACGGGCTTCGGTGAACCGATGAGCGCCGCACGCACCGTCACGATGCTCGAGGATGCAGGCATCGCCGGCTGCCACCTCGAGGACCAGGTCAATCCCAAGCGCTGTGGCCACCTGGACGGCAAAGCCGTCGTCGACACCGAGACGATGGTGCAGCGCATCCGGGCCGCGGTGTCTGCGCGGCGCGACCCGAACTTCGTGATCTGCGCGCGCACCGACGCGCGCGCGATCGAGGGAATCGACGCTGCGATCGCGCGGGCGAAGGCATACGCCGACGCCGGGGCCGACCTCATCTTCACCGAAGCATTGGCCGACGAGGCCGAGTTCGCCGCGTTCCGCGGTGCCGTCACCACGCCGTTGCTCGCCAACATGACCGAATTCGGCAAATCCGAGCTGATACCGGCACACGTACTCCAGGACCTGGGGTACAACGCGGTCATCTACCCGGTCACGACGCTGCGGCTGGCGATGTTCGCCGTCGAGAACGGGCTACGTGAGATCGCCTCCACCGGAACACAAGCCGCCGACCTGGACCGCATGCAACACCGCAGCCGCCTCTACGAACTGCTCGAGTACGACCAGTACAACCGATTCGATCGAGGGATCTTCACCTACACGAGGGACGCGAGATGACCTATCCGACAACGAGAGCTGCCCTGGCCGAGACGAAGACGATCCACAAAGGCCTGGCCGGAGTGGTCGTCGACACGACGGCCATCTCCAAGGTGGTCCCGGAGACCAACTCCCTGACCTACCGCGGGTACGCCGTGCAGGACCTCGCGGAGCACTGCAGCTTCGAGGAAGTGGCGTACCTGCTGTGGAACGGCGAGCTACCGACGAACCCGCAACTCGAGCTGTTCTCGCAGCGAGAGCGGGCTCACCGCCGCGCCGACCGATCGTTGTTGTCGCTGGTGGCGAAGATGCCGGACAACTGCCACCCGATGGACGTCGTGCGCACCGCGATCAGTTATCTGGGCGCGGAAGACCCGGCGGAAGAGGACAATTCGGCGTCGGCGAACCTGAACAAGGCGCTTCGGATGACCGCCGTACTACCGACCATCGTCGCCGCGGATCACCGTCGTCGACGCGGCCTCGATCCGATCGCACCGCACACCCACCTGGGGTTCGCCGAGAACTTCCTGAACATGTGCTTCGGGAGCGTGCCCGACCCGAAGATCGTCGAGGCGTTCGAGGTGTCACTGATCCTGTACGCGGAGCACAGCTTCAACGCGTCGACGTTCGCAGCCCGAGTCGTGACCTCGACACTGTCGGACATCTACAGTGCCGTCACCGCGGCGATAGGCGCACTGAAGGGAACGTTGCACGGCGGGGCCAACGAAGCGGTCATGCACGCCATGCTCGACATCGGCGAACCGCACCTGGCGAGGCAGTGGCTCCTGGACAAGCTCGCGGCCAAGGAGAAAGTGATGGGCTTCGGGCACCGTGTCTACAAGAACGGCGACTCGCGGGTGCCGACGATGCGAGCAGCCTTCCAGGACGTGGCCGAAGCAACGAACGGCCGCAAATGGGTACGGATGTACGACGTACTCGAACGCACGATGAACGAGGAGACCTCGATCGAGCCGAACCTCGACTTCCCCACCGGGCCGACGTACTACCTGATGGGCTTCGACATCGACGTCTTCACCCCGATCTTCGTGATGAGCCGAATCACCGGTTGGACGGCCCACATCATCGAGCAGGGTGCATCCAATGCGCTCATCCGTCCGCTCAGCGACTACTCAGGCGTTCCGCAGCGCGCCGTCGGTGCATGACGCCGTCAGAGCTTCAATTCTGCACTGCCAGTGCGATCTTCGCCATCGACAGAGCCTGAGTTGCTCGGTCGATGACGATCCGCTGCGCGAGGTCGATGTGCGCCAGCAGCAACGCGCGTGCCGCAGCGAGATCCCCCTCCACGACGGCCGCACAGATGGCAACGTGTTCGTCGACGGTGGACGCGATGCGCTCCCGAGTCAGGGAATCGAACATCCGCACCGGTCGTATCCGTGCGTTCACCGCACGAAGAGCCTCGGCCAACGCAGGATTGCCCGACGCCGCCAGCAGCGTCACGTGGAACCATTCGTCCCGCGCGACGAAGTCCGCGTCCGGGTGCGGAAGCGACGACCTCGCCTGCGTCCAGTCGTTCAGGACCTCGCGGACCGCGGTGGCGTCGTGCGGCTGGGTGTCGACCCGGTCGATTCCTCGGAGCTCCAATGTCGTGCGGAGTTCGTAGAGGTCGGCCAGATCGTCGAGACGTGGCCGGTACGGAAAGAGGCCCGCGTCGAGTCGCTGCACCAACCCGTCGGCGAGAAGACGCGCCATCGCTTCTCGGACGGGCGTGCGCGACACCCCGTACGCCTCGGCGAGTTTCTCCTCGCCGAGGCGTGTCGTCGGATCGAACACTCCCGCCATCAGATCCTGGCGGAGCGCGACGTACACCTGTTCGCGCAGAGGTCCTCCGCCGCTGATCGCGGTGTAGGGCACATCTGTCATGTTCGTGGTCGCCGCTCAGATCGCCATCGCTGCACGAACGTCGGCTTCCGAATCGGCCCCGCCGGTGCCGCTCGACGTGATTCGGCCGGCCTCGAGAATGTAGTAGTTCTGTGCGGATTCCAGAGCGAAGCCGATGTGCTGCTCCACCAACAGGACACCGAGACCGCCGCGCCGGGTCAGATCCAGGATGGTGCGCTCGATCTCGGCGACGACCGACGGCTGAATGCCCTCGGTGGGCTCGTCGAGAATCAGCATCTTCGGTTCGGTGATGAGTGCCCGGGCGATCGCCAACTGCTGACGCTGCCCGCCGGACAACAGTCCGGCACGACGGGTGAGGAGCTCCTTCAACGCGGGGAAGAGGTCGAGGGCCTCGTCGATCAGCGCTTTTCCGCGTTTACGGCCGTCGGCGACGACCTGCAGGTTCTCGGCCGTCGTCAACTGCCCGAAGGACTGTTGCCCCTGGGGGACGTAGGCGAGACCACGCGCGACGCGGGCACTCGGGCGTAGCGCGCTGACGTCCTCACCGTCGAACATGACCTTGCCCGAGGTGACCTTCAGCAGTCCGACAGCGGCGCGGAGCAGCGTCGTCTTCCCTGCACCGTTGTGTCCCATGACGGCGGCGACGCCGTCGGCCGGAACGGTGAGCGACGCACCGTGGATGACCTCGCTCCGGCCGTACCCGGTGCGTACGTCGATCAGCTCAAGCATGACTGTCTCCTTCTTCTGCGATCTGATCGAGTTCCTCGCCCGCCGCTGCGGTACCGAGATACACCTCCTGGACCTTCGGGTCGGCCTGGACCTCGGCGACGGTTCCCTCCGACAGGATTCGGCCTCCGGCGAGGACCGTCACCGACGTCGCGAACGCGCGCATGAAGTCCATGTCGTGCTCGACGACGACGACCGTGCGCTCACCGCCGATGCGGCGCAGCAGTTCACCTGTCTCCTCCCGCTCCTCGTGACTCATACCGGCAACGGGCTCGTCGAGCAGAAGCACATCGGCGTTCTGCACCAACAACATTCCGATCTCGAGCCACTGCTTCTGGCCGTGCGCGAGAATGCCCGCCGGCTTGTCCCGGTGTGCCTTCAGACCGATCGTCTCGAGCGCCTCCTCGATCTCGTCCGACACCGTCTTGCGTTTACGCAGCATCGTCGACCACGTGCGTCCCGATCCCGCTGCGATGTCGAGGTTCTGCAACACGGTGAGCTGCTCGAAGATGCTGGCGGTCTGAAACGTTCGACCGACGCCGAGCCGCGCGATCTGGTGCACCTTCTTGCCGAGCAGTTCGACGCCGGACTTGGTGACCGATCCCGTAGCCGGGACGAGTCCGGTGATGGCGTCGATCAGCGTCGTCTTGCCTGCACCGTTCGGGCCGATGAGAAATCGGAGATCACCCTGCATGAGAGTGAGATTCACGTCGGTGTTGGCCTTGAAGCCGTCGAAACTGACGGTGAGACCGCGGACTTCGAGGTACTGGCTCGACATGCCTGCGTTGCCACCGAACGTGGGCTGATGCCCCTCCACGTGGATCATTTGACGAGCTCCTTCTCCACGGTGTCGACGGTGACCACGTCGTCACCTGCCTTCTTTCGTTTCCGGAGTGCGAACAGTCCCGCCACACCCGCTGGGAAGAATCCGACGACGACGACGAACAGCAATCCCTGTGCGTAGGTCCACCCGGACGGGAACTGCTCCGAGAGTGTGGTCTGAGCCCACGCGACGCCGAGCGCGCCCAGCACCGGCCCCAGGAGTGTGGTGCGTCCGCCGATCGCAACGCCGATGAGGAAGGCGATGGACGGGACGATGCCGACGTCGTTGGGTGAGACGATCCCGACGATGGGCACGAACAGGGCTCCGGCGAGGCCGGCGAAGAACGCGGCTGCGACGTACGCGACGATCTTGATGTTCGCCGGGTCGTATCCGAGGAAGCGGACGCGCTCCTCCTGGTCGCGAACGGCGACGAGCAGCTCACCGTACCGCGAGTACATCAGCTGACGAGTGATGGCGACGACCGCGAGCAGAACACCTGCCGCGATGAAGAAGAGCATCTGCTTGTTGGCGGGGTCGTTCAGGTTGAAACCGAAGAACGTGCGGAATCGGTTGAGCCCGTTGGACCCGCCCGTGCTCTGCTGACCGATCAGCAGGATGGCGAACGCAGCGGCCAGCGCCTGACTGAGGATGGCGAAGTACGCACCCTTGACCCGACGCTTGAAGACGCCGAGACCGAGGACGAGTGCGACGAAAGCCGGGATGAACAGGATTCCGAGGATCGTGACGAGCGGAGACTGGAACGGAACCCAGTACGACGGTAGCTCGCGAATACCGGCGATGGACATGAAGTCCGGGACCGCGTCGCCGCGGATGTCGGCGTCGGAGATCTTGAGGTGCATCGCCATGATGTACGCACCGAGCCCGAAGAACACACCCTGACCGAGGGTGAGCATTCCGCCTCGGCCCCATGCCAATCCGATGCCTACCGCAACGATGGCGTAGCAGATGAACTTGCCGAGAAGATTGAGCCTGAACTCGCTCAGAACAGCCGGTGCGACGGCGAACAGGAGGATCGCGGCGATGGCGAAACCCAGCCATGCTCCACGTTTCGCGACGAAGGTTTTCACACCAAACTCCTTGTCTTGACCGCGAACAGACCCTGCGGGCGGGCTTGGAGGAAGATCACGATGAGGACGAACAGAATGACCTTGGCAATGGACGCCGTCGTGTTGTACTCGATGAACGAGTTGACGATGCCGAGTGTGAACGCGGCGATCACCGCGCCCTTGATCTGGCCGAGGCCGCCGACGACGACCACCAGGAACGCGTCGATCAGATAGCTCTGCCCGACGGTGGAACTGGTGGAGCCGATCAGCGTCAACGCCACACCGGCGACGCCGGCGAGGCCGGACCCGATGAAGAACGTCGAGATGTCGGTCTTGCGGGACGAGATACCCGACGTCTCGGCGAGATCGCGGTTCTGCACGACCGCGCGGATGCGTCGACCCATCGGTGTCGTCTTGAGCGCGAACGACAGTGCGAGAACGCAGAGTACGGCGAGAACGAGAATGAAGATCCTCGTCTTGGGGACGACGGCTCCGAGGATGTCGACACCGCCGGACAACCAGCCGGGGGAGACGACGTTGACGGCCGGAGCGCCGAAGATGTCGCGGGCGAGCTGCTGGAGAACCAGACCGACACCGAAGGTGACGAGCAGTGTGTCCAACGGCCGGTGATACATGCGCTGGATGAGCGTGACCTCGAGCAGGACGCCCATGGCGCCGCCGACGAGGAATCCGACGATCAGAGAGATGAACAGCGACGCTCCGCCGGTGGAGACGATCTGCTGCACGACGTACGCGGTGTACGAACCGGCCATGATGAACTCACCATGAGCCATGTTGATGACGCCCATCTGACCGAACGTCAGCGAGAGTCCCAGAGCGGCGAGCAAGAGAATCGATCCGATACTCAGGCCGGTGAACAGCTGCCCGACTACGACATCCATGTAAGGCTCCTTTACAGGCCCCTCCGTGCGCGCACATGCCGGCCCTGGCCTGCATGTGCGCGCACAGCGGGGACCGGGGTCAGTTGAGGTCGGCGGCCCAGTCGTAGGTCTCCAGGAACGGGTCGGGCTCGATCGGTGCCGGCGACTCCCAGACCGTGTAGATCAGGCCGTCGGGACGGATTTCACCGATGCGCGCGGTCTTGGAGATGTGGTGGTTGTCGCCGTTGATGACCACTTCACCCTCGGGGGCTGCGAAGCTCACGCCGTCCGCCGCGGCCTGAATGTCGGCGACTGCGAACGAATCTGCCTTCTCCACGGTGTTCTTCCACAGGTACACCGAGGTGTACGCGGCTTCCATCGGATCGGAGGTCGGCTTGTCGGCGCCGTACTTGGCCTTGTAGTCGGCGACGAACTTCGAGTTCTCCGGTGTGTCGACCGTCTGGTAGTAGTTCCACGCCGTCAACTGACCCGCGATGTTCTGCGCACCGATGCCCGCGACCTCTTCCTCGGCAATGGACACCGAAATCACCGGCATGTCAGCGGCATTGAGGCCGGCATTGGTGTATTCACGGAAGAACGCGACGTTGGAGTCGCCGTTGAGCGTGTTGAACACGGCGTCCGCGTCGGCGGAGCGAACCTTGTTGACGATGGTGGAGAAGTCGGTGGACCCGAGCGGCGTGTAGTCCTCGCCCTTGATCTCGATGCCGTTGGCTGCGGCGTACGCCTTGATCTCGCGGTTGGCGGTCTGCGGGAAGACATAGTCGCTACCGACCAGGTACAGCGAGGTGACGCCCTGCTCCTTCAGGTAATCCAGGGCGGGGATGATCTGCTGGTTGGTCGTGGCGCCGGTGTAGAAGATGTTGTCCGACGCCTCGAGGCCCTCGTATTGCACCGGGTAGTACAGGAGTGCGTCGTTGTCCTCGAAGACCGGAAGCATGGCCTTGCGCGACGACGACGTCCACCCGCCGAATACTGCTGCGACACAGTCACTGCTGATGAGCTTCTCGGCCTTCTCCGCGAACACGGTGGGCTCGGACGCGCCGTCCTCGGCGACCACCTCGATCTGCTTTCCGTTGACGCCTCCCGACGCGTTGATCTCCTCCACGGCCAGGGCGATCGAATCACGTACCGTCACTTCACTGATCGCCATCGTGCCGGACAGGGAGTTCAGCGAACCGACCTTGACGGTGTCGCCCGAGGTGTCGACGCAGGATTCGGTGGCCCCGCCACCCTCGCCCGATGCCGTGTCACCGGCCCTGCTGCCACATGCAGTGAGGGTCAGTCCGACCATCGCCAGCGCTGCGGGGAGCACCAGTGCCTTGGTGGCGAACTTGCTGGAAGGAAGAGCAGGCATCGCGGAAGCCCTTTCGCTTGTATACGGAGTTGTATTCGCGATTGCAGACAGTAAAGGGGAAGTATTGCGCCGATATGTTCCGCGGTGACGAGTTCGTTGCACGGATTACGCGGGTGTAAACAACCGGCCGTCGATCGAAATGACAAGCAGGGTTGACATCCGGTGACAAGTTCGCTTGACTTTTACCTATGAGAGACGCGGCGAAGACCACCGACGCGCTGAAGATCAACTCGGTGCGCGAGCACCGCAAAGCGGCGCGGCTCACCCAGGCCGAGCTGGGCAAGATCTGCGGAGTCAGCAGGCAGAGCATCGTGTCGGTCGAGGGCGGCGATTACGCCCCGAGCGTCTACCTCGCGATCAAGCTGGCAAAAGCACTGGGAACGACCGTCGAAACACTCTTCGAAACGGAGTAGAGATGAGCACCTTCACAGCGGTGATGCAGTACATAGGTGACCTCGACGACGAATTCTACGACGACGAACGTCAGCGCGATGTGTGGAACGAGGCCTCGGCCATAGGGTTTCAGCTGTTCGTCTGGACTCTGCTGATCGCCGGATCCGTTCTCCCGTGGGTGGCAGGCGTGACAGGCAGTTGGATCACGCTCGGCGTGCTGGCCGTGTTCTTCACGGTGTCGTCGATGGTTCTGATGTACGCGAAGGCCCGAGGCCTCGACATGTACACCTCCCAATCACTGGCTCGCCCACGGATCTACCTGTGCACCGGCGTGTACCTGATCGCGGCGTTCGGCGCGATGATCACCCTGGCTTCCGAATACCTGAGCGCAGGAGGTACAGCCGTGTTCGTCGGTATGGCCATCGGAGCGTGCGTCGGCGTCGGGTGCGGGGTGCACGGCCTCGTTCGCAAGCGTCGACTCGGCCGCGAGGCCGAAGCTGCTGCCGAAGCAACCGAGTTGCAGGAACTGACGAAGGAGCAGATATGAACGCGTTCGTGAAAGCACTCCGATTCGTCGGCGATCTGGACGACGAGTTCTACGACGACGAACGTCAGCGTGATGTGTGGAACGAGGCGTCGGCCATAGGGTTTCAGCTCTTCCAGTGGGCCTCGCTCGTCTCTGCCGCGGTGTTGCCGTGGGTGGCAGGCAGCACCGGGGCATGGGTCGGCCTCGGCATCCTCGTCACCCTCACCGTGATCAACGTCCTGACCATCGGTTACTCGGCGGCGCGGAAGGTCAACCTGTACACCGCGTCCAAGATCAACCGGGTGCGCGGACTCGTCGTCGCGGTGGTGCTGGTCATCGGATACGTCGGGGCGTTGATCAGGGTGCAACCGGACACGTTCTCCGACGCGAGTTCCTGGGCAGGCGGTGTTGTCGGGGCCGTCGTCGGCGGTGGAGTCGTCGGGCTCGGGGTGTGGTGGATGCGTCGTCGCAACGCCCGCTTCGAAGCCGAGGCGGACCAGTGACCCGATGGCTAGGGTCGAGTGCATGAACGCACAGCAGATCGCCGACGGTACCTGGGCTCACCTGTGGACGCCTGGAGGCTGGGGTCAGACGAACACCGGCCTGATCGTCGGCGACGGTGCGGCGTCGATGGTGATCGACACCGTCTGGGATACTGGCAGGGCCGACGCCATCGCATCCGAAAATCGCTCTCTCACAAGACGATCACCGGTCACCGACGTGGTCAACACGCACTCGGACGGCGACCATTGGTGGGGTAACGACACGGTTCCGTCGGACGCCAGAATCATCACGAGCACAGCGTCGTTGCACGCGATGAAGGAGGAGACACCCCCGTCGGGCGTACACCTGTTCGCGTCGTTGGGGGCATTGGCAGGTCGGCTACCAGGGCCCGTCGGAGCAACCGGGACTTACATGGACCGTGTGCGGGGCGGCGCGACCTTCCCCCGTACCTCGCCGCGGCTACCGGATCACACCTTCGACGTGACGGAACGGATCGACGTCGGAACCAGAGCCGTACAACTCAGATACCTGGGGCCCGCGCACACGGCGGGAGACCTGATCGCCCACGTGCCCGACGTCGGTGTCGTGTTCAGCGGTGACCTACTGTTCATCGGTTCGACGCCGATCCTGTGGCACGGGCCCTTGTCCAACTGGATCGACGCACTCGATCATCTACTGGCGCTCGACGCCGCCGTGTACGTGCCCGGTCACGGACCACTGTGCGGTGCCGACGAGATCCGCGCGGTCCGCGAGTACTGGACCTGGGTCGACGACGCCGGCCGCCAACACTTCGACGCCGGTGTCGAGTATGCGCATGCGGCACGAAACATGATGCAGTCGAGGGACTTTCAGCCATATCAGGCGTGGGGCTCGCCCGAACGGCTCGTGCTCACCATGTCCACCCTTTACCGCCTGTGGAAGGGCGAGCCTGCAGCCCCGCCGACCCTGCTGCGCCGCGCACGAGCGTTCGCCGACGCAGGGGCGCTGCTGCGGGCAATAGAATCACGCTGAGTCCAACACTGTGCACGCTGCACCGACGCGGCAATCATCGTCCGAGTGACTCCTGCTCCAGTATTTCAGCGCTACCGCGACCCGGACCTACGCGAGCTCGCGCACCGGAACGAGACGCTGGAGGTGCTGCTCTCCCATCGCTCGGTGCGCAGTTTCACCTCGGACCCGATCGACACCGCCACCATCGAGACCATCGTCGCAGCAGCACAGTCCGCGCCGACGTCGTCCAACCTGCAGGCCTGGAGCGTCGTCGCCGTCCGTGATCCAGAACGCAAGGCACGGATCGCGACGCTGGCAGGTGACCAGGCCTTCATTGCCCAAGCTCCGGTGTTCCTGGTGTTTCTCGCCGACCTGGGCCGTGTCCGGCGCCTGGCCGAACGCCGGGGTGTGCCGTCGGAGGGTGCCGACTACCTGGACTCGACGCTCCTGGGCGCGATCGACGCAGCATTGGCCGCGCAGAACGCCGTCGTCGCCGCGGAGTCACTCGGTTGGGGGACGGTGTACGTGGGAGCCGTCCGCAACGCGCCCGAAGAGATCTCCGACGAGCTCGACCTGCCTCCCGCGGCGTTCCCGGTGTTCGGGCTGTCCGTCGGCCGCTCCGCTGTCGCCACCGACGGCACCGGTCCCGGTATCAAGCCTCGACTGCCGCTGGCGTCGGTTCTCCATCACGACGTCTACGACGCCGAGACGGCCGACTCCGGCATCGACGTCTACGACGAACGATTGGGGGAGTACAACCGCGAACAGGGGCGCACGACGGCATGGACCACCGCCGTGCTCGCACGGCTGCGCGACGCGACATCGCTGAAAGGCCGCGACACCATTCGGGATTCACTCTCCGCCCGCGGCTTGCTCTCCAAATAACAGAAAGACACTCGACGTGCGATTTCAGATTCTGGACATCATCTTCAACCCACCGCACCCGGTGACCGGGGAGGTCGTCCATCCGTCGGACAGGCTGGGTCGCGTCGTCGAAACGGCAGTTCTCGCCGAAGAACTCGGCTTCGATTCCTTCTCCGTCGGAGAACGTCACGCCGGGGACGTCCTGTCCTCGTCGCCGACGGTGATTCTCGGTGCCATCGCCCACGCGACCGACCGGATCCTGCTGTCGACCGGAGTATCCGTCGTCGCCGTCCTCGATCCGATCCGTGTCGCCGAGGACTTCGCGACGATCGACCAACTCAGCCGCGGACGATTCGAACCCGTCATCGGTAAAGGCAACGAAGCACTGCAGTACCCACTGTTCGGCCTCGACATCTCCAAGCAGTACGAGTACCTCACCGAGAACTACGAGCTGCTTCGGCGGCTCGTTCGTGAAGAGCACGTCGACTGGAACGGGACGCACCGGCACCCACTCGTCGACGCGACCACCCTTCCACGGCCGTTCGACGGGCCGTTTCGAATCTGGCACGGATCCGCGACGTCGGTGGAGGCGGTGGACCTGGCCGCGAAGTGGGGAGATCCCATCGTCACCGCCAACGCACTGCAGCCGCGAGAGAACTACAAGGTTCTCATCGATCGATACCGGGAGCAGTACCTCGCACACGGCCACGACCCGGAGAAGCTCTACGTCGGATCGGGTTCCGGCGGACTGTTCCTCGCCGACACCACCGAACAGGCAACCGACGAGTTCCGGCCGATCTACGAAGGGTTCGTGGCCCAGCAGGACAAGCGGCTGGAGCGTAGCCTGCGGAGTGACCTCGGTGGCAAGCACGACCCGGCCGCGAAGGGGAAGGTGACGAGTTTCCGGACCATCGAGGATGCTGTCGAGCGCGGCCCGGCACTGGTGGGATCCCCGGACAGGGTTGCGGAGAAGATTCTCGACTACCACAACAGTTACGGGCACGATCTGCAGTCGGTGTCGGTGAATCATGTGCTGGACTTCGAGCAGCAGAAGGACACGCTTCGCCGCTTCGCGGAGGAAGTGATCCCTCTGGTGAAGAAGGAACTGTCCACGACACTGTGGAGTCCGTTCGACGCCGACCGAGCCAAGGGCTTCACCGCCTCCTGACCCGCTGCGAGTGCGGCGACGCCGCTCAGCGAACGAGGTAGGGAGACACAGAACTACGATGCTCGTCGATGTCCAGGTCCTTGCCCAGGGGAGGGAAGGCGCGTTGAGGGCAGTTCGCCCGCTCGCAGACACGGCAACCCGCTCCGATGGGCGTGGCCACCGACGATCCGTGTAGATCCAACCCGTCCGCGTAGACCAATCGGCTCGCATGGCGGAGTTCGCACCCGAGACCGATGGCGAAGGTCTTGCCCGGTTGGCCGTACCGCGCCGCGCGGCGCTCGACGGTCCGAGCGATCCACAGATAACTGCGCCCGTCGGGCATCTCCGCGATCTGAGTCATGATCTTGCCCGGGTAGGCGAACGTCTCGTACACGTTCCAGAGCGGGCACGTTCCGCCGCTCGACGAGAAGTGAAAGCCTGTCGCCGACTGCCGTTTCGACATGTTCCCGGCGCGGTCGACCCGGACGAAGGAGAACGGAACTCCGCGGAGCTTCGGCCGCTGCAGCGTCGACAAGCGATGGCATATCGTCTCGAAGCTCACCGAGAAGAAGGCCGACAATCGTTCCACGTCGTAGCGGAAATCCTCGGCGATGTCGTGGAACTGGTGATACGGCAGAACGGTCGCGGCGGCGAAGTAGTTGGCGAACCCCAGCTTCGCGAGCTTCTTGGACGCCTCGGACGTGAAACCGCCCTCCTCGACCATCTGCTCGAGCAGGTCCGCGCACTCCAGGTAGGCCAATTCTGCCGCGAACTTGAACACCCGCTGCCCGCCGGACAGGTGGGGCGAGATCTCCAGCAGCCGAGTCTTCGGGTCGAACCGGTGCAGAACGTTCTCGCCCAGATCGATCCGATTGACGATCTGCACCTCGTGCACCGTGCGTAGGCGTTTGGCGATCTCGTTACCGACGTCGGCCCGGTGGAAGCGGATCCGCGACGTCAATTCCTCTGCCGCTGTGTCCAATTCGTGGAGATAGTTCTGCCGCTGATAGAAGTAGTCACGTACCTCCTCGTGCGGCTTGCTGATCGACCCGCTGCCACTACCGTCGGCGAACCGCTCCTCGGTCGCCGCGGCGAGCTGAGCGGTGGTGTTGCGATACCGACGATGCATGTTGACCATCGCTCGTGCCAACTGCGGATGGGAGGACACCATCTGCGCGATCTCGTGTGCGTCGGCGACGATGCCCATGTCCTGATCCAGCGCGACTTCGCGCAACTCGGCCACCAGCCTGGTGTCGTCCTCGGACGAGAAGAACGACGTGTCGACGCCGAACACCTCGGAAATTCGCAGCAGGACCGGGACGGTGAGAGGCCGCACGTCGTGTTCGATCTGGTTCAGGTAGCTCGCGGAGATCTCGAGCTGTCCGGCAAGTGCGACCTGACTCATCTTGCGTTCCGTGCGTAGTTGGCGCAGGCGCACGCCGACGAACGTCTTGGGCATGCGCTCAGGTTACGCCTGCGAAGAAATGCGTTAACAGGCTTTGCCTGCAGTGCACGAACAAATTCGCGGTGGTCCGTGGATCACAATTCGGGGCCTGAGCGGAACAACCGGGCGCCGGGAGGCGTATACCGATAGGTGTTGTTTCGCATAAGTAATTAAGAGGGAGGCTCATCATGTCCGACAATTTTCGTGAACTCGTCCGCGACGCCGTCGTGCTCGTGGCAGGCATCGTTTTGGTGGCCTCGACCATCTGGCTTCCGGTCGACGGTGACACCGGCGTATCCGGAGCCATTCTGATTCTCGGTCTGCTGTCCGCAGGCACCGCGCTGTGGGCGATGTCCGCGGCGTCGCGGTCGAGTCATTGGGCGCATGTCGTACTCGGAGCGGCTCTCGCTGTGTCGCCGGTAGTGCTCGCGTTCCCGGCGGGACTCGTCACGGCAGATCTGTTCGCGCTCGTCGGCGGCGTCGTCATTGCGGCAATGGGTGTTCTCGGCGTAGCAACCGGCCGGAGTGACATCCGGCCGAGCGTGCTCCTGGCGTCGTCCCCCGGACGTGTGCGGGTGCGTAGCTGACGCTGTTCACTTCTCGACCGAAAGCAGCCCCGGCACGATGCCGGGGCTGCTTTCTGCGTACAGGACCGAGCGACCGTGTGTGATACTGGTCACAGCTGCTGTCATCTGGCTCGATTCAGACGATTTCATGAAAACAGTACGTTTGTCCGGTTGGAACGGTCGGACGGTTTTCGTAAATTGCGTTCATGAACTGCGCTTTCGTCCTACTGGCGAGTAGCAAAGCTCTCCGATCGGGCGGTGGCGATCCAGCGTCGATCTTCGCAAAGTTAGCAAGGGTTGATTGAAACCTAACCAAGATTGGCACTTGTAACAGGTGGACGGCCCTTTTTGGGTGTGCCACTCTGTGGAAGAACACCCGCACGGCCTGGCAACGATGTGAAGAATTCGAGCACCGAGTCGGCCGTATCGCACATCCGATAGAGACTGGAGCTGAGATGTCGACCACCGGCACCCCGAAAACTACAGAAGAAATCCAGAAGGATTGGGACACCAACCCTCGCTGGAAGGGCGTGACGCGCAACTACACCGCCGAGCAGGTTTCCAAGCTGCAAGGCTCCGTCGTCGAGGAAGCAACCCTTGCTCGCCGCGGCTCCGAAATTCTTTGGGACCTCGTCAACAACGAGGACTACATCAACTCGCTCGGCGCACTGACCGGCAACCAGGCCGTTCAGCAGGTCCGCGCAGGCCTCAAGGCCATCTACCTCTCCGGTTGGCAGGTCGCAGGCGACGCCAACCTGTCCGGACACACCTACCCCGACCAGAGCCTGTACCCGGCCAACTCGGTGCCGCAGGTCGTTCGTCGCATCAACAACGCACTGCTGCGCGCCGACGAGATCGCCCGCGTCGAGGGTGACACGTCGGTCGACAACTGGCTCGCTCCGATCGTCGCCGACGGCGAAGCCGGCTTCGGTGGTGCCCTCAACGTGTACGAGCTGCAGAAGGCCATGATCGCGGCCGGCGTCGCCGGATCGCACTGGGAGGACCAGCTCGCCTCGGAGAAGAAGTGCGGCCACCTCGGTGGCAAGGTGCTCATCCCGACCCAGCAGCACATCCGCACGCTGACCTCGGCGCGTCTTGCTGCCGACGTCGCGGACGTTCCGACCGTCGTCATCGCCCGCACCGACGCCGAGGCCGCCACGCTTCTGACGTCCGACGTCGACGAGCGCGACCAGCCGTTCCTCGACGGCACCCGCACAGCAGAAGGCTTCTACGGCATCAAGAACGGTGTCGAGCCCTGCATCGCGCGCGCCAAGGCTTACGCGCCGTACGCAGACCTCATCTGGATGGAGACCGGCGTGCCGGACCTCGAGGTCGCCAAGCACTTCTCGGAGTCGGTTCGCTCGGAGTTCCCGGACCAGCTCCTGGCGTACAACTGCTCGCCGTCCTTCAACTGGAAGCAGCACCTGGACGACGCGACCATCGCTAAGTTCCAGCGTGAGCTCGGAGCGATGGGCTTCAAGTTCCAGTTCATCACCCTCGCGGGCTTCCACTCGCTCAACTACGGCATGTTCGACCTGGCGCACGGCTATGCCCGCGAAGGCATGACCGCGTTCGTCGACCTGCAGGAGCGCGAGTTCAAGGCTGCAGCAGAGCGTGGCTTCACCGCCATCAAGCACCAGCGTGAGGTCGGCGCAGGCTACTTCGACTCCATCGCCACCACGGTCGACCCCAACACCTCGACCGCAGCGCTGAAGGGCTCCACCGAAGAGGGCCAGTTCCACTGAGCTAGTCCGCCTCCCCGGATAGTCAGCGCACCAGTCAGGCGGTCCCAGCGTTTCGCTGCGGGCCGCCTGATCTGTATCGCCCGGGTTCTGGGGGTACCCGGTCAGAGTTACCCCACCTCGCCTACAGCTGTTGTCGTGTATGCATCGAAGGAGTCCGCCGTGACGGTCGAGAGGGTGGGGATTGTCGGCGCCGGCCAGATGGGGGCCGGGATAGCAGAAGTCTGCGCCCGGGCGCACCTCGACGTTCTGGTCTACGAGCACACTCGCGAGCTGACGACCGTAGGACGCACACGCGTCCTACGATCGTTGGACCGCGGCGTCAGCAGCGGCAAGATCACCGAACGCGAACGCGAACAGGCAGCGTGCACACTGCGCTTCACGACCGATCTCGACGACTTCGCGGATCGGGAACTCGTCGTGGAAGCCGTCACCGAGGACGAGGACATCAAGTCCGACATCTTCGCTCGTCTGGACGCAGTGGTGACGGACCCCGGCGCAGTCCTCGCGTCGAACACGTCGTCGATCCCGATCATGAAACTCGGTGTCGCGACGGCCTCGCCCGACCGAGTCGTCGGGCTGCACTTCTTCAATCCGGTGCCGGTTCTCCCTCTCGTGGAGCTGGTCACCACCGTGAAAACCAGTGACGCAGTGGCCGAACGCGCCGAGAAATTCGCCGGCGACGTACTCGGCAAGCAGGTCGTCCGCTCGGCGGACAGATCCGGGTTCGTGGTCAATGCGCTGCTCATTCCTTACCTGCTCTCCGCTGTTCGGATGGTCGAGTCCGGGTTCGCCACCAAGGAAGACATCGACAAGGCGACGGTGCTCGGTCTCGCGCATCCGATGGGGCCGCTCGCGCTCGCAGATCTGATCGGACTCGACACGGTCAAGTCCATCGCGGATTCCATGTACGCCGAATTCGGCGAACCACTCTTCGCCGCCCCGCCGCTGCTTCTTCGTATGGTCGAATCGGGTTCGACCGGTAAACGCACAGGCGCAGGGTTCTATCGCTACGAGAACGGCCGGGTAGTGAAAGAGCCCTCGTGAGCGAATGTAGGTGTCGGGACACATTTCCACTCACGACCGCGATAACTTGGTGGTGCGCACACGGCGCGTCCGACGACGTTAGGGGAGAGCGAATGAGCAAGTCGAAGAAGTCCGGTGGAGTGCTGCCGAAGGCGTTCGGTATCGGACTGGCCGCGACGGGCGCAGCTCACTTCGTAGTTCCCGAGGCATTCGAGCCCATCACCAAGCGGCCGTTCCCGAAGGACACCCGCGACTGGATCACGCGCAACGGCGCAACGGAACTGGTCGTCGGAGCCGCCATTGCGTACCCGAAGACACGCAAGATCGGTCTGGTCGGCCTCGGTGCGTACGTCGGTTGGCTCGGGTACAACATCGCTCGCAACAGCTGAAGCCCGGACGAGAATGTAGCGAACGCCTCCCGCCGAACGGGAATTCCCTGCTCGCAGTGCTTTCACCTGGCTAAACATGCCTCGGCCGTTTGCCAAGCTACTGATGCGTAGGTAGCAATGTAGTCATGACTTCAGCTACCGCGTACACAGCGACAGCCCCCGATGCACCGCTCGAGAAGGTGACGATCGATCGTCGCGAGCTCGGACCGAAAGACGTCCTCATCGAGGTCAAGTTCGCCGGCATCTGTCACTCCGACATTCACACCGCCCGCAACGAATGGGGCGGCACCACGTACCCGGTGGTCCCGGGCCACGAAATCGCAGGCATCGTTGCCGAGGTCGGCTCCGGCGTCACCAAGCACAAGGTCGGCGACCGCGTCGGTGTCGGCTGTTTCGTCGACTCGTGCGGCGAATGCGACGCCTGCCTGGCAGGCGAGGAGCAGTACTGCTTCAAGGGCGTCACCCAGACCTACAACTCCAAGCAGGCAGACGGGTCGATCACCCAGGGCGGTTACTCGACGCACATCGTCGTGACCGAGGGCTTCGTGCTGTCGATCCCCGAGGGCATCGAACTCGACGTAGCCGCACCGCTGCTGTGCGCCGGCATCACGCTGTACTCGCCGCTCAAGCACTGGGGTGCAGGCCCGGGCAAGAAGGTCGCCATCATCGGGATGGGCGGACTCGGCCACGTCGGCGTCAAGATCGCCCACGCCCTCGGAGCCGAGGTCACCGTGCTGAGCCAGACTCTGAGCAAGGAAGAGGACGGCAAGCGCCTCGGAGCCGATCACTACTACGCGACCTCCGACAAGGAGACGTTCAAGAAGCTGCGCGGCGAATTCGACCTGATCATCAACACCGTCTCTGCCGAAATCGACATGGACAAGCACATGTCGCTGCTCGCGATCAACGGCTCGCTCGTCATCCTCGGACTGCCGTCGGAGCCGATCGAGGTTCGTGGATTCACGCTCGCCGCGAACCGTCGTAGCCTCGCAGGCTCGATGGTCGGCGGTATCGCGCAGACTCAGGAAATGCTCGACTTCTGCGCGGAACACCACATCGGCGCCGAGATCGAAACCATCCCGGCCGACAAGATCAACGAAGCCTACGAGCGCGTCCTGAAGAGCGACGTTCGGTATCGCTTCGTCATCGACGCCGACACCTTCTGATCCATTCCTGTGGGCGGCAGGTAGCGACGGGCGCTACCTGCCGCCCACAGGCGTAACGTCGAAGTCGGGTCGGAAGATGTTCTCCGCAAGGAAAGGACACTTTCATGAAGACTTCGTCCAGCCGTCACGGCAAGATGGCCGCTGCCGGGCACAGTTCTGCCGGCCATGCACTGGTCGACGCCCATCCCGACGCCGCGCGGTATGCACTGATCACGGTCGGTGTGCTCGCGCTCGTCCTGTTCGCACTGTCGGCCTTCAACGGTCTCGGCACCGTCGCCGTCATCGCAGGTTGTGTGTGCGTCGTCGCGATGGCGTCGGCGATGGGTCTCGTCGGCGGAACAGGGCACCCCGACTCCTGACCCGGTCGGAGAAGTCCGTCGCTAGCTGTCCGCGAGACGCTGTTTCTCCACCTCGACGTCGAAATCGGCTTTCGGCCAATCGAGGTCGAGCTTCTGCAGTGCATCGATCAGCAGCTCGGTCACCGCCAAGCGTGCGTACCATTTGCGGTCGGCCTGAATGACGTGCCACGGTGCGTAGTCCGTGTTGGTCCTGTCGATGACACGCTGGTACGCGGTGCGGTACTGCGGCAGGAATCCGCGTTCGGTGACGTCTCCCGGGTTGTACTTCCAGTGCTTGTCCGGCCGATCCAACCTCTCCTGCAACCTGCTTCGCTGCTCTTCCGGAGAAACGAACAACGCGACCTTCACGATGTGCGTGCCGCCGTCGACCAACTCTTTCTCGAACGCGTTGATCTCGTCGAACCGCGGTTCCCAGACCTGACGCGGAACAAGGTCGTGGACGGCGACTACCAGCACGTCCTCGTAGTGCGAGCGGTCGAAAACCCCGATCCGTCCACCGCGGGGCAGGGCGTTTCGGATACGCCACAGGTAGTGATGCTGCTTCTCCGCCTGCGTCGGAACTCCGAACGACGCCAGGTCGACGCCCTGCGGGTCGACCATTCCGATGACATGGCGCACCATGCCGCCTTTGCCTGCGGTGTCCATGCCCTGAAGTACCAGAAGGATCGAGCGCAGATCACCGGACCGGCCGTTGGCGTACAGCTTCTCCTGCAACGCAGAGAGCACCTCGCCGCGCTCCGCGAGCAGCGCCTGCCCGTCGGTCTTGGTGCCTTCGAAACCCGGTGTCAGTGAACAATCCAGGTCCGCGACGGACGTCTCGTCGGTCGCGCGGAGGATCTCGGCCGCAGGGGTCGACCACAGGTTGCTGCTTTTCTTCGAATGCTTCGCCATGATTGGACCCTAGTAGCAGTGTGAACCCTTCTCCGCCGAGAACCGAGATCGCGTCGCGCTGCGCGGCTAATCTGGAGGCATGGCTCCGAAACTGGCAACCGCTGAATCCGTCGCACGTGAACAACTCCTCGACTTCATCCGCCCACGTCATCATTCGACGCTCATCACGCACAAACGCGATGGTGGCCTACAGGTTTCACCGGTGACATCCGGCGTCGACTCCGAGGGTCGCATCGTCATCGCGTCGTACCCCGAACGTGCCAAGGTGGCCAACATCAGGCGGAACTCCGCCGTCACCGTCTGCGTTCATTCCGACGAATGGAACGACGCCTACGTCCAGATCGACGGAACCGCTGAAATCCTCGACGTGCCGGATGCCGTCGAACCGCTCGTCGAGTACTTTCGCAGCATCGCCGGGGAGCATTCCGATTGGGACGAGTACCGCGAGGCAATGCTGAAGCAGGGAAAGTCGTTGATACGCATCACGATCGAATCCTGGGGTCCCGTCGCCGAAGGTGGCTTCCCGCCCGGGAGAATGTGACAAGCCCACCCGGGAAGAATGTGACAAGCCCGCCAGGGAGAATGTGACGGCTCAGCAGTTGCTGGGTGCGGGGCCGCCGGTGAAGCGGTCGTCGACCCAGGTTTCGACGAGGGTGCCGGGGTCGACGTCGTGGCCTTGGCCTTCGAGGCGGACGGCCAGCAGGGTGTCGCCGAGGCTGCATGCTCGTTCGAGCGCGGCTTCGGTCCAGGCGGGTTTCACCACGGTGTCCTCGGAGCCGTAGACGGCGAGGATCGGTGCGGGTGACGCTGTGCGTGGCAGCGAGTAGTCCTGCATGCGGCGCGTCAGTTGTTCTGCGGCTGCGGGAGTCGACGCGGTGGTGTCGCCCGGCTGGACGTCGGCGGCTGCGGCGGCTTGTGCCTCGCTGCTCGCGGTGCTGCATCCGACGAGGTCGTCGAGGTTGCCGGCGAGGGCTCCGTGCAGGTGGTCGGCGGGGTCGATGGACGGGTCGACGCGGGCGGCACCCTCGACGATCAGTGGGTACACCGCCCGCTGGCCATCTGCTTCGCCCGACGTTCCCGAGCTCTGGGCTTCGATGATTCCGGGCGAGATATCCAGCGCGGGAGACAGGACTGCGGCGCCGCGCAGGTCGAGACCGTCTCCGTACACGCCGTCCAATTCGTTTGCAGCCCATGCTGCTTGGCCACCCTGTGACCAGCCGACGGCGACCCACCGAGTCGACAGGCGCGGGTCGAGGTTGCGGGCGGCGCGGACGGAGTCGATGACGTCGAAGCCCGCGGTACGCGGTTCCAGATACGGGTGTGCCGGCGAGTCGACGGTGCTGCTCAAGCCCTGGTAGTCCGTGTATGCGACGGCGTATCCGCGTTCGAGGAAGCGCGACACCACATCGGCGTCTCCGGCGAGGTCTCGCTTCTCGGACGGGGCGCACCCGGGGGAGATCCCGACGGTTCCGTGCGCGTACGCCACGATGGGCCGTCCGCCGATGGGGACGGGGCCGTCGGGGACGAACACTGCTCCGCTCACCTGGGTCGGGCTACCGTCCACGCCGGATGCGGAGTTGTACACGACAGTCGCCGCGGTGGTGCCGGCCGGAAACAGTGCTGGATCGAACGGCGTCGTCGTGGAACTCGACACGACGGTGCCGCGCGCGGCGATGGTCTCGGCCGTGGCGGTGGGGATGCTCGTCGAATATGCGGGCGGCTGGGCGGCCGAGTGTGCGGGCGGCTGGGCGGGTGAGTGTGCGGGCGGCTGGGCGGCCGTGGAGCTGCACGCCGCTGTGAGTGCTGCGCATACGGCGATCACCGCCGCGCCTCCCGCCGGACCTGCTGTCGGTTTCGCCGGCAGGAACCGGGGAGCGCGAGAACCGAACACGCGTCGATCCAACCACGGTCGGCAGTGCGGAACCAAAGTGGTTTCGATGACAACGACGAGCGGCCCCGCTCCACTGTCGTGGGGCGAGGCCGCGGGAGCGTCGTTCGTCAGCCCTTCAGTGGAGCTGCGAACAGCGGCACAGCATTCTCGAGCGCGTACCGAGTACCTGCAACGGATGCGGCCGAGAAGGCGTTGCTGAGGTCGAGGTCACCGAGGATCACCAGACGGCCGTCGCGGGCGACAGGCAGACCCTGGATCGACGGGTCGTTCGCGATGGCGTCGGCGGTCTCGCCGATGGGGAACATCACCGTCAGGTCCGCGTCGAGCTGTGCTGCGTTCTCGGCGGACAGGTCGATGGCGAACTTCCCGTCCGACGCCTGGGCCTGGATCTCCGGCTTGTTGACGAAGCCGAGCCGCTTCATGAACTCGACGCGAGTGTCTCCGTCGACGTAGGCACCCAACTGCCCGCTGTACAGCGTGCCGACGACGACGTTCTTGCCGTCGAACTCTGGGTTGGCCGACGTTGCGGCGTCGAAGGCGGCGTTGGTCTCGTCGATGAGCGCCTGGCCTTCTGCTTCCTTGCCGAGGGCCTCGGCGACCAGTTCGGTCTGACCGTCCCACGTGGTGCCGTACGCGATCTCGGTGCCGGCGGGTGCCCCGACGGTCGGCGCGAGCTCGGACAACTTGTCGTACGTGGCTTGATCGTTGGTGCTCCGAGTCCACAGAATGAGGTCGGGGTCGAGTGCGGCCACGGACTCGACGTCCACCTCGTAGGTGCCCAGGATCGTGGGTGGAGTGTCGTAGGACTCCTCGACCCACGGGCCGAGGCCGTCGCCGCCGACCGCGAGCCAGTCACTGGCTCCCACGGGCTGCACTCCGAGAGCGAGCGCGGTCTCGGCGTCGGACCAACCGAGGGCCACCACACGTTGTGGGTTCTCGGGCACGGTGACGTCACCGAAGATGGTGGAGACGGTGGCACCTTCGGCGTCCGTGCCCGACGAGTCGGAACTACTGCAGGCGGTCATCGTGAGGGCCGCGACCGCGGCGACCGCGGGGGCGAGTAGAGCAAGGCGGGATGTGCGCATAGGCAACGCTAACCTACGGTCTCCGATTTCGAGAACTGTTCCACCAGAGCAGCACAGAAGGCGGGGAGATCATCCGGGTTACGGCTCGAGATCAGATTTCCGTCGACCACGACTTCCTCGTCCACGACGGTCGCGCCCGCATTCCGAAGATCGGTGCGGATACTCGGGAACGACGTCAAGGTGCGGCCCCGAAGAACGTCGGCCTCCGCGAGGGTCCACGGACCGTGGCAGATGACGGCAACGGGTTTGCCCGAGGACACGAATCGGCGGACGAACTCCACCGCGTCGGAGTCGGTCCTCAACTTGTCCGGGTTGGTGGTCCCGCCGGGCAGGATCAACGCGTCGAAATCCTCGGGAGACACGTCGGCGACGACTGCGTCGACCTCGAAGGTGTTGGAGGCGTCGACGTCACCGGTCATCGCCTGAATGTCCCCATGAGTCAGCGAGATCAATGTCGTTGTGCCACCGGCGGATCGGACCGCATCGCGGGGTTGGACCAGTTCTACTTCTTCGACGCCGTCGGTAGCGAGAATGGCCACCGTGCGTCCTGTCAACGAAGGGCTCATGGTGCCAGGGTGACCGCGGAATCAGCGTTTCAAACCGAGCGCTGGTCCTCCTGGTCCTTCGGGGTGACGAGAGGATGCGGCTGTGCGTTGAACTTCGAGGGAGAACCGTCCGCCATCGCGACGCCGTGGATTCCGCCCCACGTCATCATGCTGAGGTAGTCGATGAGGTCTTCCATCGACATCGACTTGTTCGAAATCCACCAGTGGGTGGCGAGTTGCACGGCCCCGACGATTGCGAACGCGAACGGCACCGAACCGCCGGAATCCATTTCGCGCTGGCGTAGACGCTCGCCCAGAACCGTCGCCAACAGCTCGGCGATCATGCGCTCCGACTCGGCGACGACGTCTCGGTTACTGCCCGCGTTGTTCGCCATCACGTACAGGTAGACCTCGGGATCGGTGGCAACCGTCTCCACGTACGCGGCGATGACCGCCCGGGTGAGGTGGTACTCGTCCAATTCCTCCGAGATCGCGAAATAGATCCTCGGCGCAAGCGTCGTCTCCACGTACCGCGTCATCGTCGCGTTGGTCAGGTCCGCCTTGTCGGTGAAGTACCGGTACAGCACGGTCTTCGAGATACCGATCTCCGACGCAATCTCGTCCATTCCGATCTCGCGCCCACGCAGACGGATCGCAGCGAGGGTGCCGTCGACCAACTCTTCCCGGCGTGCGATCTTGTGGTCGCGCCAGCGCCGCTTGCGGCCGTCCGGTTTCTCCGCCTTGGTGGCCTCGGTCTTGCCGGTTGCTGTGTCCTTGGCTGCTGCTTCGGTATCTTCTTTGTCCGCTGATGTTGCGTTTCTCGCCACGTGTGCCCGCCGTATCCCATCGCCTTCGTATGAAGATCAGCTTAGGCGTCCGTGCCGACAGAGGTATGCCATGGTGCGGCTCACGTTTGCCGCGCCGGTGCGCGGGCACAATGGCGCTGTGGAACTGATGAATATGGACGACGTGACCAAACGTCGTGATCTGCGCAAGATGAAGGTCGTAGCGACCGGATTCCTGGCGTTCGCGACCGTGGTCTATCTGATCTGCCGTTGGCAGGAATCCCGCGGTGCGGGGGAGTGGGTCGGGTACGTGCGCGCCGCGTCCGAGGCAGGCATGGTCGGTGCGCTCGCGGACTGGTTCGCGGTGACTGCGTTGTTCAAGCATCCGCTCGGCATTCCGATCCCGCACACCGCGATCATCAGGAAGAAGAAGGATCAGCTCGGGTCCTCGCTAGGGTCGTTCGTGGGGAACAACTTCCTCGCGCCCGACGTCGTGTCGGAGAAAGTACGGTCCGCCCAGATCCCGCTGCGGCTCGGAACGTGGCTGGCCGAGCCCCGCAATGCCGAACGCGTCGCAGCAGAATCCGCGACCGTCCTGCACGGTGCTGTCGAAGTCCTCAAGGACGAGGACATCACGCAGATCATCGACAGCACCATCGTCAAACGCCTCGGCGATCCGCAGTGGGGCCCGCCGATCGGACGAGTTCTCGACGAGCTGATCAAGGAGAACCGCCAGCTACCGCTCATCGACATGTTGGCCGAGCGCGCACACCAGTGGGCCCTCGGTAGCGAGGAGACCATCGAGCGCGTCGTGTCCCGTGACTCACCGACATGGTCGCCGAAGTTCGTCGACGCCCTGCTCGGCGAGAAGATCTACAAGGAACTCGTCGAGTTCACCTGGAAAGTTCGGTCGAACCCGCAGCACGAGCTGCGCCTCGCCGCCAACAAGTTCCTCGTCGACTATGCCCACGATCTGCAGAACGACCCCGCGACCATCGAGAAGGCGGAGTCACTCAAAGCGCAGATCATGGGCCGCGAGGAGATCACCGGGCTCGCCGCGGCAACGTGGAAGGTGGCCAAGCGGCTCATCACCGAATCCGTCGACGACCCGTCGAGCACACTGCGACGCAAGGTCAGCGAGAACGTCGCGAGCTGGGGCGCCAGAATCCGGGACGACGAGGAACTGCGAGCCAAAGTCGACGGATGGCTGCTCGGCGGGGCCCGGTACGTGGCATCGAACTACGCGGACGAGATCACGACGATCATCACCGACACCGTCGCACGATGGGACGCCGACGAGGCGAGCCGCAAGATCGAACTACAGGTCGGTCGCGATCTGCAGTTCATTCGGATCAACGGCACCGTGGTCGGGTCCATTGCGGGCCTGGTCATCTACACGTTGTCGCACCTGCTGTTCGGCTGACGGAAACCGCTGCTAGCAAAGTGCTTGCAATAGTTAGCACCCTTGGGTAGCCTCGGACGAGTACACCGAAGACCACAAGTTCGAGACACACGAATCGAGTGGTGACCATGACCCCCAGCAGTGAAGATCCGATCGACAGTCAGATCGACAACCAGGGGATAGTCGCGAAGGTGTCCGAGGCGACGGACGTCGTGGCCGAAGCGAGCGACCTCGTCGCAAGCGTCGTCACAACCGCGGCGTCGGACATCGGTAGTTACATCCGTAGCCAACGCGAGGCAGCCCAGGTATCCATGCGGCAACTCGCGTCGAGGGCGGGGGTGAGCAATCCGTATCTCAGCCAGATCGAGCGCGGGTTGCGCAAGCCGTCCGCCGAGGTGCTCACGCAGATCGCCAAGGGTCTGCGTGTGTCATCGGAAGCTTTGTACGTACGGGCCGGGTTCTTGGAAGAACGACCACACGGTCCAGTCCGGGACGCGTTGCTCGGCGACACGGAGATCACCGAACGGCAGAAACACGTGCTGATCGAGATCTACGACTCCTTCCGCCGAGAGAACGACCAGAAGAGCGCAGCCGGACCAGATCCGACAACCGACACCGAAACACCCTTACAGGAGTCTTCCCATGACTGATCCCAAGAACTTCGACAACGTCAAGACCCCCCTCTACGCCGCAGTCGGCGCAGGCGATGCCGTCGTTCAGGCCGTCGCCGACGTCGTATCCCAGGTACGCAGCCGCGCGGAGACTCGCGGCAGCGAGGTCACCGATCGCGTCGACACGGCACGGGCACGGATCGCAGACCTGTCCGAGGACGTCACCGAGGGAGTCGAGTCCCTCCGTGAGCGCCTGGCGAACCTCCCCGCCGAGCTGCCCGACGAAATCGCCGATCTCCGTGAGCGTTTCACCCCGGAAGAGCTGCGCAAGGTCGCCGAGGCGTACCTGAAGGTCGCGTCCGATCTCTACACCTCGCTCGCCGAGCGCGGCGAAGAGACCGTCGAGCGGATTCGCCGCACCCCTGCCGTCGAAGAAGGACTCGAGCGCGCCAATTCCGCCGCCAACGACGTCGTCGACCTGACCGAGCAGGCGCTCGGCACCGTCGCATCGCAAACCCGCGCCGTCGGTGAGCGCGCTGCCGCACTCGCAGGCATCGCGTCGGACAAGGTCCGGGACACCGCCGACGACATCTCCGATTCGGCCGAGGAACTGGCCGAGGGCATCGACGAGGCAGGCGAAGGCGCCAAGGAAGCCGCAACCGATGCATCGCAGAAGGTGAGCGGTGTGGCAGGCAAGGTCGAGTCCAAGACTCGTGGCACGTCGGGCGCCCCGATCAAGAAGGCCGCGCCCGCCAAGAAGGCGACGCCGGCAACCGCAGCGAAGAAGGCACCGGCCAAGAAGGCTCCGGCCAAGAAGACCACCAGCTGAGCGTCCGAACGGTATTCGACCCCTGCACCGAACGGTGCAGGGGTCGAATTGCCCAGTTCGAGTGGTTAGTATGGGCCATGTGCCAGCCGTAGACAGCCTCACCGGACTGATCCTTCTCGTCCTGCGCTTCATCGCGCTGGCGGGCGCCGCCTACGCGGTGTTCCACGCAGTAAGGCAGCGGCCTGACGCTTTCACCGCGGTGGACAAGCTGACCAAGCCCGTGTGGCTGGGAATCCTCGTTGTTGCGTTGTTGGTCATCTTCGCGTTCGGAATCAACTTCATCGGGCTGATCGGCATCGTCGCGGTCTGCGTCTACCTGGTCGACGTCCGACCGAAGGTCGACAGCATTCAGCGCGGCGGCTCGCGCTGGTAGATCCTCGCTCGTCGATCCCGCGAGGCGTGGGCCTATCTTCTAGGGATGATGGAGTACCGGGTCGACGATCTGGCGCGTCGCGCAGGGGTGAGCGTTCGTAACGTCCGTGTCTACCAGGACCGCGGACTGCTTCCGCCGCCGCGAAAAGAAGGACGAACCGGCTGGTACAGCGAGTCCCACCTTGCTCGGCTGGAGCTGATCAGTCGGATGCTGGACCGCGGCTACACATTTGCGACCATCAGTGAACTGCTGATCGCAGCGCAATCGGGGCTCCGTATCGAGGATGTTCTGACCACCGACGACATCGACGACACCGCTCGCCGGCAACGGGAATCGACACATCTGAGCCGCGAGGACATCACACGAAGATTTGCCCGGGGCATCACCGACGGCGAGCTCGACCGGGGAGTTGCCCTGGGCGTATTGGCCGAAAGCTCGGACGGCTACCGCGTCGACCAGCCGGATCTGCTCGACGCCGCGACACTGCTCCACGATGCGGGAACCTCGGTCGGTCGGATCCTCGACGAGACCGAAGCGGTGCAGAAGGACCTCGACGATGTCGCCGCAAGGTTTGTGTCGTTGATCACAGACAAATTCGTCGGCGAGGGCAAGGATCCGTTCGACACCGACGCGCTGACCGTAGGGCAACTGGCAACGCTGATCGACAGGCTTCGACCGTTGACGCATCGCGTGGTCGGGGCGTTGTTCAGGGAAGCAATGGAACACCGAATCACGTTGACGATGGAAGAGATAGTCGCGCAGTTCAGCGCGGCAGGCGGTACTGCGTCGGAAGGCGGCGCGCTGTCGCAGACAGGGGAGGCTTGAAGTGGTTACACGCAAGGCAGTCGAGGCAGCGATTCTCGGAGTCGGAGGTCTCGCGGCAGTGGCCGGCATCGGCGCCCTCGTCCGTAGGAACCGCCACGCGAACAGCTTCGTTCGTGCGGCGGACAGTCGACCCGACGAACTGCTGCACCGTCCGACACACGTTCCTCGTACCGTCCCCGTCGTCACCGACGACGGCGCGCAACTGCACGTGCAGATCTACGGTGACCCCGACGCACAGCCGATCGTGTTCAGCCACGGTTGGACGTGCTCGGTGGACTACTGGACACCGCAGATCAACGCCTTCGCGGACAACTACAAAGTCATCGTCTACGACCAGCGTGGCCACGGACGCAGCGACGTCGGCACCAGGCCGCTCGGCCCCGACGTTCTCGCCGACGACCTCGCGGACGTTCTCGCCGCAACCGTCGACGAATCCGACAAAGCAGTACTGGTCGGCCACAGCATGGGCGGAATGTCGGTCATGGCCTGGGCGGGACGGTACCCCGAGCAGGTCGACCGTCTGGTGAGCGCAGTCCTGCTCGCCTCGACCGCCACCGACAGCCTGGTCCGTGAGACCACGGTGATCCCGCTCCCTCAGCGATTCCCGCGCGTGCCCGTGCCCGTCGGGCGGGTGGTCCTCAAATCCGCGGTCCCGCTACGACCGTCGTCGGTCACCCGCCACGCCATCAAGTACGTGTCGATGGCGCCGGGATCGACGCCTGCCGAGGTCGCGTTCTGCGAGAAGATCGTGCTCGAGTGTGCGCCGCGAACTCGCGGAATCTGGGGCGCTGCACTGACCGATCTCGACATCCACGAGGCGCTGAAGAACCTCAACGTGCCGACGACCGTGCTCGTGGGAACCGCGGATCGCCTCACTCCTCCCGTGCACGCGCGCAAACTGGCCGAAGCACTCGAGGCCCACGACCACCTCAGCGCCCTCGTCGAAATCCCCGGCATCGGCCACATGAGTTCGGTCGAGGCCATCGACGAGTTCAACGCCGAAGTGGCGCGCCTACGCAACTTGTGACGCCCGCGTAGAGCTAGCTGAAGACCACTGTCTTGCGGCCGTGCACCAGGACACGGTCCTCCAGATGCCACCGGAGGCCACGGGAGAGAACGAGCTTCTCGATGTCGCGGCCCTGACGCACCATGTCGGTGACCTCGTCGGAGTGGTCGACGCGGATGACGTCCTGTTCGATGATCGGGCCGGCGTCCAACTCGGCCGTCACGTAATGGCACGTCGCCCCGATCAGCTTCACGCCACGGGCGAACGCCTGGTGGTACGGCCGTGCGCCGACGAACGACGGCAGGAAGCTGTGGTGGATGTTCAGCGCACGGCCCGCCCAGTGCTCGCACAGCTCCTCCGGCAGCACCTGCATGAACCGCGCGAGAACGACGGCGTGGGGATCGTAGGAATCGACCAGTTCGCGAACCCGATCGAACGCCGGGCCGCGTTCGGCCGGGTCCTTCGCGAACTCGACGTGGTGGAACGTGATCCCGTGCGCTTTCGCCACCGGTTCCAGTGACTTGTGATTACCGATCACGGCCGAGATCTCGGCAGGTAGCTCGCCTCCCGCCGCGCGGCCCAGCAGATCGTGCAGGCAATGCGCTTCCTTGCTGACGAGAAGTACGACGCGCTTACGCTCGCCGGAATCCTGGAGCGTCCACTCCGTCTCGGGGCCGATGTCGTCGGCGACTTCCTGGAATCGTGCGCGCAGATCCTCGATGCTCATGTTCACCGACGACGCTCGGACGGCCTGGCGCGTGAAGAACCAGCCCGTGTCCGGATCGGCGTGATACGCGGCTTCGACGATCCAGCCGCCGACGTCCGCGAGGAACGTGGAAATCCTGGCAACGATGCCGGTGGTGTCGGGGCACCCGAGGGACAGAACGTAGCGACGGTCGTCGGCTACAGCAGCGGAACTCATGCCTCGATTCTCTCAGGCGGCCCTGACGCCGGTTGCGACCAGTGTGGTGGCGTCGACGAAATCGATACCGCGCTCGGTCAGCAGCTCGCCGAACTCTCGTCGGATCGCGAGTGTGGTGGACTCGTCGAAGTTGCTCAACGCACCACGAAAGCCGCTGCCCAACACGAAGTTCCACACGAACTCCTCGGTGGCGGGAACGTGACTGGACAGTTCCTGAACCTGTACGTCACTGCACCCCTCGGACTGCAGCCAGTCGGCCAAGGAGTCCGCTGTCTCCACCCGTCGGATGGGGTTGGTGTCGTAGTTGCTCCTCGACCGAGGACCGTTGTGCGCGACGTCCGGCGCGTAGCGGGCAACGACGTCGAAGAACGCGTTACCGAACGCCTCCACTGCTCCCTTGCGCCACACGGTGACGCCGACACGGCCGCCAGGTCGAACCAAGCGAACCAACCGCGCGAAGGAGATGTCCATGTCCGGAAGAAAGAAGATGCCGTAGGAACAGGACAACGCGTCGTACCCGTCCGGAACGGAACTCGGTGTCTCCCACACGGTGGCGTCGGCGCACACGAAGTCGATGTTGCGCAGCGCGACCGCCGTGGCCTTCACTCGCCCGATCTCGAGGAGGTCGTCGGCGAGATCGATGGCGTGGACGATGCCGTCCGGACCCACTGCCTGCGCTGCCGGCAGCGCCGACGCGCCCGTACCCGCGCAGACGTCGAGCACCGACTCCCCGGCCGTCAGTCCGAGCGCGAACGCCAACGACTGGCCCGCCGGACCCCAGACGAGCGGGGTGACGGAGTCGAAATCGGAACTCGTGGAATTGAAAGTGCCTGCAACGTTCATGACCGATGAGTTTATGTCGCTCAGGGGCTGTGGTTGGGTGGTCTCATGTCTCTTTCACGCGGAGCCCTCGCCCGGATGGTCGACCACACCCTGCTCAAGCCCGAAGCCACGCCCGAGGACGTGACCGCACTCATCGCCGAAGGGCTCGAACTCGGTGTCCTCGCAGTGTGTGTGTCGCCCTCGATGCTGCCGATCGAGGCCGACGGACTCGTCGTCGCCGCAGTCGCGGGATTTCCATCGGGCAAACATCATTCGCTCGTCAAGGGAGCGGAAGCGCGGCTCGCCGTCGACCAAGGTGCGCAGGAAATCGACATGGTCATCGACGTCGGAGCGGCTGTCGCCGGTGACTACAACGCTGTTCTGTCGGACATCCTGACTGTCCGCGAAGCGATCGGACCGACGGCTGTGCTCAAGGTGATCATCGAATCGGCAGCCCTGTCCGACGACGCGATCGTCGAAACCTGCCGCGTCGCGGAGAAAGCCGGAGCGAACTTCGTCAAGACCTCCACCGGCTTCCATCCGGCAGGCGGCGCCAGCGTCGAAGCAGTGCGGTTGATGGCGGAGACCGTCGGCGGACGACTCGGCGTCAAGGCCAGCGGCGGCATCCGTACGACGGACGCCGCCCTGGCGATGATCGACGCGGGCGCAACCCGATTGGGTCTCTCGGGTACGCGCGCCGTTCTGGCAGGAGTGGAGCCTGCGGAATGACCAGGTAGCAGGTGTGTAGGGGCCAGTTTCCGCTAAGCGAGCATTCCGCAGCCTTCGGGGGCCTCGACTGTCTGACCCTGTTGGGCGGCGGGAATCGAGTACTGCCCGCCCTGCAGGTTCAGTGCGATGCCGCTGTCGGTGACGGTCAACGACGTCGGCGTCATGTCCAGCGGGTACTGCTGGAGGCTGTCGGAGAGGACCCCGACGATGCTGTCGACGAGATCGGTCGGGATGCCGAGGCCGAGGATCGATGCGTCGACGGTCTGGACGTCGACGCGGTCACCGGTGACGGTGGGCTTCACCGTCAACTGCGCGAGGCCGCCCACGGCGAAGGACAGCGTGCCCGCCGCGGCGTCCGACGTGACACCCGAGACGAGGGCACCGATGCCCTGGGACTGCAGGGTGCGGGCGATCCCGTCGGTCGACCACGAGATGTCCGCGCTGGAGCTGCCGATGGTCCCGTTGCTGTCCGCGGTCTGCGCGAGGTCGACGTCCTCCACCTCGGCGTGGACGGTCATGCCCTCGGCGGGGCCGAAGCGGGCATCGTTCGAATCGAGCGTGACCGAAGAAACCTGCTTGTCGACGAGCGAGACGAGAATCGGCTTCCATCCGAGACCGACGTCCACCTGGCTACCGATCTCGGACTCCAGTTGGCCGGCGAGGCACGACTTGATCTGCTGCCGGAAATACAGTTCCCCGCCGAGCAACGCCGCGACGAGAACGAGTACGACGAGCACCGCGATCATGGGAGCTTTGCTTCGTGTCATTCGCCGCAGTCTTCCCGATGATTCTGAAAGTCCTCTGTGAATTACGGATACAAGCGTGGGAAAGATTGATCGACACGGAAGTAGTGCCGATTCTTTGTGATGTGCAACACAGATTGTCGTACGCTGGGGCGCATGAGCACGTTACGGCCGAGCACCGTCGAACTGCGTCGTCTGGCAGCACGCCAAGACGGATACTTCACCATCGAGCAGGCCGAGGCTCTGGGCTTCGAGGCCCCTGCAGTGGTCGCCAACATCGCCGTCGGCGACTGGACCAAAGTGGAGCGAAACCTGTGCCGGCTGACCGACTGGCCGCACAGCGACCTCGAACAGTTCGCCATGTGGTGCGCCTGGTTCGGTGGTGACGCTGTGATCTCTCACCAAAGCGCCGCCGAGCTACACGGATTCGGGCACCTGCACCCGCAGTTCGTGCACGTCTCCGCCTACACCAACCTGCGTCTGACCGACACGCGCCTCGCAGTACACCGACTGCAGCTGTCTCCGAAGGACTTCGAGTCCACCGGCACGTTCCGGATGACCACCCCGGTTCGAACTGTCCTCGACCTCGCCGCCGGAGGAATCTCCCAGATCACCCTCGACGAAGTGGTGGGCGACGCCGTCGCCATCGGCCGCGTCGACCCGGGAACCCTGTACGACGAAGCCGTCGGCGGACCGGAACGAGTGGCCGAACGCGTCGAGCTCGCCCTCTCGTCCTGCACCTAGGTCTCGGCGGGCGCCACAGCATCCCAGGGAACGGTCAGGATGTTGTCGCGTAGCCTGCGCCGCGGCGCCGTGGTGGGAAGACCCTCGGCGACCAACTGATCCAAGGCCGCCCGCCATCGCACTCGTGGGCCGAACGGTGCCAGCGGCGCCGCCGTCGACCACGCCCTGTCCGCGGCCCGCAGCACCGCATGAATGCGTTCACCCGGCACATTGCGGTGAATCAACGCCTTCGGCAGACGCTCCGCGATGTCCGACGGCGTCGCGACGGTGAACGGATCCCACGCCAACGTCAACGAGATCGGACCCTGCTGGCCGACGAGCACCCACGCGCACCGGCGGCCGAGTTCGTCGCACGTCCCGTCGACCAGGAGCCCGCCGGGTTCGAGCCTGGACAGGATGCGGGCCCAGGCGTCGGGAACAGCGTCCTCGGGGTACTGGCGCAGCACGTTGAACGCGCGCACCAGGTTCGGTCGCAGGCCGGCGAGCTCGAAGCCGCCGCGCGCGAACGTGACGTTCTCCTGTGATTCGACGACTCGCGCAGGATCGATCTCGAGGCCGGTGACCCGCAGGTCCGGCCGAACGGTACGAAGCCGGCGAGCAAGCTCGAGCGTCGTGTCCGGCCGTGCGCCGTACCCGAGGTCTACGACCAGGGGATCGGGTGCATCGGTCAGCACACGGCGTACGAGTGGGTCGTGCATCAGCCACCGATCACTGCGGCGGAGGCGGTTGATGCCGGTGGTGCCGCGAGTAATGGTGCCTTCAGGAGTGGAGCCTGCGGAACGACCCAGGTTGCCAGGAGTGGAGCCTGCGGAACGACCCGGTTGACCAGGAGTGGAGCCTGCCGAACGACCCGGTTGGCCAGGAGTGGAGCCTGCGGAACGACCCGGTTGACCAGGAGTGGAGCCTCTAGTTGTTCTGGGCAAGCCAGTCGGCGGTGACTTCGCCTTCGCCGCGCCAGAGGTCTCGGAGGTTGACGAGCATGAGCTGTTCCAGTTTTCCGCCGACGAAGGGAAGGAACACCTTGGCCTCGGAGGAGGTTCGCAGCGTCGAGCCCGTGTCGGTGGAGAAGAGGGAGGTGACGCCTTTGAGGCTGCCGGGGCCGGCGGGGATGGAGGCGTCGTATTTGCCTTCGGTGGTGTCCGAGTAGGGGTCGAAGTGCACGTTGCGGGTGATGACCATGTCCTTCTTCATGACCGTCTGCGCGATGTCCGGCAGTTCGGTCCTGGGAATGATGTGGTGCATCACGACGTCGATGCCTGCGTCGGAGACCTCGAAGCTCTTCAGCTCGTTGTGGGAGTACTTCTTCATCTCCTCGATGCGAGCGTCCCAGTGATCGCGGCTCGACAACGCCGCGTACACCTGCTCGGTGGAGTAGGTGAACCGGGCTGAGTAGTTCATTCGGCGCGCCATAACCGGAGAGGGTACCTATCCGAGGTTTTCTGCGATCCAGTTGCCCGTGAAGTCGTGCTCGTTGTCGATGAGCCCCAGTACCTGTTCGCTGATCATCGCTTCGATCTTGCTCCCGAAGAGAGGGATCTTGACCTCGGTGGTTCCGGACAGCGACATCGTCGACGACGTGTCGTCGCCTTCGAGGAGCGTGGTGCCGGAAATGGTTGCCGGAGCGCCGTCGACGGTGGCTCCGAACTTGCCCTCGGCGCGTCCGCCGCCGAGAGGACCCCACGACTCGGTGCGCTCGATGATCAGCGGGCCCTTCTTGAACGCAGTGACTGCAGCGGGCAGTTCCTCCTCGGGAACCGACTGCGTGATGACGACGCTGATGGTTCCGTTGATCGCGGTGACGCTCACCAACTGTGCGCCCGGGCCGCCGATCTGCTCGATGCGGTCCTTCCAGTACTGCTCGGACACGAGCGCGGCGTGCACCTTGTCGACGGGTGCGGGAACGGGCGCGCTGTGCGCGATGGGGCGAGGCATAGGCGGAGGGTACCGGTGGCTCCTGACATCCGCGTCGACCGGTACCCTGGACTCCCGTGCCTACCGCAATTTCCGAGCTCACCACCATGCGACTCGGTGGCCCGGCTCGCGAGTTCGCCGTCGCGACGACGTCCGACGAGCTCGTCTCTCTCGTGCGTGACGCCGATGCGTCGGGAACCCCGGTGCTGTTGGTCGGTGGCGGATCGAACCTCGTCGTCGGGGACCAGGGTTTCGACGGTCTGGTGATCAAGGTCGAAACGTCGGGAGTGCGCGTCGACGGTGATTCCATGTGGGTCGCTGCCGGTGAGCGGTGGGACTCCGTCGTCGCCGCGTCGTTGGACGAGGGTCTTGCCGGGATCGAAACCCTGTCCGGCATCCCTGGGTTGGCCGGTGCGACGCCGGTGCAGAACGTCGGTGCGTACGGCACGGTCACGTCCGACGTGCTGGAATCGCTGACGGTGTACGACCGCGAGACAGGCGAGACCGCCGTCTGGTCGCCGGACCGCTGCGGCTTCGGATTGCACCGTCAGTCGGTGTTCAAGCATTCGATGCGATACGTCATTCTCGACACGACGATGGGCCTGCGACGGTCCGCGTCCTCCGATCCTGTCCGCTACGCCGGTCTCGCCGACCGGCTCGGCGTCGACATCGGTGACACGGTCCCTGCGCTCGAGGTGAGAGAAGCAGTACTCGATCTGCGCGGCCAGAAGGGAATGGTGCTCGACGCGGAGGACCACGACACGTGGAGCGTCGGCTCGTTCTTCCTGAACCCGGTGCTGACGGAGATTCCCGCGTCGGCATCGAGGGCGCCGCAGTATCCGGACCCGTCGGGCATCAAGATCCATGCCGCCTGGTTGATCCAGAACGCCGGCTTCGCCCACGGCTACGGCACGGAGTTCGGCAACGGAACAGTGTCGCTGTCCACCAAGCACGTGCTGGCCGTCACCAACCGCGGCGGGGCGAGGACGTCGGACGTCATGGCGTTGGCGTCGCACATCCGTGACGGAGTGGAAGCCGAGTTCGGCATCACCTTGGTGCCGGAGTGCGATCTCGTCGGCTGCTCCTTGAGTTGACTCGGTAGCAGCATCGAGTCGGTAGCAGCGCCTACCATTGATTCTTCGTAGCAAGTTAAGGAGTAGTTCGTTGCAGGTCACAAGCGTCGGGCACGCGGGGTTCCACATTCGGACCGATGCAGGCACCATCCTGTGCGACCCGTGGGTCAATCCTGCCTACTTCACGTCGTGGTTCCCGTTCCCGGACAACACGCAGTTGGACTGGGACGAGCTCGGCAAGTGCGATTACCTCTACGTCTCGCACCTGCACAAGGACCACTTCGACCCCAAGAACCTCGCCGAGCACGTGGACAAGAACACCACCGTTCTGCTGCCGGACTACCCCGTGCCGGACCTCAAGCACGAGCTCGAGAAGCTCGGCTTCCACAAGTTCTTCGAGACGACCGACTCGGTCAAGCACCGCATTTCCGGCCCCAAGGGCGATCTCGACATCATGATCATCGCCCTGCGCGCACCCGCCGACGGCCCGATCGGTGACTCCGGCCTGGTCGTCTCCGACGGAGAGACCGTCGCGTTCAACATGAACGACGCCCGGCCCGTCGACCTCGACGTGTTGACGGAGGAATTCGGGCACGTCGACGTGCACATGCTGCAGTACTCGGGCGCGATCTGGTACCCGATGGTCTACGACATGGTCGAGCGCGCCAAGAAGTCGTTCGGTGAGCAGAAGCGTCAGCGTCAGATGGATCGTGCTCGCCAGTACATCGAGCAGATCGGCGCGACCTGGGTCATTCCGTCGGCAGGCCCGCCGTGTTTCCTCGACGACGAGCTCCGCTTCCTCAACGACGTGTACGAGGACCCGTCGAACATCTTCCCGGATCAGATGGTGTTCCTCGATCAGATGCGCCGCAACGGCCACGACAAGGGCCTGCTGCAGATCCCCGGCACCACGTCGACGTTCTCGGGCAGCGAGCTCGTCTCGCACGAGCACCCGATTCCCACCGAAGAAGCCGAAGCCATCTTCACCACCGGCAAGGCCCAGTACATCGAGGACTTCGCGCAGCGTCAGGCAGGCGTCATCGCCGCGGAGAAGGCAGCGTGGGCACCGGCCGAGGGCGAGCCACTGCTCGAGCCACTGCGAGAGCTGTTCGAGCCCATCATGATTCAAACGGACCAGATCTGCGACGGCATCGGGTACCCGGTGGCCCTGATGCTCGGCGCGGAAACCGTCGTACTCGATTTCCCCAAGCGCATCGTGCGTGAGCCTCTGCTCAAGGAGCGGTTCCGGTACAGCTTCACGATCTCACCGCAGCTCGTGCGGACGGCCGTGCGCGACAAGGAACCGGACTGGGTCAACTCGATCTTCCTGTCCACCAGGTTCCGCGCCCGACGCGTCGGCGGATACAACGAGTTCCTCTACACGTTCTTCAAGTGCCTCACCGACGAGCGCATCGCCTACGCCGACGGTTGGTTCGCCGAAGCGCACGACGACACCGCCACCATCGTCAAGGATGGATACGAGATCCAGCGTCGCTGTCCGCACCTGAAAGCGGACCTGTCGAAGTTCGGCATCGTCGAGGGCAACAAGCTGACCTGCAACCTGCACGGCTGGGACTGGAACCTCGATACCGGCCGGTGCCTCACGTCCAAGGGGCACGAACTCAGGTCGACGAAGCTCTGAGGTGCACGGATTGTCGAGGTGCACGGATTTGTCCAGGTGCACGGATTGTCCGAATTCCCTTGAGTATTCGGTGTGAATCTTCGCGCACCCCGGCTTTCGATGGTGGTCCATCGATTCGCCGCGAGTACGTTGGAATACGTGTATGAGCAGGTAGAACAGACAAAACGGACGCGGTTGTTGTGGCTGGTCACAGCGATCGTGGCGTTCGCGGCGCTCGTCGCGGGCTGCACCATCGGTGGCACCGATGGTTCCTCCGGGGGGTCCGAGCCGACCACCGAAGCAGCTCCCGTCGCCCAAGTGACGCAGAACCCCGCCGACGGAGCCGAGGACGTCAGCCCCGTCGCGCCGATCTCCGTGGCAGTGAAGAACGGGACCCTGGCCGACGTCACTCTCACCAACCCCGAGGGCAAGGTCGTCCAAGGCGCGCTGGCGCCGGACAAAGCGTCGTACTCCGTCACGGAGCCGCTGGGCTACGGCGTCTCGTACACCTGGGCGGGCAACGCCGTCGGAAGCGACGGCAAGTCCGTACCCGTCGAGGGCAGCTTCACGACGGTCACGCCGGACAGTCGCACGTCGGTGAGCACCAACATCGGCGACGGCCAGGAAGTGGGGATCGCGGCCCCGATCATCCTGCAGTTCGACTCCTCGATCGAGGACAAGGCCGCCGTCGAGAAGGCGTTGACGGTGACGACCAACCCGCCGACGCCGGGCGCGTGGGCGTGGTTCCCCGACGACAACGGCTCACGCGTCCACTGGCGCCCCACCGACTACTGGGCTCCCGGCACGACGGTGTCGGTGAAAGCGAACCTGTACGGGGTCGACTACGGCGGCGGTGCGTACGGCGCCGACGACGTGACACTCGACTTCACCATCGGTCGTAGCCAGATCGTCAAGGCGGAGGCGACGAGCCACCGCATGCAGGTCGTGCGCGACGGGCAAACCATCATGGACATTCCCGTCAGCTACGGCGAGGGAAACGAAGCGCGCAACGTCACGCGCAGCGGAGTGCACGTGGTGACCGAGAAGCACGAGGACTTCCTGATGTCGAACCCGCCGTTCTACGAGAACGTGCGCGAACGATGGGCCGTGCGGATCTCCAACAACGGTGAGTTCATCCACGCCAACCCGGAGACGACGGGTGTGCAGGGGGCGTCCAACGTCACCAACGGCTGTATCAACCTGTCGACGTCGGATGCGGAGCAGTATTTCGGTATCGCCATGTACGGCGATCCGGTAGAGGTGACGGGTACGTCCATCGATCTGTCGGCCGCCGACGGTGACCTCTACGACTGGGCGATCGACTGGCCGACGTGGGAGTCGATGTCCGCGCTGTGAGGCGCATCTTGTGTGAATGGAAATGTAGGCCAGTGCCTACATTTCCACTCGCACAGAGTTCTTATTTTCTGCTGAAGCGGCCTGGACCGGCCTGGTCACGCGGCTTGATGATGATCTGATCGAGGTTCACGTGCGACGGTCGTGATGCCACGAACCCGATGATCTCGGCGATGTCCTTGGCGACGAGCGGCGTGATGCCCTGGTAGACGGCGTCGGCCTTGTCCTCGTCTCCGTCGAAACGGACGAGCGAGAATTCGGTTTCCACGGCTCCCGGCGCGATTTCCGTGAGCCGAACCGGCTGCCCCAGCAGCTCGCCGCGCAGCGTGCGATGCAGGACGGCCTGTGCATGCTTGGCGGAGGTGTATCCCGAGCCGTTGTCGTACGCCTCGAAGGCGGCCACCGACGTGATGGTGACCACAAGTCCGTCGCCGGACTCGATGAGTTTCGGTAGCAATGCCTTGGTGATACGCAGAGTGCCGAGCACGTTCGTCTCCCACATCCAGCGCCAGTCGTCCAGATCGGCATCGATGACGGGTGCAAGTCCCTTGGCGCCGCCCGCGTTGTTGATCAACACGTGCGCACGAGGGATCACAGCGGTGAATGCAGCTACCGAATCTTCGTCGGTGACATCGAGTTGCAGTGCGGTTCCGCCGATTTCGGATGCCAGCTTCTCGAGCCGGTCGACGCGTCGCGCACCGACGACGACGTGGTAGCCCTGCTCGGCGAGTTGGCGTGCGGTTGCCTCACCGATGCCGGAACTTGCGCCGGTGACTACGGCGATGCGGGCGTCGGACGGAATTTGTTCGGACAATGTCATGGCAGAAATTCTAGACTCCGGTCCTGCCACGGGCGGAGGGCAGCGGAAATCTTCCCCGTATTGGTGATCGGGCGGGGAAGTGCTACTTTTGCGTTCATGTCCGCCAGCCACACTCCTGCACTGCGCGTCACGTACGTGACCGCTGCTCTGGGTTCCCGGCTGCCGCTCCCTCGTGAACTGTGTTGTCGCAGCTTCTAGGCCTGTAGCTTTCTCGAGATCGCTCGTCGATTTCCGGCCGTATCGGCCGTTCTGCAGGCTTCGTTCGCTCGACTTTCTCCTTCTCCAGCACCTGTGTCACCCACGCTTCGTGTGGGTCTACTGCCGAGGACGAACCACAGTGTCACTTGCAACTTTGCCGGTAAATTCCACCACCGTGAACCTTCGTGGTTCACGACCCACCTCCGTGTCCCGTGCAGCGGGACGGGGTCGAGTTCAGGTCGTAGCGCCCGACCTTCGCGTCGCCGACAGTCCCGCCGCGTCGGTGCTCCGCGTAGCCTCCGCCGACGGGCCGCTCTCCCGCGACATTGCCGCTCGTGCAACAGGATTGAGTATCGCGACGGTCAACCGTCAGGTCTCCGCCCTGCTGAGTGCCGGGTTGCTGCGCGAACGTGCCGATCTGACGGCCTCCGGTGCGATCGGCCGGCCCCGCGTGCCGTTCGAGGTAAACCACGAGCCCTACGCCACCATCGGAATCCACGTTGGTGCCATCGTCACCGGAATCGTCGTCAGCGACCTGCGCGGTCGCATCCTGGGCGCCGTCGAGATCCCGACGCCGGGCGGTCCCGCCTCCGAAGCGTTGTCCGTGATCACCCGCAGCGCAGGCGCTTTCGCGGCGCGCTGGCACCGTCGAACGCCTCTCTGGGTGGGTGTCGCCCTCGGTGGTCGAGTCGACGGTGCGTCGGGCACGGTGGACCATCCGCGTCTCGGCTGGGAGAGCGCTCAGGTCGGCGCGATCGTCGGCGGCGGCCTGGGGTTGCCCGTCTCCGTGTCCGGTCACGTCGAGGCGATGGCGGGCTCCGAACTGCTCTTGACGCCGGCACGTGTCGACAACTCGACTGCCGGCACCAGCCTGTACTTCTACGCACGCGAGACCGCGGGGATCGCGTTGACGATCGACGGCCGGGTGCACACGCCCTCCACCGGTCCGGGTTCCATCGCTCATTTGCCCACCGGTTCGAACGTACTGTGCCAGTGCGGAAACCGCGGATGCCTCGAAGCGACCGTGAGCGACCGCGCGGTGCTGGCCATCGCCGTCGAGCGTGGAGTTCTCGCGGCAGGCTCAGGCGTCGCCGCGCTGTACCAGGCCGCCCACGACGGATCGGCGGCGGCGCAGCAGATCCTCGTCGAACGTGCGAAGGTGCTCGGTCGGACGGTCGGACTTCTGCGGGATCTGTTCAACCCCGATCGGGTGGTCCTCGGCGGACAGGCTTTCACCCAGTACGCCGCGGGTATTCCGTACGTCGCCGAGGCATTCGGCCAGACGTCGACGCTGCCGCGCAAGGACATTCGAATCTCCGGCTTCGGAAACAGGGTGCAGGAGTTCGCAGCGGCCGTGGTGTCCCTCAGCTCGGTCTACTCCGATCCGCTCGCGTCGATGCGCCGGGCTGCCGCGTAACTCGCGCTGCGCGCGGCCGGGCATGATGAGGGCATGACTGGATCGGTACGCCAAGCCACGAGCCGAATCGACACCACCACGGCCGGCACGAACATCGTCTATCGAGTGAGCGGCGACGAGTCGCACCGCCCGCTCGTCCTGCTGCACGGGTGGGCGCAGTCGTCCGCGTGCTGGGGGGACCGGGTGCTGACGACGCTGGCGGAGTCGTTCCGGGTGATCGCGGTGGACCTGCGGGGCCACGGTTACTCGGACGCTCCGAGCACGGGGTACGGCGAATCGGCCAACTGGGCGGCAGACGTGCACGCAGTGCTGATCGCCGAGGGAATCGATCAGGATGCGGTTCTGCTCGGCTGGTCCTACGGCGGCCTGGTGCTCTGCGACTATCTGGCCGCACACGGGACGGGCACGGTCGCGGGCATCGTGCTCGTCGGCGCGATCACCAGCATCGGCAGGGGGGAGGCCGGTGGTCGAGTCGGCAGCGCGATGCGCGCGGCAATCCCGGACGCGATGTCGGAGGAGCCGCGGACGGCCATCAAGGCGCTCGGTAGCTTCGGTCACGCACTCACAGGACCGATCGAGGGCGAAGCCCTGAAGGGGCCGACCGCGGGCAAAGGTGAGCAGGCTCAGGCCCTGTTCGGTGCAACGCTGTCGACGCCGCCCCGAGTGAGAGCGGCGCTGTTCGATCGGACTGTCTCGCACGACGACCTGCTCGCAGGCCTCGACGTACCCGCACTGGTCCTGCACGGCACCGCGGACACCGTCGTCGACGTCTCCGCTGGTGAGCATGCTGCGTCGCTGATTCCGGCGGCGACCGCGTCCTTCTGGGAGGGTGTCGACCACGGCCCGTTCGTCGCCGATCCCGACCGGTTTCTGGCCGAGGTGACGGCCTTCGTTCAGGGTCTGTGAACGAACGCGGCGCGGGAGAGTGCAAACTGGTGTGGTGAGTGGTCGCCAGTTGAATCGGGTTGCAGTGTTGTCGTTGCATACCTCGCCGTTGGCGCAGCCGGGCATGGGGGATGCGGGCGGGATGAACGTCTACGTGCTGCAGAGTGCCAAGGAGCTGGCGAAACGGGGCGTCGAGGTAGAGATCTTCACGCGTGCGACGTCGTCGGCGGACAAGCCACTCGAGGAGGCGGCACCGGGTGTTCTGGTGCGCAACATCGTGGCAGGGCCGTTCGAGGGACTCGACAAACAGGATCTCCCGACGCAGCTGTGCGCATTCGCGGCAGGCGTCCTTCGTGAAGAGGCGCGGCACGACGCCGGCTACTACGATCTGGTCCACTCGCACTACTGGTTGTCCGGCCAGGTCGGCTGGCTGGCCCGCGATCGCTGGGGTGTGCCGCTGGTCCACACGGCACATACTCTCGCCGCCGTCAAGAACGCGTCGTTGGCAGCGGGGGATTCTCCGGAACCGGCCGCGCGGCAGATCGGCGAGCAACAGGTGGTCGCCGAGGCGGACAGGCTGATCGCCAACACCGGTGAAGAAGCGAAGCAGCTGATCGAGATCTACCACGCGTCGCCTCGGTCGATCGACGTCGTCGCGCCCGGCGCGGACCTCGGCCGGTACCGACCCGGTGACAAAGCCGCTGCGCGAGCACAGTTCGGTATCGATCCGTCGGAAACCGTGGTCGCCTTCGTCGGCCGAATCCAGCCGCTCAAGGCCCCGGACGTCTTGCTGCGCGCGGCAGCGGAACTGCTGGCCTCTCGACCGAGCCTACCGCTCCGGGTACTCGTGGTCGGCGGGCCGTCCGGCAGCGGACTGGACCGTCCCGACAGTTTGATCGAACTTGCGGCAGAACTGGGGATTTCGGCGAGAGTGACGTTCCTGCCGCCGCAGCCGTCCGAGAAACTCGTCCAGGTCTACCGTGCTGCCGACGTCGTGGCCGTGCCGAGCTACAACGAATCGTTCGGACTCGTCGCGATCGAAGCTCAAGCCAGCGGAACCCCGGTGATCGCAGCGGACGTCGGCGGGCTCGGGGTCGCCGTCAGGTCCGGGGAGACGGGTGTGCTCGTGCAAGGGCACCGAACCGCGGAGTGGGCGCGAGCTCTCGGCGCGATGCTCGCAGACCGAGATGGCTTGGCGCGCATGGCATCGGCGGCACCGGACCACGCCGCGAACTTCTCGTGGGAACACACCGCGGAAGGCCTGCTGGACAGTTATCGTGCAGCACAATTCCACTTCGACCGTCACGAGGCCCCGAGCGAGTTCTCGCCGCGGCGCGTACGCGGACTGTCGAAGCTACGAAGGGCGGGGGCAACGGCATGAGCGAGCTGATCGAGCTGATCGATTCGGTACTGAGCGAGCGCGAGCTCGAGTACCAACGCAAGGGGGACAACGCGTTCGTCGTCGAGCTGCCCGGTGAGCGGAAGCTGAAGACGACCACGATCCTCACTGTCGGGCACCACGGCGTGCGGATAGAGGCGTTCGTCTGCCGCAAACCGGACGAGAACTTCGAGGGTGTCTACAAATACCTGCTGCGGCGAAATCGACGGCTCTACGGAGTGCACTACACGCTCGACAAGGTAGGGGACATCTACCTCGTCGGTCGGTTGTCGACTCATGCTGTGACGGGCGAGGAAATCGACCGGATACTCGGCCAGGTGCTCGAAGCCGCCGACGGAGATTTCAATGTCCTGCTCGAACTGGGCTTCGCCGAATCCATCAAACGCGAGTGGGCCTGGCGTGTGTCCAGGGGCGAGTCGTTGGCGAACCTGAAGGCCTTCGAGCACCTGGTTACACCGCCGAAACTCGATACTTGATCGGACGTAACGGAGCGTTCGTACGCTCCGTTACATGACCAGGCCAGAGGACGCCACGCCGCCGGTACTCCAGATGTTCGGGTACGGCATGCAACACATTCTCTCGATGTTCGGCGGCGTCATCGCAGTGCCGATCATCGTCGGTGGTGCGGCGGGTCTCTCCGGCTCCGACCAGGCGTTGCTCATCTCCTGCGCTCTGTTCGTCAGCGGTATCGCGACCGTTCTGCAAACGGTCGGTGTGCCGTTCTTCGGTTCGCAACTGCCGCTCGTGCAGGGCATTTCGTTCGCCGCCGTCTCCACGATGCTGACCATCATCGTCGGCGCGGAGAGCGGCGAGGCAGGCCTGCGAACCGTCCTGGGCTCGGTGATCGTCGCCGCTCTGATCGGCCTCGCCGTCGCACCCTTCTTCTCCAAAGTGGTGAGGTTCTTTCCGCCCATCGTGACCGGATCGATCATCACGGTCATCGGCCTCTCGCTGATGCCCGTCGCGGCCCGATGGATCACCGGCCAGGAAATGGTCGGCGGCGTACCGAATCCGGAGTACCTCGACGTCGGCAACATCGGACTGGCGATGTTCACTCTGCTCGTGGTGCTGATCCTGACGAAGACCCCCACGGTGTCGCGACTGTCGATTCTGCTCGGACTTCTCGTGGGCACGATCGCCGCGTTCGCCTTCGGGAAAGCGGATTTCGACGGTGTCGGCGACGCGGACATCGTGGCATTGCCGACGCCGTTCGCGTTCGGCAGCCCCATCTTCGCCGTCGGCGCGATCATCTCGATGACCATCGTGATCCTCGTGATCATGGTGGAGACCACCGCCGACATCCTCGCCGTCGGCGAGGTCGTGGGCACCGACGTCGACACCCGGCGCGTCGGCGACGGTCTGCGGGCGGACATGCTGTCCTCGGCGATCGCCCCGGTCTTCAACTCGTTCCCCGCCACCGCGTTCGCACAGAACGTCGGCCTCGTCGCGATGTCCGGAGTGAAGAGTCGATTCGTCGTCGCGGTGGGCGGTGGAGTGCTTGCGGTGCTGGGGCTTTCGCCGATTCTGGCCGCGATCGTCGGCGTGATTCCACTTCCCGTTCTCGGCGGCGCGGGCATCGCGCTGTTCGGTACCGTCGCGGCGAGCGGTGTTCGCACCCTCGGCAAGGTGAACTACGACAACAACAACAATCTCGTCATCGTCGCGGTGACGCTGGCGTTCGGACTGATTCCCGTTGTGGCGAGCGATTTCTGGGACGAGTTCCCGGACTGGTTCGCCACTGTGTTCCACTCCGGCATCAGCGCCGCGAGCATTGTCGCGGTGATACTCAATCTCTTCTTCAACGTATTCAGACCCGGGAAGCCCGAGGACCCCTCGATCGTCGCTGCGGGCCCCGCCGTCATGGTGCGCGACGACGAAGCCGACGTCCCGAGAGACCGTGACGGGAGCAGCGTCGACGGCAGAAAACCGAACCCGCGGGACCCGGAGACGTAAGGCGCGAAATCATGCGGGTAACCCGGGCGAGTAGTAGCGTCCGCAATCAGACAAACTAGCCACACACCGATCGCGTGTTCACGAGACCCGCGAACACGCAGCAGCGCCACCGTGCTGCACCGAACACTGGAGGAAGTTTTGACCGTCGTTCCCCGCTCACACACCCGCAGACTGGTATTCGGGGGAGTCGCGTCGCTCGGTGCGGTCGCACTCGTCGCTGGATGTGGCTCCGCCCCCGAGGACAGTGGATCGGATTCCGGTGGCACGGCCGCGGGCGACTTCAAGCCCTGCATGGTGTCCGACGCAGGTGGCTTCGACGACAAGTCGTTCAACCAGCTCAGCTTCGAGGGCTTGACCAACGCCTCCGAAGAGCTCGGTGTCGAGCCCATCACCGTCGAATCGGCGTCGCCGACGGACTACAACCCCAACCTCAACAACCTGATCGACCAGGGATGTTCGCTGATCCTGACCGTCGGATTCGACCTCGCCGACGCCACCAAGTCCGCCGCCGAAGCGAACACCGACATCGACTTCGCGATCATCGACGATTCCAGCATCGACCTGCCGAACGTCAAACCGCTGACCTACGACGCGGCCCAGGGCGGATTCCTCGCCGGCTACGCCGCTGCGAGCTTCTCCAAGACCGGTGTCGTCGGTACCTTCGGTGGCTCGCAGCTGCCCACCGTCACCATCTTCATGGACGGATTCGCCGACGGCGTCAACTACTTCAACGAGCAGAAGAACGGCAACGTTCGCGTCATCGGCTGGGACGTCCCGGCCCAGAACGGCTCGTTCACCGGCGGTTTCGAAGCCAATGCCGTCGCCAAGAACACCGCACAGGGCCTCATCGACCAGAACGCGGACGTCATCTTCCCCGTGGGCGGACCGATCTACCAGAGCGCGGCACAGGCCATCCGTGACTCCTCGCGTCCCATCGCTCTGATCGGGGCCGACGCGGACGTCTACGTGTCCGACCCGTCCGTCGGTGACCTGCTCCTCACGTCGGTCACCAAGGGCCTGCAGACCAGCGTCGACGAAATCGTCGCCTCCTCGGGTGACGGATCGTTCGACAACGCACCCTACGTCGGCACGCTCGAGAACGACGGTGTCGGCATCGCGCCGTTCCACGACTTCGAGTCACAGGTCGACCCGGCACTGCAGGGCGAACTCGACACCATCAAGGCAGGCATCACCGACGGCTCCATCACCGTCGAGTCCCCGTCCTCGCCCAAGTGACGTGAAACTAGAATTACAGGGCATCACGAAGAGGTTCGGCTCGCTCGTCGCGAACGATTCCATCGACCTCGTCGTCGAGCCGGGGGAGATCGTCTGCCTGCTCGGTGAGAACGGGGCGGGCAAGTCGACCCTGATGAATGTTCTCAGCGGCCTGTATCGCGCCGAGGAAGGCAAAATTCTGCTCGACGGCGTCGAGCAGAATTTCGCCGGCCCGGGCGAAGCGATGACCGCCGGGATCGGCATGGTGCATCAGCACTTCATGCTGATCCCGGTGTTCACGGTCGCCGAGAACATCATTCTCGGCCACGAGACCACCAAGTCCGGCGGCAGGCTCGATCTCGACGCGGCGCGAAAGCTGGTGCGGGAGATCTCGTCGCGTTTCGGTTTCGACCTCGACCCGGACGCCAGGATCGACGAACTCCCCGTCGGCGTGCAGCAGCGCGTCGAGATCATCAAGGCGCTCAGCCGCGACGCCAAGGTGTTGGTGTTCGACGAGCCGACGGCCGTGCTGACGCCGCAGGAAACCGACGATCTCATGCGCATCATGCGTGAGCTGGCCGAATCCGGCACGGCGATCGTGTTCATCACCCACAAGCTGCGGGAGGTACGCGAGGTCGCAGATCGGATCACCGTCATCCGGCTCGGCAAGGTCGTGGGCGAGGCGGAACCGACGGCGACCAACGCCGAACTCGCCGCGATGATGGTGGGCCGCGACGTGCAGCTGACCGTGTCGAAGGAACCGGCCCAGCCCGGGGACGCAGCACTCGTCGTGAAGAACCTGACGGTCTTCGACGGATCCGGCCAGAAGGTCGTCGACGATGTCAGTCTCGAAGTCCACCGAGGTGAGATCCTCGCCGTCGCCGGTGTGCAGGGCAACGGGCAGAGCGAATTCGTCGAGGCACTGCTGGGAGCGCGTGAGCAGATCAGCGGCGAGATCGAGCTCGACGGCCGGTCACTCGTCGGCGCATCCGTGCACGACGTACTCGGCGCAGGCGTCGGCTTCGTGCCCGAGGACCGCACGGTCTACGGACTCGTCGGCGAGTTCTCGATTGCGGAGAACCTCATGCTGGACAGATCGACGGGGGAGCCGTTCGTGCGTCGCGGCGCCATCCGACGCGAGTATCTGGACACGTTCGCCGCCGAGAAGGTCGAGGAGTTCGACGTCCGGACGCCGGGAATCGACACACGCGTCGGGCGGCTGTCCGGCGGTAATCAGCAGAAGGTCGTGCTCGCGCGTGAGCTGAGCCGAGACCTCCGGCTGTTCGTCGCGTCGCAGCCGACACGAGGTATCGACGTCGGCTCGATCGAGTTCGTGCACAAGCGGATCGTCGCGACACGGGACTCCGGTGTGCCGGTGATCGTCGTCTCCAGCGAACTCGACGAAGTCGCGGCGCTCGCCGATCGAATTGCAGTCATGTACCGCGGGACCATCGTCGGCATCGTGCCCGCCGACACGTCCCGCGAAGTTCTAGGTGTGATGATGGGTGGAGAGAAGCATGGCTGAAACGCCTGCACCGTCGCGGTCCCATGTGGTTCTGCGGCAGATATTCACCGGAAGCGCGATCATTTCCGTGCTCGCCGTGTTCATGGCGGTGATCGTCGGAGCAGTGCTGATCGCCGTCACCGACGATCAGGTGCAGGAGACCGCCGGGTACTTCTTCTCCCGGCCGTCGGACATGCTGGTGGCGGTCTGGGACGCAGTGTCGGGGGCGTACTCGTCACTGTTCCAGGGGTCGGTGTACAACTTCCGGCGACCCGGATTCGAGAACGGCATCCGGCCGCTCATGGAGACACTGACCTTCGCGACGCCGTTGATCGTCGCCGGTCTCGGTGTGGCACTTGCCTTCCGAGTCGGCATGTTCAACATCGGTGGCCGCGGCCAGATGCTCATCGCGGCGGCATGTGCCGGGTGGGTCGGGTTCTCGCTACAGCTTCCAGCGGGGATTCACCTGATCCTGGCGATCCTCGCGGGTGTCGTCGGCGGCGCGGTGTGGGGCGGTATCGCCGGAGTGCTGAAGGCGCGCACCGGTGCCCACGAAGTGATCGTCACGATCATGCTCAACTACGTCGCGTTCTACCTCGTCGCATACCTGTTGCGCACACCGGGCGCACTGCAGGCTCCCGGCCAGAACAACCCCAAGACCGCCGCGATGGAATCGACGGCGGTCTTCCCCAAATTGTTCGGTGACCGCTACTCGCTGCATCTGGGTTTCGTCCTCGTCGTCGTGGTGACCGTCGCGGTCTGGTGGCTTCTCGAACGGTCGTCGTTGGGGTTCCGCTTCCGGGCCGTCGGCGAGAACCCGCATGCGTCGAGGATCGCCGGCATCGACGTCAACCGCATGTATCTGTACGCGATGGTGATGTCCGGAGCACTGGTCGGCTTGGCAGGTGTCGCACAGGTTCTGGGGACGGTCACCACCGGCTTCGGCGCGGACATCGACGCCGGTATCGGCTTCGACGCCATCACCGTGGCCTTGCTCGGTCGGTCCAAACCGTGGGGAGTGTTCTTCGCCGGCATACTGTTCGGCGCCTTCAAGGCCGGCGGATTCGCGATGCAGGCGGCCGAGGGCATCCCCATCGACATCGTCCTCGTCGTGCAATCGGTCATCGTTCTGTTCATCGCGGCGCCTCCGCTGGTGCGAGCTGTCTTCCGATTACCGCCACCGGGGGCCGAGACCGCGGCTCGCGCCGACACCGCGAAGGTGGGAGCACTGTGACCACCCTCGACACTGCGCCGGAAGTACTGACGCCGAAGCGAAGCTGGAAGGTACCGGGCGTCCTCGGTGCAGCGACTCTGCTCGGGCTGATCCTGTTCGTCCTGCGCGGCAAATCAGGTACGACCACCTTCGGCCTCGCCAGCGAGAACGACTTCTTCGCGCTCCCGGCAGTGGGAGTCCCGACCGGGGCGACCGGAATTCTCGTCGTCGTGGCGTTGGCTGCGATTCTCGCGTTCGCCGTGTGGAACGTACTGCGCCGCAAGACAACACCGTTGTGGGTCCTCGCAGTCTTCGCGGTGCTGTTCGTGATCGGGTTCCTGACGTGGGCCGCCGCAGGAGCGACGGTGCCCGTACCCGGCCTGCTCATCGGGGCCGTCGCGCTCAGCACGCCACTGATCTTCGGCGCGATGGGCGGCGTCATCTCCGAACGCGTCGGCGTCGTCAACATCGCCATCGAAGGCCAGCTTCTGTCCGGCGCCTTCGTCAGCGCCGTCGTCGCGTCGATCACCGGATCCGCCTACGTGGCCCTACTCGCCGCACTGCTCGCCGGAGCGTTGACCGCGGCACTGCTCGCGATGTTCTCCATCAAGTACTTCGTCAACCAGGTCATCGTCGGCGTCGTGCTGAACGTTCTGGTCGTGGGACTGACGAGCTTTTTGTACTCGGTGGTGCTGACGAAGAACCCCGAGACCCTCAACTCGCCGCCGCGGTTCGGGCGCATCGAGATTCCACTGCTGTCCCAGATCCCCGTGATCGGTCCGGTGTTGTTCCGCCAGACCCTGATCGTCTACATGATGTACGTCGTCGTCGCGCTGGTGTGGTTCGGTCTGTTCCACACCAAGTGGGGTCTGCGCCTGCGCGCCGTCGGTGAACATCCTCAGGCGGCCGACACCGTCGGTATCGATGTCGCGCGCACCCGGTTCTGGAACGTCTGCCTCGCCGGAGCCATCGCCGGCCTCGGCGGCGCCTACTTCACGCTCGGATCGGTGGGCGCATTCGGCAAGGAAATGACCGCCGGTGCCGGCTACATCGCGTTGGCTGCAGTCATTTTCGGCCGTTGGGACCCGATACGCGCAACTCTGGCTGCCCTGCTGTTCGGCTTCGCGTCGAACTTGCAGAACGTGCTCGGCATCATCGGGTCACCCGTGCCCAGCGAGTTCATGCTGATGCTGCCCTACGTGGTGACAATCTTCGCCGTTGCCGGTCTCGTCGGGCACGTTCGTGGACCCGCGGCCGCAGGTAAGCCCTATGTGAAGTCCTGACTCCCGAGTAGGGTGCCTGCGTCACTGTGACCACGTTCACTGTAGGATTTCGGACATCTTGCCGATGCGTGTTCGAAGGAGAGTCATGAGCTTCAACAGCCCCTTTCCGGACGTGGAGATCCCGAATCTCAGTGTCTACGACTATCTGTTCGGGTCCATCTCGGACGCCGACCTGGAAAAGCCGGCACTGATCGACGGCGCCTCCGGTGACGTCACCACGTACCAGGCTCTGATCGGTCAGATCAACGGCATCGCAGGCGCGCTCGCCGCACGCGGTCTCGAGGTGGGCGACGTCGTCGGCCTGCATTCGCCCAACGTGCCCGCGTTCGCCGCGGTCCTCCACGGCATCCTGCGCGCAGGCGGAACCGCGACCACGATCAACGCGCTGTACACCGCCGAGGACATCGCCAAGCAGCTCACCGGGTCCGGTGCGAAGTTCCTGTTCACCGTCTCGCCGCTGTACCCGCAGGCCAAGGCCGCCGCGGAGAAGGTCGGTATCGACGACGACCACGTCATCGTTCTCGACGGCGCCGAAGGCCACCCGAATCTGCGGGATCTGCTGACCCAGGGCGCACCCGCGCCCGACGTGACGTTCGACCCCGCCACCCAGGTCGCAGTGCTGCCGTATTCGTCCGGGACGACGGGTGTGCCCAAGGGCGTCATCCTCACACACCGCAACCTCGTCGCCAACGTCGCGCAGATGGAACCCCGCGTCGGCATCGACACCGACGACGCGATCCTCGCACTGCTGCCGTTCTTCCACATCTACGGCCTCACAGTGCTTCTCAACATCGCACTGAAATTGCGTGCACGACTGGTCACCATGCCCAAGTTCGACCTCGTCGAGTTCCTGCGCATCATCCAGGACAACAAGCTGACCTACCTCTTCATCGCGCCCCCCGTCGCCGTTGCACTCGCCAAGCATCCCTTGGTGGACCAGTACGACCTCTCCAGCGTGCACACCATCTTCTCCGGCGCCGCCCCGCTCGACGAAGAGCTCGGCAAGGCCGTCGCGGCTCGATTGAACACGCGCATCCGTCAGGGTTACGGAATGAGCGAACTCAGCCCGGTCAGCCACGCCATCCCGTTCGACCGCGACGACATGCCGCTCAGCTCCGTCGGCCTCCCGCTGGCCAACACCGTCAACAAGCTCGTCGACCCCGAGACCCTCGAGGAAATCGACATTCCGGCAGAAGGACGGTCCAAGCCGGGCGAACTGTGGGTGAAGGGGCCGAACGTCATGGCCGGCTACCTCAACAACCCGACCGCTACCGCCGAGACCCTCGACGACGACGGCTACCTGCACACCGGCGACATCGCAGTCGTCGACTCCGAGGGCGTCGTCTACATCGTGGACAGGCTCAAGGAACTCATCAAGTACAAGGGCTACCAGGTTCCGCCCGCCGAGCTCGAAGCACTGCTGCTCACCCACCCCGAGATCGCCGACGCCGCCGTCATCGGCGTACTCGACGACGAGGGCGAGGAAGTGCCGAAGGCCTTCGTCGTACTGCAGGCGAACGCGTCGATCGACGAGGACGGTGTCATCGCCTTCGTCTCCGAACGTGTGTCCCCGCACAAGAAGGTCCGCAAGGTCCAGTTCATCGACACGGTCCCGAAGTCCGCCGCGGGCAAGATCCTGCGCAAGGACCTGAGGGCTGCAGAAGCAGCACAGTAAGGACCCTCCGGGAGTGGTGTGACAATCACGTGCTCAGCAGTCGGATTCCCGCCTGCGTCGGACGGAATTGTCACACCACACCCGGTAGTTCGGGTAGTAAAGAAGTATGGACGTCACAGTCGACATCGCTCAGGGCACGGTTCGCGGTCAACAGAGCGGACCGGTCACTTCCTTTCTCGGAATTCCCTACGCCGAAGCGCCGTTCGGTGCACGCAGGTTCCAGGCACCCAGCGCGCCGCCGTCGTGGAGTGGTGTCCGAGATGCCGTGACGTTCGGCGCCACGGCCCCCAAGATCGGGTACCGACCGCCCGTCAGTGAAATACTCACCGAGCCAGTGGTTCCCGGTGAGGAATGCCTGAACGTGAACGTGTGGACACCCGACGTGTCCGCGTCGGGACTGCCGGTGTTCGTCTGGATTCACGGCGGTGCATTCGTCAACGGAAGCAACGCCGTGCCCATCTACGACGGCTCGGCGTTCGCGCGAGACGGCATCGTCGTCGTCACCGTCAACTACCGTCTCGGCGCCGACGGATTCGCGCGAATCGACGGAGCGCCTGCCAACCGAGGCATGCTGGACCAGGTCGCCGCACTGAGGTGGGTGCGCGACAACATCGCTGCCTTCGGCGGAGACCCGAACGCGGTGACCGTTGCCGGTGAATCGGCAGGGGCGATGAGCGTCGGGACCCTGATGTCGATGCCGTCGGCGGACGGGCTGTTCCGGCGCGCGATACTGCAGAGCGGCGCGGGATACCACGTCATCACCGAGGCTACGGCCACGAAAGTAGCCGAGGCGCTTGCTGATTCGCTGGGCGTGCAACCGAATGTGGACGGTTTCGGGTCCGTGCCGGTGGAGGCGTTCGTCGATGCTCAGCGAGAGCTCGGCGACCGCGTCACGGCCGAGGCGCCGACGGGAGCGTGGGGTGAACTGGCGTTCAACATGATGCCCTTCGAGCCCTACATCGACGGCGACGTCGTTCCCGACGTTCCGCACCGGAGAATCGCCGCAGGCGCGGGCTCGGAGATCGACGTTCTGATCGGCACCACCAGCGAAGAGTTCGCGTTCTTCCTGGTTCCGGCCGGTGTCGTCGGGTACGTGGACGAGGCGCGGGTCCAAGCGGCGATCGGCGCATACGGCGCCGACGTCGAGCAGGCACTCGACGTCTATCGGGCGCAGCTGCCCGATGCGTCACCCGGCGAACTGCTCATCGCGGTGGTCACCGACTGGTTCTTCCGCATCCCCGCCGTACGGGTCGCGGAGACCCGCGGCGGAAACGCATTCGTCTACGAGTTCACGTGGCGATCCACGCTCTTCGACGGCGCCCTCGGGGCATGTCATGCCCTGGAGATACCGTTCGTGTTCGACCTGCTGGACAAGCCGGAGACAGCGCGCATCACCGGAGCGAACCCACCCCAGAAGGTGGCCGACGAGATGCACCGAGCCTGGGTCGACTTCGTGCTCGACGGTTCGCCCGGCTGGGCTCGGTACGGGGCGGATCGATCGGTGATGATGTTCGGCGACCGGACCGGAGTGGTCGACGACCCCCGTGCGTCGACGAGAGAAGTCTGGGCCGGGGTGCGCTGACGAGGTCTCGTTTCACAGGTGAGGCGTCGAAAACGGGTCTATAGTCACCACCAACCTGCGGGCTGGAGTGGCGATGGACGCTTTGGATCTTTCGAGGTGGCAGTTCGGAATCACGACTGTCTATCACTTCGTGCTGGTGCCGCTGACCATCGGTCTCGCGCCGATGGTCGCGATCATGCAGACGATGTGGATGATCACGAAGAAGGACGCCTGGTACCGGCTCACCAAGTTCTTCGGCAAGCTGTTGCTGATCAACTTCGCGCTCGGCGTCGCCACCGGCATCGTGCAGGAGTTCCAGTTCGGGATGAACTGGAGCGAGTACTCGCGGTTCGTCGGCGACGTCTTCGGGGCTCCGCTGGCGATGGAAGGTCTTGTCGCGTTCTTCCTCGAATCCACGTTCCTCGGACTGTGGATCTTCGGCTGGGAACGACTGCCTCGGGGCGTCCACCTCGCGACCATCTGGCTCGTCGCGATCGGTGTGAACGCGTCGGGATACTTCATCGTCGTCGCGAACTCGTTCATGCAGCATCCCGTCGGCGCGGAGTACAACGCCGAGTCCGGCCGGGCGCAGCTGACCTCGATCGGTGACCTGCTGTCGAACAACACTGCGCTGGTTGCCTACCCACATGTCATCGCAGGCGCATTCCTGACGGCCGGAACCTTCGTCGCCGGTATCTCCGGCTGGTGGATGGTGCGAACCATGCGTCGGGGCCGTGAACAGGACGCTCGTGAACTGTTCCGTCCGGCAGCACGTCTCGCGCTGCTGGTGATGATCGTGGCAGGCGTCGCCGTGGCGTGGACGGGGGACTCGCAAGGCAAGCTGATGTTCGTGCAACAGCCGATGAAGATGGCGTCGGCGGAATCGTTGTGCAACACCGAGACCGACCCCGACTTCTCGGTCCTGACGATCGGTACACACAACAACTGCGACAGTGTGACATCGGTGATCGAATTACCCTTCGTGCTTCCGTTTCTCGCGGAAGGGAAGTTCTCCGGAGTGACACTGCAAGGCGTCAACCAGTTACAGGAGCAGTACGAGCAGGAATTCGGACCGGGCAATTACACGCCCAACCTCTTCGTCACGTACTGGTCGTTCCGAATGATGATCGGGCTCGCCGCCGGATCAGCCGCGCTGGCGCTCGCCGGGCTGTGGGTCACGAGGCGCGGGCGGGTGCCCGATCAGCGCTGGTACTCGTGGCTGGCGTTGATCGCCATACCCATGCCGTTCCTCGCCAACAGCGCCGGCTGGATCTTCACCGAGATGGGCCGACAACCGTGGATGGTGCACCCCAATCCGACCGGCGTGGACATGATCCGGTTGACCGTCGACCAAGGTGTATCGAACCATTCGGCTGCGACGGTATGGATCTCGATCGTCACTTTCACCCTGCTCTACGGGGCACTGGGCGTCGTGTGGCTGAAGCTGATGATCCGATACGCGAAGGAAGGCCCCATGGATCACGACAGAACGCCGCCGGATCCCGCTGAACCGAAGCAACTCTCGTTCGAGTACTAGGAGTCGACGATGGCCGAGATGTGGTTCGTGATCGTCGCAGTACTCTTCGTCGGCTACTTTCTGCTCGAGGGCTTCGACTTCGGCGTCGGAATGCTGATGCCGATCGTCGGACGACGCACCGACATCCCGCCGGACGTTCGACGCCGGGTCGCACTGAACACCATCGGACCGGTGTGGGACGGCAACGAAGTCTGGCTGATCACCGCGGGCGGCGCCCTGTTCGCAGCCTTCCCGGACTGGTACGCAACCCTGTTCTCCGGCTTCTACCTTCCGCTGCTGCTGATCCTGGTGGCCCTGATCCTGCGGATCGTCGCGATCGAATGGCGCGCGAAGATCGACGACGACAACTGGCGCCGACGATGCGACTGGGGGATCGTCTTCGGGTCATGGGTTCCGGCCGTGCTGTGGGGCGTCGCCTTCGCCAACATCGTGCGCGGGGTCGAGATCGATGCGCAGAAGCAGGTGGTGTCCAGCCTCTTCGATCTGCTGAATCCGTACGCCCTGTTGGGCGGCGTCACCACCGCTGTGGTGTTCGCACTCCACGGCGCGGTGTTCCTCGCACTGAAATCGGCCGACGAGATCCGCGAGGACGCAGTCGCCATCGCAGCCAGGCTCGCGATACCTGCCGTGCCGATTGCCGGAGCCTTCGTACTCTGGACCCAGATCGCGTACGGCAAGGGATGGACCTGGATCCTCGTCGGCCTCGCCGCGGCAGCTCTTCTGGGTGTCGTGGTCTTCACCCGAGACGAGAAGGAAGGGCGTGCCTTCGCGCTCACGTCGATCGCCGTCGTCAGTACCGTGACACTGCTGTTCGCGTCGCTGTTCCCGAACGTCATGCCGTCGACCCTCGACCCGGCCTACAACCTGACCATCGCGAACGCGTCGTCCAGCCCGTACACGCTGACCGTGATGACCTGGGTCGCCGCCTTCATGACGCCCGTCGTGATCCTGTACCAGGCATGGACGTACTGGGTCTTCCGTCAGCGCATCTCCAGCACCGCCATCGGGCAGTCCCACGGATTGAAATGGGCGGGGCGGAGCTGACATTTGTTTCGGCAGAAGGGGTGCCAGGTAAGGACTTTCGCCCGAAATGTCCGATAAACGTGTGCAGCACAAGACAATTCGGTCTGCTTTGGCCTATCGTCGACGCCTGTGAACCAACCGACGAGTAAGTTCAGGCTCAACCCCATGCGCCCGCGTGACGCAGCAGAACCGCATCGCGCCGCGAGTCCGCTGGAGTTGTTCTTCGACCTGGTGTTCGTGGTCGCCGTCAGTATCGCGGCGGTTCAGCTGCATCACGCGTTGACCGAGAACCACGTCCTCGACGGTATTGCCAGCTACCTCATGGTGTTCTTCGCCATCTGGTGGGCATGGATGAACTTCACCTGGTTCGCGACGTCGTTCGACACCGACGATTGGCTGTATCGCGTACTGACGGTGGTGCAGATGGCGGGCGTGCTCGTGCTTGCCGCAGGAATCGAACCGGCGTTCACCGACAAGGACTTCACGATTCCGGTGCTGGGCTACGTCGTCATGCGTATCGCGATGGTGGCGCAGTGGATTCGAGCGTCGAGGGCGCCCGAGCATCGGAAGACGGCGTTGATCTACGCGTCCGGTATCACGGCCGTTCAAGTGCTGTGGGTTCTGTGGCTGCTGGTCCCGCAGAGTCCGGTGCAGATCGTTCTGTTCGTGGTGTTCGCGGCACTGGAGATCTCGATTCCCGTCGTCGCCGAGAAGTCCGGCGGCACAACGCCGTGGCACCCGCATCACATCACCGAGCGATACGGACTGTTCACGCTCATCCTTCTCGGCGAATCACTTCTCGCGTCGGCCAACGCCATCATCGAAGCTCTCCACGACGAGACCGCGCTCGCGCCACTCATCTCCATCTCGGTGCTGACGCTCGTGGTCACAGCCGGACTGTGGTGGATCTACTTCTGGCCGCCGCATCACCGTGCGATCGGTGGATTCGGCACGTCACTGACCTACGGCTACATGCACTACTTCATCTTCGCCGCGGCCGGCGCGTTCTCTGCAGGCATCGAAGTGGAGATCGACGTGCTGACCCATCACAGCGAACTCGGCGACGTCGCCGCATCGTTCACCGTGACGGTGCCCATCGCAGTGTTCGTCCTCGGCATCTGGTTCATCGCGATCAAGGACAACGCGGATCGCGTCGTCAACACCGTCGTTCCCGTCGGCGCCCTCCTGGTCCTCCTCGACCCGGTCATTCCCATCCCGATCACGCTGACGGCCGTCGTGATGGCGGTGATCGTGGCGGTGCTCGTCGTACACCGTCCTGTCGACGCGGCGCGCCACGAAACCGGGCATGAGAAACTCTCCTCATGAGTATCGGAACCTTGATTCTGCTCCGCCACGGCGAGAGTGAATGGAATGCGTCGAACCAGTTCACCGGGTGGCAGGACGTTCGCCTCACCGACAAGGGCGAAGCAGAGGGCAAGCGCGCAGGTGAGCTGCTGAAGGACGCAGGCGTGCTCCCCGACGTGCTGTACACCTCGCTGCTGCGTCGCGCGATCAGTACCGCGAACATCGCCCTCGACGCCGCGGACCGGCACTGGATCCCCGTCGTCCGTGACTGGAAACTCAACGAACGTCACTACGGCGCGCTGCAGGGACTGAACAAGGCCGAGACGAAGGACAAGTACGGCGACGAGCAGTTCATGCTGTGGCGTCGCAGCTACGACACCCCGCCGCCGCCCATCGAGGTAGGCAGCGAATTCAGCCAGGACAGCGATCCCCGATACGCAGACCTCGACAGCGTTCCACTCACCGAGTGCCTGAAGGACGTCGTCGACCGGCTCATCCCGTACTTCGAAGACGTCATCGTCGCCGAGCTGAAGGCAGGCAAGACCGTACTCGTAGCCGCGCACGGCAACTCCCTGCGCGCTCTGGTGAAGTACCTCGACGAGATCTCCGACGCCGACATCGCCGGCCTGAACATCCCGACGGGCATTCCCCTGCAGTACGACTTCGTGGACGGTAAGGGCAAGCTGGTCCCGTCGAACCCGGGCGGAACATACCTCGACCCCGAAGCCGCCGCCGCAGGAGCCGCCGCGGTCGCCAATCAGGGCGGCAAGTAGGGCCCCGGTCCGAAACAGCAGGTGAACGATCGAAGAACACTGCCGACGAGGACTATGACGACCAGGGAAATGCCTGCACCCTGCGTATGTGAGGTGTCCATCGAACGTACGATTCCGGTGTGAGTGTTGCATCGGCCGTACTGCTGGCTATCGCCACGGCCTTCGTCGGATATCTCGTCGGCGGTGTTCTGATCCCCTATCTCGCGACACGTCACTCCGAACGAGCACGCGCAACGTCGGGACTGACGATGTCGCAGGTACTGGATCTGATCATCCTGGCGTCGGAAAGCGGCATCGCAGTCGTCGACCGGTTCCACGACGTGGTCCTGTCCAACCCACGGGCCGAGGAGCTCGGTCTGGTGCGTAACCGCCTCATCGACGACCGTGCATGGGAAGCCGCGCAGAAAGTCCTCGCCGACGGCCACCCCGTCGAAGTCGACATCAGCTCCAAGGACGCCCGCACCACCACCAGCCGAGATCGCATGGCCGTGCGGTGTGTGGCTCGGATGCTGAGCAAGGAAGACCAACGCTTCGTCGTGCTGTTCGCCGACGACGATTCCGAACAGGTTCGGATGGAAGCGACCCGTAGGGACTTCGTCGCCAACGTCTCTCACGAACTCAAGACGCCCGTCGGCGCCATGAGCCTGCTGGCCGAGGCACTGCTCGAGTCCGCCGACGACCCCGATTCGGTCCGCCATTTCGGTGGAAAGGTCGTGGCGGAGTCGAAGCGCCTCGGCAACATGGTGACGGAATTGATCGCACTGTCACGCCTCCAAGGCGCCGAGAAGTTGCCCGACCTCGAAGTCGTCGACGTCGACACCGTAGTCAACGAGGCCCTCGATCGGTCGAAGATCGCCGCCGAGAACGCCGGAATCACCGTCACCACCGACCATCCCAGCGGCCTCGAAGTGCTGGGGGATCAGGCATTGCTGGTGACGGCGCTCGCCAACCTGATCCAGAACGCCATCGCGTACTCGTCCGACGGATCACCCGTATCGGTGTCGAGGGCACTGCGAAGCAGCTGCGTCGCCTTCGCGGTCACCGACCGCGGAATCGGCATCGCGAAAGAAGACCAGGAGCGGGTCTTCGAACGATTCTTCCGCGTCGACAAAGCTCGGTCGCGGGCAACAGGAGGCACAGGTCTCGGCCTGGCCATCGCCAAACACGTCGCAGCCAACCACAACGGGAGCATCTCGCTGTGGAGCAAGCTCGGCACCGGATCGACTTTCACTCTGCAGATCCCTGCCTATTTCGAAGAAGACGACCTCACGTCGTTAGAAGGAGAAGAACAGTGACCAACGTCTTGATCGTCGAGGACGAGGAATCGTTGGCCGACCCTCTGGCCTTTCTCCTGCGCAAAGAAGGATTCGAGGCCACCGTCGTCGGCGACGGACCCTCCGCACTGGCCGAGTTCGACAAGGCCGGCGCCGACATCGTGCTGCTCGACCTGATGCTGCCGGGAATGAGCGGCACCGACGTGTGCAAGCAACTGCGTGCACGGTCCGGCGTACCCGTGATCATGGTGACCGCTCGCGACAGCGAGATCGACAAGGTCGTCGGACTCGAACTGGGGGCGGACGACTATGTCACCAAACCGTATTCGGCTCGTGAACTGATCGCCCGCATCCGCGCAGTACTGCGCCGGGGCAGCGACGCAGACCTCGACGGCGCCGCGGACACCGGTGTGCTCGAGGCAGGCCCGGTTCGCATGGACGTGGAACGGCACGTCGTCCTGGTGAACTCGGAACAGATCACGTTGCCGCTCAAGGAATTCGATCTGTTGGAGTACCTGCTCCGCAACTCCGGTCGGGTCCTCACCCGCGGCCAGTTGATCGACCGGGTGTGGGGCGCGGACTACGTCGGAGACACCAAGACCCTCGACGTGCACGTCAAGAGATTGCGGTCGAAGATCGAGAACGACCCTGCCAAGCCGGAGCACCTCGTGACCGTCCGGGGCCTGGGCTACAAGCTCGAAGGCTAGATCCTCGTGTGAGTGGAAATGTGGGCCAGAGCCTACATTTCCACTCACATAGGGGAGGGGCCTACTTGGTCCGCTGCGCCTCACGAGTCGCCGGGTGCACCGCGATGAGACCGAGGCCGCGGCGCCGCTTGCACAGCGACGCCAACTCGTCGTACGCGGGCTTGCCGAGCAGTTCGGTCAGTTCGGGCTTGTACGACTCGAACACCTGCTTGCTCCCGACGTGCGCGTCGGGTGAACCCGAGCAGTACCAGGACAGGTCGTGCCCACCCTCGCCCCATCCGCGCCGGTCGTACTCGCCGATGGTCGTCTTCAGGATCTCGGTTCCGTCGGGACGCGTCACCCAGTCCTGAGTACGGCGAATCGGCAACTGCCAGCACACATCCGGCTTGACCTCCAGCGGCTCGATGCCTTTGCGCAGTGCCATCGAGTGCAGTGCGCATCCGATGCCGCCGGCGAACCCCGGACGGTTCTGGAAGATGCACGCACCCTTGTATCGACGCGTGCGCAGCGACTGCTCGTCCTCGAGATCGTCGTATTCGACGTATCCCTTCTTTCCGAGCCCCTTGTCCCTGAACTGCCAGTCCTCGGCCGTCAGCATCTTCACCGACGCGTCGAGTTTCTTCTTGTCATCGTCGTCGGACAGAAACGCCCCGTGCGAACAGCAGCCGTCGTCCGGTCGCCCGGCCACGGTTCCCTGGCAGGCGGGAGTGCCGAACACGCACGTCCAGTTGGACAGCAACCACGTCAGGTCGGCCGCGATGATGTGTTCGGGGTTGTCCGGATCGGGGAATTCCACCCACTCGCGAGGGAAATCCAGGTCCACTTCTGCAGCGAAGGTGTGCTGCTTACTACCTGCTGTCACAAGTGTCGACGGTAGACCCAGTACCGTGGTCCTGTGCGATTAGGGGTGCTCGACGTCGGAAGCAACACGGTGCATCTGTTGGTGGTTGATGCGCACCGCGGTGGTCACCCCACACCGATGAGCTCGTCGAAGGCAACGCTGCGGCTGTCCGAGAACACCGACGCCGACGGCAACATCACCCGCGAAGGCGCGGACCGGCTGGTCAACGAGGTAGGAGACTTCGCCTCGATCGCGACGAAGTCAGGGTGCGAAGAACTCATGGCCTTCGCCACGTCGGCCGTGCGTGACGCACACAACAGCGACGATGTTCTGGCACGCGTTCAGCGTGAAACCGGCGTCGTGCTGCAGACGTTGTCCGGCGTCGACGAAGCCCGTCTGACGTTCCTCGCAGTCCGCCGCTGGTACGGGTGGAGCGCCGGACGCATCCTGAACCTCGACATCGGCGGAGGATCGCTGGAACTGACATCGGGAACCGACGAGGACCCCGACGTCGCGTTCTCCCTTCAACTCGGCGCAGGCCGCTTGACCAGGGATTGGCTCGACGGTGACCCGCCGGGCAAGCGCCGCGTCGCCGTCCTCCGCGACTGGCTCGACGCCGAGCTCGCTACTCCGGCGAAGGAACTGCTGGCCGCCGGCGAACCTGATCGTTCCGTCGGAACATCGAAGACGTTCCGCTCCCTCGCCCGGCTGACCGGAGCGGCGCCGTCGGCAGCAGGTCCGCGAGTCACCCGGACGCTGACGGCGAACGGTCTCAGGCAACTCATAGCCTTCATAACGAGGATGACTGCATCCGACCGTGCAGAATTGGAAGGAGTCAGCGCCGACCGATCACCGCAATTGGTGGCCGGGGCGTTGGTAGCAGAAGCGAGTATGCGAGCACTGTCGGTCGAGCAGATCGAGATATGCCCGTGGGCGCTGAGGGAAGGTTTGATTTTGCGGAAGCTGGACACCGAAACGGACGGCGATCTGGTGGTGCGGTCGACATGAGCGAGAACAACACCGATCCGGAGGACACCGGACAGATCTCCGTTGCCGAACTACTCGCTCGCAACGGCCAGAAGTCGACGTCGTCGAGCACCGGTGGACGCCGTCGACGCGGCGTCAAGGGCGGCATCTCCGTAGCGGAACTGACCGGCGAGATTCCCGTCGTCCGCGCCGAGCCCGCTTCCGACGAGGCCCCGGTCATCGCCACGGACTCGAAGCAGGTGCCTGCGCAGGCCCCGGCGCCGGTCCGCAAGCGCGAGGCCGACGAACCGGAACCCGAGTTGCTGTCCGGGTCGACGACGGCAGCCGGCGACCTGATGAACCGAGCTCACGACGAAGCCGACGAACGGCGACCGTACGGCTCGACGGCGTCGCAGCGCCCGGTGCCCGCGACGGGTCGACGCACGCCCGACGAGACCTCGCGCAACACCGCGGGGAAGCAGACCACAGGATTCGTGGCCCGCCCCCGTCCGTCGCGCCCGGAGCCGTCCGCCGCTGGACCTGCGGATGCAGAACCGAAGACCGACGTCACACCCAAGCCTGCTGTGCCCCCGAAGGCGGCAGGCCCGGCAGCCCCGTCGAGCCCAGCGACGCGTGCGTTCGCTCGACGTGACGATGCAGACGAGAAAGCGCTCGCCGAGGAGGAGACGACGCAGACTCCTGACCTCGTGAAGAAGGTCGCTGCGCTCGCCGACACCGAGGACGCTCCCGCCAAGGACAGCACGGCCGAGGACAGCACGGCCAAGGACACCACAACCGAGGACAGGGACGCCTCGGCCGAGAGCGTGGAGGAGAAGGACGAGCCGCAGCCGAGAGCCGAGAAGAAGGACGCCGCCAAACAATGGCTCGGGCTCGCGGGCCAGGGAGTGGTGGCAGTAGTCGTCGGCGCGCTGTTGTTCAAGGGATTCGAGCGGCTGTGGGACGTGCTGCCATGGGTGGCGCTCGTCCTCGCGGTTCTGGTGATCGTCGGTCTCGTCGCCGTCGTGCGGATCCTGCGCCGCACCGACGACCTGGTCAGCATGGTGATAGCCGTTGTGGTCGGCGTGTTCGTGACACTCGGTCCGTTGGCGTTTCAACTGAGTACTGGCTGACAGGCCCTCGGGTGTCGGGCGTAGCTGTCGGGTTGTCCACTGCTTCGGTGTATCCGCAGAACACCGAAGCTGCGTTTCGATACGCCGCCGAGTTGGGTTACGACGGCATCGAGCTGATGGTCTGGGCCGAGTCGGTGAGCCAGGACGCCGAGGCCGTGCGGGCGTTGACCCGCAAGTACAGCGTCCCGGTCCTGGCGATTCATGCTCCGTGCCTGCTCATCTCGCAACGCGTGTGGGGAGCGGACCCGGTGGCGAAGCTCGAGCGTTCGGTGCGAACGGCCGAGCAGTTGGGTGCGGCTACCGTCGTCGTTCATCCGCCGTTCCGGTGGCAGAAGAAGTACGCCGAGGGCTTCGGTGACCAGGTCGCCGAGCTGGAATCCGCGTCCGACGTCGTGGTGGCCGTGGAGAACATGTTTCCCATGCGCGCGGACCGATTCTTCGGGCGCAAGGAAGGCTCGGCGGCCAGGCTCCGCAAGCGTGGTGGGCCAGGGGCTGCGGTGTCGGCGTTCGCGCCCTCGTACGATCCGACGGATTCCGGCCACGCGCACTACACCCTCGACCTGTCGCACACCGCGACTGCAGGCACCGACGCCGTCGACATGATGAACCGGATGGGCGACGGGCTCGCACACCTGCATCTCGCCGACGGTCGGGGCGCGTCGATCGACGAGCATCTGATCCCCGGTCACGGTGATCAGCCGTGCGCACAGGTCTGTGCAGAGCTGGTTCGCCGGGGCTTCCGCGGCCAGGCGGTGATCGAGATCAACACTCAGAACGCACGAACTCTGCCGGAACGAGCGTCGATGCTCGGCCAGGCCCTCGCGTTCGCACGCCGCCACCTGGCGTGAGCGCACCAGTACCACCCGATTCGAAAGGCACATCACCCGATGAGCAGCCCCTTCGCCGCGGCGACGACGTTGACCCCGCTGGAGACATCCGAGTTCGAGGGCAGCTACGGCGCGGTCATCGATTCGATCTGGACGATCGGGCCGAAGGTGCACGGAGGCACGATGCTGGCTATGTGCGCAGCCGCAGCGAAGGCGCAGCTGGGGGACGAAGGAGTCCAGCCACTCGCCGTCAGTGTCAGCTACCTCAGCGCACCCGACCCTGGTGAGGTGCACCTGACCGCCGTACTTCGCAAGAGAGGAAAGCAGGTCTCGCACGTCGACGTCGAGTTGACACAGGGCGGACGGGCCGCGGTTCGTGCGGTTGTCACCCTGGGACGGCCGAACACCGATACTCCCCGGCACACAGTGGAATCGTCGCTGGCGTCGATGCCTGCCGCGCCGCCGCCGGAGACGGAAGCAATCGGGGGCGAGCATCCGATGGCGTCGATCGTGCACCTCGCGCAGGGCTGCGAGATGCGGATCGATCCGACGTCGGCGCATTTCCTCACTGGCAAACAGGGCGAACCCGAAGTTCGCATGTGGGTCAGGCCCCGGTCCGGCGACGAGAACGACGTGGACACCGCAGCCCTGTTCGCACTCATGACGGGCGACATCTGCGCGCCCGTGACGATGAACCGAGGGATGTTCGGCTGGGCGCCGACTGTGCAGTTGACGACCTACCTGCGCAAGCAGCCTGCGCCGGGATGGCTCCGAGTCGCGGCGAGCAGCACCGTCATCGGCGGAACGTGGTTCGAGGAGGATCACCTGGTGCTCGACGAGACGGGCGACGTCGTCGTGCAGAGCAGGCAGTTGGCGATGGTGCCCCGGTAGCGTTCGGCGACGCCCGGGCCGCAATCTACGCTTGTCATCCATGACGAGAATTGCAGTAATCGGAGGCGGGCGGATCGGCGAGGCGCTGATCGCCGGACTGCTCGAAGCAGGACACGCAGTCCGCGACCTGGTGGTCGCCGAGAAGTTCGAGGCCCGGGCGGCCGAGCTCGCGTCCACCTTCGGAATCCTCACGACCTCGATCTCGGAGGCGTCGGAGAACGCGGACGTCATCGTTCTCGCCGTGAAGCCCGGTGACGTCGACGGCGTGATCACCGAGGTCGCGAAGATCGACCTGGACGGCGAGCGTGAACAGCTGATCGTGTCCTTGGCCGCCGGAGTCCCGACGTCGAAGTTCGAACCGAAACTGCCCGCAGGTTTTCCCGTCGTCCGAGTCATGCCGAACACACCGATGCTCGTCGGCGAGGGCGTCAGTGTCCTCGCGCCCGGCCGGTACGCCAAGACCGAACACCTCGAGCTGGTCGAGAAGATCCTGTCCTCGGTGGGCAAGGTCGTAGTGGTGAAGGAGAATCAGCTCGACGCGGTGACCGCGGTGTCCGGTTCGGGGCCGGCGTACTTCTTTCTCGTCGCCGAGGCGATGATCGACGCCGGTGTCGGCTTGGGGCTTCCGCGCGATGTCGCGTCGGCGCTCGTCGTGCAGACGATGGTCGGATCAGGCGCGATGTTGGATCGCTCCGACGACACCCCGACCGAGTTGCGTTACGCGGTGACCTCACCAGGGGGAACGACGGCGGCAGCGGTGCGCCGGCTCGAGGAGGGGGGCCTGCGGACCGCGTTTTTCGACGCGTTGTCCGCAGCCAACGATCGTGCAGCTGAGATGGGCGTCACACCAGAATAAAAAATCAGTTCCCTACACCCGTCGCAGTAACCCCATTGGTCACGTTAAGCTCACAGGTAGCACGTGCGTGTCTGTTCGGCAGGAGGGGAAGCCTGCCGCGCGAGACGTGCCGGAGGTAAGTGGATTGATGGTGCCTGCAAACAAGCCGGTCAAGAGTGCGTCCCAGGACGGGCAGTCAGCTGTCGCTGGAACGCAGTTCCTCACGGTCGCGGAAGTCGCGACCCTGATGAGGGTGTCGAAAATGACTGTGTACCGATTGGTGCACGGCGGAGAATTGCCTGCTGTGCGAGTGGGTCGATCGTTCCGTGTGCATGCCAAGGCTGTGCACGATTACCTCGAGACCTCGTACTTCGACGCAGGCTGAACGGCCCGAGAGTCGTCGGCGGTACACCTCGCCGAGCCGGTTTCGTGGAACAAGGTCCACCCCGGTAAGGTGAGGTTTCGTCGTGGTCGAGTAACATCGACACTCGTGCCAGGAGCTTCAAGAGCTTCGTCGGTTGCATCGAGCTTCGGCAAACGAGGCCCGAGCGCCAGCTTGGGGATCGACGGCTCGGTCCGCGGTAATTGGGCGGATGGGTTCGAGGCTGCCAGGTAGGCGTACGCAACTTGCGTGCGCGAAACGCTAGAGAAGAACGTGAGGACACCCGCCATGGGTTCAGTGATCAAGAAGCGTCGCAAGCGCATGTCGAAGAAGAAGCACCGCAAGCTGCTTCGCCGTACCCGCGTTCAGCGCAGGAAACTCGGCAAGTAAATCTCGTCTCGACGGGCCCGTCACCTCGAAGGAGGTGTCGGGCCTTTCGTGTTTCGTGGGACTGCTCGTTGCGTTTTCCACTGTCCTCGCATCTTCCGCGGATTCCAGTAGGCTTGCCGCCAGCGGTAATCAATCGGGGGTGTGAGTGACTTCGAACGAGCGAGGCGTCGCGGCGCCGAAGGTAGTGCTGGTCACCGGCGCGAGCCGCTTCCTCGGCGGATATCTCGTCACCAGGCTTGCGCAGAACCCGGCTGTCGAGCGCGTCATCGCCGTCGACGCACAGTCCCCGAGCAAAGACCTGTTGCGTCGCATGGGCCGCGCGGAATTCGTGCGCGCCGACATCCGCAACCCGCTGATCGGCAAGGTCCTCCGGAACGCGAACGTGGACACGGTGGTGCATGCCGCGACCGTCACCAAACCGCCTCGCTCGGGTGGTCGCGCCACGATGAAGGATCTGAACGTCATCGGTGCCATGCAGCTGTTCGCGGTGTGCCAGAAGTCCCCATCCGTGCAGAAGGTGGTCCTGCGGTCCTCGTCCTCGGTATACGGGTGCAGTGCGAAGGATCCGGTGAAGTTCACCGAGGAGATGAGCGCCAGGCGGCCGCCGTCCGGAGCATTCGCCCGGGACACGATCGACATCGAGGGCTACATCCGCGGCCTCGGTCGACGCCGCCCGGACATCGCCGTGTCGATCCTGCGGATGGCTCCGCTGATCGGTCCACGACTGAACGGTTCCATCTCGCGGTACATGACGTCTCCGATCATCCCCAGCATCATCGGCCGTGACGCGAGGATGCAGTTGCTGCACGAGGAGGACGCACTCGCGGCGCTCGAACGAGCCACCGTCAGTGGTCCCGCGGGCACCTTCAACGTCGGCGCAGACGGCACCATCATGTTGTCGCAGGCCATCAGACGCGCAGGCCGCATCGAGGTACCCGTCCCGTTCGCGCTGTTCAAGAGTGTCGGCCGCGCCCTCATGGGATCGATGATGCGGGAGTTCACAACCGAGCAGTTGGACTACTTCCACTTCGGGTGCGGACTCGACACCACTCGTATGCGATCGGACCTCGGATTCGAGCCTCGATGGACTACGGTTCAGGCATTCGACGATTTCGTTCGAGGCGCGGCGCTACGGCCGGTACTTCGCACGGAATGGGTCGATTCGGTGGAACAGCACGCACTCCGCGCAGTCGACGGCGGCGCGGCGGTCACCAAGGCAGCACTGACGGCTGTGTCGGGTTCGGGACGGGAGGGGTGAACGAGGTGGCGAAGGTAATTCCGCTGCACGGCACCGGTTCCGGACGTGACGGCGCCGGTCGGCAGCGAGCAGCGCGCGCACGTGCCGACAACAACCGTGCCGACAACAACCGTGCCGACAACAACCGTGCCGATACCGGTGCGGCGAGCAGTCGCAGCAGGCACCCGTCGTCGTACGCCGAGCCGACACCGCCGATCCCGCTGCTCACCCCGACCGAACCCGACATCGAACCCGCCGCGGGGGCGGGGGCCGAGTCGTCGCAGATCGACGACGCCAAGGCGAAGATCGTCGACACCATCTCGGAGACAGCGGAATTCGTGCGCCGCCGCCTTGCCGGCGATTACACCGTCGACGAGTTCGGATACGATCCGCATTTCGCCGACGCCGTCTGGCTGCCGCTGCTGCGACCTCTGTTCGACAAATGGTTCCGCGTCGAGATCAAGGGAATCGAGAACATCCCCGACGACGGTGGCGCGCTTGTCGTCGCCAACCACGCAGGTGTCATTCCCGTCGACGCGCTGATGACGTCGGTTGCCGTCCGCGACCACCATCCCGCGCACCGCCCACTGCGAATGTTGGCCGCCGACATGGCGTTCGAGATGCCGGGCGTCGGAACCATCGCTCGAAAAGCAGGCCACACGCTCGCCTGCAACCCGGACGCGGAACGTCTGCTTCGAATGGGCGAGGTCGCTGCGGTGTTCCCCGAGGGGTTCAAGGGCATCGGCAAGCCGTTCAGCGAGCGGTACAAGCTGCAGCGGTTCGGTCGCGGCGGATTCGTGTCCGCCGCGCTGAAAACCGGCGCGCCGATCATTCCGTGCTCCATCGTCGGTTCGGAGGAGATCTATCCGAAGATCGGCGACATCACGCCTCTCGCACGTCTGATGGGTATGCCGTACTTCCCGGTCACGCCGTTCTTCCCGCATCTCGGGCCGCTCGGTCTCGTTCCGTTGCCGTCGAAGTGGTACATCGAATTCGGCAAGCCCATCTACACCGACTCGTACGACGCGCAGGCCTCGGAGGACCCGATGGTGCTGTTCGAACTCACCGACCACGTCCGCGAAACCATCCAGCACACCCTGTACCGACTGCTGGCCAAGCGCCGCAATGTCTTTCTCGGGTAGGCAGTAACCTCGCCGGTGTGCTGATCAGAGACACCGTCACCGAAGATCTCCCGTCGATACTCGACATCCACAACGACGCCATCCGGAACACGACGGCGATCTGGGACGAAACGGAGGTCGGTCTCGACGAACGGATGGACTGGCTCGACGGCCGACTCCGCGCCGGATACCCCGTGCTCACCGCAGTCGTCGACGGCGCAGTCGCGGGCTACGCGTCGTACGCGCAGTGGCGCCCGAAGAGCGGATACCGCCTCACCGTCGAACACTCGGTGTACGTCGGGGGCGACTTCCATCGTCGCGGAATCGCCAGCGCCTTGATGACGGAGTTGATCGCAAGGGCATCGGCCGCGGGAATTCATGCGCTCGTCGGGGTCATCGAATCACGTAACACCACATCGATAGCGCTGCACGAGAAATTCGGATTCGTCACCGTCGGACAGATGCCCGAGGTCGGCATCAAGTTCGACCGCTGGCTCGATCTCACCTTGATGCAGTTGACGCTCTAGCGCCTGCTCGGGTTCGGTACCTCAGGCTCGGCGGCGACCGATGACCGCGGCGAGTCCTCCGCCGACGGCACCGAGGGCGAGGGCCGTGGGAACGCCGATCTTGGCCGCCTTGCGGCCCGTGCGGAAGTCGCGGATCTCCCAGCCCCGATTCTTCGCCAGCTCGCGCAGATCCGCATCGGGATTGACCGCAACCGCCGTTCCGACGAGCGAGAGCATCGGCACGTCGTTGTGACTGTCGGAGTACGCGGTACACCGCTTGAGGTTGAGGCCCTCGCGAACGGCCAGGGTGCGGACGGCGTGAGCCTTGCCGAGACCGTGCAAGATGTCGCCGACGAGCCTGCCGGTGAATATTCCGTCGTTGCTCTCGGCCACAGTTCCCAGAGCGCCCGTGAGACCGAGGCGTTCGGCGATGATCTGGGCCAGCTCGAGCGGGGTCGCGGTCACCAGCCACACCTGCTGGCCGGCGTCGAGGTGCATCTGGGCGAGTGCCGCGGTGCCGGGCCAGATCTTGTCCGCGATCAGCTCGTCGTAGATCTCCTCGCCGAGGAGACGCAACTCCGCGGTGGAGCGACCTTTGATGAAGGACAGCGCTTTCTCGCGGCCGCTCGCGACGTCGTCGCTGTTCTCCTTGCCGCTGACCCTGAACTTGACCTGCTGCCATGCGAACTGCGCGAGGTCACTGCTGGTGAAGTACTTGCGCGCCGCGAGCCCGCGCGCGAAGTGAATGATCGACGCGCCCTGGACCATCGTGTTGTCGACGTCGAAGAACGCTGCCGCGGTGAGATCGAGCGGAACCGAACCGCCCGCCTCGGCCTGCAGGGCAATCGCGGCATCGGCGCTGGCCTCGCCTGCAACATTCGCACGCACCTGTGCATCGGACGGGCCGAGTGGATTACGGAGGCGCCGCTTGCGGCGCTTGTCCTCGTGCGGGTGCTCGGTGTCGACCATGACCTCGTCGGGCACCTCGGTGATGGGGAGGTCGGGCGTCTCGGCGTTCGTGTCCGGTTCGCTGCTCTCGAGCGGGCCGTCAGGAGTACTTCCAGGCGTCTCGGAACCCCCGTTGCTCATCACGCGCACCTCCATGTTCGAGCACTGCCCCAAACCCTAGTCCGTAGCCCACCGCGGGTAATCAGTCGCACTCACTCACCCCACCGAGGACCTGCAGGCTTCACCCCTATGCGACCGGGTCGTTCCTGCAGGCTCCACTCCTGTGCGACCGGGTCGTTCCTGCAGGCTCCACTCCTATGTGACCTTCGTCTCTCCGCCGTGGGTGAGAGGGTGGACGGTATGACTACAGCTGGTCCCACCGTGGTTCTTCTCACCCGAGCCGGATGTCACACATGCGTGGCCGCCTTCGAGCAACTGGTCGCCGTGTGCGACGAATTCGGGGTGACCCCGACGGCCATCGACGTCGACGAAGCCGCGAAAACCTCCCCTGACCTGCGCGCGGAGTACGGCGACCGCGTCCCCGTGGTGCTGCTCGACGGCCGCGAACACAGTTACTGGGAGGTCGACGAACCACGTCTACGTGCCGACCTCGCAGCCAGAAGGACACCCTAAGAACGGGCCGTCGGTGCTCGCTTTGCAGGTGAGAGCCCCTCTAGCACGGATGCAGCGACTTTGTTCATTCGTTCACAAGCAGTTACCGTGGTGTCGGCGCAGGAATGGAACTGCGTGCAGTTTCTGGTGAGTGAAGCCCGCGGATCAGCGTGAAGACCGGCCGTCGCAGCCGATCGGACGAGGAGCCATGAACGTGACCGAAGAGCGCCCGGCCATGCCGGCTGGTGTCGACCGGTCACCTGGCGTCGATCCAGCCCGATCGGGCACTGCCGAACGGGTCATCCCACAGGCTACGGTGACGCGATTGGCCACCTACTTGCGGGTCCTCGGAATCCTCGCCGACGACGGCGTCCTGATCGTTTCGAGTGAAGAACTCGCCACCGCCGCCGGAGTCGGATCGGCCAAACTTCGCAAGGATCTGTCCTTTCTCGGGCCCAACGGTGTCCGCGGGGTCGGCTACGACGTTCTACGACTACGCGCCAAGATCGAGACCGCTCTGGGACTGGACCGCGGGCACAAGGTAGTGCTCGTCGGCATCGGAAACCTCGGTGAGGCCCTCGCTCGATACGGCGGATTCGGCCGTCGCGGCTTCTCCATGGTGGGTCTGTTCGACCGCAACCCCGAGCGGGTCGGCCTCGACATCGACGGACTGCGCGTCCAGCACGTCGACCAGCTCGAGACGAAGTGCCGCGAACTGGAAGCGACCATCGGAGTCATCGCAACGCCCGACGATTCGGCCCAGGACGTGGCGTCGGCGTTCGTCGCAGGCGGAGTCCAGAGCATCCTCAGCTTCTCGCCGGTGACGCTGGACGTCCCCGGCGCAGTGGAGGTCCGCCGCGTGGACCTGGCCGTCGAGATGCAGGTCCTGTCGTTCAACAGCTCCCGCAACGACGCATCCACCTCTCGCGAAGACGCAACCACCTCTCGCGAAGACGCAACCACACGGACAGCCACGCTGTCGGCAGCGCCGCGGCTCGGCAGAAGCAGAGGCCCCCGCGTCACGCCCGGTTCTCTGGCAAGTACGGCGCAATCCGCGCTCGGTACCCCGGTAAGTAGTTCGGCAAGCAGTAGCTTTACACAGAACGGATCGGTGATTACACCGTGAGTGTCCTCCTCGTCGGGATTTCGCATCGAAGCGCTCCCGTCGCAGTTCTCGAGCGTGTCGCCATCACGGACACCGACCGTCCGAAGTTGACGGACAAGCTCATGGCCAGCGGAAACATATCCGAGGTCATGGTCGTGTCGACGTGCAACCGCGTCGAGGTCTACGCCGTCGTCGACGCCTTCCACGGTGCGCTCGCATCGGTGGGGGAGATCCTCGCCGAGCACTCCGGCCTGATGGTTCCCGAGCTGACCAAACACGCCTACGTTCGCTACAGCGAAGCCGCTGTGGAGCACCTGTTCGCCGTCGCCAGCGGACTGGACTCGATGGTCATCGGCGAACAGCAGATCCTGGGTCAGATCCGCGCCGCGTACGCGGCATCCGATGCCTCGCAGGCGTCGGGTCGCGTCCTGCACGAACTGGCCCAACAGGCACTGCGAGTCGGCAAGCGTGTGCACTCCGAAACCGGGATCGACGCCGCGGGCGCATCCGTCGTGTCGGTGGCGCTCGATCGCGCTGCTGCGCTCTTCGGCGGCAGCCTCGAAGGCCGTACCGCCGTCGTGCTGGGCGCAGGTGCCATGGGCGGGCTGTCGGTGGCGCATCTCGGTCGGGCCGGAATCGGCTCGCTCGTCGTCGTCAACCGCACTCGTGAGCGCGCGGACCACCTGGCCGAGACCGCGGTGTCGGCCGGTGTCGCAGCAACTTCCGTCGACCTCGACGACCTCGCCTCCGCGCTCGCCGACGCAGACGTGCTCGTCACCTGTACCGGGGCGGTCGGCGCCGTCGTCTCGCTCGCGGACGCCCACCACGCGCTCGCGCAGCGAGAAGCCGGTCGACCGCTCGCCGTGTGCGACCTGGGACTGCCCCGCGACGTGGATCCAGCAGTCGCAGGACTCCCCGGAGTCAGCGTGTTCGACATGGAGTCGCTGCAACGCGATCCTGCCGCAGGTGCGGCCTCGTCGGACGCGTCGGCGGCCCGCGAAATCGTGTCCTCCGAACTTTCCGGCTATCTGGCCGGCCAGCGACTCGCCGAGGTGACACCGACGGTGACCGCACTGCGCCAGCGCGCGGCGGAGGTCGTCGAAGGCGAGCTCATGCGTCTCGAATCGAGACTGCCCGGCTTGGACTCACCGCAGCGCGACGAGGTCGCGAGGACGGTGCGCCGCGTCGTCGACAAGCTTCTTCACTCTCCGACGGTCCGGGTCAAGCAACTCGCCACGACCCCGGGCGGGGACTCCTACGCGGCTGCTCTTCGCGAACTGTTCGAGCTGAGCCCGGGCACGGTCGAGGCCGTCGCGAGCCCGATCGAGATCAACGGAATGGAACTCGTGGACGATTTCACTGCCAGCCGCACCGATGGTCGGAAGGGACAGTCGGAGTGAGCCAGAGTGAAAAGAACGTCGTTCGGATCGGAACGAGAGGGTCTCTGCTCGCCACGACGCAGGCCGAGACGGTCCGTCAGGGCTTGATCGCTGCAGGCCTCGACGCCGAACTCGTCATCGTCAAGACCGCAGGCGATCTGTCCGCGGCCCCGGTGCAGACCATCGGCGTCGGAGTGTTCACCGCCGCGCTGCGCGAGGCACTCACCGACGGCAAGGTCGACATCGCGGTTCACTCCTACAAGGATCTGCCGACCGCTCCCGACGAGCGCTTCGTCATCGCGGCCATCCCACCCCGTGAGGATCCGCGTGATGCCCTCGTCGCACGCGACGGCCTCGTTCTCGGCGAATTGCCCGCAGGCGCGAGGATCGGAACTTCGGCGCCGCGTCGCGCAGCGCAGCTTCGAGCTCTCGGTCAGGGACTCGACGTTCAGCCGCTTCGCGGAAACCTCGACACCCGCATCGGCAAGGTCGCCTCGGGTGAACTCGACGCCGTCGTCGTGGCGCGTGCCGGACTGGCCCGCATCGGCCGCCTGGACGTCGTCACCGAGGCTCTCGACCCGGTCCAGATGCTTCCCGCGCCCGCTCAAGGTGCCCTCGCCGTCGAATGTCGGTCCGCCGACGTCGACCTCATCGAGGTGGTCCGCACACTGGACGACGCCAACGCGCGAGCATCCGTCGCGGCGGAGCGTGGACTGTTGGCCGAGCTGGAAGCGGGATGCACGGCTCCCGTCGGAGCCATCGCCGAGGTCGTCGAATCGATCGACGAGGACGGACGAGTGTTCGACGAGTTGTCGGTTCGTGGATGTGTCGCGGCGATCGACGGCAGTGACAGCATCCGAGCGTCCATCGTCGGCGCAGTGTCCGGTGCCGAGGAACTCGGCCGCGACCTCGCCCGCGAACTCCTGGACCTCGGCGCCCGGGATCTCGTCGCGGTGACCGAGCCTGCACCCCCAGCCGGTTCCGCCGCTACCGGGGGAGTCGATCGTGTCTAGGTCCATCACGGCTCCGACACGCGGACGAGCCAAACGCAGGGCCCCTCGGCCACCTGTGCGCGGCGGCGCGATAGCGACCGCGCGACTGATACCGAAACGGGGCCCGGCAACCCCGCTCGAACTGCATTACCCACACAAGACAGCACTGGAGAACAACCGATGAGCCCAGTCCGCAAGAATGCAAACGGACGGATCCTGTTCGTGGGATCGGGGCCGGGAGATCCGGCTCTGCTCACAGTCCGCGCACGCGAAGTGCTCGGCGCAGCCGAACTCGCCTTCACCGATCCCGACGTCGACAAGGGCGTCGTCGCGTTGGTCGGCAACGACCTGCCACGTGACCCGGAGACCGGAGAGAACGGCGTCGACGTCCGTCCCGCCCTCGGTGAGCCCGCCGAGGTCGCCAAGACTCTGCTTGCCGAGGCCAAGAACGGCCACGACGTGGTTCGTCTGGTGTCGGGTGATCCGTTGACGACCGATTCGGTCATCGCCGAGGTCGCTGCCGTCGCTCGCACTCACGTTCAGTTCGAAGTCCTGCCGGGTCTTCCGTCCGGATCCGCTGTTCCCAGCTACGCGGGCATGGCCTTGGGCTCCGGTCACACCGAAGCCGACGTTCGCGGCGAAGTCGACTGGGCCGCTCTGGCGGCAGCTCCCGGCCCGCTGGTTCTGCATGCGACGTCCGGCCACCTCGCGGAAACTGCGAGTGCGCTGACCGAGCACGGGCTCGCCCCGCAGACACCTGCCGCGATCACCGTTCGCGGTACGACCCGTCAGCAGCGGACCGTCGAGGCCACCCTCGCGACGCTCAACGACGCGGGCAGCGAACTCGTCGGCTCGCTCGTCGTGACCGTCGGAAAGGTCGTGTCCGGCCGAAACAAGATGTCCTGGTGGGAATCTCGGGCGCTGTACGGGTGGACCGTGCTGGTGCCTCGGACGAAGGATCAGGCCGGTGAGATGAGCGATCGGCTCGTCACGCACGGTGCGATCCCGATCGAGGTTCCGACCATCGCCGTCGAGCCGCCGCGCAGCCCCGCGCAGATGGAACGCTCGGTGAAGGGTCTCGTCGACGGCCGCTACCAGTGGGTCGTCTTCACCTCCACCAACGCCGTCCGCGCAGTGTGGGAGAAGTTCGAGGAGTTCGGTCTGGACGCTCGCGCGTTCTCGGGCGTCAAGATCGCCTGCGTCGGTGAAGCGACCGCGGACAAGGTCCGCTCGTTCGGAATCAATCCGGAACTGCTGCCGTCGGGTGACCAGTCCTCGCTCGGCCTGCTCGAGGATTTCCCGCCGTACGACGAGGTGTTCGACCCGGTCAACCGAGTTCTGTTGCCGCGCGCGGACATTGCCACCGAGACCCTGGCCGAGGGCCTGCGCGAACGTGGCTGGGAGATCGACGACGTCACCGCCTACCGCACGGTGCGTGCGGCGCCGCCGCCCGCCGAGACTCGCGAGATGATCAAGACCGGTGGGTTCGACGCCGTGTGCTTCACATCGAGCTCCACGGTCCGCAATCTCGTCGGTATCGCCGGAAAGCCGCATGCGCGCACGCTCGTCGCGTGCATCGGACCCAAGACGGCCGAGACGGCGGTGGAATTCGGTCTGCGCGTCGACGTGCAGCCGGAGACGGCGCAGGTCGGTCCGCTCATCGAAGCGCTCGCCGAGCACGCAGCTCGGTTGCGCGCGGAAGGTGCACTGCCTCCTCCTCGCAAGAAGTCCCGTAGGCGCTGAGGCCGATGTTTCCCGTAGACCGTCCCCGCAGGCTCAGACGTACCCCGGCGCTCCGGCGCCTGGTCGCCGAAACGTCGCTGCAGCCACGGCACCTGGTGCTGCCGATGTTCGTCGCCGACGGTATCGCCGAGCCTCGTGAGATCTCGTCGATGCCTGGGGTCTTCCAGCACACGCTCGACTCACTGAGCAAGGCCGCGGAGGAGGCCGTCGCGGCAGGCGTCGGGGGCGTCATGTTGTTCGGCGTGCCGAAGGCGGAGGACAAGGACGCAGAGGGTTCCGGCGCGAGCGATCCGGACGGCATTCTCAATCGCGGTCTGAGGCGGCTGAAGTCGGATCTGGGCGACGCGACGGTCATCATGGCCGACACGTGCCTCGACGAGTTCACCGACCACGGTCACTGCGGAGTCCTCACCGAGGACGGTGCGGTCGACAACGATGCGACGCTGACGCGCTACGTGGACATGGCGCTGTCGCAGGCCGATGCAGGGGCTCACCTACTCGGACCGAGCGGAATGATGGATGGGCAGGTCGGCGTCATCCGTGAGGCCCTCGACGCCGCCGGGCACCGCGAGATCGGCCAACTGGCGTACTCGGCCAAGTACGCGTCGGCGTTCTACGGTCCCTTCCGTGAGGCTGTCGGCTCGTCGCTGCAGGGCGATCGCCGCACCTATCAGCAGGACTCGGCGAACCGCCGCGAGGCCGTGCACGAGGTGGAGTTGGACTTGAACGAGGGCGCGGACATGGTGATGGTCAAGCCTGCAATGTCCTACCTCGACATTCTGCGCGACGTCGCGAACATGTCCACCGTTCCGGTTGCGGCGTACCAGATCTCCGGCGAGTATTCGATGATCACCGCGGCCGCCCAGAACGGGTGGATCGACCGCGACGCGGCAATTCTGGAGTCGTTGACCAGCATCCGCCGGGCAGGCGCGGACGTGGTGCTGACCTACTGGGCGACGGAAGCGGCGGGCTGGCTGTGAGTAATGACGGACAACGCCCGCCGGAGCCCGATTGGGCACGCTGGGAAGCCGAACACGGCCCCGTCGGATTCGACGCCACCCCGCCGCAGCAGCCCGAACGGCCCGCGGCCCGCAGTTCGGCTCCTCTGGACATCGAGACGTCTCGGCACCTGTGGTGGGGTGTGACCGCACTCGGGTTGATCAGCTTGATCCTGACCCTGATGATGGTGAACTCCGATCGCACGCCGTTCGCCCAGCAACTGGTCGACGACGTCGCGAGACAGGATCCGTCGCTGCCGCTGACGCTCGAATCCGCGGAAAGCTACCTGACCGGCGCCCTGGTGTTGATGGCTGTCATCGGCATCGCGTTCGCAGGACTGTTCCTGTACTGGGTGAACAAGATGCGACTCGGACGGCTCTGGGCGCGAACCGTGCTCACCGTCATCGGAACCGTCACGGTGGTGCTGGCCGTCCCGCAACTGTTCGCCTTCGGTGTCGACGGTGGAGCCATGCAGATCCTCATGAGCGTCGCGGGCATTCTGCAGGGCGTCCTGGCGGGCGGGGCGGTCTATCTGATGCATCGCAAGGACTCGCAGGCGTACTTCCTGGCCGCGCGGAAGCGCTGACACTCGGCAGACACTCCGCGTGTCACACCAGCCACACGCGTAACATGTGACTACGATCACGCGATGGGGGAACCCGTCGAGTAGATCGGACATGTCATGGCCCTATCCGAAGTTCCCGAGCCCGAGCGCGGCCGTCCGTTGTGGGCGCTCCTCGGTCTGCTCACTGCAGTCTCGGTAGCCGTGCTGATCGTCAGTATGGGGTTCAGTGCCGGCTGACCTGGTGATTAGGGTGAGCACCCGCCCGAGTGTACGGTGACAATTGTCACTGCAGAGGCCGCGCGCCAGGATGAGGTGAACCCATGGTTCAGGCAAGTTCGAGGCGGATCGCCCCACCCGCCGAGCACACGATTCCCGTCGAACACGGTGTCACTCGAGAGCTCTTCCTGATCGCGCTCGTGGTTGCGCTGGGCGTCCTCGCGTCGGTCGCAATCGTCATTCCTGCGCTCGTCTCGCACTGACAATTCCGCGCGGCAGACTCGGCCGACCCACTGTGGTTCGTTCACGCGCAACCGGGCACTATGAAGTCGTGAATTCGGACAGGACCGCACGCCCGCGCGTCGTCACCGCCGCATACCTGCTATGGCTGATCGCTGCGGTACTGCTCGTCTTCGTCGCATTGATCACACTGACCGTGCCGGTGGACCCACTGCGCACCTCGCTCGCCGACGAGGGCAACACACCCGCTCAGATCGATTCCTACCTCGGCACCCTTCGTCTTCTCGGTGCAGGCTGCGGACTCCTGGGCCTCGTGCTCGGATTCCTCGCCGGACCCGTGCGCGCCGGACACGCCAGGATGCGGGCCGTGTCCGTCCTCCTGTCGCTGGTCACCGTCCTGCTACTCCTCGTGGTGGTTTTCGGGTTCGGCCTGTTCTCCGAACTTCTCGCAGTCGCCCTCGTCCTGATCGCGGCCTGTGTGGTGATCTACCGGCCGTCGGCGACACCGTGGTTCGCCCATGACTGACTCGAACGACGACGCGCTGTTCGAAGAGCCGGGTGCTCGGTGGCGATCGCTGCTGTGGGGGCCTGTTTTCTGCGCTGCGGTGTTGGTGTTCGAGTTGCTGACGGGTCCTGTTGTCCACTGGGTTGCGCTCGCGGTGGTTGCCGTCGTGCTGATGGGCTTCACGTACGTGCAGGTCAGCGCGGCTCGCCGCCATGTCAGCGTGGCACTCACGGCGACAGAGCTTCGCCAGGGCACCGAAAGGCTGTCCATAGCGGACATCGCCGTCGTCTTTCCGGCGCCCGAGTACGCCGCGGGCGAGTACGAGCCGAAGAAGTGGGAGACGGCCCGGGTGCTGGGTGAACTCACCGGCATCCCTCGCCGACGCCACGGCGTCGGGCTGCGGCTGGTGGGAGGCGGCCTGGTTCAGGCCTGGGCGAAGGACGACGACGGCTTACGTGAGGCCCTGGAAGAAGTGGTGGTGTGCGACCGATGAGATCCGCGGTGGAGGTTCTCGGTGCCCTGCTGTTGTTCGCGGCGGCCGTCGTGTGTTGGAACCTCGGCGCGACGGAACATCTGTTCGCGGCCACGGACGAGGGCGGGCCGGAGTTCGTGGCGGTTCGATACTCCGGTTCCTGGATAGCAGCAGGTGCCGCCTGCGTGACCGTCGCGTCTCTACTGCTGGTCGACGCAGTCAGAGTTCGGTTCCCGGGTCGTTCCCATACCCGGTAGGGGTATCATCGACGGCATGAGTAGTTACACGAGCGAGCAGGACGATCTGCTGAAGCGGCTACGTCGAATCGAAGGTCAGATCGCCGGCATCTCGCGCATGGTGGCCGAGGATCGGTACTGCATCGATGTACTGACCCAGGTCTCGGCGGCAACCAAAGCGCTGCAGTCCGTCTCGCTCAAGCTGCTCGACGCGCACCTCGCGGGGTGCGTCGTCGAGGCTGCCAAACGTGGCGGTCCCGACGCGGACGCGAAGGTGAAAGAGGCATCGGACGCCATCGCACGACTCGTTCGGTCCTGAAGTCGCAGCCAACGGAAAGAAGGTTTCGAGCGTGGAGAACAGTTACATCGTCGAAGGAATGACCTGCCAGCACTGTGCCGCTTCGGTTTCGGAGGAGATTTCCGAGATCGGTGGCGTGACCGGAGTGACGGTGGACGTGGCGTCGGGCAAAGTGGTGGTGACCAGTGATGCTGCGCTGGAGCGAGATTCGATCGCCGGTGCTGTCAGCGAAGCGGGCTACCGTCTCGTGTCGTAGAAATGTCCGGTTTACCGGCCGTGGTTCGTGGTACAGGTCATAGATCATCCCTGCTCGCTTTCGAGGAGACGATCTGTGAACAAGTTGCTGGCCGGTACCGGAATCCTGGTGACCAGTCTTTCTCTGACACTCGCGTGTTCGACGGGGGCAGTGGCTCAGCCCCCGGAAGGCGGCGTCGGGTTGACCGTCACCACCGAACTCGACGGGCTCGCCCGGCCGTGGGACGTCGTCCAGGCCCCCGACGGGACGATCCTCACCGGTGAACGCAGCGGAAGATTCGTCGTCAAGCGTGCGGACGGATCGGTCGGTGAACTGGCGGCGGACCTCGACGACCTCTACGCCCAGGGTGAGACCGGGCTGATGGGAATCGAACTCGCCCAGGACTTCCAGGACTCGCGGGCGCTGTTCACGTGCCAGGGCGTCGAGGGAGCCGGCGTCGACACCGGAAGCGCGGCGCCCGGTAGCTCGCAGGGTGGAAGCGGCAATCACATCGCGGTCATCCGATGGACCGTCGACGAAGCATGGACGACGTTGACGCGAGACCGCGCCATCATCGACGACATTCCCGTTTCGTCCAGTGGCAGGCACGGCGGCTGCCGGATCCTGGCCGCACCGGACGGAACCCTGTACGTGGGCACCGGAGACACAGCGTCCCCGTCGGTGCCGCAGGATCCGAACTCGCTGGGTGGCAAGGTGCTCCACGTCGATGCAACCGACGGCACCGCCGCAGCGGATGCACCCGGCCGCGTCTACACGCTCGGGCATCGCAACGTTCAGGGTCTCGCATTCCAACCCGGCACCGGCCGCCTGTACGAGGTGGAACAAGGCTCCACCCGCGACGACGAACTGAACCTACTGGTCGCGGGCGGAAACTACGGCTGGAAGCCGGATCGGAACCCGTTGATCTACGACGAGTCGGTCCCGATGACCGACACCGAGCGCGTCCCCGACGCCATCGAAGCAGTCTGGAGCTCGGGCGAGTCGACCATCGCGACCCCCGGACTGACCTTCGTCGACGGTGCGGCATGGGGCGACTGGTCCGGCGCGGCTGTCATCTCCAGCCAGCAGGGCGAGAAACTGGTGTTCCTGAAACTCGGCGCCGACGGAATCTCCGTCGAGCAGGAAGTGGACGCGCTCGAAGGCGAGTGGGGGCGCCTCCGCTCCCTGACCTCCACAGGCGACGGGTCGTTCCTGCTCACCACCGACAACGGCTCGGGTGACCGAATCCTCCGCGTCACACCGGCCGGAGCCTGACCCGCCGGCTCCCGGAGGCCCCCGTTTTCGAGACCGAACGTGCCGTTCAGTCACTTGAAGTGACTGAACGGCACGTTCGCTCCGGTGCGGAGGTGCTCAGGCCTTGCTGGGGTTCGAAGCGGACTCCTCGTCGCTACCGGCCTGGGGGTGGCCGAGCATGGCTGCGCCGAGGAGCTGTTCGGGAACGCCGAAGCCTTCGACGAGTTCGAGGGCGTGCGGACGGAGGGTGCGGCAGCGCTCGTTGATGCCGCGGGTGACGGCTTTGGAGCGTTCGGTGGAGAGGTAGCGGTGTTCGATGAACCACGCCTTGTCTTCCTCGATGACCGACAGCGCGTAGAGGTCGCAGACCTGCTCGAGTAGTTCCTTGGCTGCCTCGTCCTCGCAGGAAGAGATGCCGGCGACGAAGGCTTCGAGGATGATGCGATCGATGTGCGCGCTGGCTGCGTGCAGCACGTGGTCCTGAACCGCGTTGAAGGCGTCGAACGCGCTCGTTTCCTTCGATTTGCTCTGCAGCCTGCGAGCGACGGTGGAGAGCAGGTAGTCCTCGCGGTCCTCGAACATCTTGACCTGGGTGCCGCGGTTGAACAGCGAGCCCTCTTCTTCGTTGTCCTGGCGGGTGTCGAGGATGGTCTGCATGATCGTCTGCGCCGCAGTGCGTTTGACGACGCGTTCGCCGGCGAACTCCGCGGCGAACCGCACCCATTCGACGGGGCTCATGGACTTGACGTCGTCGGCGTACGCGGTGAGCAGTTCCTTCGCCACGAGCTGGGTGAGCACGTGGTTGTCGCCTTCGAAGGTGGTGAACACGTCGGTGTCGGCCTTGAGTGAGATCAGCCTGTTCTCTGCGAGATAGCCTGCGCCGCCGCATGCTTCGCGTGCTTCCTGGATCGCTCTGGTGGCGTGCCAGGTGTTGGAAGCCTTGAGTCCGGCGGCTCGGGATTCCAGTTCACGCTGCTCTTCGGCGTCGGGGTTGTCCGAGGTCTGCAGCTCGTGCATTTTTGCGACGAGTTCGTTCTGCGCGAACTGCAGCGCGTAGGACTTCGCGATCAACGGGAACAACCGGCGCTGGTGCACGAGGTAGTCCATGATGAGCACCTCGTCGTCGGACTTCGGTGCCGAGAACTGCCTGCGCTGCAGCGCATATCGCGTAGCGATGTCGAGTGCCACCCGAGCGGCAGCAGCCGCGGACCCGCCGACCGTGACACGGCCACGAATCAGTGTTCCGAGCATGGTGAAGAAGCGTCGGCTCGGGTTCTCGATGGGCGAGGAGTACGTGCCGTCGGAGGAGACGTCCGCGTACTTGTTCAGCAGGTTGTCCCGCGGAATGCGGACGTTGTCGAACATGATGCGGCCGTTGTCGACACCGGGCAGTCCGCCCTTGTACTGACAGTCCGAGGTGGTGATGCCGGGGAGATCGTTGCCGTCCTCGTCTCGCAACGGGACGAAGAAGCAGTGGACGCCGTGTCCTTCGGGTTCCTCACCCGGGCCCGCGGTGATCAGCTGCGCGAACACTGCTGCCACCGTTGCTGTTTCGGCTGCACCGCCGATGTAGTCCTTGCGGGACGACGGTGTGGGGGAGTGGACGACGAACTCGTCGGTCTCACGGTCGTAGGTCGCCGTGGTCTCGAGCGACTGCACGTCGCTGCCGTGACCGGTCTCGGTCATCGCGAAGCATCCGAGCAAGTCGAGGTCGATGAGGCGTCGCACGTAGGCGTCGTGGTGACGCTCGGTGCCCAGGTTCTCGATGGCCCCGCCGAAGAGCCCCCACTGGACTCCGGCCTTGACCATCAGCGACAGGTCCGACATCGCGAGCATCTCGATCATCGTGACAGCGGCTCCGACGTCTCCGGTGCCTCCGTGTTCTTTCTTGAAACCATCGTCCGCAGCGCCGTGCTGGGCCAGCAGCTTGAGCTGCTCCAGCGCTTTGGTGCGCGCGATCACGGTGTTGGGGGTGTAGTGAGGACGGAATTCGTCGCGAACCAGTTGAGCGCGCGCTTCGTTCTTCACGTCGCGCCAACGGCCGTCCAATGTGTTACGCAGATGCTCCGAAGTGGTTGCCATACTCGACGGTAACCTACGGATCCGGCTTGCTCAGGCAGGCCACAGATATTCGCGGCCGAACTTGCGCAGCCGAGACCAGAACTTGCTCCGCCCGTACGGACCGTCGCCGAAGACCGAGGCGCCGTTGTCCTCGAGCGCACGTGTGACGAGAGGGCTGTACCCGTCGAACTCGCGGATCAGGTGCTCGCGGAACCCGTCGGGCCACGAGTACCTGGCTGGTTCGTGTTGTGCCTCCATGCAGGCGAGTGTAATGCAGGCGTAACACGGGTGTTACATGTTCCACATGCTCGGCTTCGCCCCGAACGAGAACGGACTTCAGCTTGGACGCAGCACAGATCGCCGGAATCGACGCGCAGCACGTGTGGCATCCCTACGGGGGATTTCCATCCACGACGTCGCCGCTCGTCGTCGCGGGCGCATCGGGCGTGCGGTTGACGCTCGCCGACGGGCGCGAACTGGTCGATGGGATGAGTTCGTGGTGGGCGGCGGTGCACGGGTATCGCCATCCGGTGCTCGACGCAGCCGCGCACGCCCAGATCGACCGGATGAGTCACGTGATGTTCGGCGGGCTCACGCACGAACCCGCGGCGCGGTTGGCCGAGCTTCTCGTGAGCATCGCCCCGGACGGCCTCGACAAGGTCTTCTTCGCCGACTCCGGTTCGGTGTCCGTCGAAGTCGCAGTCAAGATGTGCGTGCAGTATTGGCGCGGGCGCGGCAAGCCGTCGAAGAACCGGCTGCTGACCTGGCGCGGCGGCTACCACGGCGACACGTTCGCGCCGATGAGTATCTGCGATCCCGACGGCGGGATGCACTCACTGTGGTCCGGCGTCCTCACCCGGCAGATCTTCGCGCCCGCCCCGCCGAGGCAGTTCGACGCCGGTTACGTCGCACAGTTCGAGGCCATCCTGTCGGCGAGGTCCGACGAGATCGCGGCCATCGTCGTCGAGCCGCTCGTGCAGGGCGCGGGAGGCATGCGTTTCCACGACCGGCGGTATCTCACCGAGCTTCGCCGGATGGCCGACGAGCACGACGTACTGCTGGTGTTCGACGAGATAGCCACCGGATTCGGGCGTACCGGTGAGTTGTTCGCCGCCGATCACGTTGCGGTCGCTCCCGACGTGATGTGTGTGGGCAAGGCGTTGACCGGCGGGTACATGACACTGGCGGCGACACTGACGACATCGCACGTCGCCGAGGTCATCAGCGAGGGTGAGGCAGGCGGGCTCATGCACGGCCCGACGTTCATGGCCAATCCGCTGGCGTGCGCCGTCGCCGTCGCCGCGGTGGAGCTGCTGCTGGGACGTGACTGGAGGTCCGAGGTCGCAGGCATCGAGAAGGGCCTGCGCGACGGTCTGGCCGGGGTGGAGGATCTTCCGGGCGTCGCCGACGTCCGTGTCCTGGGCGGGATCGGTGTGGTGGAGATGGACGAGCCCGTCGACATGCAGCGTGCGACCGATGCCGCCGTCGGCGAAGGGGTGTGGCTCAGGCCGTTCGGGAAGCTGGTGTACGCGATGCCGCCGTACGTCTGTGCGGCCGAGGACGTGGCACGGATCGCACGTGCGATCGGGGCCGTCGCGCGAACTTGAACGGTGTTCAAGTAGGGTCGCCGATGTGGCGGCACTCGACTGGTTGACCGAAGCAGCACGCCTGCGCAGCGAGCGCGGGGTCCACCGAACGCTGCGTCCGCGCCTTGCGCAGCCCGATGATCACGGCCCGGTGATCGATCTCGCCTCGAACGACTACCTGGGCCTCTCACGTCACCCCGAGGTGGTGGACGCCGCGTGCGCTGCGGTGCATCGGTGGGGTGCGGGCGCAACGGGCTCGAGGCTGGTCACCGGCACCACGACGCTGCACGAGGAGTTGGAGGAGGACCTGGCTCGGTTCGCCGGCGCCGAATCCGCGCTGGTGTTCTCCTCCGGGTACACCGCCAACCTGGGTGCCGTCGCCGCGCTGGCCGGACGGGGTTCGCTGGTGCTGTCCGATTCCGCGTCGCACGCGTCGTTGATCGACGCATGCAGGTTGTCGAGGGCTCGGATCGAGGTGTTCGACCGCACGCGCCTGGACGCCGTCGAACACGTGCTCCGAACACGTCCCGAGGACCGCGCGCTCGTCGTCACCGATTCTGTGTTCAGCACCGACGGTTCTCTCGCGCCTCTGCGAGAGCTTCACGGACTGTGCCGACGGTATTCGGCTGCCCTGCTCGTGGACGAGGCTCACGGAATCGGCGTCCGTGGGTCCGGTGGCCGTGGTCTGGTGCACGAACGGGGATTACAGGGCCTGCCCGACGTCGTCGTCACCGCGACGCTGTCCAAGTCTCTTGCCTCGCAGGGTGGTGTGGTGCTCGGGACGCACGCGGTGCGCGATCATCTGATCGATGTCGCGCGGCCCTTCATCTTCGACACCGGGTTGGCTCCCGCGGCTGCAGGAGCAGCTCGGGCGGCACTGGCGATCCTGGAACGAGAACCGGAACGGTCGGTGGCCGTGCGTCGCTGCGCTGACCACCTTGCCGACATCGCCGGCGTCGAGCCTTCCGAGTCGGCTGTCGTCTCCGTCGTTCTCGGCGATCCGCAGCGGGCATACGACGCAGCGCAGCAAGCGTTACGACGAGGCGTACACGTCGGCTGTTTCCGGCCGCCGTCCGTACCGGAGGGGACCTCACGACTTCGGTTGACCGCTCGCGCGAACCTCACCGACCCCGAGCTTGCGGCTGTCGCGGACGTCCTCGATGCAGTTCTGCACCGGGCTGCGGTATGACGATTCTTGTCGTGACCGGCACGTCCACCGACGTCGGAAAGACTGTGACCACAGCAGCGATCGCGGCAACTGCCTCTGCTCTCGGGGTATCGGTCGCCGTCGTGAAACCGGCGCAGACAGGTTTGTGCGGCGGGGAGGCGGGCGATCTCGAGCACATCGAGCGGCTGACCGGGATCACCAGGACCGTGGAAACTGCGCGCTATCCGGACCCGCTCGCGCCCGACGTAGCAGCCCGTCTCGCCGGAATGCCGGCTCTGGAATTGGGCTCGGTGGTGGACGACATCGTCTCGCTGACCGAGGACGTCGTCCTGGTGGAAGGTGCCGGTGGCCTCCTCGTCCGGCTCGGCGCCGGGGGGTTCACGCTGCTCGACGTTGCGGCGACGTCAGGCGCACCAGTCGTGGTGGTGTGCGGCGTCGAGCTCGGAACCCTCAACCACACCGCGCTGACAGTCGGGGCGCTCGACCGGGCAGGGGTCTTCTGCGCAGGCCTGATCGTGGGATCGTGGCCATCGGAGCCCGACCTTGCTGCTCGAACCAACCTCCTCGAACTTCCCGACGTAGCGGGTGTGCCGATCCTCGGCCGCATCCCGGCGGGGGTAGGCGGTGCACGTCGAGAGCAGTTCTGTGCCGATGCACCTGGTTGGTTCGACTCGAAAGCCGTCGCCGACATCCTGAACCGTCGATCCGCCGGTTCGTAGTTTGTCGAACCCCCGTGCGGGTACTCGAACTCATCTACCAACAGTTGGGGGCTCCACAATGAACACAGCAGTATGGATCGTCATCGCAGTCGTAGTCGTACTTCTCGTCGTGGCCGTTGCTCTGGCCCTGTCGAAGAAGCAGAAAGCAAGCCGACGGGTCGAGGCCGAACGCATCCGTGAGCAGGCCGCCGACCGAACAACGGAAGTCGAAGAGCGTCAAGCACGCGCGGACGAAAGCGCCGCCAAAGCGCGGCGTGCACAAGCCGACGCCGAGGCAAAAGCAGCCGAAGCGCGCAGGCTCACACTGCAGGCCGAGAACCACCAGGGCGACGCAGCGTCCTCCCGCGACGAACTGGACGCGGAATTCGCACGCGCCAACAAGATCGATCCCGACGTGAAGACCCGCTCTCGCTCGGGTGACGTGGACAAGGCATCGGCGGAGAAGATCGTGCACCAGGACGCGCGCTCGGGCGACCACAGTGCCACGCAGAACCCGACCCACAGTGCCACGCAGAACCCGACCCACAGTGCCACGCAGAACCCCGGTAACCCGCTCGATCCTCGCGGCAGCAAGATCGACCCCCGCACCGACAACAACCACGTCGGCGAGCATCGCCAGCCGTAATTGGTTGTCGCCGGAATGTGCACGCGCCTACGCTCAGCGGCGATGCACACATTCGTTCTCATCCCCGGTGCGGGTGGTGACGCGCGGTACTGGTCGCGGTTGGGGCCCGAACTGCTCGACCGCGGCCATCACGTCGTTGCCGCGACTCTTCCCGCGTCGGATCCGAGCGCCGGGCTCGCCGAGTACGCCGACGTCGTTGTCGACGCTGTCGGCGATCTTCGAGGCGTGACCGTCGTCGGGCAGTCCCTCGGCGGGTTCACTGCGCCGCTCGTCGCCTCGCGGGTCCAGGCGTCGTTGATCGTCCTGCTCAACGCGATGACCCCGAAACCCGGTGAGACGCCGGGGGAGTGGTGGGAAGCCACGGGTTTCGGGCAGGCACGCGTCGTCCAAGCCGAGCGGGATGGGCGGGACCTGGACGCCGAGGATCTGGTTGCGGATGTCTTCCTGCACGACGTTCCGGCCGATGTCGTGGCCGAGTTGAATGGCACGGACCCGACTCAGTCTGAGGGCCCGTTCGGCCTTCCGTGGCCGCTCACGTCGTGGCCCGACATTCCGACGCGTTTTCTTCAGGGCGTCGACGATCGGTTCTTCCCTGTCGAGTTCCAGCGGCGACTGGTTCGCGACAGGCTGGGAATCGCCGTGGACGAGATGCCCGGCGGCCATCTCGTCGCCCTGTCCAGGCCGGCCGAACTTGCAGACCGATTGGATCGTTATCGGGCTGAACTCGTCGGCGATCCGCGATAACCTGGCATTTCGGACACCGACCGAGATGGGGTGCTTGTCCATGGGTTCCGATATGGAGAAGCTGCGCGTCAGCACCGCGGAGCGCGAGGCCACGGCGCAGCTTCTCGGCACCGCGATGGCGGACGGCAGGTTGACTCTCGTGGAATACGAGCAGCGCCTCGACCTGGTGTGGAAATCAGCGACGCGAGGCGAACTCGCGAGAGTGACCGACGATCTCCCTGTGCCCACGCAGACCGCGGAGCCTGCGGAGTCGAAGGATGCCCGCGAGTGGCGCGAGTACTGGGACGAATGGCGATGGTGGCTCGGCGGCGTCATCATCATGACCGGAATCTGGGGATTTCAGTCCATCTCCGACGGGGAGCTGAACGGGTACTGGCCCGGGTGGCCCATCGGTATCTGGGCGCTGATCCTCGTCGCGATGGCGGTCATGCCCGAGGACAAGGACGACGACGAGGACGAGAAGTCCTGAATTATTACGCCCTGTAGTTGGCGAAATCGACGAACCTGGGACACTGGGGGTCGTGACTGTTTCTCCCGGCGACGACGCACCTGTATCTGCCCAGCTCTTCCAACGCGCGAGCGCAGTGATCCCGGGTGGGGTGAACTCCCCGGTTCGCGCGTTCCATTCGGTCGGCGGAACGCCGCGCTTCATCACCGAGGCCAGCGGATACACCATGATCGACGCCGACGGGAACTCCTATGTCGACCTGATCTCGTCCTGGGGCCCGATGATCCACGGCCATGCTCATCCCGTCGTCGTGCAGGCTGTGCAGGAGGCCGCGAAAACCGGTCTGTCGTTCGGCGCTCCGACCGAGCGAGAAATCGCACTCGCGGAAGAAATCGTCCGCCGCGTCGGCCCGGTCGACCAGGTTCGGCTTGTGAATTCCGGCACAGAGGCGACCATGAGCGCCGTCCGCCTCGCCCGTGGTTTCACCGGGCGCACCAAGATCGTGAAATTCTCCGGCTGCTACCACGGCCACGTCGACGCGCTTCTGGCCGACGCCGGATCCGGACTCGCCACCTTCGGCCTGCCCACCTCTCCCGGGGTGACGGGCGCGCAGGCGTCGGACACCATCGTCGTGCCCTACAACGACCTTGCCGCCGTCGAGCACGCTTTCGCCGAGAACGCCGGGCAGATCGCGTGCATCATCACCGAGGCCGCCGCGGGCAACATGGGCGCAGTTCCGCCGGTTCCCGGCTTCAACGAGGGGCTACGACGCCTGGCCACCGACAACGGCGCCCTACTCATCATGGACGAGGTGATGACGGGCTTCCGCGTGAGCGCAGCGGGGTGGTACGGCATCGACGGAGTCGCGGGTGATCTGTACACCTTCGGCAAGGTCATGAGCGGCGGCCTGCCTGCCGCAGCCTTCGGTGGGCGCGCCGACGTCATGGCCTACCTCGCACCGGCCGGTCCCGTCTATCAGGCAGGCACCCTGTCCGGTAATCCCGTCGCCGTCGCGGCCGGTCTCGCGAGCCTGCAACTGGCCGACGCGTCCGTCTACGAGAAGCTGCAGAACAACTCGGAGCGACTCGGCGGGCTGCTCGGGGACGCCCTGACCGCCGAAGGCGTTCGTCACCACGTCCAGTTCGCAGGCACACTGGTGAGTGTGTTCTTCTCCGACGGGCCCGTCACCGACTATGCAGGCGCGAAAGCAGCCGAGACGTGGCGATACCCCGCCTTCTTTCACGCACTGCTCGCGCGCGGGGTCTACCCGCCGCCGAGCGCGTTCGAAGCATGGTTCGTCTCCGCTGCCCTCGACGACGCTGCGTTCGAGAAGATCGCCGACGCCCTTCCCCACGCCGCACGTGCAGCGGCCCGAGCCGAAGCAGGAACCAAGTGAGTACACCGGAGGCACATCCGCATCAGACGACGCGCACCATCGTCCACGTGTTGCGGCACGGTGAGGTCCACAACCCCAAGGGCATCCTCTACGGACGCCTCCCCGGGTTCCGACTGTCGGTGAAGGGGCAGACGCAGGCGACCGCTGTGGCGAATGCGCTTGCCGGACACGACATCACCGCCGTCATCGCCTCCCCACTCCAGCGGGCGCAGGAGACGGCAGGTCCTATCGCGAAGGCGCACGGACTCGACATCGTCACCGACGACAATCTCATCGAGGCCGGCAACGAGTTCGAGGGCCTCCGGGTCGCCGTCGGCGACGGGGCACTACGTAGGCCACGGCACTGGTGGAAGCTTCGGGACCCGTTCACGCCGTCGTGGGGTGAGCCGTACCTGCAGATCGCGCACCGGATGCTGGCGGCTGTGAACGCGGCACGTGTCGCAGCCGTCGGCCACGAAGCCGTGGTCGTCAGCCACCAGCTCCCCGTCTGGACCCTGCGTCGATTCCTGCAGGGTGAGCGTCTGTGGCACGACCCTCGGCACCGTCAGTGCGGTCTCGCGTCGCTGACTTCCCTTGTCTACGAGGGAGACACGCTCGTCGACATCGTCTACTCCGAGCCCGCGGGCGCCAGCGATCCACGAGTCACCGGTGCGTAAGGTACTCGCTTCGGCTCTGGCCGTCGTCGCAGTCACCGCAGGCTGCGCGACGGGTACCGACGCTGTCGCCACCGGCGGAACCTTCGACTTCGTCTCACCCGGCGGCCAGACCGAGATCTTCTACGACCCCCCGTCCGATCGAGGCACCATCGGCGAACTGTCCGGCCCCGACCTGATGGAAGACGGAAAGACAACGTCGCTCGCGGACTTCGAGGGCCAGGCCGTCGTACTGAACGTGTGGGGCCAGTGGTGCGGGCCGTGTCGTGGTGAAGCCGACGATCTCGAAGAGGTCTTCGAGAACACCAAGGACCTCGGCGTCCAGTTCCTCGGCATCAACGTTCGCGACAACGCGCAGGACAAAGCGCAGGACTTCGTCATCGACAACAAAGTGACCTACCCGTCCATCTACGACCCGCCGATGCGCACCCTCACCGCCCTCGGTGGCATCCCCACATCGGTCGTCCCGACGACGATCGTCCTGGACAAGCAGCACCGCGTGGCTGCGGTGTACCTGCGTGAGCTGCTCGCCGAGGACCTGCAACCCGTCGTCGAGCGGATCGCGGGCGAGGAGACGGAAAGCCAGTGATCGAGTTGTACGCGGCAGGCATCGGCGAGACGTTCCAGACCACGGCGGCTTCCGGGCCGCTCGTTCTCGCGTTCGGTGTCTGCATCCTCGCCGGCCTCGTCTCGTTCGCGTCGCCGTGCGTCGTACCTCTCGTTCCCGGTTACCTGTCCTACCTGGCTGGAGTGGTCGGTGCCGACGCGCCTGCCGTCACCGCGGCGGAAGCGTCGACGACGAAGGTGCGCACGGCCAGCAAGTTGCGAGTCGCGGGCGCCGCAGGCTTGTTCGTCCTCGGATTCACCGTCGTCTTCGTCCTCGCAACGGCCACGGTGTTCGGCGCGATCTCGGTGTTGTCGGTCAACCGTGAACTGCTGATGCGCATCGGCGGGGTCGTCACCATCGCGATGGGTCTGGTGTTCATCGGCCTGGTACCGGCACTGCAACGCGACGTCAGATTCGAACCACGCCGAGTCGGCAGCCTGTTCGGCGCTCCGTTGCTGGGCGGAGTGTTCGCCCTCGGATGGACGCCGTGCCTCGGGCCGACATTGGCAAGCGTCATCTCTCTGGCCGCAGGAACCGAAGGTGCGACAGCTGTGCGCGGTGTCGCATTGATCGTCGCCTACTGCCTCGGCCTCGGTCTGCCGTTCGTGATCCTCGCGTTCGGCTCGGCAAGCGCTCTACGCGGAGTCGGTTGGCTTCGCACCCATGCACGACAGATACAGGTGTTCGGCGGAATCATGTTGATAGCAGTAGGAATTGCACTCGTCACGGGTGCGTGGGACGTGTTCGTGAGCTGGGTTCGCGACGCCTTCGTGTCCGACGTGGTGCTTCCCATATGACCGACCTCGACACTCGCGTCGCCCCGCAGAAGCAGTCCCTGCCCGGGCGTGCTCTCGCATTGGCACGCAACACCTGGAGATCGCTGACGAGCATGCGCACCGCGCTGGTGCTGCTGTTCCTGCTCGCCTTCGCCGCGATCCCCGGCGCATTGGTTCCGCAGCGCAGCCTCAACTCCGGCAAGGTCGACGAATACATCGCAGCCAGGCCGACCCTCGGTCCGTGGATGGACAGGCTCGAACTGTTCGACGTCTTCTCCAGCTTCTGGTTCACCGCGATCTACGCGTTGCTGTTCATCTCACTGATCGGCTGCATCGTGCCGCGATGCGTCGAACACGCCAAAGCCCTGCGCACCAAGCCCGTCCCGACGCCCCGCAACCTGTCCCGTCTGCCCCACCACCGCCAGTACGTGTCCGACGAATCCGCCGAGGACACCGCGGCGAAGGTCAAGGCGCAGCTACGCGGGTGGCGCGTCGCGCAGCGTACCGGTGGCAAGGGCGAGGTGACGCTGTCCGCCGAGAAGGGATACTTCCGCGAGTTCGGCAACCTCGTCTTCCACCTCTCACTCGTCGGGCTGCTCGCGGCCATCGCTCTGGGCAAGCTGCTCGGATACGAAGGCAACGTCGTCGTCATCGCCAACGACGGACCGGGCTTCTGCAGCACGACACCCGCCGTCTACGACGGTTTCCGCGCCGGCCAACTCGTCGACGGCACCGGACTCGAGCCCTTGTGCATCCGCGTGAAGGACTTCAAGGCCGACTACCTCGAGAACGGTCAGGCCGAGATGTTCACGTCGAACATCGAGTACCAGGCGGGCGAGGATCTGGCGAACAACACCTGGCGCGACGACGTCCTGCAGGTCAACCACCCGCTCCGCGTAGCAGGCGACCGCGTCTACCTGCAGGGCCACGGATACGCACCGACGTTCACCGTGACGTTCCCGGGCGGCGAGACACGCACCGAGACGATCCAGTGGCAACCGACCGACGCCACCACGTTCCTCTCCAGCGGAGTCCTTCGGATCGACCCGCCCGGTGGCCTGTACCCGGAAGCGACCGAGCGTCGCAGGAACCAGATCGCCATCGAAGGTCTGTTCGCGCCGACGGCGTTCTTCCACGGCAACCTACTGTCGTCGAGCTACCCGGCGATGACGGATCCCGCCGTCGCGATCGACATCTACAAAGGTGACACCGGACTGGACACCGGATATCCGCAGTCGTTGTTCTCCCTGAACCAGGAAATGGTCAACCAGGGCAGGCTCGTCAAGCAGGACCGGGTCAACCTGAAGCCAGGAGAGTCCTCGACTCTGTCCGACGGCACGAACGTCCGCTTCGACGGCGCCGAAGAGTTCGTCAACCTGCAGGTATCGCACGATCCAGCCCAGAACTGGGTACTGGTCTTCGCCCTGACGATGATGGGCGGGCTGCTCGTGTCGTTGGTGATCAAACGACGCAGAGTCTGGGTCCGGCTGCACACCGATTCGGACTCACGACATACTGTAGTAGAACTCGGTGGACTCGCCCGAACCGATCAGGCGGGCTGGGGAGAAGAATTCGACCGGTTGTGTGAGCGGCTGATCGGCGAAGTCAAGACAGTGAACACAGACAAGCAGGAGAACTGACCGATGCCGATCAACGAGACGCTCTCGCAGTACAGCGACTGGTCCTTCGAATCCGCGTTCGCCATCTACGTCCTCGCGTTCGTTCTGCTGATCGCGCAGTACGCGTCGCAACGGGCCACCAAGGTTCAGGCGCGCGAACTCGTCGGTAGCGGCGCTCCCGCTCCACTCGGGGCGGGCGTACCCGGACGTGTCGTCGAGACCCCCAAGCGTCCACTGTCGGAGCGACTGGCAGGGATGGGCTTCGCGCTGCTGATCCTGGCACTGGTGTTGCACGTGGCATCGGTCGTACTTCGAGGTTTCGCTACACACCGGTTCCCGCTCGGCAACATGTACGAGTTCGTGACCATGGCCACCGCCGCCGCAACGCTCACCTCGATCGTGCTGCTGCGCAAGAAGACGATGCGACCGATGATCGTCTTCGTCCTCGCACCGATCATCGTCCTGATGTTCATGGCTGCAACCAAGTTGTACGCCGACGCCGCACCCGTCGTGCCGGCACTTCGCTCGTTCTGGCTGCCCATCCACGTCACCATCGTGAGCGTCGGCAGCGGAATCTTCCTGGTCTCCGGCGTCGCCAGCCTGCTGTTCCTGCTCCGAATGAAGCAGCCGGCAGGCGAAGAGAACAGCAGCTTCTGGGGGCGTTTCGCATCCAGGCTTCCCGACGCCCAGGCGCTCGACCGGCTCGCCTACAAGACCACGATCGTCGCGTTCCCACTCTTCGGTGCAGGCGTCATCCTGGGCGCCATCTGGGCCGAAGCAGCGTGGGGCCGTTTCTGGGGTTGGGATCCCAAGGAGACGATGTCTTTCATCACCTGGATCATCTACGCCGCATACCTGCATGCCCGCGCAACGTCCGGTTGGCGCAACACCCGTGCGGCGTGGATCAACATCACCGGGTTCGCGGCAATGCTGTTCAACCTCTTCATCATCAACATGGTGGTCTCGGGACTGCACTCCTACGCAGGCCTCAACTAGCCGCTCGGCTGCATCGGTCGCGGGCGAGGGCTCGCCGGCTCAGCTGGTAACGTCCGGCGTTGACGGGTGCGCCGGGGGCGCGCACCCTCCGACTGGGGAGTCGGATGACGGGGGGAAACGCCATGGCCGAGTGGCAGATGAGTTCGTGGCAGCCGGTACGTCCGGCGGAGCCGGGGGAGGACGACGCACCCACCGCGCCAGCGCAGAGCACTGCTTCGGCTAAGACCCGGGCTGGGGCCGAGACCGGGGCTGGGGCGGGGACCGGGGCATCCCAGAAACCTGACGTCTCCGAGCCGGACGCCTCGCCCTGGCAGCGACGCGCCGAAGCTCCGAGTGAGAAGCCGAAAGCGGTGCCCTCGGCAAAAACAGTGCCTTCGGAGAAAGCAGTGGCTTCGGAGAAAGCAGTGGCCTCGGAGAAAGCAGAGCCGACGGAGGAGTCCGGGTCGCCTGTCGAGCCTGCGAGTACCGGGCCCAGAACAGGGGGATTCCGCTCGATCCCGGTCCCGATGCCGCCTGCATCGACTACCTACAGTGCAGAACCCCCGCCGACTCCACCGGACCTCGGAACGCAGGGGCAGTTGCCTCCGGTCGCGTCGGCGTCGGCGTCGGATCTCACCAATGCCCTTCTCGTGAGGCAGGTTTCGCCGCCGCCTGTGTCCGGGTGGCGGAAGTGGGTCTACGACGTGACGCTGCGTCGGGTCAATCTCGGCAACAGCCATCGCGACGAGCGTCTGGCCAGGCTCTCTCGGCAGGCGGAGCGCCACCTCGTCGGCTGCTATCGCATTTCGGTACTCAGCCTCAAGGGCGGCGTCGGTAAAACGACGACGACGGCATCGCTCGGATCGACGTTCGCGTCCATTCGCGGGGACCGCGTCATTGCCGTCGACGCCAACCCGGACCGCGGAACACTGAGCCAGAAGGTACCGCTGGAGACGCCCGCGACGGTTCGAAACATGCTGCGGGACATCGAGGATTTGAATCGCTACAGCGACGTACGGGCATACACCTCGCAGAATGCGCACCGTCTCGAGGTACTTGCGTCGGACACCGACCCCGCCGTGTCCGAGGCGTTCAGCGGCCAGGACTACGACACCGCGGTGGAACTGCTCGAGAAGTTCTACAGCATCGTGCTCACGGACTGCGGTACGGGGCTCATGCATTCGGCAATGAACAGCATCCTCGCCGGATCGGACGCGCTGGTCGTGGTCAGCTCCGGTTCCGTGGACGGGGCCCGCAGCGCGTCGGCGACACTCGATTGGCTCGACGCGCACGGTCACAGCGAGTTGGTGCGCTCATCTGTCGCAGTGGTCAACGCAGTTCGGCCGCGAGCAGGCAAAGTAGATCTCGGTAAGGTCGTCGAGCACTTCGAGCAACGCTGCCGTCAGGTCGTGTTGATCCCGTTCGACCCACACCTCGAGGAGGGCGCCGAGATCGACTTGAACAGGTTGAAGAGCGGAACTCGCGCCGCGCTGCTGGAATTGGCGGCGGCGGTGGCGTCCGGATTTCCCAGCAACCGGCCGGAAGATCTTCAGCGCGCACATGAGTCGAGGACGCGCTAGGCGCACCCGATGGGCGAACGAAACAGCCCGCCTCGTGAGGCGGGCTGCTGTACTTCATTCTGTAGGTTCGGTCTTGCCCGTGTCCTGACTGTCCGTGCCCGACCGTCGAACATCTCGGTTCATACGCCACAGGAACTCCGGGTCGTCATCCGGACCGACGGTCCGTCCAGCCGGAGCCTGCGCAGTCGGACCGAAGGCCTTCCAGAACAGGACGATGACTGCCACCAAACCGATCAACGCCAAAAGATAGATCACGACGCACCTCCTCAGACCAGCGTAACCGCGTTGGGATGCGGTGTGCACCCCAACGCGGTTCGCAAGTTCCTGAGAATATGCACTTGTGTTCGACCTGGCGTCGGTAGTCGGTCTACGGGGTCAGTGGTGAGCGGCCTCGGTGGTCAGAGACGACAGAAGCTGCATGACCTCGGCCTCGCGGAACCGACGGTGACCGCCCGGTGTGCGCAGCGATCCGAGACGACCGGCGTGCGCCCAACGGGTGACCGTCTTCGGATCGACATGGAAGAGCGCCGCTACCTGCCCCGGTGTGAGCAGTGAATCCTGAGCCTTGTGCAGTGTTGGTGCGCTCATCTTGGTCGTGTCCTCCTGCGTGCGGTGTCCGGTAGGCCCGGCCCGAAGGCGGGTCACGAACCGGACAGTGGATGGAGCAAATTCGTGTTCGAGCACCATGGTGGCACTCGAACCCCTAGGTACTCGACTGATCTAAAGAAGGTAAAGGGGAGGTAATAGACAAATCGGTCAAGTCCGGCTGTCCGATATGCGACGTTGCAGCGTGTCCAACCGCAGGTCGAAGGGCGGGTAGCCTGAAGGCCGTGAACGAACGCAACACACCACCCGAGCCCACCGCGACCAAAGGACGCCTCCTGCGAGACGTTGCGATCTACAGCGGAGCGCGTCTGCTTCTGGTCCTCGTGATCGCCGCCGTGATCGTCGGAGTCGGGCTGCTCGTGGGCGTCGAGATCCCCGTACTGGTCGCCGCGGTGTTCGCAGTACTGATCTCGCTGCCCCTCTCGCTCGTACTGTTCAAGTCCCTCCGGATCCGCGTCAACGAGTCGATCGCCGGCGTCGACGAAGGCCGACGCCGCGCCCGAGCCGACCTCCAGGCGAAACTGCGCGGCGAGGACGGCAAGTAGTGTCGAAGGTCGTCGACCGTTCCGAGGCCCGCGACTGGGTCGACAATGCGGTCCGGCTCATCGACGCCGACGCTCAACGATCGGCTGATACACACCTCCTGCGGTACCCACTTCCCGCGGCGTGGGGAGTGCAGCTCTACCTCAAGGACGAGTCGACGCACATCACCGGCAGCCTCAAGCATCGCCTGGCGCGCTCGCTGTTCCTGTACGCGATCTGCAACGGATGGGTCACCGAGAACACCACGGTCATCGAAGCCTCGTCGGGATCCACCGCCGTCAGCGAAGCGTACTTCGCGAGGCTGCTCGGTCTGCGATTCGTCGCGGTCATGCCGCGCAGTACGTCGCCGACGAAGGTTGCCTTGATCGAATCACACGGTGGGCGTTGCCATTTCGTCGACGATCCTTCCGCCATGTACACCGAGGCGCACCGACTCGCAGCGGAGCCGGACTGCCACTACATGGACCAGTTCACCCACGCGGAGCGCGCCACCGATTGGCGCGGAAACAACAACATCGCGGAATCGATCTTCGATCAGCTCACCCATGAAGAATCGCCGATCCCGACGTGGATCGTCGTCGGGGCGGGCACAGGCGGAACCAGCGCCACGATCGGTCGGTACATCCGATACCGACGGCACTCCACCCGACTGGCCGTCGTCGATCCCGAGAACTCCGCCTTCATCGGTGGCTACGAGACCGGCCGAGCCGACTTCTCCACCGGAAAGCCGTCGCGGATCGAAGGCATCGGCCGTCCCATCGTCGAGCCGTCCTTCGTCGGACAGGTCATCGACAGAATGATCGCGGTACCCGACGCTGCCTCGGTAGCGGCCGCACGGCACGCATCGACGGCCCTCGGCAAAAGCGTCGGAGGCTCTACCGGAACCAACATCTGGGGCGCATTCGGCGTCATCGCCGAGATGATTGCAGCCGGCAGGTCCGGCAGCGTCGTCACCCTGCTGTGCGACGGTGGTGAGCGCTACGCCAACACGTACTTCGATGACGCCTGGGTCGCTTCGCAGGGCATGGATCTCACCGGGCCGACCGAGGAATTGGAACGCTTCGTACGAACGGGCGAGTTTCAGCCCTGACGCGTCAGCACCAGCGACGCTGCCGCGGTGGCTCCCGCGGCGACGCTCACCGCCGGCCACGCTCCGATCTTCTTGGCCAGCGGGTGCGATGCGCCGAAGCCGACGAGGTACGTCGCCAACAGCGCACCTGCGACCTTGGGGCCGGCAGCCGCGTTCCATGAAGCGGTGCTCGCGACACCCACAGCTGCCAACACAGCGCCGCCGAGTTGTCGATTCTTCGTCTGCTGCGCAACGGCAAAGCCGCCCAGCAGGCCTGCGGCCGCCAGAGCCGAAGTAGCGAGTGATGAAGTTGTCGAGTTCTTCCGAGCCATACCTCCAGACTAGATGCTCGTGTCCCGCCCGCGGCCGATCAGAAGGGTGGTGGTTTCTTTCGTTCGCGGAGGCGTTGGATGGTTTTGTGTTGTCGTAGTTTTCGGCGGAGGAGTCTGATTCGGGTGCGGGCGGTGTCGGTGGGTGCGTGTCGGAGGTCGGCGGTGGTGGGTTCGGGTGTGGTGGGGGGCATGTGTTGTTCCCACCAGGTGGGTGT
>NZ_NPFY01000005.1 GCF_002259415.1 Rhodococcus sp. 14-2470-1b
GCACCCACACCCACCAACCGGTGGACGGCTGCGAGATCGACTGAAATCAATCACACCGTGGCTCTAGAACGCGGTGGTCCGACTATCGGGGACCTGCCACGGGAAGCACCTCTCAACGACAACCGCACGCCCCATCGCCACCGACGAGAACCCGCTGGTCATCACGCTTACACAACAGATAACTGAACTCAAGAAACGTCACCGACAGCAAACCCGAGCTCTGCGCGACGCGCTCGAACAAGCCCACGGCGAAAACCTCGACCTACGACGCGAAATGGCCCGCCGCGGCATCACCCAACACACTGCTGAATCAATCGAAACGACAACCTGACCCGCACACGAACCACCGTTCTGACCCAACCCATAGATAACGGTCGGAGTCGGGAAGACGCATCTGTCGGTCGGGCTGGCACGGGCCGCAGCCCATGCCGGGTATCGGACGTATTTCACCACCGCCGCCGATCTCGCCGCTCGATGTCACCGGGCTGCGATCGAAGGCCGGTGGGCGACGACGATGCGGTTCTACGCCGGGCCGACACTGTTGGTAATCGACGAACTCGGGTATCTGCCGTTGCCGGGAGAGGCGGCTTCGGCGTTGTTTCAAGTTGTCTCACAACGGTATATGAAGACATCGATCGTGATCACCAGCAATCGCGGTGTCGGTTCGTGGGGAACGGTTCTCGGTGACGACACCGTCGCAGCAGCCATGCTCGACCGTCTCCTCCATCGATCGGTAGTCCTCGATATGTCCGGTGATTCCTACCGGCTCCGCGACCACAACGCACGCTCGGAGAAGCTCCGCAAAGCCGTCACCGGGACCCGTCAACCGCTACAGTGATCACCGCTACCGGGTGAGCACTTTCGCGGAGCGAAGGTGAGCATTTTCGATGAGCGCCGTCACCGAGGGTAGATATCTGCTCACTGTGTGGACCGGCGGTGTCCTGCAAGTCTCGATCGATCCGAAACAGCACGACAGAGATTCTCCATGGGCGGGTCGCGATCCAGGAACGTTCGATAGCGTTTGGTCAACCGTATCGCCGAACAAATCAGCAGGCGACAGGCTGAATGGCATGGAAATATCTCAATCGTTGTTCGCTGCGCTGGAGACGTTTGCAGGTGTCCACCTGAGTGAGGACGATTTCACCGACGCGGATTTCTCGGTGGTGACCGTACCGAGGATGCACCCAGCGTCTGAAAGCGACTACGTACGACGGCTACGCGAGGTTCGATGGAATGCGCGTGAGCTAGCGTAATCACGCTATGTGATTACAGCGTTAGGGAACGAGGACTGCATCCCAGACATCAGCGTTCGTCGAATCAACGGGCAGGTCGTGCTGGTCGGCTGGCCAGTTACCGCACCGTCAAGAAACGTTGACGGTGCGGTGGTAGGCCGTTGCGGACATGGTGCTGACCGTCATCTGTCCTCCGTCGACGCTCAAGTCACCGATGCGTGATCCTCAAGAACTGTTGGGACCGGCGAACCCCGCGATGTCCAATGGGAACGTGATGTCGATCGCCAGGGCAGTCCGGCCAGCTTATCGCAGATGCTTAGGTGTCACGGTGGCGCATTTTTATTGCGTGTTGTCAGTGTTTGCGTTAACTGGTTCGGGTACGTACGTCGGTAGGTTGGAGATGGTGCTAGCGACTGTACTAAGCGCCTTGCTCAGTAATCCCGTCCCGTCTTTGATCTCCTTAGCGATCGACAATGGCGTTCCAGGCACCGTCATAGCGGCGGATAGATATTCGCCGACGTCAATCTCGTACGTCAACGTATCGGCGGGCCCTGAAGGGCCGGTGGCTTCAATAGTCACAGTGAAACGGGTGGGCATCGTGCCGTTTTCGCTGCTGAAGACGTCGGTATGGACGCCCAGATGCCACTGCATCACGCGACCTGGAGGAAGCGCCTTGAATATAGCCACACCTGGTCGTGTAGATGATGCTGGCCCAACATTGCGTCCTTGCCTCCATTCTTGTGGGAGAGGCGGGTCAAACGACAAAGTCACGGTCTTTGCGACAGTCGGCCCTTCATTTTTTAGGACGAGCATCAAGAATTGACCGTGCTGCTCGTGTAGCCGAATATCCGCCCAAACATAGGGCTGTACGGCATCTCGCCGAACTTGGCGTTGCATCTCGGTCTGTTCATCGGCGGCCCTGACCTGGCGCCAAGTAAAGAACAGTGCAACAAGAGCAATGGTTGCTGCCGAAATACTAGCAATCGCTGAGATTTCCAAGGCGATCTCCTGATCTTATTGGCTCTGCCTAAGCTTTGTGCCAGCCGAAGAGAGCGTTGTGGAAAACTGCTCGTTCAGGAGGCGGTGGCTCAACCTCACCTGGTTGCGCTTGCACACACCCGAGAAGTTTGCTTGGATTCGACGCCGCACGCGGCTTGGTTCGTACGATTAGCTTCGTGAAGGCTTCTATTAAAGCAAGTCCGGTGCCCATGAGTGTATATCCAGCTGTCGCGAGATCTGCGACGATGACCGGCCGCCCTGAAATTCCCACGGGATCAGTCCGCCAGACGCCGAGTGAGTCGTAAACACCCTGCGTCATCCTGGCGTCACCCCCTGGTAGAAGCTCGGGCATCGAGCTCAGGTTCAGCGCAATATTCATCGAATTACCGTAGGCGCGTCCCGGGTGCTGATCGACAGGAAGAATTCCGTCATGGATGTGGTTGCGCAGAACCTTGCACACCCCTGCGTACACGTGAAGCCGCCTGACATCGGACATGCCGTAATCGTCATCGGCAAACTCCTTCTCCAGATGGTCCTTTAGGTACCCCTTTCCGTCAAGAGACTGGCGGAATCGTGCGGGGTCCCGCGTCGCGTCGATCAGCAACGGATATCGCCTTCCGTAGATGTCGAATGTGGCTGCAAGATAAAGCAGCTGGCGGTCAAACGCTTCTGCTGCAGTCTCGACAACGTCGGCACGTCTGGTGCCAGTTATGGGGTTTGATAGCGCTGCCAACATGTCATCGAATGCTCGGGCGGCGCGGGCGAGACGGACCCGAATGGATTTGAGAGCGGTCACCGTTTCGGTGTCGCCTATAGTCTCGGCGAGCATCGGGGCGACGTCGAAGTAAGTCATGTCCGACACGACGCCCCAGTCGTAGAAATTCTCGATGGTGGCCGTGGACTCAGTCGACTCCCAGGTTCCGCCAGCTAGTTGCCCGCGTCGTACGTCGATAATAGGATTGGCTGTAATCCGCAGATAGTGGCCGATAACGGCGACGGCCTCGTCCGGTGTCACGCTTGCCACCACGTCGTTGTCAGCAACATCTGGTCGACCCACTGTAATTGACGACGAGACGATGACGTCGATGCCGACAGCTGCGGCGGCAGCAGCGTACGCAGCGGCGTGGTGCCGTTGATCTTGGGTAATTGTGGTGGCACCCGCAGGTGCAGTCTGTGCATCGAGCTGTTGGTAGACGTCGAAAAAATGGGCTTTAGTTCGAGACGATTTACGCTGTTCTTCGGTCGCAACACCGAATTGAATTGTATCGAGCACACGGCGGGCATTCGCGATTGACGAGAATCCCACCCGCCGAATCAGTGGGTTGTTCAAAACCGCGAGCCATGCTGGGGGCACGTTCATGTCGGTTGGAAGCATCAACTGCACATCGATCTCTGGACGCGCGAGGAACCGCGCGAACAGTCCTGTGGGTGGCGATGACATAGTCGTGACATCGATTCCAATTCTCAGCGGACGTGTCTCAGGACGAAGAGGGAAGAGTGGACCGTCGCTTGCTCCGTCTCCAGTAGGCGGGCGCACATATCTCATGAACCGCAATGTTGGCTGGCCACTTGGTATGGTGATCGTCACGGACTTATTGTCTCACCAAGTTCTGACAAGCCCTGTACACGAACCGTTTGCCACATCGGCAACCTATTTGTCGACCCGCGGGACTGGTTCCATCAGGTCCTGAATGTGGAGTAGACAGCGACGACCGGATGCCAGTTATAGAGGCGTTTCACCGGTCTTGCGAGTGGCATCATTTGCTACAGACCTATGTCGGTGACCGCGTTCCCGATCAGTGGCGCGTGTTCGCGCCGGTACACCTCGACGGAGTCGAGACTGGCATGCCCGGTCTGGCGGGCAATAGCGGAACCGTCGGCTCCGTTGCGGGTGCCCTGCGTGACGAACCCGGCGCGGAGTGAGTGTCCGCCGACTTTGGTCAGCGCGGTGGGGTCGTAGCCGGCGTGCTCGGCGCGGCGTCGGATAGTTTGGGGGATCGCGGCCCCGGACAACGGAGTGTCTCCGAGGTTGCCGTTCTTCGCGACTGTGCGGAGCAGCGGTGCGCGGGCGGCGGTGCGCGGGCGGCGGTGCGAGGTACTCCCCCGCGGCATACGTGTTCGGTGAACGGTTCTCGTTTCCGCAGTAGGCGGATGATTGAGGGGCGGCCACCGGCGTCGAATGCGGCGACGACCTGTGCCCACCGGACGTAGGCGCAGGGTGGGCAAGTCTCGTGGGACTCGGTGTACGGCAGGGCCTTCACAGCTCCCCTGCCCTCTTGGTCGGTCTTCGACTTCCGCAGTCGGATGTGGAGGCCGTCGTGGCGGTGCACGGTGACGTCCCCGCACACGAGCTCTGACAACTCGCTGCGGCGGAAGGCGCCGGCGAACCCGAGCAACAAGATGGCCGAATCCCGACGTTCGAGGACCTCGTCGGCCCAGCCACGGCACCGCGTCCGTGCAGTCTCGACGAGGACCTTGATGTCGTCCACTAACAATGGATCTCGCGGGGTTCGGGGCCGGTCCCCCGCCGCGGCGTACTCGCGCCGTATCCCGGACAAGGTTGCAGTGACCAGTTCGTGTGCGGACGGGGAGAGGTGGCCGGTGGTGCGGTGCTGGTGGTTGATCGCGGCGATCCAGGTGCCGAAAGTGGCGACGGCGTAGGCCCGCTCCCCTGTTTCGGTTCGGGTGTCGGCGGCGTCGACGAGGTAGGCGGCGACGGTGACCGGATGTGCGGGCAACGCGGCATGTCCCTCCCTCTCGCACCAGCTGGTGAAGCGTCGCCATCCCGCGGCGTAGGTACGCCGAGTGCCCTCCGACCTTGACGACTCGACGGCCTTCGCGATCCGCTTGACCACTGCCGGCGGGATCTCGGGCTCCACTGCCGTCGACGCAAGCACGACAGAGACCGCCGTTGCTCCGACCGCAGGTGTCAGGCCTGGTCCAGAGTTCATATCGGCAGCCTAGAGCACCTCTCTGACAGGTCTACGGAGGAAAACTGTGCTGAACTGGCGTTTCATCGTTTACGCTGCGGAAAATGCAATTTGCGTGGGCTACGTCCGACAGACCCGCCCAACCCCCACAATAGCGGTCCTCGCATCGGGGATCCGTTGGTGCGGCGGCACTCCCGCACGCAAGGTTGTCGTGTCTCCATCCGTCCAACTGGGTCCAAATGGACCCTGAAGCGGCAGTTGTGACAACGTTGTGACACCGAGCGACCAATATAGCAAGCCCCAACCGCTTGACCAGCGGAAACGCAAGGCTCGACCAATGAAATTGCGCCAATTTGCGGATCTGAAATCCGCTGCCTCGGTTGTCCAATCACATCCATGGGACACCACCAACGTCCACGTTACCACCCGAAAAGCACTGTCCTGGTCCAGAAATCTGGATCCATATGGACTCTGGTGCCCCCAGTCGGACTCGAACCGACACTGTGCGAATTTTAAGTCCGCTGCCTCTGCCAATTGGGCTATAGGGGCGATTGCTGGGAACGCTGGTTCCAGCGGTGACGATCATATCGGTCCGCTACTGGGCGGGGATGACCGGTGGCACGAAGTCGAAGGTCATGCCCAGGAGCCACACCAGCAGCAGGACGACCGGGAAGTGGAAGATGAACTGCAGGAAAGTGAATCCGATGAGATCGCGGGCCCGCAGGCCCAGTACGGCGAGCAGTGGAAGCATGAAGAACGGGTTGATGAGGTTCGGCAGTGCCTCGGCGACGTTGTAGATCTGGACGGTCCAGCCAAGGTTCATCTGCACGTCGGTAGCCGATTGCATGACGTAGGGCGCTTCGACCAGCCATTTACCTCCGCCGGAGGGCACGAACAGCCCGAGGATCACGGTGTAGATCGCGATGACGACAGCAAAGCCGCCGCCGCTGCCGATGTCGGTGAAGAAGTTCGCGAGGTGCTCGGAGATCGTGACGCCTCCCCGTCCCTCGGCCTCGACCAGAATGGCAGCCATCGCCGCGTACAGCGGAAATTGAACGAGTATGCCCGCGGTGGCCGGCACTGCATTGGACACTGCGTCGAGAAACCTTCTGGGCGTTCCGTGCAGAACGAGACCGAGGATCAGAAAAACCAGCAGATAGCCGTTCAGGCTCGACACCACCGACAGCACGGGCAACGTCAGTAGCTGCGACACAAGCCATCCCAGCGTCATTGCACCGATCAGCAACGGAAGGACCCGACTGTACTCGAGCCACTCGCCGGGACGCGACCGCGGAGCAGGCTCGTCGATCGTGTCGTCGAGATCGACGCCCATGCTCTCCGCAGTCTTGATCGCCGCGCCCTTCGGAGCGGACAGATGCGCGATCACGACGGTGATCACCGTGATGATCAAACAGGTCACCAACGACTGCCACGTGAAGATGGTCTTGCCGAAATCGAGAATACCGGTGATCTGCAGCAGCGGTCCGGGCAGGGAACTCGCAGTTGCCTGCAATTGTGCCGCGGACGAGGACATTCCGAGCGCCCACACCGCACCGAGCCCCATGAAGGCTGCGGCGCCGAGAGCCCGATAGTCGGCCTGCATGTCCGACCGTCGCGCGATCGCGCGAGCGAGCAGACCGCTGAAGACCAAACTCAGTCCCCAGTTCAGAAACGACACCGTACAGGAGAGCAAGGCCACGAAACTCACTGCGCTACTGGGTGAACGAGGTAGTAGCGCCAGCCGGGTGATCAGCCGCGCTACCGGAGGCGACGTCGCAACGACGTACCCGGTGAGCACCACCATTGCCATCTGCAGGGTGAACGCCGTCAGATCCCAGAAACCCCCACCGAAGGCGTCGACGACGTTCTGCGGCGACGACCCGTTCGCGAACGCCGCCACCGCGACGACGACAACGCCCACCAAAGCGAAGATGTAGGCGTCGGGAAACCATTTCTCGGTTGCTCGGGCCAGTCCTTGCGCGAGCCGTGCCAAGCCCTTCTCGGCGGGTGCCTGCGTCGTCGTCATCGATGATCCTCGTTTCGGCGTAGTCCCCTGCGCGTGCGTGTCGCACGTCACAGAGTTCACCGAATCGGACACCGATGCAAGGAGCATCGCCGCAGGTACTACCTGCGAATCTGCAGAACTACGCCTTCACGGACAGGGCGATGCCGTCGAGAATGTCGTGCTCACTGACCACCAGGGTGCTGACGGCACCGCGACGCTCGAACTCCTCGGCCAGGACGCTGGTCACGATGGCACCGCCACCGATCACGTCGACCCGTCCAGGATGCATGGGCCCCAACGCCGCTCGGTCTGCGCGGGTCATCCCGATCAGACGGTCGCACACGTCGAACAGGTCCCCGAAGGACACCCGCGTCAGATGGACCTTGTCGGCGTCGTACTCCTGCATACCTGCAGCGATGGCGGCGATGGTGGTCATGGTGCCCGCGACGCCGACCCAACTCGAGGCCTCGCCGATGTTGACGTCCTCGAACGCTTCCTCCAACTTCTCGCGGGCGTATGCGCGTGCCCCGGCGATCTCGTCGGCGGTGGGCGGATCGGAGTGCAGAAAACGCTCGGTCAGACGGACGCACCCGATGTTGGCGGAAAACGCCGCACGCACACCCTTGCGATCACCCAGAACGAGTTCGGTGGACCCCCCACCGAGGTCGACGACCACGAAAGGTGCACCCTTGGCATCGAGTTCACCGACGGCGCCGGCGAAGGACAGCCGTGCTTCCTCGTCACCGGTGATGACCTCGGCGACCGAACCGGGCACGATGGGATCCAGGATCTCTCGTGTCATCGCGAAGAAGTCGTCGCGGTTCGCTGCGTCGCGGGTGGCGGACGTCGCGACCATGCGCAGCGCCGACGCACCGGCCTCGCGAATGATGCCGGCGTACTCCTCGAGCGCGACGCGGGTGCGTTCGATCGCCTCGGGCGCAAAGGAACCCGTCGCGTCGACTCCCTGGCCGAGGCGCACGACGCGCATCTCGCGGGCAACATCCGTCAGGACACCGTCTTTGATGTCCGCAACGAGCAGGCGGATGGAATTGGTGCCGCAATCGATGGCTGCTACCCGAGTCATGAAGTCTCTCCGCGAAGTTCGGCGATGGTCGGCCAGTCGGCCGGAATTGCGTTGCCGCGCAACGACGTCTCGGCGGCCAACGCCACCGATTCGTCACCGAGCGGGTTGACGCCCGGCCCCTTGGCGAGGGAGTGAGCGATCAACACGTGCAGGCACTTGACTCGGTCCGGCATACCTCCGCCGGTGAAATCGGTTCCGAGAGATTCGATGTCGTTACGCTCGGCCAGATAGGACTCGTGCGCGCGACGGTAGCCGGCGGCAAGCTCCTCGTCCTCGGACAACCGGAGAGTCATCTCGCGCATCACACCCGCGGATTCCTGACGGCTGGCCTCGGCCGTCAACCGTGGATCCGTCAGATAGAACAGCGTGGGGAACGGAGTGCCGTCGGGCAGCTTGGGGGCAGTTTTCACCACACCGGGCCTACCGTCCGGGGATCGATACGCGATGGCGAGAACACCGCGGGGTTCGCGTCCGAGTTGAGCCGCTACGGCGTCGAGATCTTCCTTCGAGACTGCCGAGCTCACCCGACCGGTCCTCCTTCGATGTCCGGGGCAGGCTCGGGCAGAACAGCCCGATCCGGCACCACTTCTTGTTCCTCCACAGGCCCCTGCGGTTGCACCGCGGACTCCCACAGGTCCCGGTACCACGGGCCCTCGGATTGCTTGGTCGTTTCCACGTCGTCCACCGGCGGCCCGACGTCCCCCGGCAACTGCACCGTGTACGGCGTCTCCCCCGGCATGACCCAGCGCAGACGAGTACGAGCCTCCGACGCGATGCGCGTCGGGTCGTTCAATTGCGTTTTCTCGAGCTCCAGGTCCTTGACGTCCTGCTCGAGTCCGGTGCGATCAGCGAGAACTTGCTCGAGCTCGGCGCGCTGCGAGAAGTAGGTCCGCAGCGGCATCGCGAGCGTCAACGCCAACGCGCACACGACGACGGCCAAGACCACGGCCTTGGCCGTGGAAAGGCCGAGAAACGTGCGCTCACCGCCGGACGAAGCCCGCGCGCCCACGCGTCGGGGAGCTGCTTTGCCGCCGACCACGGCGTCACGCGCCTGATCGGACGGCTCCGGCGCCGGCTGACCGGAGCTGCGTTCGTCTCCCGACGCAGCTCCGGACGTCCGGCCCCGGGATGCAGAGCGACCACGAGGCCGGGGATCACGCCCACCTGGGCTGGTCCCGGATCTTCCCCGTCGTGCCGCCATGCAACCACCCTCGTCGAATCGAACTGAAACTATCCCTCGTAATTGAACCGGGGGAAAGCCAGCTCACCCGAGTAACGCGCCGCGTCACCCAAGGCTTCTTCGATTCTCAGCAACTGGTTGTACTTGGCCACGCGCTCGGAACGAGCGGGCGCACCCGTCTTGATCTGACCACTGCCGACGGCAACCGCCAGGTCGGCGATGGTGGTGTCCTCGGTCTCGCCGGACCGGTGGCTCATCATCGTCTTGTAACCGTTGCGGTGCGCGAGTTCGACGGCGTCGAGGGTCTCGGTGAGCGTGCCGATCTGGTTGACCTTCACCAGCAGCGCGTTGGCCGCACCCTTGACGATGCCGTCCTCGAGACGCTCGGGGTTGGTGACGAAGAGATCGTCGCCGACGAGCTGCACCTTGTCACCGATGCTCTCGGTGAGGGCAACCCAGCCGTCCCAGTCGTTCTCGTCCAGCGGATCCTCGATGGAGACGAGCGGGTACGCGTCGACGAGTTCGCCGTAGAACGCCGACATTTCCTCAGCGGACTTGGTGGCGCGCTCGAAGGCGTAGCCGGTGCCCGCGGTGTAGAACTCGGTCGCCGCGACGTCGAGCGCGAGCGCGACGTCCTGGCCGGGCTTGAGGCCGGTCTTGGCGATGGCGTCGAGGATGAGGTCCAGTGCTTCCTTGGTTCCGGCCAGGTCGGGCGCGAAGCCGCCCTCGTCGCCGAGCCCCGTCGACAGGCCCTTGGCCTTCAGAACCGACTTGAGGGAGTGGTAGACCTCGGCGCCCCAGCGGAGGGATTCCTTGAAGGTCGGCGCACCGATGGGTGCAATCATGAACTCCTGCACGTCGACGCCGCTGTCCGCGTGCGCGCCACCGTTGATGATGTTCATCATCGGTACGGGAAGGATGTGGGCGTTCGGGCCGCCGAGGTACCGGAAGAGCTCGAGACCAGCGGACTCCGCAGCTGCCTTCGCCACCGCGAGCGAAACGCCGAGCAGGGAGTTCGCGCCCAGTCGGGCCTTGCTCGGAGTGCCGTCGAGATCGAGAAGAGCCTGATCGACGGCCCGCTGCTCGATGGCGTCGAGGCCGATGACAGCCGGTGCGATCTCGTCGAGAACAGCGTTGACGGCCTTCTCGACGCCCTTGCCGCCGTATCGCTCGCCGCCGTCACGAAGCTCGACTGCCTCGTGCTCACCGGTGGACGCTCCGGAAGGAACCGCTGCGCGGGTCAGTGTTCCGTCGTCCAGTGCGACCTCGACCTCGACCGTGGGGTTGCCACGGGAGTCGAGAATCTCGCGAGCTCCGACCTGCTCAATGATGGCCACGAATGCTTCTCCTTGTAACGGGGGCGGGCGGGTAAGTGCCGGGTGTCAGACTAGCTGCTCGCCTGTCGTCCCCGCGACGCACAGGAGCGGAGCCTGCGGAGTGACCAGGGAAATTCAGGAGCGGAGCCTGCGGAGTGACCAGGGAAATTCAGGAGCGGAGCCTGCGGAGTGACCAGGGAAAGTCAAGAGCGGAGCCTGCGGAGTGACCAGGGAAAGTCAGGAGCGGAGCCTGCGGAGCCTTGGGAGTCACGCAGTGGTGCCGACTGAGTAGGCGGCTGCAGCGTCGCGGACGTCTCGGAGATAGACCCCGGACTGGTTGTACGCCATGAGTGCCCGCTCCCACCCTTCCGCGGTACGCAGATCACCTCCGCGCGCGCAGAGGTAGCGAGCTGCGGTCAGAGCTGCGTCGTCGAGGTTGTCGGGGTCGGCGATACCGTCGCCGTTGGCGTCGACACCCCACTTCTTCCAGGTCTCGGGAATGAACTGCATCGGGCCCATCGCCCTGTCGTGCACTGGGTCGCCGTCGAGCTGGCCACCGTCGGTGTCGGGAATCTCGGCGACGCCCGGTCCGCCGTCCAATGGGATGCCGCGAATCGCGGGCGACACCAGACCGTCGGGCGCGACGGACGAGCCCTGGTACGTGCCGTGCCGACTCTCGATGTAGCCGATTCCGGCAAGCGTCGTCCAGGCGATGCCGCAGCCAGGAGCCGTGTCCGACATGATCGCGGCTGCATGCCCGTATGCCGCCAACGCCGGTACCGAGATGTTCATGGCGTCGGCCTGTGGTTCCGCCCAGTCGAGCAGTAGGTCTGCCGTTCTCCCTTGTGCGTTGAAGTCGATCTCCGGCACCGGCGTTCCCGCTCCGGGGGGAATGCCTTCGGGAATCGCACGCGGCGGTTCCGACGAGCCGCACGCCGCAGCCAGTAGACCCACTGCGACCGCTGCAACGGCGTAGGCCACTCGGTTCATCACAGGTCCATCCTGCACACCAAAAGTAATAGAAACCTAAAGCGCCGAGTATGCGCAGGTCAAAGAGGTTTTGCCGTCTGCTCGAGGGTGTATGTTGCTCTCAACCACATGAGGGTTCCCTACCCTTTCTCGCAAACGCTTCAGGAGCATCGAACGTGTCCGTCATTGCCGCTCCGCCCATCGCCACCCAAATGTTCGGGAGCGGGCTGATAGGCCTCCGCGAAGGCTTGGAGACGGGCATCGTCGTGATGATCCTGGTCGCGTTCCTCGTGAAAGCCGATCGGCGCGACGCGTTGAAGTGGGTCTGGTTGGGAGTCGGACTGGCGGTTGCGATGGTGGCAGCGATCTTCTTCGTCATCCACTACGGAACGTCGACGGTCACGGGCTTGACGGCGGAAATCATCGCCGGAGCCGCCTCGCTGGTCGCCGTCGGCATCGTCACCGCGATGGTGCTCTGGATGCGCACCGCCGCCAAGGACATCTCCGGCGAGCTCCGCTCAGGCATGGAGCGAGCGTTGACCGTCGGACCACTCGCCGTCCTGGCGCTGTCGTTCTTCGCCGTCGGGCGCGAAGGCGTCGAAACTGCGTTGCTGATGGTCGGATACGCGGAGAACACGGGCGGCAGTTCGTGGCCGCTGCTGGGACTTCTGCTGGGGATCGTCGCCGCGGCCGGACTGACGGTTCTGCTGTACTTCGGCGCCATCCGAATCAATTTCGCGGTGTTCTTCAAATACACCGGCATCTTCCTGATCGTCGTCGCGGCAGGCATTCTCGCGTACGGAATCCGTGCACTGCAGATCGGCGGGGTTCTGCCCGGCGGTGGTTCGACGGCCTTCGACATCACCGCGCAGTTCGACGCCTCCAGTTGGTACGGCACCGTCCTCGCCGGCATCTTCAACTTCCGACCCGAACCCACCGTCCTGCAGGTCACCGGATGGGTGCTCTACCTCGCTGTCGTTCTCTACCTCTTCCTTCTGCCGGTTCGCGTACCCGAACCTGCAGTCACCTCATGAAAGGCACTCCCTTGCGCCGTACCACCTACGCGCTGGCCGCACTTGCGGTTCTGCCGCTCGCCCTCGCAGGCTGCACCGAGAAATCGACGTCCGACGGCGGATCCGAGTCCGGTTCCGGCGACATCGCCGTCGCCGCCACCGACACCACGTGCGACGTCGCGACGTCCGAAGGAACGACCGGCAACTCCACGTTCCAGATCACGAACAACGGAACCAAGGTCACCGAGTTCTACGTCTACGGCGAAGGCGACCGTGTGATGGGCGAGGTCGAGAACATCGGGCCGGGCCTGACGCGTCAGCTCATCGTCGCCCTTCCCGACCCGGGCACCTACCAAACCGCCTGCAAAGCAGGCATGGTCGGCGACGGAATCCGCGCGGACTTCGTCGTCTCCGGCGACGCCGTCCGTCAGGCCGACGAGAACGGGCTGCTCGACGAGGCCGCAACCGGCTACAAGCGATACGTCGTCAGCCAGGTCGACGCCCTCCAGGAGACCACGGCATCGTTCGTCGCCGCCGTGAAGTCCGGCGACATCGAGTCCGCGAAGGCCCAGTTCCCCATCACCCGCAGCTACTACGAGCGAATCGAACCGGTTGCCGAAGCGTTCCCCGACGACCTCGACCCGCGCATCGATCTGCGTGAACCGGACGTCGAGCCCGGTGACACCTGGACCGGCTTCCACCGCATCGAAAAGGACCTCTGGGAGCAGGGCCTGCAGCCCGACACGAACCAGATGGCCGATCAGCTTCAGGCCGACATCACAGAACTGGCCGAGAAGGTCAAGGCCGAGGACTTCACCATCGACCCCATTCAGGTCGCAGGCGGCGCCCAGGGATTGCTCGACGAGGTCGCCAAGACCAAGATCAGCGGTGAGGAAGACTTCTTCTCGCACACCGACCTGTGGGACTTCCAGGCGAACGTCGACGGGTCCCAGGCAGCAGTCGCCGCAGTGCGTCCGATCATCGATCAGAACGACGCAGAACTGGGATCGGCCATCGATGCACGCTTCGCCGAGCTCGACGCCGAACTGGCCGAATACCGCCAGGGCGACGGCTTCGTCTTCTACGACACCGTCACCGAACCCCAGCGTCAGGAACTCTCCAACAAGATCGATGCACTGTCCGCCGAGGTAAGTCAGGTACAGGGTGTCGTTGCCGGACAGTAATACCTCTCGCTTCTCTCGGCGGCGCCTGTTCGGCGCCGTCGGGGTGGGCGCGGCCCTCGTCGGGACGGGAGCCGTGGCGGCATGCGCGGAGTCGGACGAGGACCAGCCGTCGGACATCGTGGAATTTCGCGGAGCGCACCAGGCCGGCATCGTCACCCCGGCACAGGACCGCATGCACTTCGTCGCATTCGACATCACCACCGAGTCACGCGACGAATTCGTTGCGCTGCTGCAGAAGTGGACGCTCATGGCGGAGCGGCTCACCCGGGGTGAAGAAACGTTCGACGGTGGCGCCGTCGGCGCGGGAGAGTACCGACCGCCGTCGGACACCGGTGAGGCATTGGGGTTGTCCGCGTCGTCGTTGACGCTGACCATCGGGTTCGGGCCCGGACTGTTCACCCGTTTCGGGCTTGCGGATCTCAAGCCGTCGTCCCTGGCCGACTTGCAGCACTTTCCAGCCGACAATCTCGACGAACGACGCTCCGGCGGCGACCTCTGCATCCAGGCCTGCGCCAACGACCCGCAGGTCGCAGTCCACGCCATCCGCAACCTCGCACGCGTCGGATTCGGCACCGTGTCCGTCAAGTGGTCCCAACTCGGATTCGGGCGCACGTCGTCGACGTCGACCAGTCAGGCGACACCACGAAATCTGTTCGGATTCAAGGACGGAACGGCCAACCTCAAAGCCGAGGATCCCGAACTGCTCGACGATTACATCTGGGTCGGGAAAGACGACGATCAACCATGGATGGCCGGAGGCTCGTACCTGGTTGCGCGTCGAATCCGCATGCTGATCGAATCCTGGGATCGGACCACGCTGAAGGAGCAGGAACGAGTCATCGGGCGCAGCAAGGGAAGCGGGGCACCCTTGGGTCTGACAGACGAATTCGACGCGCTCGACCTCGACTCCAAAGGTTCTGAAGGATTGCTGATCGACTCCGACGCCCACGTGCGTCTCGCGTCGAAGGAGAACCTCGACGGCATCCAAATCCTCAGGCGCGGTTACAACTTCACCGACGGCTCCGACGGATTCGGTCACCTGGACGCTGGACTGTTCTTCATCGCTTACTGCCGAGACCCGCTCACTCAATTCGTGCCCATGCAGCTCGCCCTGGCACGCAAAGACCTACTGAACGAATACATCCAACACGTCGGCTCCGCCGTCTTCGCCTGCCCGCCCGGTTTGGGTGAATCGGAGTTCTGGGGGTCTACCCTCTTCGCTTGAATGGTTCATTCATGCGAGCAGACAGCGTGCGTGGCGCATCCAGGCCGCTCGACGAGAACGTCTCCTACCGAAGTGGAACCGATCCGACCTCGGGTGCGTCTAACCTGACGACGTGATTCTGCGAGGGGGAAACGATGCGTAAGGCCTGTCTGACGGCGATCAGCGTCGCACTGCTGGTCGGCTGCTCCACCGACATCACCGGCAACGCCATCGACGACTCCCCCACCGACCAGACCTTCGACCCCTGCACCATCCCCGACACCACCATCACCGCCGCCGGACTCGACCCAGCGTCAAAAGACTCCATGGCAGACAAGGGCTACACCACCCCAGGTTGGACCATCTGCGGCTGGGAATCGATCGGTCAGGACGATTGGTACACGCTCGACGTCTACTTCACCCCCGACTACGACCTGAACGACGTACGCGGAAACCCTCAGAACTCGGGTTTCGAAGGAGTCGAGATCGCTGGTCGAAGTGCACTTGTCTACCAGTCAAGAGTCACCGACACCGAGAATTCATGCGAGATCGCATTCGATACCGCGATTGGTCTCGCCTTGTTCAGCGCGTCACGCAAAGGGTCGTCGGAATTCTCGGGAGACCTGTGCGAGGTTGTCGTTCGCCATACTCGTTCCATAAGTCCAGCTGTGCCGAAATCGTAGAAGACTGCAGCAGAGGAGATTCTGATGTCGCCGGAGCACCCGATTGCACCTCGACTTACCTACTGGCAGAGTTTGGCCGTCGCTGCCGACAACGGTCAGCTGTACTTGGACGCAGATACCGCTAGACAATGCGATCAGACCTGTGTCAACTACCTCGACAGACTCGACCGACATCGTGAGACGGCGCGTCGCTTAGCCAAGATCGATGGTTACGGGGACTTCGAGATGGGCAGACAGTTCGCGCAGATACTGTCCGACAAAGCAGCTGGCGGACAGAACAGCATGGTCGGCGTCATCGACAGCCACATTCAAGTGGTGAAGGAAATGCAGGCGGTATTCCAGAAGTTCTTCAATCACTACACGGACATCGATGCGGATACCGCATCCGACGTCGCGCAGAGGTTCCCCAACTAATCCAACGGCCAGTCCCCGCCGCCGTCGGCGATGAAGATTGCGCCGATGCCGGGTCTACACTCCGGAACGGCACCTTCGAAGCGGGGAGACACATGGCACAGCTACTGCGGGTACAGAATTTCACCATCTCAGCCGACGGGGTCGCCGCAGGCGTCGACCAGAGCCTCGAGAACCCGTTCGGTCTCGACCATCTGACGCTGATGAAGTGGTTCTTTGCCACGGCAAGTTTTCCGGGCAACGCCGGTTCCAGTGGTTCCCGAGGCTTGGACGACTACTTCGCCCGCGATTTCTCGAACAACATCGGCGCCGAGATCATGGGTCGAAACAAGTTCGGACCTCAACGCGGGCCTTGGGAGGATCACGAGTGGGAAGGATGGTGGGGTGACGAGCCGCCGTTCCATACTCCGGTGTTCGTGCTCACTCACCACGAGCGCCCCTCGATCGAGCTCTCCGACACGACGTTTCACTTCGTCGACAGCTCTCCGGCAGATGTGTTGGACAAAGCGAAGCAGGCAGCCGGCGGTAAGGACGTACGACTCGGCGGCGGAGTCACAACAATCCGCGAGTTCCTCGACGCCGACCTGGTGGACACTCTGCACATCACCGTCGCACCGATCGAGTTCGGGTCGGGGCTGAAACTCTGGGATTCCCCGAACGAACTCGACGACCGATTCGAACACGAAGCGGTACCCAGCTCCAGCGGCGTCACCCATCACCTGTTCTGGCGTAAGTAACCTCTCGATGCCTTCACCAGATGCTCACCCACGTGCCAAACGCTCACCCAGGTGCTAGCACTGAGCGGTGCGTCCAGCACATAGGTGAGCGTCTGAGCACTCCAGACGCGCAACATTGACCGAACGTCACATTCGCTCCGGAACCGGCCGACCAGCCCCCCCCCCCCCCCCCCCCCCCCCCCCCCGTCGAGCGTTCTAATAGTGCCCTCTTCCACCGCGGCCCCCAAACGGCCGCACGGGGGGGGGCGGCGCCCCAGTTCGTG
>NZ_NPFY01000047.1 GCF_002259415.1 Rhodococcus sp. 14-2470-1b
GGCGGCGTCGCCACCGGTCACCACGACCTGCAGATCGTCCAGTCCAGCGGGATCCACCGAAGCCAACGCCGCAGGCGTCACGAACGCATGGGTCACCGATTTCTCGGCCAACACCGCTGCGAGTTCGACGCCGCCGTAGACGTCGGTCGGCGCGATGACCATGGTTGCGCCGCCACAGAACGCCAACACCATCTCGAGCACCGACGCATCGAAGCTGGTCGACGCGAATGCGAGCACACGCGAGTCGGTGGTGACCCGGAAGCGGGTCCGCTCCTCCTCGGCGAGATCGGCGATACCGCGGTGCGTGACCACCACGCCCTTCGGCACACCTGTCGATCCCGAGGTGTAGATCAGGTACGCCGCATCGTCCAGCGACGGAACTGCCTGGTCGTCCGGCCGTCGGTCGTCGCCTGCCACAGAACTCGAATCGGCTGTAGACCAATCGATTTCGTCGAGAACGATCCAGTCGACGTCCCGGCCCGCTTCGGTCAGCACATCGGTGTACCGAGCCACCGAGATACCCACCGGTGCCGAGGAGTCGGTCAACATGTGTTCGATGCGATCCTGTGGATACGACGGATCGACGGGGAGAAACGCTCCGCCGGCCTTCGCCACAGCCCATACCGAGACGACGTACTCGATGGAACGCTGCAGTCCCACTGCCACATAGGTGCCCGGGCGGACACCGCGTGAGCGCAGCACGTCGGCAACTCGCGTGGATCGCGCGTCCAGTTCCTGATACGTCACGGATTCGTTGCCCGCGACGACGGCGATCGCGTCGACACCGCCGGCGCCGACGGCTGTGTTCACGGCTTCGGAGAAGACGTCGGACAACAGTCGTCCGGCGACGGATTGCGCGCCGTGCACCGGGACCAACAGGTCACGCTCGGACTCGGACAACAGTTGCAGCTGCCCGACAGGTAGTTCCGGCTGGGTCGCGAACGCGTCCAGAACGGCCACGATCCTGCCGAGAATCGCCTCCACTGCATCCTGCTCGAACACCTCGGGCAGGTACTTCGCTTCGACGTGGAGTCGATCGTCGGCCATCGCGACCAAAGTGAGCGGATACTGCGCGGTGTCGCTGCCGTCGACGATTCCCGACACACGCAGTCCTGCGATGTCGGTCTCGTCGGACAGTCCACCGCGGTCGACGGGGTACGACTCGAACACCGTCAGAGTGTCGAAGGCGACCACTGGACCGACGGCACGCTGGATCTCGGTGAGACCGAGGTAGTGGTGGTCGAGCAGCCCTGCCTGCTCGTTCTGCAGGCGGATGACGAACTCGCTCAACGTCTCCCGCGGGTCCATCGTCACTCGAACCGGGAGAGTGTTGATGAACAGGCCGATCATCGATTCGATGTCGTTGATCTCCGGCGGCCGCCCGGACACGGTTGCGCCGAACAGGACGTCGGTACGTCCGGTCAGCGTCGCGAGCACTGTGCCCCACGCTGCCTGTACCAGGGTGTTGATCGTGACACCACGGTCCCGCGCGAACACGCGGAGCGCGGTGGTGTCCGCCGCGTCGAACGACGTCAGCGCACGACCGGCTCGGGTCGATTCCTGTCGCCGGCTCTCGACCGGGGTCAGGAGAGTCGGCTCGGACAGTCCGGCGAGGGCCGAGATCCAGGCCTGACGGCCGGCTTCGCCGTCGCGCCTGTTCATCCACGCCAGGTAGTCGCGGTATGCGGGCACCCGAGGGAGCACCGCGTCGTCGCCGTCGGTCGCGTACAGAGTGAGCAGCTCGCGGATGACGAGCGGCGTCGACCATCCGTCGATGAGGATGTGGTGGTTGGTCAGCACGAGTCGCCACTGTCCGTCAGCGACCTGCACGAACGTGAACCGCAGCAGCGGGGCGTCGGCCATGTTGAAGCGTGTTGCACGATCGGCGGCGAGGATGCGGTCGAGCTCGGCATCCTTGCTCTCGGACGACACATCCCGCAGGTCGATTTCCAGCCACGGAACGTCGACGCCTCGTTGAACGACCTGCACAGCGTTGCCGTCGAGATCGTGAACGAACGCCGACCTGAGGTTGGAGTGGCGATCGAGAAGAACCTGAGCGGAGCGGTGCAAGCGATCCGCATCGACCGAGCCGCCGAGTTCGATGACGAGCTGGACGATGTAGGCGTCGACCGTCTGGTCGGACAACTCGGCGTGGAAGAGCATGCCCGACTGCAACGGAGACATCGACCAGATGTCGGTCAACGTCGGATACCGCTTCTCGATGTCGACGATCGAACTCTGCGGTAGCGCAACGAGATCGAGGTCCGACGGGGTGAATCCACCCGCGCCCGCACTCCGCGCGTGCCGGGCGATGCTCGTCAAAGCGCTCACCCACAGAGATGTCAACTCTTCGACGTCGTCGCGTTCCAGTACTCCCGACGGGAACGCGAACGTAGCCCGGAGGGCGTCACCGTGCTCACCACTGGTGGTGACCGCGTTGATGTCGAGGGCCGCCGAGACCGGTAGATCCTGGTTCTGGACATCGCCGATTCTGTCGTCCTCGACCGGGAGCCAGCCCACGCCGCGCAGATTCTCGGGAATACCCGCGCCGTACCGCCCGAGATAGTTGAAGCTGATCTGCGGCGACGTCAGGGGTGCCAGTACGTTTCGCGACTCGTCGTCCAGATAGCGGAGCATGCCGAAGCCGATGCCGTGGTCCGGAATTCCGAGAAGTCGTTCCTTGACGGATTTGATCAACGCGCCGGCCGACGGGCCACCGTTCATCGCGTCGTCGAAGTCGATGCCGCGCAGATCGATTCGAACCGGATAGATGGTGGTGAACCACCCGACGGTACGAGACAGGTCCGCGCCGGGGACGATGTGGTCCTCGCGTCCGTGGGCCTCGAGCGAGACGAGCGAATCCTGTGTCTCGATACCACGGGCGCGTCGCCACGCGCCGACGGCCAGTGCGAGACCGGCCATCAAACCATCGTTGACGCTGCCGTGGAACACTTCCGGAACGGTTGTCAGCAATGCCTCGGTCACGTCGGCCGACAGTTCGACCTCGACGTGATCGACCGTGGCGTAGACGTCGGTTTCAGGGTCGAGCGCGCGCGAGCCGACCAGCGGATCGTCCCCGGACAGTGTGTCCTTCCACAACGCCAGCTCGCTCCGGCGGGACTCCGCCGCGTCGGCCAGACCGTGAGCCCACCGCCGCATCGACGTACCGACGGGGAGCAGAGCGATCTGCTCACCGGCCTCGAGCTGTGCCCATGCCGTGGCGAGGTCGGGAACCAGGACGCGCCACGACACACCATCGACGACGAGGTGATGCGCGACGATCAGCAGTCGTCCGGACTTGTCGGCGGCTTCGAACCAGACGAACTGGATCATGGAGCCGCTGGCCGGGGCCAGACGTGCTGCTGCACGTTCGAGCTCGGCAGAGGCGACCGAGGAGAACTCGTCACCGGTGCTCGAACCAACCGAGACGTGGTGCACCACCGCGGCAGCCGCGACGGAACCGATGGGCTGCACGTCCATGCTCCACTGCTCGTCCTCGTGACGAAGGCGGGCACGCAGCATGTCGTGATGATCGAGCACGGACTGAACGGTCGCCTCCAGAGCGGATCGCTCGATGTCGTCCGGCAAGGTCAGCAACGCCGTCTGTGTGTGGCGGTCGAACACGTGAGTGCGGTCGATCATCCACTGGGTGATGGGCGTCAGCGGCACGTCACCCACTCCGCCGCCCGGCAGTTCTTCCAGTACCGTCACCGAGTCGCCGTCCGCGGACGACGCGGCCTCGGCGAGTGCGGCAACCGTCTTGCGTTCGAATACGTCCCGTGGCGACAGGACGAGGCCTGCTGCCTTGGCTCGGGACACCAGCTGGATCGACATGATGCTGTCTCCGCCGAGGGCGAAGAACGAATCGTCGACGCCGACCTGCTCGAGGCCGAGAACTTCGGCGAAGAGTCCTGCCAGCAGCTTCTCGATCGCGGTATCCGCCGTTCGGCCGATGTCGGCCGGACCGTCGAACGTGGGCTCGGGAAGCGCACGGCGGTCGAGTTTGCCCGCAGGGGTCAGCGGAATCGACTCCAGCTGAACGAACGCGGTGGGCACCATATGGGCGGGCAACGTTGCGGCGACGTGCTCGCGCAGAATCGCCGCGTCGACAGTGGGCGACGCGGACTCCGCGGCGACGAACCAGGTCACCAGGATGGTGTTGCCGGCGGGTCCTCTGACGCCGGCTGTCGTCGCGAAGTCGACACCGTCGTGCGCACCGACTGCCGCATCGATCTCGCCGACTTCGATGCGGAAACCGCGCACCTTGACTTGCGAATCACTGCGTCCGACGAACTCCAGCGCACCGGCGCGGTTCCAGCGGACGACGTCGCCGGTCCGATACATCCGGCTGCCCGGTTCACCGTAGGGATCCGCCACGAATCGCTCGGCCGTCAGCGGAAGTCGACCGTGGTAACCGCGTGCGAGAGCCGGACCGGCAAGATACAGCTCACCCGGGACACCGACAGGTACCGGCCGCAAGCGAGAGTCGAGTACGACCTCGGCGAAACCGATTGTCGGAGAACCGATGTCCACGACGCCGCCGGGGACGAGCTCGTTGCTGATCGACGAGAAGATGGTGGCCTCGGTCGGTCCGTACGCGTTGAACATCTTACGGCCGGGCGCCCACCTGGCCACCAACTCCGGCGGGCATGCGTCGCCGCCGGTTGCGATGACGCGCAGTTCCGGCAACTCCGTGTGGTCGACCGTCGCCAGCGCCGCGGGGGTGACGAAGGCGTGGGTCACGTGCTTGTCGCGCATCAAGTTCGACAGGTCCGGGCCGCCGTACATTCCGGACGGTGCGATCACCATCGTCGCCCCTGCTCCGAACGCAAGCACGAATTCCAGGACGGACGCATCGAAACTGGGTGAGGCGAACGCCAACGTCCGCGACCCCGGCTCTACCTCGAACCGTGTACGTTCCTCCGCGGCAAGGTTTGCCAGACCGCGGTGGGTCACCACCACGCCCTTGGGCACACCTGTCGACCCCGAGGTGTAGATCAGGTACGCAGCGTCGTCGATCCGCAGCGGTTCCACACGCTCGGCGTCGGTGATCGCGGCAGTCGAGAACGTCGACGTCACCTGTTGGAAGCGTGGGTCGTCCAGAACGACCCAAACGACCCGGTCGGACAACGCGGCCAACGCAGAGTTGTCGGCGAGCGTCGTGAGTCCCAGCGCAGCACCCGAATCGGTGATCATGTGTGTGATTCGGTCTGCCGGATACGTCGGGTCGACGGGAAGGAACGCCGCTCCGGCCTTCGCCGTGGCCCAGATGGCGACGATGGAGTCGGCGCCACGCGGAAGTGCGAGCGCAACCACGTCACCGGGGCCGACGCCGTGGTCGACGATCATGCGAGCCAGTCGAGAGGACCGAGCGTCCAACTCTCCGTAGGTCATGACTCCGTTGTCGACATCGAGCGCATGGGCCGATTCGCCTGCGGACACGACGGAGTCCGCCAATATCTCGGGCAGCAGCCGAGGCGGCATCGGTGCGGCGCCTCGAACGGGCGTCAGGGCGCCGAATTCGTCCGTCGACAGAGTGTCGATGTCGCCGACGGCAACTTCGGAATCCGAGGTGACCGCGTCCACGATTCGGACGAACCTGTCCGCGAACGTGCTGACGGTGGCAGCGTCGAACAGGTCGGCGGCGTACCGGAAGGAGGCCTCGATACCGGCTGCCTGTCCGGAGGCGTCGAAGCGCTCGGACACAGTCAGTTGAAGATCGAAATTGGCGATGTCGTTCGCCAGATCCATTGCCTCGACGCTCAAACCGGGCAGAGTGATGTTCGGGCGATCCGTGTGCTGGAACTCCAGCATCACCTGGAACAGCGGGGTATGCGAGGTGGACCGCACGGGGTCGAGCGCATCGACGACGCGCTCGAACGGAATGTCCGAGTGAGTGAACGCCGCGAGGTCGGTGGCCCTGACATCGGCCAGCAGATCCCGGAAGGACTGCGCGGCGTCGATCTCGGTCCGCAGAACGAGTGTGTTGACGAACATTCCGACTAGATCGTCGAGCGCAGCGTCACCGCGTCCGGAGATCGGTGTACCGACCGAGATGTCCGACGACGCCGACAGCCTGGACAGCAGCACCGCGAGCGACGCGTGAACGATCATGAACACGCTGGAATCGCGCACGGCGGCCAACTCCGCCATCCGCGCGTGGACCTGGGGGTCGATCGAGAACTCGACTTCCGCACCGCGGAACGACGATTCGGCCGGGCGTGGACGGTCCGACGGGAGGTCCAGAACATCCGGGGCTCCGGACAAGGTGTCCACCCAGAAACCCAGCTGCTTGTTCATCACGGACTCGGTGTCCGATTCCTCACCGAGGAAAGCACGCTGCCACAGCGAGTAATCCGCGTACTGCACAGGCAGCGCCGACGTCGTCGGCGCCTCGCCCTGGGTACGCGCGCTGTAGGCGACGATCAGATCTCGAGCAAGCGGACCGGTCGAGAATCCGTCGGAGGAGATGTGGTGCACGACGAACGCGAGCACGTGATCCTCCGGTCCGACCTCGATCAATCGGGCTCGGACGGGGACACTGCTGGCGACGTCGAATCCTGCGGACGCGACCTCGGTGACGAGACGAAGGACATCGTCCTCGGACTCGGCCGGGACCGGAGTCAGATCGGGCAGCGCCTGGTGCGATTCCAGGATCGACTGGACGGGACCGTCGTCGGTCAGAGGGAAGACGGTCCGCAAGGCTTCGTGTCGGTCGACGACGTCGCCTATGGCACTGCGCAGTGCAGTCGTATCGAGCCGGCCGGTCAGCCTCATCGCGAAGGCCACGTTGTACGCAGCCGACGATGTGTCGTACTGGTTGATGAACCACATACGCTGCTGTGCAAGAGAAACCGGGATGGACGTCGGCCGCTCCAGCGGAACCAGCGCCGGCTTCGGATCGGTCCGGTAGCCCTGCGATTCGACGACCGCAGCCAGCGAACGCACGGTCGGTGCGTCGAACAGATCGCGAACGGTCAGGCTCGATCCGAGAGCCGAGTTGATACGCGCCACGGCTCGCATCGCGACGAGAGAGTTACCACCGACGGCGAAGAAGTTCTGGGTGACGCCGATGGGTTCTCCGCCCAGAAGCGCGACGAATTCGCCGACGATGATCTCCTCGACCGGGTTCGACGGTGCGACGATCTCGTCGTCGGTCAGCGTGAACACCGGGTCCGGCAAGGCTTTACGGTCGAGTTTTCCGCTCGAGTTCAGCGGGAACTCGGCCAGTTCGACCACCAGCGACGGCACCATGTACGCCGGCAGGGACTCGCCGACGGCGCGTGCCAACTCGGCTGCGTCGACGGTTGCTCCCCGCACGGGTACTACGTAGGCGACCAGAGCCTCGCCCGTGGAGACGGTGCGGTGGACGACGGCCACGGCGCGTGCGACCGACGGATGACGAAGCAGCGCCGATTCGACTTCGGGCAACTCGATACGCAGTCCGCGGAGTTTGACCTGGAAGTCGGTACGGCCGATGTACTCGAGGTTGCCGTCGGCGCGCCACCGGACTAGGTCGCCAGTGCGGTAGAGACGTTCACCTGGTTCGCCGTACGGATCGGCAACGAAACGATCGGCGGTCAGATCACCGCGGCCGACGTAGCCACGTGCGAGTTGAACACCTGCCAGGTAGAGCTCACCCGGTGCACCGATCGGTGCAGGCTTCAACGACGCATCGAGGACGTAGGTGCGTGTGTTCCACACCGGGGCACCGATCGGAATCGATATCGGATCCGACGAGACGCAGTGATACGACGTCACGTCGACCGCTGCCTCCGTGGGACCGTACAGGTTGTGCAATTGCGCATCCGAGAAGGCAGCGAATGCCTCCACTGTCGCAGGCGGCAATGCCTCGCCGCTGCAGAACACCAAGCGCAGTGACTCGCAGTCCTCGGCGTGCGCACCGTCGACGAAAACGGCGAGCATGGACGGCACGAAGTGAAGGGTGGTGATTCGTTCGCGCAGAATCACCCGCGACAGATACTCCGGATCACGGTGACCGTCGGGTGCTGCGATGACCAGTTTGGCGCCGACCTGCAACGGCCAGAAGAACTCCCACACCGACACGTCGAAGCTCGCCGGAGTCTTCTGCAGCACGTTGTCCGACGGCTCGAGCCGGTACCGGTCCTGCATCCACAGCAACCTGTTGACGATGGCTTCGTGTGTGACGGCTACGCCCTTGGGCCGTCCCGTCGAGCCGGAGGTGTAGATGACGTAGGCGGTGTTCGCGCCGGAGATGTCGCCGAGCCGCTCCGACGAGCTCAGCGGAGTCGTCGCCCTGTCCGATACATCGATCAGGTCGACGGCGAGCACCGGAGTGGCCACCGACACATCGATCCAGTCTCTGCTCGTCGTCAGGATGCAGACGGGCTGCGCGCTGTCGATGACGTACGCGGATCGGTCGACGGGATGGTCCGGGTCGATCGGAACGTAGGCGCCACCCGCCTTCATGATCGCGTACATGCCGACCAGCAGATCCGTGGATCGTCGAATTGCAAGTCCCACATGCGATTCCGGCCCGACTCCCAGTGACACCAGATGACGTGCGAGCTGGTTGGCACGCTCGTCCAACTCGCGATACGTCACGTGTTCGTCGTCGAACACCAACGCGATGGAATAGGGGCTCCGCGCGACCTGCAGGTCGAACAAGCTGCCGAGTGTCGGGTCCGATCCGACCTGGGCAGGCAGCTGATGCTCGGTGGAGTTCCACACGGCGAGCACGGTGTCGCGCTCGGACACCGACAGAATGTCCAGATTCCGAAGCGGCGCCTGCGGGGCGCGGGTGATCGACTCGAGCAACCGGAGAAAACGGTCGACGAAACGATCGATTGTGTCCGGGTCGAACAAGGCGGTGGAGTACGTGAACGCCGCACTGGACGTGCCGCTGTCCCCCGCTGCCTCGTCGATCCGAAGCTGCAGGTCGAACTTGGTGGTGTCGGTGTCGATTTCCTCGATGTTCACCGTCAGATCGGGCAGCTCGAGGTGCGCCCGCTGATTGTTCTGGAACTCCAACAACACCTGGAACAACGGAGAATGATCCGTCGACCGCGACGGCGCGAACTCGTCCACCAACCGCTCGAACGGCACATCGGTGTTGTCGAACGCAGCCAGATCCGCAGCCCGAGTCGCCGCCAACAACTCCACGAACGACAGGTGCGCCGACACCTCCGTCCGCAACACCAACGTCCCCACGAACATACCGACCAACGCATCCAACCCGGCCTCACCCCGACCCGCGATCGGCGTACCCACCACGATGTCCTCGGTACCACTCAACCTGGCCAGCAGGATCGCCAGCGCGGAATGGAACACCATGAACGGTGTCGCGTCGTGTGCGGCGCCCAACCGCACGAGCTCGGACCGAAGTTCTGCGGGAATCTCGAATTTCGTCGTTGCGCCTGCCACGGATTGAGTGCTGGGGCGCGGTCGGTCGTGAGGCAACGGCAGAACGTCGGGCGCATCCGCCAGTACTCGGGACCAGTAGGCCAGCTGGCGGGACATCAGGGATTCCGCGTCGGACTCCGACCCCAGCAGCCCGCGCTGCCACAGCGAGTAATCCGCGTACTGAACGGCCAGGGGTTCCCAGGTCGGAAGTTCACCGGCCACCCGCGACGAGTACGCGATCATCACATCGGAGGCGAGCGGAGCCATGGAAGCACCGTCGGCCGCGATGTGATGGACGACGATCGCCAGCACATGCCGGTCCTCGCGACCGTCGAGGCGGTAGAGCGTGGCTCGAATCGGCACGTCGGTCGTGACGTCGAAGCCGCGTGCAGCGGCGGACGACACGTGCCCCGCCAGCGCGCTCTCGTCGATGGACACCACGTCCATCGACAGATCGACATCGGCCGCGTCCACCACGACCTGCCGAGGAAGCTCGCCCACGGTCGGGAACACGGTTCGGAGACTCTCGTGGCGATCGACCACGTCCGCCACCGCAGCGCTGAGCGCCGCGACGTCCACGGCACCGGACAACCGCACTGCGAGTGGGATGTTGTAGGCAGCCGACTGCGTGTCGAACTGGTTGATGAACCACATACGCTGTTGCGCGAGCGACAGCGGAACCACGTCCGGACGCTCGGCACGAACCAGCGCGGGGCGGTTCGACGAGCCGGCAGTGTCCTCGGCACGAGCGGTCAGCCCGACGACCGTCGGTGCCTCGAACAGGTCGAGAACCCGCAGAGACGAACCGAGGTCGGCGTTCACCCGAGCGATCAATCGTGTTGCGACCAATGAGTTTCCACCGAGATCGAAGAAACTGTCGTCGATGCCGACTTTCTGCGAGTCCAGTAGGTCCGTGAACACCGCGGCCACTCGTCGTTCGTTGTCGGTCCGTGGGGCCCGGAACACCGAGTGCGACGCGAGCGTCGGAGACGGTAGTGCGCGTCGGTCCAACTTGCCCGCAGGAGTCAACGGAATCGACTCCAACACAACGAACGCCGACGGAACCATGTGCGACGGCAACACACCCGC
>NZ_NPFY01000041.1:0-1514 GCF_002259415.1 Rhodococcus sp. 14-2470-1b
CCGGTGATCGGGTGCCCGTCCGCGGAGGTGACACGGTAGCCGACGGTGTACTCCCCGTTGGGGAGTCCGTCCTCGAGCAGGACCGATACGTCGGGGCCCTCGACCGTGGCCGTTCCCTGTGCCCACTGAGTGTCGCCAGGACCCACGACGCTGATGGTCGCGAACGATTCGTTGATGTCCTGGTTGAACACCAGACCGACACCGATCGGCGCGAAGTCGAGTGTGGCATCGGCGGGCGGGTCGGAGCTGACCAGTTCGCTGTGCGCCGACGCCGGCGCCGCAGCGAACAATGCTGTCCCGCAGATCATCACGGCAATCAGCATCAGACGTTTCACGCGGGGTACTCCTCTGTATCGAGCCCGACCCAACAACTATGGGACATAGTAGTAGGGAGGGCGGTTTAGCGGTGGGTCACTTCTGCGGCGATGGTTATTTCACCGGGTCCGGCGGATCGGATCGTTCACGGCCGGCGATGGCTTCGGTGATCACTTCCGAGGGCGCGATCGAATCCGAGTGCGGGCCACCGACGTGCTGCTCGGCGCGGATGCGTTCGACCATGTGCGGATAGTGAAGCTCGAATGCCGGCCGCTCGGAGCGGATTCGGGGCATCTCGGTGAAGTTGTGCCGCGGTGGTGGGCAACTGGTCGCCCACTCGAGGGAGTTACCGAACCCCCAGGGGTCGTCGACGGTGACCACTTCGCCGTAGCGGTAGCTCTTGAAGACGTTCCAGATGAACGGCAGCGTCGAGGCTCCGAGAACGAACGATCCCACGGTCGAGACCTGGTTGAGGGTGGTGAACCCGTCGGACGGGAGATAGTCGGCGTAGCGGCGCGGCATTCCTTGCGCTCCGAGCCAGTGCTGAACGAGGAAGGTGGCGTGGAATCCGAGGAACGTCATCCAGAAGTGCCATTTGCCCAGTCGTTCGTCGAGCATGCGGCCGGTCATCTTCGGGAACCAGAAGTAGATGCCCGCATAGGTCGCGAACACGACCGTTCCGAACACGACGTAGTGGAAGTGCGCGACGACGAAATAGGTGTCGGTGACGTTGAAGTCGATGGGCGGGCTCGCCAGGAGCACTCCGGACAGCCCGCCGAAGACGAACGTGACGAGGAATCCGATGGAGAAGAGCATGGGGGACTCGAGGGTGACCTGGCCGCGCCACATGGTGCCGATCCAGTTGAAGATCTTCACTCCGGTCGGCACGGCGATGAGGAAGGTCATGAACGAGAAGAACGGCAGCAGCACGGCGCCGGTGGCATACATGTGGTGCGCCCACACCGCGATGGACAGAGCTGCGATGCCGACGGTGGCGTAGATCAGACCCTTGTACCCGAAGATGGGTTTGCGGGAGAAGACCGGGAAGATCTCCGAGACGATTCCGAAGAACGGTAGCGCGATGATGTAGACCTCGGGGTGACCGAAGAACCAGAACAGGTGCTGCCAGAGCAACGCCCCGCCGTTGGCGGGATCGAAGATGTGGGTGCCGAGTTTACGGTCGGCGAGCAGGCCCATCA
>NZ_NPFY01000041.1:1932-8559 GCF_002259415.1 Rhodococcus sp. 14-2470-1b
GAAGGCATTGAGCCTGGGGAAGGCGACATCGGGTGCGCCGATCTGCAGCGGCAGGATGTAGTTGCCGAAGCCGAAGACGATCGGGGTGGCGTAGAGCAGCAGCATGATCGTGCCGTGCATGGTGAACAGCTGGTTGTACTGCTCGTTGGAGAGGAACTGCATTCCCGGAACGGCGAGCTCGGAGCGCATGATCAACGCCATCAGGCCACCGACGAGAAAGAACCCGAACGAGGTCACCAGATACATCAGCCCGATGACCTTCGGATCGGTGGTGGTGACCATCGTGTGCAGGAACGACCCCTTGCGGGCCCCGCGGGGAGGATAGGGGCGAACCGCCGGCTCAGCCGGAGGAGATGTCAGCGCCGTCATGGAACCACCTTCGAATCGCACGCGAATTACAGGACGCGTACGACAGCCTAACTCAAATACTATGCTGCATAGTATTTGGGTGGGTCAGGTCAGTACGGCCGCACACGCCGCGGCGGAGATCGCACTGAGGGTGAGGATTGCCATGGCGGCCGGCACCACGAGCGGCAGTACGGCGGCGGCAGCGTATGCGCCGGGCACTGTCCGGGTCGGCATCTGCGCGCTCGTATCGAGGTGGCGGAGTCGTTCGGTGGTCGATTCGCCGATCAGGCCCAGTGCCCACAGTGGACGTGCAGAATGTGCCTGCGAGACCGTCGACAGTGCCGAACGTACAGTGTCGGCGCTGGTGACCGCGGCCGCGGACCGGTCGGCTGCGACCTCGACCAGAACCCGCACCGCTGCAGGTGCTGCGGCGAACAGGGGAACGCGAGGGAACGCCGCGGCCAGGATCTCGCAGATGTTGACGATGCGGTGGTGGCGCCCGCGCAGGTGGGCGCGTTCGTGTGCGATCACAGCTCGCTGTTGATCGGGATCGAGATGGGCGAGCAGGCCTTCGGTGGCCACGACGTATCCGGGGCGACCGTCGATGCTGTAGGCCAGCGGGAGCGGGTGGTCGAGCCACATGATCGGTTCGGGTCCGGGGTCCGTGCGCGCGACGACGGCGATGACATCGCGGTGATAGTCGCGGACTTTGGACCGGGCTCGAAGCTGACGGCGAGTCGAGCGCAGGACGCGCGCCGACGCCGACGCAGCGAGGACGACCGATGCTCCGGCGACCGCTTCGCCGATCCACGGCTGGGCCGCGTGTTGCAGTGAGCCCAGACAGCGGACGGCGAGTTCGACCATGCCCTCGGCGGGCGCATGGCCGGGCCAGAGCAACACGGTCACCGCGGATCCCACGAGAAAGAACACCCCGGCGATGCTGCCGATCCATGCGGTCAAGGCGAGAGTGGGGTTCACGGTGCGGGTGAGAGAGGTCAGCGGCCGCGGCAGGGCGACGGCCGCGATGATCGCCGCGAGGAGCAACACCAGCGCGACGATCACCGGTTCACGTCCGGCAGGTTCCCCCGCAGGGCGTCGAGCTCGTCGTCGGTGACGGTTTTCGCGAAATGCATCAGGACGGCGGCCGAGTCGGTACTGGTGTCGAGGATTTCGCGCAGCGCTTGCGAGGTGGCCTCCGCGCGCGACTGCACCGGGGAGTACAGGTACGCGCGTGACTGCTTGGTCCGCTCGACCCACCCCTTCTCGTGGAGATGGGTCACGACGGTCAGGATCGTGGTGTAGGCGGGGTTTCGGTCGGCCATGAGTTCACGCAGGTCATGGACCGACTGCGGTCGATCGCATTCCCAGAGCACGTTCATCACCTCCGCTTCGAGATCACCGAGCCTTTTCATCGCCAGTTCTTCTTTCCTCGTCGTGTCAGGTGATATCGACTCCGCGTGCCGACAGCCACGCCGCCGGGTCGGACTTGGCACCGTCGGGTTGCCACACTTCGTAATGCAGGTGGGGTCCGGTGGATTGGCCTCGGTTGCCTACCGTAGCAATGAGCTCGCCGGCTTTCACACGTTGACCGGCGGTGACGAGCGCCTGGTCTATGTGCCCGTACACCCCGATCGTGCCGTCGTCCTGACGAATACGCACCCACAGGCCGAACCCTTGCGCCGGCCCTGATTCGATGACCTCACCGTCGGTCACCGATACGATCGGCGTCCCGATCGTATTGGCGATGTCGAGTCCGTAATGCGTTGTCCCCCAACGTGGACCAGCACTGGAGGTCAATGTGCCCGACACCGGCACCGCCGAGAGCGGGCGCCGCGCCTCGGCATCGCGTGCAGCGCGCTCCGCCGCCCGAACTCCCCCCTCGGCGAGTTGCTCGGTCATGCGCTGCGCGACCCGGCCGACGTCGAGATCGGGTAACTGCAATACCTGCGGGGGTGAGGCAACGACCGGGCTCGGCGGCAGGACGCCGGCGGGAGGTCGATCGATACTCGCGGCGCTGAGCGCCACACTGTCCTGCGACCCGGTGTTCGGAGCCGTCGCTGCCGCGGAAAGAAAGGCACCGACCGCGACCGACGCAGCGATGGCGCGGCCACCCGGCTTCGGCACCCGGCGGCGATGAAGTCCGCGGCGAGTAGTTCGCGACACGGCCTGGACATCGGCGCGGCCCCCGTCGTCGTGCGTCGCCTCGTCCGGACCGGCCACGTGCGCCGCCCACATCGACGCGGTAGCGTCCGCGGCCGCGGTGTCCCAGGCGTCGCTGACCGCGTGAACGGTTTCATCCGGTGCGGGCGTCTGCGCCGAGGGCGTGTGCTCGTCCTCCGACAGAGTGTCGGAGTACCCGGCATCGGCGGGCGACTCGATCGCGAAACGTGAGGGTGCGAACTCGGCCCGTCGATGACGGGGGCGATCGGTGAGCGCCGTCGGCCTGGTGCCGACGGGCATCGAGATCACGCCGCCGCGCGCCGGCGCTGCGCAGTCGTCGTCGATCGGATCGGGTGTGCGGTGTCGGGCCAAGATCACAATCCTTGGTGGCTACGAGGCCGAGGCCTCGCTCGAGATAACGAAATGGTGACGGTCAGGCCACAGGTTACTACTATCGAGCATAGTTTTTCCATCCCCTTCGACCCGGATTCGCCCGTACCGCTGGTCACGGTCCTCGGAGGACATCCCGCGGGCTGCGGCGACCCTGACCGAGAACGGATTCTTCGGGTATCAGGGGTGATCCCGCCGAGAGGACAGGCCACCGAGCATGGTGTTGTACGCCTCGAGTTCGGTATCACCTTGATCGTCGACTCGGCGATCTCGTTGCCGTGCAGCGCTCTCGTCGGCCGCCGACCACCGGACCGCGGCGAGAACTGCGGCAGCGAGCAACGGCAACTCGCCGATGCCCCATGCCAGAGTGCCGCCGCGCCGCTGGTCGGCCAGCAGGTCTGCGTTCCAATCCAGACGCAGTCCGCTGTAGAAGCTCGCTCCGAGCGCGGTCTCGAGATCGATCGTCACGACGAGGAAGAATGCGAACCCGGCCAACGCGGTGATACTCGCGAGCAACTTCGTCAGTCCCGCGATCGGTCTCGGTACCGGGTCTTCGCCGACCGTGCCCCAGAACATCACCATCCCGACGGTCAGGAACCAGCCCTTCATCACCATGTGTGCCACATGAGAGTCGGCGACGGTGTCGAACACTCCGCCGGGGTAGAGCAGGTAGAAGCTGACCAGGAACACCGTGGTGCTGACCCACGGGTGAATCGCGATCCGGGCTGCTCGGCTGTGCCATGCAGCCCGGAGCCATTCGCGCGAGCCCGGTGCGTCGGCTGCCGGAGCGGTCGGCAGGACCGAGGCGAACAAGGTGGCCGGTCGGCCGAGGACCAACAGAAACGGCACGGCGATGGCGACCGCGGTCAGTCCCGCCATGTGCACGCTGAACATCGCCGGGCTGTAGAGCCCGACCCCGGACGAGGTCGCCACGAGCAGCACCGCAGTGCCCATCAACCAGCTCGCGGTCCACCGCCGCCGCCATGGCAGGCCTACCCGCCGACGACGCCGCACGGCCACCAGATACACAACAGCCGCGATCACGGCCGCGGACCCGAACACCAGGTCGAAACGCCACTCGAACGCCAACCGCGCAGCGGTGGGCGGGCCGTCCAACACGTAGCCCAAGGCTTCTTCGTGCGCCTGAGGTAGCGAGGCGTCCTGCGGCGGGGGCGGGGGAGTGCGACCGAGTGCGACCGCCAGGCCCACTGTGGTGACGAGAACGAGGGTCTCGATCATCGACAACGTGATCAGGGATCTGCGGTTCTCGGGATCGTGAGCCAGAGCGCCGACCGTTCGTCGTCGCTGTATCCACCCGAGGGTCCCCACGATCGCCAGGGCTGCGATCTTCGCCAGTATCAGAGCGCCGTACGTCGAATCCCACAGCGACGTCACGGGTACTCGCACGGCAGCGTTGACCACTCCGGAGACCGCCATGATCACGAACGCAACCAGAGCGAGCGTCGAGTAGCGGCGGGTCGCGACGGCAAGGTGTCCACCCCCGCGCAGCGCGTGAGCGAGAAGTGCGAGGAGTCCGCCTACCCACAGTGCGGCGGCGAGGATGTGCAGGATCAACGAGTTCGTCGCGATGTCGTGATTGCCGCCGGTCGAGGAGTGGCCGGTGACCGCGCGCGGGATCAACGCGAGCATCGACAGGGCGAACAAGGCGGGGGTCCATCGATGCCGCAACACCGCCGCGCATGCTGCGGCGGTGATCGCCGCGATCGCGGCGGTGATGGCCCATGCAGTGGAGGCCTCGACATCGCCGATCGCACCGAGGAACTGCACCGGTTGCGCCGCAACGGATCCGACAGGTTGACCCGACGCGTCCGAGAGCGTCAGCGGCACCAACGCCGCTGCGCACACCGCCCACACTGCGGAGGCCTTCGCCGCGGTGCGGACGGCGATGTACCCGTCGATGTCGAGCACACCCGACATTTGGGGAGGAACGAGGAACGCTGCGAGAAGCAACGACCCCACCGCCACGACCGCGGCTACCTCTCCGAGCGCGGTCAGCGCCGGAATACCGTAGGTCGTGATCGGTCCCGGATCGGGAAGCCCGAGCAGAATCAGCGCCTGCGACGTCGACAACGCCGCGAGCGCAGCGGCCACCACTGCCGCGATCGCGGCCCACAGCAGCATCACCTGCGAACCGGAGCGTCGATTCACCGGACCGCGGGTCGAGAGTGCGGCTTCGGTGGCCATGTCGTCGGTGGCCATGAGCGACTGTGGATCGCTGTCGGTCTCGGGGCGGTTACGTTGGTGACGCAGGTGGTAGTGGGTCTGTCCACCTCGTCGCTGGCGTTGTTGTCCGATTCCGCACACGTGTTCACCGACGTGTTCGGGGTCTTGATGGCGATCGTGGCGATCACACTCGCACAGCGGCAGTCTCGCAAGACCGGCCGCACGTTCGGACTGTATCGAGCCGAAGTGTTCGCGGCTCTGTTCAATGCAGTGCTGCTCTTCGGTGTCGCTGGGTGGATTCTCTACGAAGCCGCGCAACGCATCACGAACCCACCGGAGGTGCCCGGGATTCCGGTCATGTTGGTGGCACTGCTCGGTCTGGCCATGAACCTGATCGCGTTCCTCCTTCTGCGTAGTGGTGCGAAAGAGAGCCTCAATGTTCGGGGTGCGTATCTGGAGGTGATGGCGGACATGCTCGGCTCGATCGGAGTGCTCGTCAGCGGACTGGTCACCGTCGTGTTCGGGTGGCGGTACGCCGACCCGGTCATCGCGGTCGCCATCGGGTTGTTCGTTTTGCCGCGTGCATTCACTCTGGGGCGTCATGCCGTACGAATTCTGCTGCAACACGCTCCGTCGGGCATCGATGTCGCCGCCGTGGAAAAGGCCCTGACCGGTGTCGACGATGTCGAAGAGGTACACGATCTGCACATCTGGACACTGACGTCGGGGATGGAGGTCGCTTCGGCGCATCTGACGGTCGCCCCGGAGGCCGAGACACCCCGGGTGCTCGCTGCAGCGCAGCAGGTTCTCCGCGACGAGTTCGGTCTCGAGCACGCCACTGTGCAGGTCGAACCCCAGGAAGGCGAAGGCCGTTGCCGAGAGGTCAATTGGTAGGCAGGTCTCTGGTAGGCAGGTCTCGACCCGGTGCGAGATCGGCACGCCGTGCTGTCGTCGACACGGCAGCGATGTACCGGAACCGGCACCAGTCGGGTGGGGGCACAGAGTGGGTCCTCGATTGCCGCACATCGGCCCGGTCGACACCGTTCACCCCGAACCCGTCCACCTCGCATGTTCGGCCGCCCGGTGATGGATCAGTCGACTGTGAGGGTATCTACGGTTCTGGTCACGGCGCGGTTCGGCAGTGGCTCGGTAGCGGGGCTGCGCATGACCGCCCCGTCGGTGATCGAGAAGGCACTGTTGTGGCAGGGGCACTCGATCGTGCCGTTGCGGACTCGGTTCACTGTGCACCCTTGGTGAGAACAGATAGCCGAGAAGGCACGGAAGGTACCGGGTTCCGGTTGGGTGACGACGACCTGCCGGTCGGCGAGCACGATTCCACCGCCGACAGGAACATCGTTCACCGACAAGGTGATGGGACCGTCGGAAGCGGTGTCCTCACCGGACGGGGCTTCGCCGACGCTGCATCCGGCGGCAGCCAGGCACGCTGTAGCGCAGCTCGTAGCGAGAAAAATACGGCGCGGTAGCGCCGGGATGTTGTCGCTCATGCAGCAGGTTCCCCTCGGTGCGCCTCGGTGCGCCTCGGTG
>NZ_NPFY01000054.1 GCF_002259415.1 Rhodococcus sp. 14-2470-1b
AGTCTTTTACGGAGAGTTTGATCCTGGCTCAGGACGAACGCTGGCGGCGTGCTTAACACATGCAAGTCGAGCGGTAAGGCCTTTCGGGGTACACGAGCGGCGAACGGGTGAGTAACACGTGGGTGATCTGCCCTGCACTCTGGGATAAGCCTGGGAAACTGGGTCTAATACTGGATATGACCTCAGCATGCATGTGCTGGGGTGGAAAGCTTTTGTGGTGCAGGATGGGCCCGCGGCCTATCAGCTTGTTGGTGGGGTAATGGCCTACCAAGGCGACGACGGGTAGCCGACCTGAGAGGGTGACCGGCCACACTGGGACTGAGACACGGCCCAGACTCCTACGGGAGGCAGCAGTGGGGAATATTGCACAATGGGCGGAAGCCTGATGCAGCGACGCCGCGTGAGGGATGAAGGCCTTCGGGTTGTAAACCTCTTTCAGCAGGGACGAAGCGTGAGTGACGGTACCTGCAGAAGAAGCACCGGCTAACTACGTGCCAGCAGCCGCGGTAATACGTAGGGTGCGAGCGTTGTCCGGAATTACTGGGCGTAAAGAGTTCGTAGGCGGTTTGTCGCGTCGTTTGTGAAAACCCGGGGCTCAACTTCGGGCTTGCAGGCGATACGGGCAGACTTGAGTGTTTCAGGGGAGACTGGAATTCCTGGTGTAGCGGTGAAATGCGCAGATATCAGGAGGAACACCGGTGGCGAAGGCGGGTCTCTGGGAAACAACTGACGCTGAGGAACGAAAGCGTGGGTAGCAAACAGGATTAGATACCCTGGTAGTCCACGCCGTAAACGGTGGGCGCTAGGTGTGGGTTCCTTCCACGGGATCTGTGCCGTAGCTAACGCATTAAGCGCCCCGCCTGGGGAGTACGGCCGCAAGGCTAAAACTCAAAGGAATTGACGGGGGCCCGCACAAGCGGCGGAGCATGTGGATTAATTCGATGCAACGCGAAGAACCTTACCTGGGTTTGACATACACCGGAAAGCTGCAGAGATGTGGCCCCCCTTGTGGTCGGTGTACAGGTGGTGCATGGCTGTCGTCAGCTCGTGTCGTGAGATGTTGGGTTAAGTCCCGCAACGAGCGCAACCCTTGTCTTATGTTGCCAGCGCGTTATGGCGGGGACTCGTAAGAGACTGCCGGGGTCAACTCGGAGGAAGGTGGGGACGACGTCAAGTCATCATGCCCCTTATGTCCAGGGCTTCACACATGCTACAATGGCCAGTACAGAGGGCTGCGAGACCGTGAGGTGGAGCGAATCCCTTAAAGCTGGTCTCAGTTCGGATCGGGGTCTGCAACTCGACCCCGTGAAGTCGGAGTCGCTAGTAATCGCAGATCAGCAACGCTGCGGTGAATACGTTCCCGGGCCTTGTACACACCGCCCGTCACGTCATGAAAGTCGGTAACACCCGAAGCCGGTGGCCTAACCCCTTGTGGGAGGGAGCCGTCGAAGGTGGGATCGGCGATTGGGACGAAGTCGTAACAAGGTAGCCGTACCGGAAGGTGCGGCTGGATCACCTCCTTTCTAAGGAGCCTCTTCTCTACTCGGACCGTCACACAGGTGACGGGGGAGTGAGACAGAAACCGTGTAGTTCTCACATGTAGAACTGCGGTGCTCACGGGTGGAACACTGACAACCAACTTGTTCATCGTGTGGCCGGCCCTTGTGTCGACCATCGAACTGGTTATATCGATGCACTGTTGGGTCCTGAGAGAACACGTGAGTGTTTCTTTCTAGGCAAGACATATACAGGTGGGAGATCGTATCCCTATCGCGGAATGATGGTGACATTGTTCTGGTCTGATGGATGCATGATGGTTTTCTGCGTGTGTGTTGTTTGAGAATTGCACAGTGGACGCGAGCATCTTTGTTGTAAGTAATGAAGAGCGTACGGTGGATGCCTTGGCACCAGGAGCCGATGAAGGACGTAGGAGGCTGCGATAAGCCTCGGGGAGCTGTCAACCGAGCTGTGATCCGAGGGTGTCCGAATGGGGAAACCCAGCACGAGTGATGTCGTGTTACCTGCATCTGAATATATAGGGTGTGTGGAGGGAACGTGGGGAAGTGAAACATCTCAGTACCCACAGGAAGAGAAAACAATTGTGATTCCGTGAGTAGTGGCGAGCGAAAGCGGAGGAGGCCAAACTTTGTGCGTGTGATACCCGGCAGGGGTTGCGTATGGAGGGTTGTGGGGTTTGCATGTGATGGTTCTGCCGGACTGTCCGACAGTGAGAAATCATGGTGTTAGTCGAAGTGGTCTGGAACGGCCTGTCGTAGAGGGTGAGAGTCCCGTAGACGAAAACATTGTGACTGTCGAGTGTGGATGCCCAAGTAGCAGCGGGCCCGTGAAATCTGCTGTGAATCTGTCGGGACCACCCGATAAGCCTGAATACTCCCTGGTGACCGATAGCGGACTAGTACCGTGAGGGAAAGGTGAAAAGTACCCCGGGAGGGGAGTGAAATAGTACCTGAAACCGTGCGCTTACAATCCGTCAGAGCTGGTGCACCACTTGTGGTGGCTGGTGATGGCGTGCCTTTTGAAGAATGAGCCTGCGAGTTAGTGGCATGTCGCGAGGTTAACCCGTGTGGGGTAGCCGTAGCGAAAGCGAGTCCGAATAGGGCGTATCACCTTCGTGGTGTGTAGTGGCGTGTTCTAGACCCGAAGCGGAGTGATCTACCCATGGCCAGGTTGAAGCGACGGTAAGACGTCGTGGAGGACCGAACCCACTTAGGTTGAAAACTGAGGGGATGAGTTGTGGGTAGGGGTGAAAGGCCAATCAAACTCCGTGATAGCTGGTTCTCCCCGAAATGCATTTAGGTGCAGCGTCACGTGTTTCTCATCGGAGGTAGAGCTACTGGATGGTCTAGGGGGCTTACCGGCTTACCGAAATCAGCCAAACTCCGAATGCCGGTGAGTGAGAGCGTGGCAGTGAGACTGCGGGCGATAAGGTTCGTAGTCGAGAGGGAAACAGCCCAGATCGCCAGCTAAGGTCCCTAAGCGTGTACTAAGTGGAAAAGGATGTGGGGTCGCGAAGACAACCAGGAGGTTGGCTTAGAAGCAGCCACCCTTGAAAGAGTGCGTAATAGCTCACTGGTCAAGTGATCCTGCGCCGACAATGTAGCGGGGCTCAAGTACACCACCGAAGCTGCGGCACTCACACAATAGCCCGCCTTTCTCTTGCGAGGGATCGGCCAGGTGTGTGGGTGGGTAGGGGAGCGTCGTGCAGCCGTGGAAGCATCGGGGTGACCTAGGTGTGGAGGCTGTGCGAGTGAGAATGCAGGCATGAGTAGCGAAAGACGAGTGAGAAACTCGTCCGCCGAATGACCAAGGGTTCCTGGGCCAGGTTAATCCGCCCAGGGTGAGTCGGGACCTAAGACGAGGCCGACAGGCGTAGCCGATGGACAACGGGTTGATATTCCCGTACCCGTGTGAACGCGCCCCTGGTGAATCAGTGATACTAACCGCCCTGAATCCCGCTTACCGTGTGCCTTCGGGTACTCGGGGGTGGGTGGATGCGTGGGACCTGATCTGGTAGTAGCCAAGCGATGGGGTGACGCAGGAAGGTAGCTGAGCCAGTCAGTGGTAATACTGGTGTAAGCCTGTAGGGCGAGACATAGGCAAATCCGTGTCTCATTCAAGCCTGAGAGGTGATGCGTAGCCGATTGAGGCGAATTCAGTGATCCTATGCTGCCGAGAAAAGCCTCTAGCGAGCTTTCACACGGCCCGTACCCCAAACCGACACAGGTGGTCAGGTAGAGAATACTGAGGCGATCGAGATAACTATGGTTAAGGAACTCGGCAAAATGCCCCCGTAACTTCGGGAGAAGGGGGACCTCGTCCGGTGATCATCCTTGCGGTGTGAGCTGGGTGGGGTCGCAGAGACCAGTGAGAAGCGACTGTTTACTAAAAACACAGGTCCGTGCGAAGTCGTAAGACGATGTATACGGACTGACGCCTGCCCGGTGCTGGAAGGTTAAGAGGACCGGTCAACTGCACTTGTGTGGTGAAGCTGAGAATTTAAGCCCCAGTAAACGGCGGTGGTAACTATAACCATCCTAAGGTAGCGAAATTCCTTGTCGGGTAAGTTCCGACCTGCACGAATGGCGTAACGACTTCTCAGCTGTCTCAACCATAGACTCGGCGAAATTGCATTACGAGTAAAGATGCTCGTTACGCGCGGCAGGACGAAAAGACCCCGGGACCTTCACTATAGCTTGGTATTGGTGTTCGGTTCGGTTTGTGTAGGATAGGTGGGAGACTGTGAAGCGGTGACGCCAGTTACTGTGGAGTCGTTGTTGAAATACCACTCTGATCGTATTGGATACCTCAACCTCGGACCATGATCTGGTTCAGGGACAGTGCCTGGTGGGTAGTTTAACTGGGGCGGTTGCCTCCCAAAATGTAACGGAGGCGCCCAAAGGTTCCCTCAGCCTGGTTGGCAATCAGGTGTCGAGTGCAAGTGCACAAGGGAGCTTGACTGTGAGACTGACAGGTCGAGCAGGGACGAAAGTCGGGACTAGTGATCCGGCACCGGCATGTGGAAGCGGTGTCGCTCAACGGATAAAAGGTACCCCGGGGATAACAGGCTGATCTTCCCCAAGAGTCCATATCGACGGGATGGTTTGGCACCTCGATGTCGGCTCGTCGCATCCTGGGGCTGGAGTAGGTCCCAAGGGTTGGGCTGTTCGCCCATTAAAGCGGCACGCGAGCTGGGTTTAGAACGTCGTGAGACAGTTCGGTCTCTATCCGCCGCGCGCGTCAGAAACTTGAGGAAGGCTGTCCCTAGTACGAGAGGACCGGGACGGACGAACCTCTGGTGTGCCAGTTGTTCCACCAGGAGCACCGCTGGTTAGCTACGTTCGGAAGGGATAACCGCTGAAAGCATCTAAGCGGGAAGCCTGTTCCAAGATGAGGTTTCTCACCCCCTTTGTGGGGGTAAGGCCCCCGGCAGACCACCGGGTTGATAGGCCAGAACTGGAAGTGCAGTAATGCATGCAGGTGACTGGTACTAATAGGCCGAGGACTTACCACAAAGAAGCTACGCGTCCACTGTGCAATATCTGAAACAACACACGAAAGTTGTATTTTCAGGTACACAACTTCATGAGAACCAAGAACGAACACACACAGTGTGTGTCTCCGACTTCGGTTCGTTCGTGACACTGTTTCGCAGAGTTACGGCGGCCATAGCGGAGGGGAAACGCCCGGTCCCATTCCGAACCCGGAAGCTAAGCCCTCCAGCGCCGATGGTACTGCACCCGACAGGGTGTGGGAGAGTAGGACACCGCCGAACACA
>NZ_NPFY01000058.1 GCF_002259415.1 Rhodococcus sp. 14-2470-1b
AAGCGACCAGGTAGACGACGGTTGCTGCCGCGACGGACGCGATGCGTTCCAATGGGACTCGCGTGAAGATTGCGAAGTTCGCCAGATACTCGACCGCGTGGCGGACAAGTGGTCGTTGCTGGTTATCGCGCTTTTGGACGAAAAAACTCTTCGGTTCGGCGAACTGAGCCGAGAGATCGACGGCATCAGCACCCGGATGTTGACCGTGACCCTGCGCAATCTCGAGCGTGACGGGTTGATACACCGGCGTATGTATCCCGAAATTCCGCCTCGCGTGGAATACAGATTGTCCGACCTCGGCCGCACACTATTGGGGACGATTCAGGCCCTCGTCGGATGGACCGAGCAGCACAGAGTTGCGATCGCCCGGGCCCGCAAGTCATTCGACGACGCTGCTGCTACGGCGACATAGTCCTGAGCCCACCGCGCCAAGGCACCGTCGGACGAATGAATGGGCGGGGTCCTTTTTGACCTGGCAACGAGGATGACCAACCAGTACCGCGTTCAACGGAATCAACGGAAAAATTCTCGGTCTACAGCTGAGACGGGCGACAATTGGTACCCAACAGGGCAACTCTTGCCGCTGCTTTACGCCATGGGTGGCCGCCAGTTGTCCTGACGCGCATCCTCTCGGTACCAGAAGAAAAATGCCGAACCAATGATCGGCAAAAGCCACGCTGCAAGAATCGAAATTGCCGTACGGCGCGCATTCAAGGGTGGTCCCGCAGCCGCAGACACATAGATAGCGAGACCGAACCAGAGAAACACCAGAAGCAAACCGATACCCATCTTCAAGAAAAAGAGTCCAAATCCAGGTGCACAATCCAGGCCAGCGTTCACGCACTCACTGAAACCCGCCTCGGCTAGATATTTACTCACGCTTTCAGACTAACCCGCCCACACCACTGCAGATGAGAACGAGCTCAGGAACCAGTTGTCGGCGCGGAGATTTAGTGTCCACCGCAGACAGCTAGCGGCGTGAGATGCAAACTAAGAGAACGGAACCGCCGACGTGTCCGCCGTACATGGCAATCAACCACACTCCCATTTCCCGTAATTGAACGCCAGTGTAGAAGCCCCCACCACGCCCGTGTGTGATCGTCGGAGGCATGCAGCCGAGGTGGCTACGCGGTGGCGCTTTCGATCGAGTCGAGGAACGCGGCGGAAGCTGTCAATGGTGTGAAGCCGTCGGCCAGGACGCGTCGGCATCCGTCGAGTTCGATGTGGATATCGATGCTGACGTACTCGTCCCCGATATTGGACTGCGTGGACGTGGTCGCCAGCGATGTTGCTTGCTGACCGCAGGGGCCGGCGGGCTCGAGGTCGGTGACGGTGGAGTTCCAGTCGAGATACGGCTCGGGCGCGTATCGATCCGCGCCGGTGAACTCCGGACTGGCTCCGGTGGTGTCGAAGTGACAGAGCCCGGACGGTGTCAGCGTCAGATCGAGCAGTGACCGCGGCCCGGGTGTCGACGCCAAGACGACGGGCGAGCACGAGAAGAAGTAGGCAATTCCTGTGGTGTCGAGACGGATCTGATGTTCGGTTGTGCCCACCTCGGGGAGTTCGAGGATCTCGGCAAGTCCGAGGGTGTTGTCCAGTCCGCAGTCACCACGTGGATACGAGGGCTGCACGGCTCGGCCGCCGGCGTCGATGAGCCACATGTCGACCGGTGCCGCCGCGAGAGCCGATGCCAGGCACTGGGAGTCGAAGATCGAGCGGCGAGTGGGCGGCCTGTTCAGTTCCCGCACAGCGGCGTCGAAGTCACCGGCATAGCGGCGTTCGACGTAGGTCACGGTTCCGTCCGCACCGACGTGGTCGCCGATACTGACGTCGCACACCACCGCCGTCACCGGTTCGAACCCTTCGGGCACCGTGCCCGGCGCAGGACGTGGCAGGAAGGTCTGTTGTTGCGGAGGAGCGGCGAGGTAGCCGCCGACGTCCTGGGGTAGTGCGCACACGAACTGATCAGCGGAGCCGATCTCGGCGACCGACCTCGGCTGCGGGGTAGAGAGCACACCGTAGGACGCGAGGGCAGCCGTCACCAACAGGAATATCGTCAGTCCCACACGTCGACCGATCATGGTCGCAAGGGTCCCACCTTTCGTCTGTGCACGTCCACGAAGTCAGTTCTCCCTCGAAGACGTGCAGACCCAACACTGACGGCCGACCGCCTCCGACCTCATTGGCAAGGTGACCGTCGTCGACCTTTCGTTTCGGAATGATGAACCGAGGTGTCAACACCAAGCGATGACCGTTCGGCGGAAACTGGATGCCTTTGAGGCTGGGAGACTGTCTCCGCACCTTGCAACAGGCAGAGGGTTACGCGACTACTGAGGGGCCGGTCCCACATCAAGCGGCAGCGGGTGTAACGCACCCGCCTGTGCAGGCCGACGACCCCGGTCGATATGTCGTTCCGTCACGCAGCATTGCCCACAGCACGTTTGACCGTCGCCTTGCCAATGCCAGCACGGCCTGAGTGTGGCGTTTACCCTCAGCCCGCTTTCGTTCGTAGTAGACCCGCGACTCGGAACAGCTTCGTACGCTGAGCTGGGCTGACAGATACGCGACTCGCAGCAGCCTCCGGTCATACCGGCGCGGACGTCTGAGGTTCCCACTGATTCGGCCCGAATCTCTCGGCGCAGGGGCGAGTCCGGCCACTGCGGCAAACCTGTCTGCGGTTCCGAAGACCGAGACGTCTCCCCCGGTTGCGGCCACCATCTCGGCACCCAAAAGCGGCCCGATTCCCGGCATGGATTCGAGAATCGCGGCCGACGCATGACTCTTGAACACGGCCTCGATAGTGCCGTCGAGGGCAGCCAATCGCGCACCGAGATCGAGTACGTCGGTGGCCATGGAGCTGACAACCTGCGCGGCCACGGCCTCACCCCGCACCCGAATTGTTTGCGCCAAAGCAGCCTCCGCCGCCACGGCCGCGAGGCCGCTAGCGTTGTACGCCTTACGCTTTCGCAGCCAGGCTTCCAAGCTTGTAGGACCGATCGTGCGGATCGCGCCTGGCGTTGAATAACCGGTTAGCAGGATCAATGCTCCCTTCACGTTACTGAGGTCGAGCGCGCGCTCCAGCGCGGGAAAGTACGTGCTCAGTAAAGCGCGAAGCCTGTTGATTGATCGAGTCCGGTCCCGCATCAGGTCGGTTCGCCTCGAGGTCAGAATGCCGAGCTGCACGGCAATCTCGTCGTCCACTCGCATCGGCTGAAGGTCGCGTCGAATCCGCGCCTGATCAGCGATGATTGCCGCGTCTTTCGCGTCGGTCTTGCCATCGCCGCGGTACCCGCCCGCAGCGTGGTGCACGATGCGGCCGGGGATGTACATCAGGGTTTGCCGACCTGCAGCGAGCATTGCCGTCAACAGCGCAGCACCACCCGAATTCAGGTCCACTGCCCAGACCACCTGCCCACCGTCTGCGATGCCGAGCACATCGTCGATCAGTGACTTCAGAACCGCCTCGTCGTTCAACACCCGACGGGACAGCAGTCGTGTTGCGTCGCTGTCGATTACCACCGCATGGTGGTGAGTTTTCCCTGCGTCGATTCCCACCCAGAGCTGTTGCACCTGTACCCCTTGCTGTCGTCGGGACGTTGGAACCTGGTGGACGACTGCGCCGTCGTGTCCTTAATCAGCGATCAGGTCGCGTCTCTCAATGAGCGGTCACATCGTCGAGGACACCGGGCGGCCATTCCCTTCTGGCCATCCGATCAGCGAAAAAAAGAAAGCCATACCCGGTGTCCCCAGGCACCTCTGAACCTACGTCCGAGGTCTCGATGCCCGGCAACGACGTTAAGGAAAACAAGAATTCTTTTCACAGGACGGAGCGCAGCGGAGTTCGATTCGGTGGACGCCCGCAGGGTGGCCCGGACCTGCTCGCAGCGCTC
>NZ_NPFY01000060.1 GCF_002259415.1 Rhodococcus sp. 14-2470-1b
TCTCCATGAGCACAATCGCTTTCATCGGTCTCGGGATCATGGGAAGCCCCATGTCCGTTCATCTCGCCGAGGCCGGACACACAGTCGTCGGCTACAACAGGTCGGTCGGTGCGACAGAACGTCTCGTGGCTGCCGGTGGCATCGCCGCGGACTCCATCGCGAAGGCCGTCGCCGACGCCGACATCGTGGCGGTCATGGTCCCCGATTCCCCCGACGTGCACCAGGTGCTGCTCGGTGAAGACGGCGTGTTCGACCACGCCCGCCGCGGCACCCTCGTCATCGACTTCTCGAGCATCCGCCCGGACGTGACCGCCTCGCTCGCCGAGGAAGCCTCCACCCGCGGATTCCGTTTGATCGACGCACCCGTCTCCGGAGGCCAGGCAGGCGCCGAGAACGCCACACTGTCGATCATGGTCGGCGGCAGCGCAGAGGACTTCGCCTCCGCCGAACCGATACTCGACGTGGTCGGAAAAACAGTGGTTCACGTCGGCCCCAGCGGATCGGGGCAGACCGTCAAAGCCGCCAATCAGCTCATCGTCGCCGGCAACATCCAGGTCCTCGCCGAGGCCATCGCATTCCTCGAAGCCTACGGAGTGGACCTCGCGGCATCGGTCGAGGTACTCGGCGGAGGCCTCGCCGGGTCAGCAGTGCTGAACCAGAAGGCACAGACGATGCTCGACAGATCGTTCGAACCGGGATTCCGAATCGACCTGCACCACAAGGACCTCGGCATCGTCACCTCCGCTGCCCGCGAAGCAGGCATCGTCGTGCCGATGGGTGCTGTCCTGGCCCAGCTGATGGCATCGGCCCGCGCCAACGGCGACGGCAGCCTCGATCATTCGGCCCTCTACCGCGGGGTCGCTCGCCTGTCCGGAACCCTCGACACAGAAACCACGGTGCACTGACATGCCCAAGATGCGCGCGGCCGATGCAGCCGTGAAAATTCTCGAACTCGAAGGCGCCACCACCGCGTTCGGTCTGCCCGGCGCAGCGATCAACCCCTTCTACGCCGCGATGCGGGAGCACGGCGGCATCCGCCACGTCCTCGCCCGCCACGTCGAAGGCGCCTCCCACATGGCCGAAGGGTTCACCCGCGCCGCCGCAGGCAACATCGGAATCTGCATCGGCACCTCCGGCCCGGCCGGCACCGACATGATCACCGGCCTGTACTCCGCGATGGCCGATTCCATCCCGATCCTGGCCATCACCGGCCAAGCTCCCGTCGCACGGCTGCACAAAGAGGACTTCCAAGCCGTCGACATCGCCGCGATCGCCGGGCCCGTCACCAAGATGGCGATGACCGTTCTCGAACCAGCGCAGGTGCCGGGCGCGTTCGCTCAGGCATTCCACCTGATGCGATCCGGCCGACCAGGGCCGGTCCTGATCGATCTGCCCATCGACGTCCAGCTCGCCGACATCGACTTCGACCCCGATACCTACCAGCCTCTGCCGGTGCACAAGCCCCGGTGCTCGCGGGCGCAGGCCGAGAAGGCGATCGACATGCTCCTCGCCGCCGAGCGGCCGTTGATCGTCGCCGGCGGCGGCATCATCAACGCCGACGCCTCCGACCTCCTCGTCGAACTCGCCGAACTCCTCGACGTCCCCGTGATCCCGACCCTGATGGGATGGGGCACCATTCCCGACGATCACCGCCTCGCCGCGGGCATGGTGGGACTGCAGACCGCACACCGCTACGGAAACGCCACACTACTGGCGTCGGACTTCGTGCTCGGTATCGGCAATCGGTGGGCCAACCGGCACACCGGGGGCCTCGACACCTACCGCAAAGGCCGCACGTTCGTCCACGTCGACATCGAACCCACCCAGATCGGACGCGTCTTCGCACCCGACTACGGCATCATCTCCGACGCCAAAGCAGCCCTCGAGCAGTTCATCGCGGTCGCCCGGGAACGCACGGCAGCAGGAACACTGCCCGATCTCGGTGACTGGGTCGCAGCATGTGCCCACCGCAAAGCCACCATGCACCGACGCACCCACTTCGACAACGTGCCGATCAAACCGCAACGCGTGTACGAGGAGATGAACAAGGTCTTCGGCCGAGACACCCGATACATCAGCACCATCGGACTCTCCCAGATCGCGGGCGGACAGTTTCTGCACGTCTACTCCCCACGCAACTGGATCAACTGCGGGCAAGCCGGCCCGCTGGGCTGGACCATCCCGGCCGCCCTCGGTGCCGTCGCCGCCGACCCGAGCGTCGACGTCGTTGCCCTCTCCGGTGACTACGACTTCCAGTTCATGATCGAAGAACTCGCCGTCGGAGCGCAGTTCAACCTCCCCTACGTGCACGTCGTCGTCAACAACTCCTACCTCGGGCTGATCCGTCAGGCCCAACGCGCCTTCGACATGGACTTCTGCGTCCAACTCGGATTCGACAACATCAACACCCAAGAAACCGAGGAGACCCTGCCCAAGGGATACGGCGTCGACCACGTCCGTGTCGCAGAAGGACTGGGATGCACAGCACTGCGCGTGACCGAACCCGAACTGATCGGCGACGCACTCCGCCGTGCCCGAACCCTCGCCTCGGAACACAAAGTCCCGGTCGTCGTGGAAATCATCCTCGAACGCGTCACCAACATCGCTATGGG
>NZ_NPFY01000053.1 GCF_002259415.1 Rhodococcus sp. 14-2470-1b
ATCGCCGCCCGCTACGTAGACCGACCCGGCTTCGACCACTTCACCCAATCCTTCGTCTTCACCACCCCACCCGACCTCACCACCGACACCCTCCACCGAATCCTCACCCGCGTCATCGGACATCACCCGACCCTGCAGGGCCGCCTCGACATCGACAACTCCGGCGCACCACACTTCACCGGCGCCGCCACCCCGATTGAGGTCACCACCCGACTCGACACCACCGAATTCACCGACGGTTGGTCCGGACCGCGCTGGCCTGCGTACGTCACTGCGGAGACGACACGGCTCTCCGAGCAACTCGATCCGGCGAACGGGATTTTGTGGCGCGCCCTGTGGTGCACCCACTCCGGTGACACCAAGCCCAACGACACCGACTTCGGTGACACCACCGGCCGCCTCGTCATGGTCATCCACCACCTCGCCGTCGACGGAGTCTCCTGGCGCATCCTTCAAGACGACCTCGCACACGCCTGGGCACTCGACACCGGCGCCACCGACACCGACCTGCTCCCCGCCGGAACCTCCATCACCACCTGGACGCACGCACTGACCGAGCAGGATGTCACCGAGCAACTGGGTCATTGGAGCACGGTGGTGAACGCGGTCGTCCCGCTGTTCGGCGAGACCGGAATCGACCAGGAGCGCCACACCCAGGCCGCCGTCACAACTATCGACGTGAAAATCCCGGCCGGGCCCCTGATCAACAACGTCACCGCCGCACTCTCCGCCAGCGTCGAAGACATCCTCCTCACCGCAGTCACCATCGCCACCGGCACCTGGCGCGCACGCCACCACCTCGAGCCACGGCCGGTCACCATCGGCATGGAAGGCCACGGCCGCCAAGAAACAGTCGTCCTCGGCGCCGACCTCTCACGCTCGATCGGCTGGTTCACCACCTGGTACCCGATCCTCGCCGACCTCACCGACCTCGACCCCCACCACACCATCACCGACCCCACCCTCGCCGCCGACGCCGTACTACGCATCAAAGACACACTCGCACGCGTCCCGGACCGCGGCATCGGCTACGGCATACTCACCCACCTCCATCCCGACACCGCCCTACCCACCACCACCCCCGACCTCGCGCTCAACTACCTCGGCAACTTCAGTGCCGTCACCGCCAAACCATGGTCCAATTCGCCGGAGTGCCCCGGAATTCGCGCGCACCTGCCGAAAAACTCGCCCGCTGCAGCAGTGGTGGATATCAATATCGCGGTTCTCACTGGTAGCGATGGCGAGCCCATGTTCGACGGATCCTTCGCCTATGCCCAGGACATCTTGACCAGCGAACAGGCGCGCGAACTCGTCCAACTCTGGACCACCGCGCTACAGACTCTTGTCACGTACGCCAGCGGCGTGGGTGCAGGGCGCGTGCGCCGTTCCCTCACCGACTTCACCGCCAGCGGTACGACTTACGGCGACCTCACCACCTGGGACCACCGCTACGGCGACATCGCCGACGTCCAGCCCCTGACGCCACTGCAACACGGCATGGTCTTCGAATCACTCCTCGGTGACAGCGCCAGCGTGGACCTGTATCTCACGCACACGCTGGTCCACGTCACCGGAACGCTCGACAACGAACGGCTCTACAGAGCCCTGCGAACGTTGACCGAGATCTATCCCAACCTCAAAGCGGCGATCACACCCGCCGCGAACGGCGACTACGTCGCCGTCATCCCCACTCACGCGACGATCGAACTCACCGCAGTGAATGGCATTGGAGATGCAGATGCCGTGGACAAAGCCGTGGCGCGGAACCGGGAAACCGGGTTCGTTCTGGCTGACGCGCCGTTGATGCGTGTCACCGCCGTCACCACCGCAGCCGACCAGCACACCCTCATCCTGACCATCCACCACGCCATCACCGACGGCTGGTCCACCCCGCCCCTGATCGCCACACTGCTCCGCGCCTAC
>NZ_NPFY01000006.1 GCF_002259415.1 Rhodococcus sp. 14-2470-1b
CCCCCCCCCCGCATCGCTTGGAAGTCACATTCATGCGTACCGATAGCCAGCAGGGCCCATTCATGCGACAAGGGGGGGGTGAACCTACCGCCTACCCCAGTTCTCTATCCATTCGATTGCGGTGAGTTTGCCAGGTACTGCGCCGTGGACTTTGGCGGATTTTTCGGCGTCGCGGATGCGGTCGGCGAAGCGCAAGACGTTGCGCCGCAACAGGTCCTCGGCGCTCTCACCGCCGTGACTGTGGTCGAGGCCGATGTGTACGACGCGGAGTTCGTCGGGGATCAGCTCGTCGGGCAGTCCGGCTTTGCTCGCGCGTGCCACGACTTTCTGAGCCAGTGCCAGCGCGGGTTGGGAGAGCGCGACGCCGTCCAGGCAGGAACCGCGGGCTTTCTCGGCGGCTTTCTTCTCCTCCCACGCTTTCTCCTGCACGGCGACGTCGATCGGTCCGGTCGATCCGTCGTCGAGATGCGGGGTTCGATGGGTCAGCTTTCGGACGAGGCCCGCTGCTACGTCGTCGACGTCGAACGCATTGTCCGACGCGTCCTGCGCGATCCGAGAATGGAACAGCACCTGCAGCAGGATGTCCCCGAGTTCCTCTTTCAGATCGTCGAGGTTGCCGCTGTGGATGGCGTCGAGGAGCTCGTACGTCTCTTCCAGCAGGTAACCACTCAACGACGCGTGTGTCTGCTGAGCTTCCCACCCACCTCGGACCCGAAGGCGGTCCATCAGAAGTACGGCGGCGATCAGGTCGTCGCCAGGCAGCTTCGGCGACGAGATCACGCGGTCACCGCGCCGAATGCGCTGCTGCACATCCGGGTTCGACGGGTCGGTGCTGACGAGTACCTCGGCGGAGCCGTCGGCGTGCGCGGTACCCGAGAACAGCCACCGGGTGCGCACCGGAACCTCCTCGGTGAATTCGACGACTCCGTTGAGGAACTCCACGGCCTCGGCCGGGACCATCGTCGGGCGAACGGGATCCAGCAGCACTACCGTCATCACACCCCCACAGTCTGCTCCAGCAACACCGACCTGGACGGTTTACCGTCGAGTGACAGTATGAGGTCGGCGATGTACTGGACCAACTCGACGTCCCGCACTCGCGCAGCACCGACGCCGCCTCCCTCCACGCGAGGCAGAGGCGTCTGCACCACACCGGTGGTGGCCCGGTACGCAGCGTTGGGGTAGAGCCGCTTGAGTCGGATCTGCTTGGAATCGGGCAGATCCATGGGTGCGAGCTTGACCTGCGTACCGGCGACATTGACGTCCGTCAGCCCGTATTCCTTCGCGATCAGGCGAAGCTTGGCGACGGACACCAGGCGTCCCACTTCCTCGGGAAGCGGGCCGTAGCGGTCGACGAGCTCGTCCAACACCGCCGTGATCGAGTCGGAATTCGTTGCTGCGGCCAGCTTTCGGTACGCTTCGAGACGCAAGCGGTCGCTGGTGACGTAGTCCGGCGGAATGTGTGCGTCGACGGGCAAGTCGATGCGCACTTCCTTCGGCGCTTCGTCCGTGGAGATCGGTTTGCCGTCGGCGGCCGCTCGGTACGCCTCCACGGCTTCGCCGACCAACCGCACGTACAGATCGAATCCGACGCCGGCGACGTGGCCGGACTGTTCGGCGCCCAGAACGTTTCCGGCGCCGCGGATTTCGAGGTCTTTCATGGCGACGGCCATACCGGCACCGAGGTCGGAGTTCTGCGAGATGGTGGACAGCCTGTCGTAGGCAGTTTCGGTGAGCGGCTTCTCCGCCGGGTACAGGAAGTACGCGTATCCACGCTCGCGGCTACGCCCGACACGGCCTCGAAGTTGGTGCAGCTGCGACAGGCCGAGGGAATCACTGCGCTCGACGATCAACGTGTTGGCGTTGGAGATGTCGAGGCCCGTCTCGATGATGGTGGTGCACACGAGCACGTCGGTCTCGCGTTCCCAGAAGCCCTGCACCGTGCGTTCGAGAGTTTCCTCGTTCATCTGACCGTGCGCGGTGGTCACCCGAGCTTCCGGCACCAGATCTCGAATGCGCTTGGCTGCCTTGTCGATCGAGCTGACGCGGTTGTGCACGAAGAACACCTGACCGTCGCGCAGCAGTTCACGACGAATCGCGGCCGCGACCTGCTTGTCGTTGTACGCGCCGACGTAGGTCAGGACCGGATGGCGCTCCTCGGGAGGCGTGAGGATGGTCGACATCTCACGAATCCCCGCGAGGCTCATCTCGAGCGTACGAGGGATAGGCGTCGCGGACATCGTCAGCACGTCCACGTGGGTGCGGAGCGACTTGATGTGCTCCTTGTGCTCGACGCCGAATCGCTGCTCCTCGTCGACGACGATGAGGCCGAGGTCCTTCCACACGACACCCGTCTGCAACAGGCGGTGCGTGCCGACGACGACGTCGACGGTTCCGTCGGCCAGACCTGCCATGACTTCTTTCGACTCGGCGCCGTGGGTGAAGCGAGAAAGGCCCCTGACTGTCACCGGGAATGCGGCCATTCGAGCGGTGAACGTCTGCAGATGCTGCTGAGCGAGCAGCGTTGTCGGCACGAGCACCGCCACCTGCTTGCCGTCCTGAACTGCTTTGAACGCGGCGCGGACGGCGATTTCCGTCTTGCCGTAGCCGACGTCGCCGAGAATGACGCGGTCCATCGGAACCGCCTTCTCCATGTCGGCCTTGACGTCGGTGATCGCGGTCATCTGGTCCATGGTCTCGGTGAACCCGAAGGCGTCTTCCATCTCACGCTGCCACGGGGTGTCCGGACCGAATGCGTGGCCCGGCGCCGCCTGACGCGCCGCGTACAACTGCACGAGCTCGCCGGCGATCTCACGAACCGCCTTGCGTGCCTTGCGTTTGGTGTTGGCCCAGTCCGATCCGCCGAGCTTGCTGAGCGACGGCAACTCGCCGCCGACATAGCGCGAGAGCTGATCCAGCGAATCCATCGGCACGAACAATCGGTCGCCGGGCTGACCGCGCTTGCTGGGTGCGTACTCGATGACGAGGTACTCGCGTCGCGCACCGCCGACGGTGCGCTCGATCATCTCCACGAATCGACCGATGCCGTGCTGATCGTGCACGACGCTGTCGCCGGCAACCAGTGCGAGCGGATCGACCTGATTTCGCCTCTTGGCCGGTAGCTTTCGCCCTTCGGTGGCCGCGACTCGGTTTCCGGTGAGGTCGCTCTCGGTGACGACCACGAGCCGGGCGTCGGGCAGAATCAGTCCTTCGTTCAACGTGCCACACAGCACGCTGACGACGTCCGGCAACGGCTCGGAGCCCGACTCGATATGCGCCGCAGGTACTTCCGCCTCGCCGAGCCTCTCGATGATGCGGTTGGCGGTGCCTGCTCCGGCGACGGCGATGACCGCGCGCCCACCCGTCGAGACGTGTGCGCGGAGCATCGCGAACACGCCGGCGAGCAACTCCTCGGAGCCACGGACCTCGGGGACCGACTCGACGACGAGTGCGACCTCGTCCTCACTTCCGGACGCGAGAGGGCTGATGGTCCACCAGGGTCGACCCAGAGCCTGCGCGGATTCGCGAATCTGCCTGAGCGAGCGGTACGCCGACGCCCCGAGATCCAGGCTCACTCCGCCGAGACTGTCGGTGTTGACCGTCGACGCATCGAGAGGGGCTGCGCCTCCGACCGACGCGGCCGTCCACGACGCTTCCAGGAACTCCTGGCCGGTCCGCACCAGATCGGTTGCACGCGTGCGGATTCGCTCCGGATCGCACAGAAGGACGTGCGCGCCGTCGGGCAGCACGTCGGCGAGCAACTGGAGCTCACCGGGCTGCAGCAGCGGCAGCAGTGCCTCCATGCCTTCCACGGGAACACCCGCGGACAGCTTGTCCAGCATCTCGACCAGCGCTGCATCCGCCTGGTTGTCCGCAGCGAGGGCGGCCGCGCGATCGCGGACCGTCTCGGTGAGGATCAGCTCACGACACGGCGGCGCGATGACCGACTGAATGTCGACGTCCGGGAGAGACCGCTGGTCCGCAACAGAGAAGGCGCGCAGTTCGGTGACCTCGTCGCCCCAGAACTCGACACGAACGGGGTGATCGGCCGTCGGCGAGAAGATATCGAGAATGCCGCCGCGAACGGCGAATTCACCGCGCTTTCCGACCATGTCGACGCGCGTGTAGGCCAATTCCACGAGGCGGTGGATGAGCCCGTCGAAGTCGATCTCGACGCCGACGCGCAAGCCGATGGGTTCGATCTCCCCCAGCCCCGGCGCCATCGGCTGCACGAGCGAGCGGACGGTGGTGACGATGACCTGAAGCGTCGGGCCGTAGTCCTTGTCGTCCGGCCGGGCCAGACGTCGCAAAACCTCGAGGCGTCGGCCGACGGTGTCCGCGCTCGGCGACAACCGCTCGTGCGGCAGTGTCTCCCACGACGGGAATTGTGCGACGGCGTCGCCGAGAATCTGCTGCAGTTCGGTCGTCAGATCATCGGCCTCGCGGCCGGTAGCGGTGACGACGAGTACCTGCGCTCGTTCGGCGATGGCGGACGCGACGAACGGCCGCGACGAGTTGGGTCCGACGAGGGTGCGTTCCGCGGCTCCGACGGCGTCGCGCACGGCGGCGAGCGTGGAGTCCGACAGTGCGACGCGCGCGAGGCCCGACAGTGCAAGCGAAGAATCGGAAGACAACTGCGGGGCTCCTGAGCGAGATCGGCGCAATGGATATCGCGATCGATCCTACCGCCGACGTCGTGCGTCCTTTACATACGTCCAGCTACGGGCAACTAGTGCCGGATGACGCGCCGGGCCGCGAACTCACGGAAGTACTCGACCTTGCCCGCCGTCACGAGTGACGGAAGGAGGTAGTACCAGAGACGTTCCATCCGTGACGGAAGTTCCTCCGTGTTGCCCGTGGCGACGGCGACCATGTGCACGCCGGTGAGGATCTCGAGGACGAGGGCACCGATGGTCGCGGGATCCGCATCGGCCGCAAGGTCGCCCTGCTTGATCGCCTTGGCCGCCAAAGCGTTGAACGACTCGCTCCAGCCGGACATCACGTTGCCCTGGGTGCCCCGGTAATCACCGATCTGGTGGCTGAGCCGCAGCATCGCCGACACCATCGGGTCACTGACCGACATGTCGACGACGATGTAGGAGATGCCGATGGCCGCTTCCAACGCCGGGATACGTCCGTCGTTGAACTGCTGGCACGCCGCCGTCAGCCGGGCATTGCCCTCGTCGATGACCGCACGCGCCAACTCTTCCTTCGACCCGAAGTGGAAGTAGAGGGCACCCTTGGTGACCTGGGACTGAGAGATGATCTCGCTGAGGCTCGCGTTCGCGTAGCCCAGGCGCAAGAACACATTCGCGGCACCCGACAGCACGGTGTCGCGCGTGATCTCAGCGCGTGCCTGTCTGACCATTGGATCCGCCTTCGCAATACTCGACTGCCACTGCGCAAATTACGAGCGAACGGTACCACTCGGTGGCATTCTTACCTTGGTCAACGTACAGATGGTCCGAACAACATACATGCGTCGCTGTGAAGTAGGTCTCATGGACGCAAACCAAACCCTACCCGCTCTTTCACCGACACGTGGGGAAATACTCGCCTCATTCACCGGCCAATAGGGGCGCGGCCTCCAGATTGGTGAGACCGTTCCAACACAGATTGACGACGTGCGCCGCGACGACCTCTTTCGACGGCTCCCTCACGTCGAGCCACCACTGAGCCGTCATGGACACCATCCCGACCAGCGCCTGCGCGTACAAGGGAGCGAATCCGGCATCGAATCCGCGTCGAGTGAAGTCTCCCGCAAGGATGTGCCCGACCTGGCTCACTGCATCGTTCAACAGCGACGAGTACTTGCCGTCGGCCGCAGCGACCGGAGAATCACGGACCAGGATGCGGAACCCGTCGGTTCGCTCCTCCACGTACGTCAGCAATGCAAGAGCAACCCGCTCGACCCTCACCCTCGATCGGTTCTGCGACAACGACGAAGTCACCATGTGCAGCAACGTCGACATCTCACGGTCGACGATGACGGCATAGAGGCCTTCCTTGCCCCCGAAGTGTTCGTAGACGACGGGCTTCGACACAGTCGCCCGGACCGCGATTTCCTCCACCGACGTCGCCTCGTACCCTCGCTCGGCGAACAAGGAGCGACCGATCTCGATCAACTGCTCGCGACGCTGCGTTCCTGTCATCCGGACACGCGGCGCCTTCTCGGGCTCGGACAAGACGTACCTCCCTGCGATCTGTTCTCCTGCCGGTTTCCCCGGCGTCGAAACCGGGCCTCCGGTCTCCCAGCGTCGAAACCCGAGCTTATGGGACGAATGACACCGATCGACGGGAGCGGTTCGACCTCGGGCCACCCCGCATGCGAGACTCGTTGCGCTCGGCGGGAGCTTCGAGGCCAGTAGTCTGTCTTGTGCAGACACCGGCGACCGGAGAAACCGCTGGTGAAATGATCCGCCGTGGTGTAATGGCAGCACCTCTGATTTTGGTTCAGATAGTTCAGGTTCGAGTCCTGGCGGCGGAGCGAGAAACATTGCCCTGAAGATCCAGTTCAGCGATCGTCGCCCGAGGAGCCCCGTTGCCGTTGCATACCGCCGTGGTCGTTCTCGCAGCAGGTGCAGGCACCCGAATGCGATCCAAGACCCCGAAGGTGCTGCATCCGCTGGGTGGGCGAACGATGCTCGCGCACGCGTTGCACGCCGCCGCTGATCTGGGCCCCGATCACCTCGTCACCGTCGTCGGACACGACCGCGAACGTGTCACCGAATCCGTCGTCGAACTGAGCGAGGAACTCGGACGCACCATCGTCACCACGGTGCAGGAACAGCAGTTGGGCACCGGCCACGCCGTGCAGTGCGGGCTCAGCGCGCTCCCCGACGATTTCGAGGGAACGATCCTCGTCACCGCGGCCGACGTTCCCCTCCTCGACGGACACACCTTGAAGGCTCTGCTCGACGAGCACCTGAGCGCGCCGCTGCCTGCAGCGGCAACGGTTCTTACGTTCGTGCCCGACGACGCGAACGGGTACGGCCGCATCGTGCGCGCCGACGACGACCAAGTCGCCGAGATCGTCGAACACGCCGACGCCACCCCCGCGCAGGTCCTGATCGACGAGGTCAACTCCGGCGTCTACGCGTTCGACGCGACCGCGTTGCGCGTTGCGCTGGGCAAGCTCAGTACCGCCAACGCGCAGCACGAGCTGTATCTCACCGATGTCGTAGAGATCAGCAAGAGCAGCGGACTCCCCGTCTACGGAACCCAGCTCGCCGACCCCGACCTGGTGATGGGCGTCAACGACCGAGTGCAGCTCGCCCACGTCACGGCCGTCCTGAATCGCCACATCGTCGAAAAGCACATGCGCGCGGGAGTCACCGTCGTCGACCCCGCAACCACCTGGATCGACATCGATGTCACCGTCGGCGCCGACGTCCGTCTCGAGCCGGGTGTCCAGCTGCTCGGCAACACCCACGTCGGTGAGGACGCCGTCATCGGACCCGACACGACTCTGCGCGACGTCGTCGTCGGCGAACGCGCGTCCGTCGTACGTACGCAGGCAGACAAATCCACCATCGGGCCCGGCGCAACCGTCGGGCCCTTCGCGTACCTGCGCCCCGGATCCGACATCGGGGACAGCGCCAAGATCGGAACCTTCGTCGAGACCAAGAACTCGACCGTCGGCAACCACTCGAAAGTGCCGCACCTGACGTACGTCGGAGATGCGACCATCGGCGAACACTCCAACATCGGAGCGTCGAGCGTGTTCGTCAACTACGACGGCGTCAACAAGAGTCGCACCGTAGTCGGATCCCACGTCCGCACCGGCTCGGACAACATGTTCGTCGCCCCCGTGCGAGTGGGCGACGGCGCGTACACCGGAGCAGGCACCGTGCTCCGCAACGATGTACCACCGGGGACGCTCGCCGTCTCCGCTGGTTCCCAGCGCAACATCGAAGGCTGGGTCGAGAAGAAGCGTCCAGGCACTGCCGCAGCGGACGCTGCAGCACGCGCTCTGGCGGCCGAATCGGCAAACGCGCAAAAATCAAAGGACGGCGAACAGCAGTGACCACCCCGAACTGGATCGACAACCAGAAGAACCTCATGCTCTTCTCGGGTCGAGCACACCCCGAACTCGCACAGCAGGTTGCGAAGGAACTGGGGATCGAGGTAACCCCGCAGACCGCACGCGACTTCGCAAACGGCGAGATCTTCGTTCGCTTCGAGGAGTCGGTCCGAGGATCGGACGCCTTCGTCCTGCAGAGCCACCCCTTCCCTCTCAATACCTGGTTGATGGAACAGCTCATCATGATCGACGCGCTCAAGCGTGGGTCGGCGAAGCGCATCACCGCGATCCTGCCGTTCTACCCGTACGCCCGCCAGGACAAGAAGCACCGCGGACGCGAGCCGATCTCCGCGCGTCTCGTCGCCGACCTGCTCAAGACCGCAGGCGCCGACCGGATCATCACCGTCGACCTCCACACCGACCAGATCCAAGGCTTCTTCGACGGCCCCGTCGACCACATGCACGCACACAGCCAGCTCGCCGAGCACATCCGCGACAAGTACAGCCTCGAACACATCACCGTCGTCTCCCCCGACTCCGGCCGAGTGCGCGTCGCAGAGAAGTGGGCCGACAGCTTCGACGGCGCACCCCTCGCGTTCATCCACAAGACCCGTGATCCATTGGTGCCCAACCAGGTCAAGTCCAACCGCGTCGTCGGTGACGTCGAAGGCCGCACCTGCATCCTGATCGACGACATGATCGACACCGGCGGCACCATCGCCGGCGCCGTCAAGGTCCTCAAGGAAGCCGGAGCAGGCGACGTCGTCATCGCCGCCACCCACGGCGTCCTCTCCGACCCGGCCGCCGAACGCCTCGCCAACTGCGGAGCCAAGGAAGTCGTCGTCACCAATACCCTCCCCATCACCGACGAGAAGCGCTTCGACACCCTCACCGAGCTGTCCATAGCACCTCTCCTCGCCCGTACCATCCGCGAAGTCTTCGAAAACGGATCCGTCACAAGCCTGTTCAACGGCTCCGCCTAAGCCATTCCGCAGGCTCCGGTGGTGCAGGTCCGCCCTTTCGGGAGCGAACGTGGCGTTCAGTCCGTCTAACGGACCGAACGCCACTTTCGCTCCAGACGGACGGTCCACCCAACTGACCGAACACCACGTTCAGTCCGTCTAACGGACCGAACGCCACTTTCGCTCCGAACGGGCGGTCCACCCAACTGACCGAACATCACGTTCGGTTTCTTTACACCCGCTCCGCAGACCTCGGCCCCTTGAAATGAGCTTCGTCACTTCGGTGATGGAAAGCGCAGTTCGGGAGGGAGGGGGTGTGCGGGGCGGGTTGCGTTGTACCCTAAGATGACTCGTCGTGATCGACGCGCAAACCATGGACAGCCCTGCAGCAACTTCTACCGTCCGTATCGCCCGGTGGACTCCGGGCGGGTGCGTGTGGTGCGGAAGCACCGACTCGATCGAAACTTATCGCAACGAACCGCGTTGCGGCCTGTGCCGTGAAAAAGAAGCCGTCATCGACGAGGCGAAGCACTTCATCGGCATGTACGGTCTGCGCCCCCTCGGCGGCACTCTTGCGTCCGATGACGAGGAGGAGCGCGAGTACCGCGTCACTGCTCGTGATGCTCGTGCCGTGCTGAACAGCATTCGTCTCGAGAAGCTGCCGGATCCGGCTGCGGTCCGCAAAGCGTTGCGCCCCAGGGCTGCTGCTGCAGTTGCTGCTCCTCGCCAGGCGCCGAGCAGTGCAAGCTCGTCGTCTGCCTCCTCTGCTGCAGCGAGCAAGCCGGCCGCTCCCAAGAAGCAGCAGGCGGGTGTCAGTGGCATCGACATGATCGAGCTCGAGTCGCGGGTGCAGAAGTTGCTCGCTCAGCTCACCGACGTCGACTCGCAGATCAGCGCGCTCGAGGGACAGGAGAGCCTGCCGGCACGCGCTCGCCGAAAGGATCTCGAGAAGCAGCGCACCACGGTCCTCACCACCCTCGGTGCGCTCGAGAAGGCGCGTCGCCGCATCTGACCCTCGGCGGTACGTACCCTGGACGGGTGTTCAGGACGCTAGCGCGCTATCAGGTCGCCATCGACGTCGGCTTCGCTGCCGTCTTCACGGCCGTGCTGTTTCCGTCCGCCGTCGCGCACAACGGTGTGCTGGCCGTCGTCGTCCTGCTCGGCTACGGCGTCGCGCTGGCACTGCGTCGTCTCTCGCCTCCCCTTGCGCTGGCGATCTCCTGGGTTTTCGCCATCGGTCAGATGGCGGGTGGCCTCGGCACCCAAGGCGCCAACACTGCAATCCTGTTCGTGCTGTTCGCCACTGCTGCATACGGTTCGGACCGCGTTCGCAAGATCGGTCTCGTGTCCACCGTCGTCGGCGGCATCGTCGCCGCTACCTTCCTCACCCTTGTCGGTGACCCGAACGTCTCACCGGACGGCAGCCGCTCCGTCGGCGACTACGCGCAGCAACTGATCATCCTGCTGGTTGCCTCGTGGGCTGTCCTTGGGTTGTCGTGGGCTCTGGGGCGTATCGCGTTGGCGAACCGGATGTCCATCGAGGAGAAGCACCAACGCGCGTTGGCCGAGATCGAGCAGGAACGGGCACTGCAGGATATTGCCGTCGAACACGAGCGCAATCGAATCGCTCGCGACATGCACGACATAGTCGCGCACTCGCTCGCCGTCGTCATCGCGCAGGCAGACGGTGCCCGGTACGCACGCAAAGCGGATCCCGAGGCTGTCGACGAGGCCCTCGGCACCATCGCAGGCACCGCTCGCGATGCACTACGAGACGTCCGCGGCGTGCTGGCCCAGCTACGCCACAACACCGACGACGTTCCGGCCACGGAATCGCAGGACCTGTCCACGTTGGTGGACCGGATGCGCGCGGCCGGTCTGCGAATCGACTTCGATTCCGCCGGCGACGCCACCGACCTGGGTGCCGGCGGCCACCTCACCCTGTACCGGATAGCGCAGGAAGCGCTGACCAACGCTCTGCGACACGGGGACTCGTCGCGCCCGGTATCGGTAACCGTCGAGTCCGTACCCACCGGCACGACGCTTACCGTGCGCAACTCCGTGCGAGCAGCATCCGAATCCACAGGCGGGCACGGCCTCATCGGTATGCGCGAACGTGCGTTCCTGTCCGGCGGCACACTGAAGACCAGCCACGATCATGGTGTGTGGACACTCGTCGCGCACATTCCCGGAGCACTCACAGGAATGGAGCCTGCGGAATGAGCCGTATAAAAGTGGCGCTGGTCGACGATCAGCAGCTTTTTCGTGCCGGGATCAGGATGCTGATCTCGTCGCAACCCGATCTCGAGTTCGTCGGCGAGGCCGGCGACGGCAAGGCCGGGGTCGAGTTGGCGGCCGAGGTCTCCCCCGACGTCGTGTTGATGGACATTCGGATGCCGGTTCTCGACGGCATTGCGGCGACAGCGGAGATCGTCGCGGCATCGAGCGAACCCCCGAGGATCCTTGTGCTGACGACCTTCGATCTCGACGAGAGTGCGGCGAAGGCGATCAAGGCCGGCGCGAGCGGATTCGTACTCAAGGACGCCGACCCTGAATTCTTGCTCGCGGCGATCCGCACCGTCCACGCAGGCAACTCGGTGATCGCGGCGTCGGCCACGACCGCGTTGCTCGGTCACTTCACCGACACCCCGGCAACTCCGCAGGCGCCCAAGGAGTTCGACCTTCTCACCGCACGCGAACGCGAGCTGTTTCACCTGGCGGCGAGGGGTGCGAGCAACTCCGAGATCGCGGCACAGGAGTTCCTGAGCGAAGCAACCGTCAAGACTCACATCAGCAGAATCTTCACGAAGCTCGGTCTGCGGGATCGGGTCCAGTTGGTCGTGTACGCCTTCGAACACGGTCTGGTGCGCTGAACTCCCCGATGCACCGACCCCAGATCATCCTCTGGATGTACGAAGCAGAGACTGCAGCCTGATTCTTTTCACCCCTGTGGTTCGTAGTTTCTACAGACATGACCACAACACCAGCACCGGTAGCCCGGGTTCACCGGGTCCACAAGAGCTACGGCGACGCAGCCAACCATGTGAACGCGCTCGACGACGTGTCGCTCGACATCCGCTCCGGAGAGTTCACGGCCATCATGGGCCCGTCGGGCTCCGGCAAATCGACCCTCATGCATGTGATGGCGGGCCTCGATTCGGTGACGTCCGGACAAGTCGTACTCGCGAACACCGACATCACCGATCTCGGCGACGATGCCCTCACCGAGCTTCGCCGACGCCAGATCGGCTTCATCTTCCAGGCGTTCAATCTGGTCCCGACGCTGGACGTCAGGTCCAACATCCTGCTTCCGTTCGAGCTCGACGGTCATGCGCCGACCGAGATGGAAGCCGCGTGGGTGGAACAACTCATCGCCACCCTGGGCCTGAGCGAACGGACGTCTCATCGCCCCCATCAGCTGTCCGGCGGACAGCAGCAGCGGGTCGCCATCGCACGAGCGCTCGGCTCGCGGCCACACCTGATCTTCGCGGACGAGCCGACGGGAAACCTCGATTCCCGCACCGGCCGTGAGGTTCTCGCGCTCCTCGCGGCCGCAGTTCGCGAGTACGGCCAGTCGATCGTCATGGTCACTCACGACCCGGTGGCCGCCAGCTATGCGGATCGGATCGTGTTCCTGGCGGACGGACGAATCGTCGACGAGCGGGCGCGTTCGACGCCCGAGCAGATCTCCGGTTACATGCTGGCGATGGAGAAGGTCGCGTGAGGGCCGCAACCGCGTCGACACCGCATCGTGAACACGGTGCGAGCATCCTCGTCACAGCGCTCGCATCGTTCTTCGGTGTAGTGCTGATCCAGGCAACGTCATTCCTGCTCGACATCTTCGGCACCGACGGACAAGGCGCTGTCGCCGTCGCGCTCTACAGCGTCGCAATGGTGTTCGTCCTTCTCGCACTGTACGTCGCGTCGGTCGTCACCGCGAACACGTTCGGCACGATCGTCGCCGGCCGTACGAAGACCATTGCGCTGCTACGACTCCTCGGTGCCTCCGGCCGAGAACTGCGTCGCTCCGTGTCCCGTGAAGGACTGTCCGTCGGACTGTTCGGTTCGGCGGTGGGCTTGGTGGTGGGCGTCGCCGGCAGTCACCTGGCCCGAGCGATCGCCGTCGGTGCAGGCAAGCTACCCGACGTCGCATACACGACGGTGCAGCCACTCGTCGCGCTGCCGGTCGTCATCGTCGTGGGAACCACGTGGGCGGCGTCGTACATCGGAAGCAAACGCGTTCTCGACGTGACGCCTGTTCGGGCGACGGGCGTCGCCGTGACCGCTGCATCCGAGGATTCGCGGCGCCGAGCCGCACGCACGACGTTGTCGATCGTTCTCATCGCCGGTGGCGCAGTGCTGTTGGGACTCGGGGTGCTCGTCGGCGCGGTGACCCCTGCCGGTGTGCTCATCGCCTTCTTCGGCGGCGCCGCGTCGTTCACCGGCATCATGGTCGGCGCACACCGAATCGTGCCGTGGGTCCTGCGAGTAGTCGGCAGGCTCTTCGGCAGCACGCCGTCGGCGCGCCTGGCCGCAGCGAACGCAACGCGGTACCCGGAGCGTGCCACGCGCACAGCGCTGGGTCTGCTGATCGGCGTCACGCTGGTGGTGACGTTCGCCGTGGCGATGTACAGCTACCGAACGATGCTGCAACACGAGTTCAGCGAAGAATCGCTCGATCAGGTGCTGACGGTGACCGTCGGGATCATGACCGGATTGATCGGCTTCTCGGGTGTCATCGCGGCCGTCGGTATGGTCAACAACCTCTCGCTCAGTGTCATGCAGCGCACCCGCGAACTCGGCCTGCTGCGCGCTCTCGGCTTCACCCGCAAGCAGGTCCGCGGAATGATCGTGTCCGAGAGCGCGCAGATGGTGATCGCGTCGATGGGTTTCGGGCTTCTCCTCGGCATCGTCTACGGATGGGCGGCCGCGCAATCGCTGCTCGGTTCCATCGCGCAATCCGGCATCGGCCTGCCGACGCTGCCGTGGGCGATCATCGCCGGAACCGTTCTGTCGGCTGCAGTGCTGGCGCTGGTGGCCTCTCTCATGCCGTCGCGTCGAGCGAACTCCATCTCACCGGTCGTCGCGCTGTCCGAGTGATGTCCGACTGGCGAGGATGAGAGCGAACCTGCTTTCCGGATCGGTCCAGAACTCGTCGACGCGGAACCCCGCGTCGACGAGTTCTGCTTCTATCCCCTTTTCCCTGAACTTGGCCGAGATCTCCGTCCGTAACTCTTCGCCCTCGTCGAAGTGGACGTCGAGATCGAGATCCTCGATTCGAATGTCCTGCGCCGTGCGAGCCCGCAAACGCATCTCGATCCACTCGGCCTCCGAATTCCACAGCGCTACATGCTCGAACTGCTGTGGATCGAAGTTCGCGTTCAGGCGTTCGTTCAGCACCGACAGTACGTTCGCGTTGAACTGCGCCGTCACACCGGCCGCGTCGTCGTACGCCGGGACGACCACACTCTCTTCGACTACCAATCCCACTCCCAGCAGCAGGAATTCACCGGCGATCAGAGCCTGGGCGATGTCGGCGAGAAAGAGTGCACGCTCCTCGGGAATGAGATTGCCCAGAGTGCCGCCCAGGAACGCAATGGTTCGGCTGCCGTCGGCAGGAAGGTTCTGCAGGGTATCGGTGAAATCGCTGACGATCCCCTGGATCTCGAGCCCGGGATGCTCGCGGGCGATCACCTCGATCGCCCCCTCGAGTGCCGTCGGAGACACGTCCTGGGGTACGTACTTGCGCAGCGATCCGTGCTTGATGCCTGCATTCAGCAACAGTCGTGTCTTCTCCGAGGACCCCGAACCCAACTCCACCAGGATCGCGGCGTTCGTCCGCTCGGCGACGTCGTAGGCGTGTGTCTCGATCAGTCCACGCTCGGTGCGAGTCGGGTAGTACTCCGGCAGTTCGGTGATCTGCTCGAACAGCTCGCTCCCACGCGCATCGTAGAACCATTTGGGAGAAATCCATTTGGGCGTCGCCGTCATACCCAACCGCACGTCGGAACGAAGATCGTCGAGCAGCCTTTCGGGTGAGATGTGCACGTCCAGAGCAATGTCAGCCATATGCTTCCCCTCAATCGAGATCTGTGACGTCGACATGCCCCGGTCGGGCGACGACGAACGTTCGGTCCGCGAGCGACACCCACCGGGGGTCCTCGTCGGTGGGCTCGGATGCCACGGTGACGGAGTCCCCCGTGTCCAGCACGGAGAGCGAGTGGTACACCGCGCTCGCGTACAGCGTGTGGCCGTCGCTCAGCAGGAGATTCAGACGCGGACCGGGTGACGACTGCTCTACGCGAGAGATCAACACCCGCAACGCCTTCTCCGGATCGTGCTGCCGCAGCAGGTTCCGGAGGATCACCCACAGCGCAGCAGAATCCGTCGGTGCCGGCAGTGCCAGGAGCTCTGTCGGCGGCACCTCGGACGCAAGGTCGGCCAATGCGTCGGGCCACCCGAACACGACACCGTTGTGACTGAACGCCCACGTCCCGTCCGTGAACGGGGCACATGCACTGCGCTCCATCGGCATCCCGACGGTTGCAGACCGAACGGCTCCGAGCACGGCCGTCGACGACGTCGCACCGAGTACGTCGTCGACCGCCGGGTCCGACCAGATCGGCATCGGGTTGCGATAGCTGCGTGCGCCGTCGGCGTCCCACCACGCCGCGCCGAATCCGTCGGCGTTGATCGTGCCGCCGCCCCGCATGTCCTTCGGCGCCCAGGACTGAACGAACAACGAGTTCTCACCGGCGGTCATGACGTCGGCGACCGACCGTGTCGGCCCGAGATAGCCCAGATGTCTACACATCTCGTGCGCACCGGAAGCCGGCGAAGATCTGCCTCCGGATCGGGTGGTCCCAGTTGCGGAACGTGCCACGGCACGCGACCTCGTCGGTCCCGAAGGATCCGCCGCGCAGGACCTTGTAATCACCGCGCAGAAATACTTCGGAGTACTCGGCGTACGGGAACGGCTCGAAGCCCGGGTAGGGCTCGAAATCCGACGACGTCCACTCCCACACGTCGCCGATCAACTGCTGCACTCCGAGCGGTGACGCTCCGGCCGGATAAGCACCGACGTCGGCCGGTTCGAGGTGCCGCTGACCGAGATTGGCGTGCACCTCCGTCGGTTCGGCATCTCCCCACGGGTACTTGCGTACCGTCGCGGTCGCCGGATCGAAGCGGGCCGCCTTCTCCCACTCCGCTTCGGTCGGGAGCCTTTTGCCTGCCCACCGCGCGTACGCCTCGGCTTCGAAGAAACTGACATGTACGACGGGCTGGTCGGGCTTGATCGGTGCCGTCACTCCGAATGCCCGACGCCACCAGCTGCCGTCGGCGTCGCGTTCCCAGAACTGTGGGGCGACGAGCCCCTCGGTGGTTCTGTGTGCCCAGCCGCGTTCGCTCCACAGTTCCGGACGGGAGTATCCGCCGTCGGCGACGAACACCTCGTACTGACGGTTGGTCACGGGTGCGACATCGAGGGCGAACGTGGCGACGTACGTCGAATGTGCGGGTCGCTCGTTGTCGAGTGCCCAGGGATCGAGCGTGGTGCCCATGGTGAAGACACCACCGTCGACGATCACTTCCCCGGCCGCGGGGGTCTGCGCTGTGGGAGGAGGCGGTGCGTGGAGAACCGCTGGACCGGTACGTAGTTGGTGTGTCGCGAGCATCGTCTCGTCGTGCTGTTGCTCGTGCTGGGCCACCATGCCGAACGCGAAGCCGTCGCGTTCGAGCCTGCGCCCGTCCAGCGGACTGGCAGAGAGGACGTCCCACACCTTGTCGCGGACGGACCCGACGTAGGCCCGTGCCTCGTCCGGCGTCAGCAACGGCAGCGACGGACGGCTGGACCGGGAGTGCTTGAACGCGTCGTACAGTTCGTCGATGTCGGACCGCACCGGTTCGCGCCCGCCGACGTCGCGCACCAGCCAGAGTTCTTCCTGGTTGCCGATGTGCGCGAGGTCCCACACGAGCGGGCTCATCAGAGGCGAATGCTGGGCGGTGAGGTCTGCGTCGTCCACGGCGTCGGTGAGGGCCGAGCTGCGCGCCCGACTTCGGGCGAGTACCCGCTCGACGGTGCTGCGCAGTTCTTCGGTGCTCGTCATGCCGATTCCTTTCCGGTGGAGTGCCGATCGGTCGGTGCCGTTGCACGACGACATCGCTCGGCAAGGTCCAGTAACAGTGTGCGGTGATCGGGCGAGTTCTCGGCGGCCAAGTGCGCCAACGATTCCGCTGCCCTACGGAGACCGGGATCGGCGAGCCCGTCGCGGGCAGCGTCGACCCAGCGCCCGGCAGTCTCTGCCGCGATCCGCCCTGCACGGTCGATCACATCGGGGCCGGACAACAAGGCGTCGAACAGCGCGGCGGGAACCACCCACTGGCCGTCCGGCTGCGCGTCGAGGTAGCGGATCTCGAGATGCCCACACGCGCGAACGTGCGGAAACAACGTGGTGAGGTGGTAATCCAGATCCTCGGTAGTCGGTGGTCGACCGACGCGAGCGGCGTCGGCAATCCAGTCCGCGAAGGTCGTCCCCGGTGGGGCCTCCCAGTTCTCGCCCTCGCCCCTGATACACAACAGCGGGACGTCCAGCGCCCAGGCGGAATAGTCCGCAATCGGATCGCCTGAACTGGGCACTTCCGTTCTACTGCTGTCCAATTCGAGCCACGTCCGCATACGTTGCGACGCCCAGCTCCCCGCCGGTGCGCCTCGTAGCGTCGGCGAGCACGCGAACGCCGCGACGAGAGCCGGCCCGACAGCTTCGAGCATCGTCCACCGGCGCGCCACATCCTCGCGGTCCCGCCCGGCGTCGACGCTCACCTGGACGGCTGCGGTATTGCACATCATCAACTTGCCGAAAGGGCCGATTGTCGTGAACCTGTCCTCCATCGCGCAGTATCGAGGGAGAACGAGCAGACGTTGGGGTTCGCGATCACGATCGGCAGGAACAGAGACCATACCGATCCGTGCGGCATTCAGCATCGACTCGAGACGACGCGTGTCCGCGTCGACCGATCGCGCGAGCTCCTGCACCGATGGGTACGGCGAACTCGACAGTTCCACCTGGCCACCGGGCTCGATGGTGACGACGCTCCCGCCGGGGAGCGGACGGCCGGGCGAGGTGGACGAGATGTTTCGCGGGGCGTACTCCCCGAGGGCAGCAGCCAGAGAGTCCAATGCGGGCCTCGCCCCATCCGGCGTGTGTGTCAAGAACTCCAACTCGGCACCGATCAGCCGAGGTGGGCCGAGTTTGAAGCACACACGTTCGACGTACGCCGCCGCTGCGGGCCGTGTGCTCAGCTCGCGGGACTTGACCGTGGACGTCATTGCCATCTCCTTGTGTTCGTCCCGACTACCCGAGTTGCACACGCCTACCCGAGGCAATTCGGCCCGAAACCGAGCCTATGTGAAAGCCTTGCGGGAGTGGAGCCTGCGGAACGACTCGGCCGGCTCCGCTTACGACAGTAACCACGACTCCCCAGCAGTGCACCAGGAAGGCGTCGACATGTTCGATCTCGATCGGATCCGCCGGGACACACCGGCTGCGGTGTCCTCGATATTCCTCGACAGCGCAGGGTCGTCACTGCCGCCCGACCCCGTCGTCGACGCCACCGTCGCGCACATCCGCCGCGAGGCAGTCGTCGGTGGCTACCGCGCCGCGAACGAGCGCATGGCCGACCTCGCGGCAGTCAAGACCTCCATTGCCCGGTTGATCGGCGCGACGCCGTCGGGCATTGCTCTGAGCGACAGCGCAACTCGATCGTGGAGCGACTTCTTCTACTCCGTCCCGCTGACACGCGGTGATCGGATACTGCTGTGCCAGGTCGAGTACGCCTCCAACGCGATAGCTGCGTTGCAGCGTGCGACCGCGACGGGCGCCAGCGTCGAGTTCGTACCGAGCGACCCCTCGGGGCAGATCGACCTGGCCGCGCTCGAGAACATGCTCGACGAACGCGTCCGAATTGTCTCACTTGTCCACGCGCCCACCAACGGTGGACTCGTCAACCCCGCACGAGAGGTGTCCGAACTCGCGCACCGAGTCGGCGCGCTCGTCCTGCTCGATGCATGCCAATCCATCGGACAGGTGCGAGTGGACGTCGGCGAACTCGGAGTGGACGCTCTCAGCGCGACGGGCCGAAAGTGGTTGCGGGGGCCCCGCGGAACCGGATTTCTCTATGTCCGACCTGGCCTCGCCGAAACACTGGAACCACCGGCACTGGACCTGCACAGCGCACAGTGGACCGGCGAACGGGAGTACCAACTCGCAGCCGACGCCTCGCGGTTCGAGTTCTGGGAGTGCTCCGTCGCGGCCCGGCTCGGACTCGGCGTGGCCGTCGACTACCTACTGGACATCGGAATCGACGCAGTCCAGGACGCCGTCAGCGCACGTGCAGAACACCTGCGAGCCGGCCTTCGCACCGTCGCAGGGGTCACCGTGCACGACCTCGGCGACCGCCGCAGCGGCATCGTGTCCTTCACCGTCGACGGCAGGAACCCCACCGACGTGCGCGACGAATTGGCCGCGAAGGGCATCACCGTGACGGTCAGCCATCGACGTTCGACGCTCGTGGACATGAACCTGCGGGGGTTGGACTCGGTGATTCGTGCATCCCCGCACTACTTCGTGACGTTCGATCAGCTGGACGAGTTGGTCGCCTCCATGCACACAGGGCGAGGGCACTGATCGCCGTCCCGGCCACGGCCGTCCAGGTGATGGGGTCGCCGAACATCAGTAGCGCCCACACCATCGTCGTCGCAGGTGTGAGGTAGAGCAGGGCGCTGACACGCGTGGCACCGCTGCGGCGCAGGACGAACATGTAGGTGCCGTATGCGCCGAACGTCGACAGCACGACCAACCACGCGACCGCGCCCCAGAAGCCGATCGTGACGGGCGGCGCTGCGTCGCCCAGGGCCGCGCTCCACGTCATGAACAGTCCTGCCGCGACGCACGCCTGGATCAGCATTGCGAGCGGAATCGGTTCCGTCGTCTGCAGTTTGCGTTCGAGAACGGTGCCGACCGCCAGCGACACCATGCCCGCCAGAGGCAGCAAATACACGAACCAGGGCGCACCCTCACCGCCGAGGTCACCTGCGACCACGACGACGACTCCACCGAACCCAACGGCCAGAGACACGAACTTGCCGACGCCGAAGCCCTCACCCAACACACGTACGGCCAGGCCCGCCACGACCAAGGGCTGCATGGCTGCGATGAGTGCGGCCGTGCCGGCCGGAACTCCGAGGCCGACACCCCCGAACACACACGCCAGGTAGAGGAACTGGCTGAAGAAGCCGAGCACGCTCTGTCGGCGAACCCCTGCCCAGGTCGTGCGGAGTCCGCGATACCAGCACCAGGCACCGAGGATGGCGACCGCAACGAGGTATCGCCATCCGAGCAGCGTGTGCGCGGGTGCGTGGGCGGTTCCGTTTTCCGCGCCGATGAATCCGGAACTCCACAGAATCACCAGAGCGATGGCGGCTAGTTTGTCCATACCGACGAGGTAACCATACAGGTCTGTATACTTGCAGTGCACCTGTGATCGGAGGCACACATGACCAAAGCTTTGACGCCTGCGGGCGAGCGGATTTTGACCGTCGCCAGCGCACTGTTCTACGAGCGCGGCATCCGCGCGGTCGGCGTCGACCTCATCGCCGACGAAGCCGGGACGACGAAGAAGACGCTCTACGACCGGTTCGGCTCCAAGGACGGGCTGGTGATGCGCTATCTCGAGCGACGTTTCGAAAGATGGTGCGAGTTCGTCCTCGCCTATCTCGAACCGATCCCCACCGGACCCGATCGCGTTCTGAGCATCTACGACGCACTGGCCGCCTGGATGCGCGACAACCACCGCGGCTGCGGGTTCGTCAACGCCTTCGCCGAGTACGGCGGGACCGACCATCCGGCTCTCGAGGTCATCCGGTCCGAGAAGGACTGGACGCGAGCACTGTTCGTCCAGCTCGCGGAGGACGCAGGCCTGCCGGCACCGGACGAGCTCGGCCTGAAACTGTCCCTGATCCACGAAGGCGCCGTCGTGATGAGCACCGCAGGAGCTCGCGCCGACGCCGTCGACGTCGCCCGATCCATCGCCTCCACCCTTGTGAATGGAGCCTTGCAGTCCGGTCGCTCCGCAGGCTCCGCTCCTTCCCCCAGGTCTACGTTTCCCCTCACAGGAGAGGGTCGTGTAGAGTCTCCCGGGTTGTCTCGGCGAGGGTAGCTCCGCACAGGAACTACCGTGATCGACGCGGCTCGGCTCCTCGGCCGTGCTCGTTCGTGTCTGCCCCGACGAAGCACTTGCCCACACCGTGATCTCAAGGAGCTGTTCTCTGATGTCGAACGATGTAAACAACCTCAAGGCTGCTGTACGCACCGAGTTCGGCAAGGGCGCTGCACGCCGTGCACGCCGCGACGGCCTGGTCCCCGCCGTTCTGTACGGACACGGCACCGACCCGCAGCACCTCGCACTCGACACCCGCGCATTCGCCGCAGTCCTGCGTAAGGACGGCACCAACGCCGTTCTGACCCTCGACATCGACGGCAAGGAGCAGGTCGCACTGACCAAGTCCGTCGTCGTTCACCCCATCAAGCGCAGCATCGAGCACGCCGACCTCCTCGTCCTGCGCAAGGGCGAGCGCGTCACCGTCGAGATCAACGTCGTCGTCGAGGGTGACGCAGCCCCCGGCACCCTGGTCACCACCGACTCGACCGTCGTCGAGATCGAGGCCGACGCACTGTCCATCCCCGAGTCCGTCGAGGTCTCGGTCGAGGGCGTCGAGGCAGGCACCCAGATTCTCGCAGGCGGCCTGACCCTTCCGGCCGGCGTCACCCTGATCTCCGACCCCGAGCTCCTGCTCGTCAACGTCGTCGAGGCACCGACCGAGGAAGACCTCGAAGCCGAGGGCGAAGAGGCTCCGACCGGCGACGTCGTCGACGAAGAAGAGGCATCCGAGGAAAGCTCCGACGAGAGCTGATCTCAGCCCCGCATCACGACACGCGCCGCTCCCCTCGTCGGGAGCGGCGCGTTCTCGTTTCACCCTTCTCGATGGGAGCATGATCAACCGTGACTGCAGATACGGCCCTGATCGTCGGCCTGGGTAACCCCGGCGCACAGTACGAAACGACCCGCCACAACGTCGGATTCATGGTCGCCGACGTGCTCGCAGCCCGGATCGGTGCGAAGTTCTCCTCACACAAGAAGTCGAACTCCGACATAGTCCAAGCACGCCTCGCGGACCGTTCGGTGATCGTCGCCAAACCCCGCACCTTCATGAACCTCTCCGGCCAACCCGTCGCAGGCTTGGCGCGGTTCTTCTCCACCTCGCCGTCGAACATCGTCGTCGTCCACGACGAACTCGACATCGACTTCGGTGCCATCCGGCTCAAGCTCGGCGGCGGCGAAGGCGGCCACAACGGGCTTCGCTCCATCTCCCAGCACCTGAGCACCAAGGACTACCTGCGTGTGCGCGTCGGCGTCGGGCGTCCGCCCGGCCGCATGGACCCGGCGTCGTACGTCCTCAAACCTTTCTCCTCGGCCGAACGCAAGGACCTCGGCGTCATCGTGGAAGAAGCCGCCGACGCCGCCGAGCTACTCCTGCGCGTCGGCCTCGAAGCAGCGCAGAACCAGGTTCATCCGAGGTAGCTAGCACCGTTTTTGCCGAGCTGGCACGCGTGCTCTCGCACTGGAAAGCGTGCGAAGTCTTCACAAAGGGTGCTGACTCGGTCCCATTCAGCCCAGCAGCCCCGCCGAGTTGGATCGACGGAGTTTGCCGGAGGACGTCTTGGGGATCGATCCTGGACCGAGGACGGCAACGGTTCTGGGCCGCACTCCTACTTCCGAGTGCACGGCGTGGACGACGTCGTGTTCTATCCGCTTCACCTCGTCGGGATTCTGGAAGTCGTTGGTCTCCACGGCAACCGCGAAGCTCTCCCTCTTGTCCCCCGCATCGAGCCTGATCGCGACGGCGTTGCCCGGCCGCACGCCGCGTACCGAGCCCGCTGCCCGTTCGATGTCGGTCGGGTAGATGTTGCGCCCGCCCATGATGATGACGTCCTTGACGCGGCCGCACACGACGACCAGTCCTTCTTCGGTGAAGTAGCCGACGTCACCGGTGTCGAGCCACCCGTCCTCGTCCTGTGTGGCAACAGGTCCGTCGACGGTGATGTATCCCGGTGTGACGGCTTTACCTCGGACCTCGATGATGCCGACGCCGCGTGGAGTGAGGACCTGCCCTTCTTTGTCCACGACGCGGCCTTCGAGGTTCGGCACCATCGTGCCGAGTGTCGCGAGGCGTCGCAGATTGCCCTTGGTCGACGGGACGGCTCGACCCATCGCCTCGAGCAGATCGGCGTCGACGACGTCGAGGACCTGCCCCTGACCCGGGTCGGGGATGGACACGGCCAGTGTGGTTTCGGCCATGCCGTACACGGGCGCGAGCGCGAGCGGATCCAGCTTGTACGGCGCCCCTGCCTCGGCCAGCGCCGCCATCGTGTCCGGGTCGACGGGCTCGGCGCCGTTCCAGGCGTAGCGCAGCGAGCTGAGGTCGAGATCGAGATCGTCCTCGGCTTGCGACAGCCTCCTCGCCAGCAGCGAGTACGCGAAATTGGGTGCTGCGGTGACGGTTCCGCCGTACTTGTGGATCAGCTTGGCCCACAGGAGCGGTGACCGGAGGAAATCCAGCGGCGTGATGCTGACGACCTCGGCACCTACCTGCATCGGCACCGTCAGAAAGCCGACCATGCCCATGTCGTGGAACAGTGGCAGCCAGCTGACCATGACGTCCGAGTCGACGTCGAACTTGATGCGGTCGATCATCGCGTACGCGTTGACGTAGAAGTTCTCGTGTGTGATCCGCACGGCCTTCGGTGATCCGGTGGATCCGGACGTCAACTGCTGCAGTGCGATGTCCGACTCGTCGGTGTCGACGGGATCGCAGTCCCGGCCCGCACGCATGTCGTCGATCTTCAGCACGGTGATGCCGCGTTCTTCGAGGATGGGCGCCGCGATGTCGAACGGGGCGCCCAGGATGACAGCCTTCGCGTCGATCATCTTCACGACCGTCTCGGTGTCGGTGCCCCACACCCCGAGGTCGGTGCGCGGTGTCGGCTGGTGCAGCATCGTCACCGATCCGCCTCGCATCCACGTCGCCTGACACGCAGGCGCGATGTCGACCGGTTGGCCGGCGAGGACGCCTACCGCATCGCCACGTTCGATGCCTGCGTCGGCGAGTGCGCCCGCCATCGACCGCGCCACCTGGTGAATCTCGCCCCAGGACTGCCTCAGCGCCTGATCCGGCTCACCGGTGACGAGCCCTCGCTTGCTCGTGCGCGCCGTCGAGAACATCTCCTCGGTGAATCTGCTCAAAACTCATCTCCTGTGCCGACGGTCCGACCTGTACCCACGCTATTGAAATTCGCATGCCCGCGGAGCCGTTACCCGAGAAAACGTACGAACGACCACGAGTACCCTGGTACCGGCAACACCGCCCCCGTGAATAGAAGAGGTTCGCTTGAGTACGCCGGATTCGGTCGAGACCAACACTGCGCCCGCCGAGTCGGCCCCCAAGAACGCACACAAGGAACTTCCCGCCGAGGTCTCCAGGCGCCGGACGTTCGCCGTCATCTCCCACCCCGACGCCGGTAAGTCGACGCTCACCGAGGCCCTGGCGCTGCACGCTCGTGTCATTTCCGAGGCAGGCGCGATCCACGGCAAGGCGGGCAGGCGCTCCACCGTCTCCGACTGGATGGAGATGGAGAAGGCGCGCGGTATCTCGGTCAGTTCGACGGCATTGCAGTTCAACTACCAGGTCGATGCCGCCGTCGACGACACCAACGTCATCAACCTCGTGGACACCCCTGGTCACGCCGACTTCTCCGAGGACACCTACCGCGTCCTGACGGCCGTCGACGCCGCGGTCATGCTCATCGACGCCGCCAAAGGCCTCGAACCACAGACCCTCAAGCTCTTCCAGGTGTGCCGGCAGTTCGGTATCCCGGTCATCACCGTCATCAACAAGTGGGACCGGCCCGGCCAGTCGCCACTGGAGCTTCTCGACGAGATCGAGCAGCGCATCGGTCTGACGCCGACGCCCCTGTACTGGCCCGTCGGTATCGCGGGCGACTTCCGCGGTCTGCTCGACGTCCGCGCAGGCAACTACATTCGGTTCACCCGAACCGCGGGCGGCGCGACCATCGCCCCCGAGGAATTGCTCGACGCCGACGCCGCGGCCGCCCGCGAGGGTGACGAATGGGAGACCGCTCTCGAGGAGAGCGAACTGCTCGTCTCGAGCGGGCAAGCTCACGACCAGGAACTGTTCCTGGCAGGTCAGACGTCGCCGGTGATCTTCGGTTCCGCGATGCTGAACTTCGGTGTCCGCCAGATTCTCGACACGCTAGTCGCTCTCGCGCCCGCACCCGGCCCGCGTGACGACGTCAAGGGCGGTGTCCGAGACGTCACCGATCCCTTCAGCGCCGTCGTCTTCAAGGTCCAGGCGGGAATGGACACCGCGCACCGCGACCGGTTGGCGTTCATGCGCGTCGTGTCCGGCGTGTTCGAGCGCGGCATGGTGGTCACCCACGCGCAGACCGGTAAACCGTTCACGACGAAGTACGCGCTGACGGTGTTCGGCCGCGAACGCACCACCGTGGAGAACGCCTACCCCGGTGACGTCGTCGGCTTGGTCAACGCGACCGCGTTGGCACCCGGCCACACCCTCTTCACCGACAAGAAGGTGGAGTTTCCGCCGATCCCGTCCTTCGCGCCCGAGCACTTCGCTGCCCTGCGCGTCGACAGCGCGGACAAGTACAAGAAGTTCCGTCGCGCCGTGGAACAGATGGACTCCGAAGGCGTGGTTCAGGTGTTGCGCAACGATATTCGCGGCGACGCCTCCCCTGTCCTCGCCGCCGTCGGGCCGATGCAGTTCGAGGTGGTCACCGCGCGCATGAAGTCCGAGTTCGGCGTCGACGCGCGGCTCGAACCACTCGGGTACTCCGTCGCACGCCGCACCGACACGGAATCCGCCGTCGAACTCGGTCGCCAGCGCGGCGTCGAGGTCTTCACTCGTACCGACGGCGCGTTGCTGGCTCTGGTCAGCGACAAGTGGCGCCTGCAGTACCTCGAGAAGGAAATGCCCGAATTGACGCTGGAGCCTCTCGTCGCCGCAGGCGAATAGTGCTCCTCGGGCTGCTCGACGCGCAGGTCTCCATCGCGGGACACCCCATCCTGTGGCGCGAGATCGTCGGTAACGGTTTCGGTCTGGCGTCGGCGATCGGGGGAATGCGACGAGTGGTGTGGGCGTGGCCGGTGGGGATCATCGGGAACGCTTTGCTGTTCACCGTGTTCCTCGGCGGCGCCTTCCACACCCCGCAGGCGTTGGATCTCTACGGCCAGGCCGGGCGGCAGTTGCTGTTCATCGCGGTCAGTGTCTACGGCTGGTCGCAGTGGCTGCGCACCTCGCGGGCTCGCAAGACGGCGGTGTTGCCGCGGTGGGCGTCGGCGAAGGAACGCATCGCGATGATCGCGGTGATGGTCGTCGGCACCGCGGCGTTCGCCCAACTGTTCGGCTATCTCGGGTCCTACGGCAAATGGGCCGACGCGTGGATCTTCACCGGATCCTTGCTTGCGACGTTCGGCATGGCACGGGGAATCACCGAATTCTGGCTGATCTGGATAGGCGTCGATGTGGTGGGTGTGCCGCTGCTGTTCCGTGCCGGTTTCTACCCGTCCGCATTTCTGTATCTTGTGTATGCAGCCTTCGTGGCCTGGGGTTTCGTGGTGTGGCTGCGCATTCAGAAGGCGAACGGTACTTCGAAAATCTCCGCCTAAACGGGTGAAGTGTTATTCTTCGGTGGTCCGAACGGACTTCGAGTAGGTTTTCCTCGGAAATCGTAGAGTTTGACGCTTCTGATGTGGGGTTGGATATGACGCAGGGCTCGCTATGACGCAGGGATCCAGCTATCCGCTGGCGGGAATCAAGATCGGCCAGGCGCCGGCTCATCGTCTGAGCACGCCTACTCCCAAGCTGGCCAGTGGCGTCTCGGCGTCCAAGTCGAACTCTCCCTCGGACGCGGCGACAGACAGTGCCGCTGCGGACCCAGCAGCAGCGAAGTCGACCGAGAACTCCGCATCGAAGGCCGAGACGAAGCAAGAACCCGAAAGCACGACGCCGAAGCAGCCCTCCAAGGATTCGAACGAGGTTGAAGTGACTACTAGCGATCAGATCTCCGAGCACGGCCTGCCCACCAATGGCCGTTCCACCCACTCGTCGGGCTCGACGTCCACGGCCGCCGGCCGCGGCGGAGCCCCTGACCGCCGTACCGCCATGGGCGTCGCGTCCGTGCGCATCGCGGGCCGCCTCACCCAGAACGAGCTCGGTAGCCGCACCGGCGACATTCGCACCCCTGACACGTCCGTCGGCCCGGACGAGCTGCTGCAGCTCCTCGGTGAGTACCTGGTGTCCGGCGGTCTGCAGAACCCCGAGATTCACGTCCGGTCCAACGGCCAGACCATCGTTCTCGACCTGCTGAACCCGGCCAAGGGTTACCGCTGACCCGCTAGGTCACTCCCGTTCCACCAGCTTCGACGGGTGTGCTCCGGCCGGGATGTCGGCTGGAGCGCACTCGCGTTCTTCTGCGGTGAACCAGCCGTGATAGTGGAACAGAGTGCCCAGCACCGGGCTCGTGACGTCGATCTGCACCCGGTGCTTCTGTTCGTCCTCGTCCCACCACTCCCGCGCGGAGGTCAGGGCAGACGCCAACTGCGGAATGCTGATTCCCAGTACCCGCGGTGCACCGCTCTCCAGGACGAGGCCACCGGCGGAGTCGACCGAGCACGTCGTCCGGACAATCATGTCCGAGGAGAAGCCGAGGTAGTCCAGCGCGAAGTCCGCGCCGGGCGTACGAGCGGGCGTCACCATCACGGAGTTCATCCCCTGAGGTGATCCGACGAACGCAAACCGTCGTATGAAAGCCATGGTCTCGCGGCCGACGGCGTCGACATACGCATAGTTTTCGATCGTGAACGGCACGTCCACCCCCCGCCCACCGGGAAACAGCCCACGCTTTCCACCGAGCCACAACACCGGCGGCGGGATCAACTTGGAGTGCCGCATCTCCTCCATGACACCGACGCCGAGCTGGCAGCGGTGGTCTCCGGATGCGAGACCGAACCTCCACTGCACCTTAGGATGGAGCTTCTCGAACTCGCTTCCGAGAGCGGTACGCACAACGGATGTCATAGATCTTTCCTCATCTGAATCGACGTTTCTCGATAGTCCAACGAGGTGTACAACTGCCGAGCGACGGCGTTGCCACCGAAGACGTTGAGCCCCAACGACACAGCACCCTCCGCCCGTGCAGCATCCTCCGCCAGTTTCATCGTCGCCCGACCGAGCCCCCTGCCGCGGAACACCTCGTCGATCTCGATGTCCCACACCCACCAGTGCAGCGGTTCCGCGTCGTTTCGCGGAGCGATCCACAGGTAACCGACGCGCACGTCGTCGTCGAACACGTCGAAGATGCGTTGGGTCGGCGTGGGCACTCCGCCGGGGAAGGTGAGCCGATAGGAGATCTCCGCATTGGCTTCCGCCTCGGCCTGCGTCTCTCCCGTCGCGACGCGCTCGGCGACGTACCGTTCCCTGGTACCGCCGAGCCATTGCCGGACTCGCTCGGGGTCCATGAGCACCAGCGTCGGGTTCATGCACCCCACCCTATGTGAGTGGAAATGTAGGGCAGGGGCAGGAGCGGAGCCCGCGGAGTGACCACAGGCACCTCGAAGCCACTCACGTAGGTCAGTCGAGCTCGGCAGCCAGTTCCATCCAGCGTTCCTCGGCGACGTCCTTGTCCGCCAGGACCTTCTTCAACTCGGTGTCGAGTTCCACGAGCTTGCTCGGATCCGTGGCCGCTTCCGCGAGTTCCGCGTGCAGCGCGATCTCGCGATCCGACAATCGGACCACCAGCTTCTCGAGCTTGCTCAGCTCCTTACGCGCTGCCCGCTCCGAGGCTGCGTCGCGGACGGCCTTCTTTGCCGTACCCCCGGTCGTCAAGGAATCCGGCGTTGCTTCGGCCGCGAGCACCGCACGCCGCCGCAGGTACTCCTCGATCCCACCGGGCAGGTTGGTGAGCTTGCCGTCACCGAACAGCGCCCACGTCGAATCACAGATACGTTCGATCAGGTAGCGGTCGTGACTGATCACCACGAGTGTTCCGGCCCAGCCGTCGAGCAGATCCTCCAGCTGCTGGAGCGTGTCGATGTCCAGGTCGTTGGTCGGCTCGTCGAGCAACAGCACGTTCGGCTCGGCCATGAGCACACGCGTCAGCTGGAGCCTGCGACGTTCACCGCCGGACAGATCACCGACGGGCGTGCGCTGACGGGCGGGGGTGAAGCCCAACCGTTCAGCCAGCTGACCGGCGGAGATCTCCTTGTCGCCGAGGGTGATTCGCTCGGCTACTTCCTTCACGGCGTCGAGTACGCGGAGGTTCTTCGGCAGATCGTCCAATTCCTGCCTCAGCCAACCGATCTCCACGGTCTGACCTTGAATCCTCTTGCCGGTCGCCGGTTCCAGCTCGCCGGCGAGGGTACGCAGCAGCGTGGTCTTGCCGGAACCGTTGACGCCGACGAGCCCGACGCGCTCACCCGGCGCCAGGCGCCACGTGAAATCCTTCACCAGCTCACGGCCGTCGGGAGTTTCGAGGCGAGCGTCCTCGAGTTCGATGACGACACGTCCGAGCCTGCGCTTGGCGAAGGACGCCAACGCCACGGAGTCTCGAGGAGCAGGCACGTCGGCGATGAGGGCTTCGGCGGCTTCGATTCTGTACTTGGGCTTGGACGTTCGAGCCGGAGCACCGCGTCGCAACCAGGCAAGTTCTTTACGTGCGAGGTTTCGACGACGCTCTTCCGACGCATCGGCCTGGCGTGCACGTTCGGCGCGCGCGAAGATCCAGTCGTTGTACCCACCCTCGTACGTCTCGACCTTGCCGCCCACGACCTCCCACGTCTGGTTGGCCACGGTGTCGAGGAACCACCGATCGTGCGTCACGACGACGAGCGCACTGCGTCGCGACACCAGATGCGCCGCAAGCCATTGCACACCCTCGACGTCGAGGTGGTTGGTCGGCTCGTCCAGCACCAGCAGATCCAGATCCTGGACCAGAGCCGCCGCCAACGCGACTCGGCGACGCTCGCCGCCGGACAGGTTGTCGATGGTGGCGTCGAGACCCGAGCTGCCCGCCGGACCGAGGTCCGCGATACCGATGCCGGTCAGGATGTTGCGGACCCGCGAATCACCCGCCCACTCGTGCTCGGCCATGCCGAGCGGATCCAGAACGACCTGTCCGACGGTCGATCCCGGCGGCAGAACCCCACGCTGCGTCACGACGGCCATCCGCAGCCCGCCGACGCGGCTGACGCGCCCGGAATCCGGCGGTTCGAGACCTGCGAGCACTTCGAGAGTGGTTGTCTTGCCGCCTCCGTTGAGGCCGACCATACCGATGCGCTCGCCCTCCTGAACACCGAGCGAGACGCCGTCGAGCAGCGGTTTGACGCCGAAGGACTTGGAGACGTTTTCGAGATTGACGAGATTGACCATCAGGGGAAACCAATCGATTCACTAGTGACAACACGAGCGCCGGGAACGGGTCCGCTCGCGACACGCACGGTACGGCAGACGCCTGCACCGGAGAGTTCAGCACCGACCGACACCGCGGTATCGGAGTCGGCGCAGAGAAATGCGCAGGTGGGACCGGACCCGGACACTATCCCGGCCAGGGCACCTGCGGTCAGACCTGCACGCAACGTGCGGCGCAACTGAGGAAGGAGCGACACCGCCGCGGCCTGGAGATCGTTGCCCAGAAGCGGAGCGAGAGCGTGCGCGTCGCCGCTCACCAATGCCTGCATCAACGCATCCGGATCACCTAACCGGGGCGGATCGCCTTTCGCCCTCAGCTCGTCCAGTTCCGCGAAGACGGAGGGAGTCTGCAAGCCGCCCTTGGCCAGCGCCAGCACCCAGTGGAAACTGTTGCGAGACAGCACCGGAAGCAGCTTCTCGCCGCGACCGGTCCCCACCGCTGTTCCGCCGTGCAGAACGAACGGGACATCGCTGCCGAGTTGCGCGGCGAGATCGCTGAGTTCGCTGCGCGAGAGGTCCAACTTCCACAGGGAATCGAGTGCGACGAGGGTCGCTGCAGCATCGGAACTACCACCGGCCATTCCACCCGCGACGGGAATGCCCTTGTCGATGGTGATCTCGACCAGCGGCTCACGCCCCACCTTGTCCGCCAGAAGCACAGCGGCCTTCCACACGAGGTTCCGCTCGTCCGTCGGCACACTCTTCGCGTCGGCGCCCTTGACGATCACCTTCAGCCCCTGCGACGGCACCACCGAGACCTCGTCGGACAGCGAGAGTGCCTGAAAGACGGTCGTCAGTTCGTGGTAACCGTCCTCGCGGAGGTCACCCACGGACAGATGCAGGTTGACCTTGGACGGAGCCCGAACGACAACGGGACTGTGGACAACGGAGAGCACGGTGTTCAAGACTAATCGAGCATCGGTTCGAGGACAGCATCCGTCCGCAATACCTGTCATCATCGGACCCATGCGGGAAACATCTGCGCGGCTGCTCAAGCTGCTGTCACTGCTCCAGACACGTCGTGACTGGGCCGGCGCCGACCTGGCCGACAGGTTGAACGTCACACCGCGCACCGTCCGCCGCGACGTCGACAAACTCCGGGAGATCGGATACCCCGTGAACGCGACGGCCGGGGTGGGCGGCGGTTATCAACTCGGCGCCGGAGCCGAGATGCCTCCACTCCTCCTCGACGACGACGAAGCCCTCGCCGTCGCCTTCGGCCTCCAGTCCGCAGCAGGTGGCTCCGTAGCGGGCATCGGGGAGGCGTCGCTGCGCGCGCTGACCAAGTTGCGCCAGGTGATGCCATCGCGCATACAGCACCGGCTCGATGCACTGAGGATCGACGTCGTCGAACGCCCGGCGATGTCCGCGGTGGACGCCACGGTGCTGTCGACCGTCGCCGGGGTCTGCCACAACCACGAACGCCTCAGGTTCGACTACCGACGCCACGACGGCACCGAAGCCCGTCGCGAAGTCGAGCCCTACAGCCTCGTGCGTTCGGGGGCACGCTGGTACCTGCTCGGGTGGGACCTGATGCGCGAAGACTGGCGTTCCTTCCGCGTGGACAGGCTCGAACCCAAGATCCCCACCGGCCCACGATTCACCCCGCGACCACTTCCCGACGGCGGGGCCGCGGCATTCGTCGCCGCCGGAATCGACCGCACCTTCAGCCGAGTGCAGGCACGCATCGAGCTGGCGGCATCCATCGAAACTATCGCACCGATGGTCGACGAGCAGTGGGGCACTCTCGAATCCGGCTCGGAGGACACGTGCACACTCATTCTGTCCGGTGACTCACTCGCCTCCATCGCACGATGGCTCTCGGCCTTCGACACCCCGTTCACCGTCCTCGACCCGCCCGAACTGCGCGACGAATGCCTGAAAGTGGCTCAGCGGCACAGCCTTCTCAGTGAGCGGTATCTGGCGAGTGTGCGCCTGAATGTCGCCCACTAGCTGACAGATCGTATGAATGGGCCAGTCGAGCGATGGAGGGGTGAACCCTCAGGCTCGAGTGCCCGCCAACCTCACGAATGCTGCGGCGTCGATGGTTTCCCCGCGAGCACTGGGGTCGATGTCGGCTTCACGCAGACGCCGCTCCGCCTCGGCCGGCGAACCCGCCCATCCGGCGAGCGCTGCTCTCAACGTCTTTCGGCGCTGCGCGAAGGCTGCGTCGACGACGGCGAAGACACGACGGCGGTGCTCGTCGTCCATCGGCCACGGAGGCTCGGCATACCGATCGATACGAACCAGTCCTGATTCGACCTTGGGCACCGGCCAGAACACCGAACGCCCGACGGAGCCTGCACGTTTGACGGTGCCGAAGAAGTTGGCCTTGACGCTCGGGATTCCGTAGATCTTGCTTCCCGGGTCCGCCGCGAGCCTGTCCGCAACCTCGGCCTGCACCATCACCAGCGCAGTGCGCAGCGTAGGCAACTGCGAGAACAGGTGCAGCAGAACCGGAACCGCGACGTTGTACGGGAGGTTCGCGACCAGAGCAGACGGTTCACCGGGAATGTCCGCAGCAGTGACCCGAAGCGCGTCGAACTCGACGACGGTCAACTGGTCGGCGTGTGACGGCGCTCGTTCGGCTGCCGTCTGCGGCAAGCGGGCAGCGAGCTTGGGATCGATCTCGACCGCGATCACAGCGTCGGCGACATCGAGCAGCGCCAGCGTCAGCGAGCCGAGTCCGGGACCGACCTCGAGCACGGTGTCCGCTCCCCCGACACCCGCCGAGGCGACGATGCGTCGGACGGTGTTGGCGTCGTGGACGAAGTTCTGTCCGAGTTGCTTGGTGGGACGGACATCCAGTTCTGCGGCGAGAGACCGTACTTCCGCGGGTCCGAGCAGCGCCGCGGGTTCTCTCACATGTTCGGACACTGTGAAAACTCTACGCACCCGTCACTCGATGGTTCGTCACCGATAGCCGAGTCGCGAGGTGCACGCGGGCCATGCGCCCCAACCCTGGGACTTCTGCGTGACGGACGCGATGGCGATCTGCTCCTCGCGGGTGGCCAGGTCCGCGCGCGGGGCGTACTTCAGTCCGCCCTGGCGCTCCCAGGTGTTCTGGTCGAACTGCACGCCGCCGAAGAAACCGTTGCCGGTGTTGATGGCCCAGTTGCCGGTCGCCTCGCACTGCGCGAGTGCATCCCAGATCGCACCGTTCTCGACGGGCGGGACCTCGGTGCCCGGTTTCGCTCCGACACGCACGACCTTGGGCTGCGCGGGAACCTGGATGTCCTCGTCGACCTTCTCGCGGCCTACTTCCTGGCCGTTGACGGTGTTGATTTCCCAGGTGATGTCGGAGACGCCGGGCGAACCTGGATTCTCGACGACGGTCCTGGACATGTTCATCGTCGGGTCCTCGATGCGCTGCTCCGGAGGCTCGACGTCGGTGGTCTCGGTCTTGGTCTCGGTACGGTCACGGGTGACGACGATCTCGGTGCCGTCCTCGACTTTCTCGTCCGGCGCGGGGGTCACGGTGTCGGCCTGCTCGAGCGGTTTGCCCGCTTCCTCCAGGAACTCACGCACGGTGGGCGCAGCCAGGGTCAGCGGTGCGGCAGGTGCGGCGCCGTCGACCAGGGACACTGCCTTGGGCAGCGCCACGTCCAGTTCGGTGCCTTCGAGCGGAAGACGTTCGCCGCGCGACGCGGACACGTGCACGTCCTCGGCCAGATCCATCTGCTGCAACGCCTCGTCGACGGTCAGAGCCGTCGTCCAGATCTGCTGAGGCCGGCCGTCCACCGTCACACTGAGCTCACGAGCGCGACGGAGGACGACCGTCTCACCATCCGACAATTCCGAGTCACCCGAGGGTGCTACGAGGTCCTTGTCGCCTGTTTCGTAGCCTGCGGCCTGCAGAGCACCGTTGACGTCTCCCGTCATGGTGCTGAGCGTGATCATTTCGCCATCGACGTCGATCGTCACCGTTTTGTGACGTGCGACCGCGGTGGCGCCCCCGACGATCAGAGTGGCCAGCAGCGCAGCGACCACCAGGTACAACATCGTGGACCTGGAGGAGTTCAGGCGGGCAATACTGGACACAAGCAATTCCTGAGTTCTTCGGGCAGAGCCCGTCGGCTGGATCACGGTACGGTAACGAATTGATGGAGCTACCGCAACTCTGCTCGCCCTCACCGGAGCGAATGTCACATTCGGTCACCCGGGGCCGCTGCCGCACACGTTTCAGTCACTCGCACAGGTTGCAACACGAGCGGATGACTGGAAGGTGAGCGAAAGTAACGTCAGGAGAGGCCGTACACCCGCTCGGCGTTGGCAGTGACGTGCGACGCCAGCTCGTCCGGATCGTCGCCGCGGATGTCCGCCAAGGCACGCACTGTGTACGGCAGGCAGTACGACTCGTTCGGTGCACCGCGGAACGGATGCGGCGTCAGGAACGGTGCGTCGGTCTCGACCAAAAGCTGACCGTCGGGAATGAGCACGGCCGCTTCGCGCAGTGCATGGGCGTTCTTGAAGCTGACCGTGCCGGACAGGCTGAGCACGTAGCCCGCATCGATGCACGCTCGCGCGGTGTCCGGACCCGAGGAGAAGCAATGGAAGATCACCGTCTCCGGCGCGCCCTCGTCCTTCAACACGGACAGCAGGTCGTCGTCGGCCTCGCGGTTGTGGATCATCAACGGCTTACCGAGCCGCTTCGCGAGGTCGATGTGCCAGCGAAAACCGTCCTGCTGCTCGGGGACGGTCGCGCATCCGTCGAGCTTGCCCGGCCAGTAGTAGTCGAGCCCCGTTTCGCCGACGGCCACGACCCGCGGATTCGACGCCAACCGCTCGATTTCCGCCTTGACGTCGTCGTCCAGCACGTTCGCCCGCGTGGGGTGAATCGCGACGGCCGCCCAGACCCGCGAATCCCAGTTCGCGGCGTCGACGGCGAAGCGCGCGGCCTCGAGGTCGTCGGCGACGGTCACGACTCTCCCGACGCCGACGGACTCGGCCCGATCCAGGATCTCGGCCACGCTCGCGGCGTCGGATGCGCCGCAGGCATCGAGGTGTGTGTGCGCGTCGACGAGCGGCGACAGCGCCTCCGGCAAAGGTGGTGCAGGACGTTCTCTACTCACGTCGATAGAGTAGGCGCACCATGACTGCGCCAGCTGATGCCTCACGGCCCACCTTCTACGTCACGACCGCCATTGCGTACCCCAACGGTGTCCCGCACATCGGCCACGCATACGAGTACATCTCGACGGACGTGATCGCTCGATTCAAGCGACTCGACGGATACGACGTCATGTTCTTGACCGGCACGGACGAGCACGGCCTGAAGATGCAGCAGACGGCCGTCAAGGAAGGCATCGACGTCCGCGACCTCGCGACACGCAACTCGGACGTGTTCAAGAAGCTCGACGAGACACTCGGCATCTCCTACGACCGATTCATCCGCACGACGGACGCCGATCACCACGAGGCAAGCAAGGCGATCTGGTCGAAGATGGTCGAACGCGGTGACATCTACCTGGACACGTACTCCGGGTGGTACTCGGTGCGCGACGAGGCGTTCTACACCGAGGGCGAAACGACCGTCGCCGACGACGGGACCCGCGTCGCCACCGAGACGAACACGCCGGTGGAGTGGACCGAGGAGTCGACATACTTCTTCAAGCTGTCGGCGTACCAGGACAAGTTGCTCGAGCTGTACGAGACCAACCCGGGCTTCATCGCGCCCAACACTCGGCGCAACGAGATCGTCAGCTTCGTCAAGGGCGGGTTGAAGGACCTGTCGATCTCGCGCACCACGTTCGACTGGGGTGTCCAGGTCCCGAACGATCCCGAGCACGTCATGTACGTCTGGGTCGACGCCCTGACCAACTACCTCACCGGCGTCGGCTACCCGGACGGCTCGTCGGAGAAGTTCACGAAGTACTGGCCGGCCGACCTGCACATCATCGGCAAGGACATCACGCGCTTCCACACCGTGTACTGGCCGGCGTTCCTCATGTCCGCGGGCATCGAACTGCCGAAGCGCGTGTTCGTCCACGGATTCCTGAACAACAAGGGCGAGAAGATGTCGAAGTCGGTCGGCAACGTCGTCGACCCGTTCGCGCTCGTCGACGAGTTCGGCCTCGATCCGCTGCGCTTCTTCCTCCTCCGCGAGGTCTCCTACGGCCAGGACGGCAGCTACAGCGCCGAGGCCATCGTCACCCGCATGAACGCCGACCTGTCCAACGAGCTCGGCAACCTCGCGCAGCGCTCGTTGACGATGGTGGCCAAGAACCTCGAAGGAAAGGTCCCGACGCCGGGGCCGTTCACGGCCGACGACGAAGCCCTGTTGGCCCGCGCGGATGCTCTGCTCGAGATCTGCCGTCGGGAATTCGACGTTCAAGCGCTGCACACGGCACTGGAAGCGATCTGGTCGGTACTCGGCGAGACCAACCGCTACTTCTCCCAGCAGGAACCGTGGGTGCTGCGCAAGACCGACCCGGACCGTATGGCCACCGTGCTGTACGTGACGCTCGAAGTCCTGCGGATCGTCGGCATCCTGGTCCAGCCCGTCATGCCGGGGTCGGCCGCTCGCATCCTCGAACTCCTCGGCGGCCCGGCGAACCAGTTCTCCGACATCGGCACCCGCATCGTGCCGGGTTCGCCATTGCCCGCTCCGTCACCGGTCTTCCCCAAGTACGAGGTGAAGGACGCCTGAGGGTTCGCCCCTCATCCCCTGTTCGGGCATCGATGGTCCGTAGCAACGTCTGGACAGTTGGCATGTGCCATTCATGCCGAACGGGGGCCGGGCGAGACAGGGCAGGGGGCGGGTGACTACGCCGGATCAACGGATACGGCTTTTTCCAGTTCCTCCAGTGAGTTCTCCAGGTGTGTGAGCATGCGCTGCAGGTGTGGGACGCTGCGGCGGCAGCCGATGAGACCGAAGTTGAGCGAGTCGCCGTTGCTTGCGACGGTGATGTTCAGTGCCATGCCGTCGCAGACGATGGAGGCCGGGTAGATTCCGTCGAGTTTGGCGCCGTTCCAGTACAGTTCGTCCTTCGTTCCCGGGACGTTGGAGATGATGACGTTGAACGGCGGCGGGGTGTTGTTGACGAAGCCGGGTACCGGTCCGAACAGCAGCGGCAGCATGGTGACGGCGCCGAAGGCGAGTGATTCGAGAGTGTTGAACTCTCGCATCATGTCCTTGCCCTTGACGGTGGAGTCGGTGATGGTGGCGAGCCTGTCGAGCGGATCCGGTTGGTGTGTACCGAGATTGCACAGGATGGTGGACACCGAGTTGCCCGGCCCACTGTCCTCGCCTGGTTTGCGGAGCGAGACGGGAACCATTGCAATCAAGGGCGAGTCAGGCAAAGCGTCCTGATCGATCAGATATCCCCGTAGGGCTCCCGAGCACATGGCGAGCAGAATGTCGTTCAGGGTCACGTCCAATGCCTTTGCGACCGCGTTCATTCGGCTGACGGACCAGCTTTCGGCCGCGAAGCGTCGCGCACCACCGATCGGCACGTTGAACATCGTTCGCGGGGCACGCAGCGGCAGTTGCGCACCTTCGTTGCGGACGGCGCGTACGCCCAATCGTGCTGCGGCAGGCACGAAGTCCGCGATGTCGCCGGCGAGCTTGCGACCGAGGGACAGCCCTCCGGAGACCCTTTCCAGCGCCCCCGGCGCTTCCTTGTGCTTCTTCTCCCTGAACAGCGACGGATCCCACGTGGCGACGCCGGTGCGGTCGTCCGGGTCGGGGGTGAGGGTGTTCATCATCAGCTTGAGCGCGGAGACACCGTCGACGAGCGAGTGGTGGACCTTGGTGTAGAGCGCGATCCGACCGTCGGCGAGGCCCTCGATGATGTGCAGTTCCCACATCGGCCGGTACCGGTCGAGGGGTGCACTGTGGTGCAGGGAGAGGAATTGGAAGAGTTCTCGAATCCGGCCCGGAGCGGGCAGTACGACGCGCCTCACGTGATATTCGAAATCGATGTCGTCTTCCCTCGACCAGGCGAGGCTTCCCATGACGTTCACCGGTCGGCCAGGACGTTTTCGAAACAGTTCGTGGACGTCGCCCGTTGTGAATTGTTTGTGGATTTCTTCTGCAAGTTCGTGGGGGTCACCAGGCGGAACGAACAACTGCAACCCGCCGACGTGCATAGGGTGTTCGCGAGACTCCGCGATCAAGAACATGGACTCGGTAACAGGCATGAGCGCCATCTGCGATCACCTTTCCGCCTAGTTTCGATCACGGTGTGACATCGAACACGACCGCATGTTTAGACAGACTAGGTCACGGGTTATTGTCCGTTACCAGGAGTTCCAAGAAGACGCGAAATGGAGGCGAGGACGATGACCACCGTGCTCACCGCTCTGCCCCAGCCGACGCCCAGAGGCGTCCCCACCAGGCTCGACATGCACGGTCGCAGCATCCATTCGCGCGCTCTCTCGACATATTTGCAGCTGACGGTTCGTCCGTTCCTCACGGTGTGGTCCAAGACGTCCGCTCTTCCGTGGCCGATGGGCCTCGTCGACTACGCGGGAATGCTTGTTCCGCCGCTCAAGGGAACCCGCCACAGCAAGATCGCGCTCGCCGAGTGCGATGCGGAATGGATCCGCGCCGAGGGCGTTTCCAACGACCGCGTGGTGCTCTATCTGCACGGAGGCGCGTTCGTCTGTTGCGGGCTGAACAGCCACCGGCGGCTGACCTCACGCATCTCGGCCAGCGCCGACGCCCCCGTTCTGTCGGTCGACTACCGGATGATGCCGCGCAACCCCATTGCCCATGCGGTGGAGGACGGCGTCGACGGTTTCCGCTTTTTACTGGAATCCGGGTACCGCGCCGACCAGATCGTCATCGCCGGCGACTCCGCAGGCGGGTACCTCGCCTTCATGGTCGCCCTGATGCTGCGTGATCTCGGCTTACCGACACCGGCTGGTATCGCCACCATGTCGCCGCTGACCGACATGGACCCCAGCGGCAAACTCGAGCACGCCAACGCATCGAAGTGCGCAGTCTTCCCCGCCGGGGCCGTACCCGCCCTGACGGTCCTCGCCGACCGCGTGGACGCTCGCATCGTCGTCGAAGGCGAACGGGGACCACGAGTTTCACCCGTCGACGCCGATCTCGTCGGCCTACCCCCGGTCCTGATCCAGGCAGGCTCGACGGAGATGGTGCTCGCCGACGCCGAACTGATGGCAGAGCGTCTCGCCGCAGCAGGCGTCGACTGCGAACTTCAGGTGTGGGACAACCAGGTACACGTGTTCCAGGCCGCGGACTTCGTGCCCGAAGCGCACCGCGCGGTCCGCAAATTCGGCGCATTCGTCAAAGCCCACAGCCCAATGTCCGCCACTGCCGACTCCGCCTGAGTTACCTTTCTTCTCATGGCAGTCACAGCAGATACAGAGGTCGACATCGCAGCCGAGCCGGCAGCGGTGTTGGACGTACTCATGGACGTCGAAGGGCTGCCCGCGTGGTCGCCTGTCCACAAGAAGATCGAGATCATCGACCGATTCGACGACGGCAAGCCGCATCACGTGAAGATGTCGGTATCGATTCTCGGGATCAACGACGAGCAGACCGTCGAATACACGTGGGCGGAGGACAAAGTCGTCTGGGACCTCGTCGAGGGTTCGCAGCAGAAGTCCCAGCACGGCGAGTACACCCTCACGCCGACCGACAAGGGAACGCACGTGACGTTCTCGCTGACGGTCGACCCGAAGATGCCGATCCCCGGTTTCCTCGTCAAGAAGGGCACCAAGACCATCCTCGCGGCCGCCACCGAAGGGCTACGTCAGCAAGTCGTCGGCTGAGCTTCTCGCAGCCAAGACCGCCTCGTAGAGATCCCGTTTGGACACGCCGTCGACTGCCAGTTGGGCACATGCGTCCTTCAACCGCATGCCCGACGCCACCAGCTCCTCGACGTCGTCGATGAGGTCTTCCGGTTCCGACGCCACGGCGACGGCTCCGGCGAGCACGACGGTGATTTCTCCGCGTACGCCGTCGGCGGCCCAGTCGGCGAGTTCGCCGAGGGTGCCTCTCTTGACCTCTTCGTAGGTCTTGGTGAGCTCTCTGCAGACCGCGGCGCGGCGATCGGGGCCGAGTACCGCGACGGCGTCGGCGAGGCAGTCGGAGAGGCGATGAGGGGCCTCGAAGAAGACGCAGGCGCGCGATTCGGCGGCCAGGGTTTCGAAGAATCGGCGTCGGCCGCCTTGTTTGCGCGGGGGGAAACCGTCGAAGCAGAAGCGTTCGACGGGCAGTCCGGAGAGCGCCAGGGCGGTCGTGACGGCGGACGGGCCGGGTAGGCACGTCACCGGTAGGTCGGCGTCGACGCATGCGGCGACGAGTCGGTAGCCGGGATCGCTCACCGACGGCATTCCGGCGTCGGTGACGAGCAGGACGGACTTGCCGTCGCGGACAGCGTCGACCAGTCCGGGAAGCCGGGACGTTTCCACCTGGTCGTAGAAGCTGACGATCTTGCCGGTGATGGCGACCCCGAGCCCCGAGGCCAGTTGTTTCGTCCGGCGGGTGTCTTCGGCTGCGACGACGTCGGCCGTGGCCAAGGCGTCGCGGAGTCGCTGGGACGCGTCACCCAGATCGCCCATCGGTGTTGCGGCAAGGATCAGCATGGCGCCCATTCTTCTCCACCGGGCCTCGCCCCCTACGATCGGTGTGTGGCCCTACGCGAGTCGACCGAGCGATACGTAGTCAGTCCGGGGCCGAGTACACCCGCTGCCGACTACTACCGCGACACCGATCGTCGGCGGGGCTGGATCGTCACGCTGGTGATCACTGCGCTCGCGGCCGTCACGCGGTTCGCGATGCTGCGCTACCCCACCGATGCCGGTACTCCGGTGTTCGACGAGAAGCATTACGCGCCGCAGGGCTGGCAGGTGTTCACCGGTGGTGGGATCGAGGACAACCCCGGGTACGGATTGGTGGTTCATCCTCCGGTCGGAAAGCAGTTGATCGCCGTCGGCGAGGCGCTCTTCGGCTACAACGGGTGGGGCTGGCGGTTCTCCGCGGCGGTTGCGGGAACTCTACTGGTACTGATCGTGATTCGGATCGTGCGGCGTCTTGCTCGCTCGACTCTGGTCGGTGCGATCGCCGGCATTCTGCTGACCGTCGACGGTGTCACGTTCGTCTCGTCGCGCATCGGGATGTTGGACATCTTTCTGGCGTTCTTCGTCACGGCCGCGATGGGATGTCTGGTCGTCGACCGAGACGACGTTCGACGACGCATGGCGAAGGTCCGGGCGGAGGGTCGCATCGCCGCCAGCGTGTACGGCCCGCGAATGGGGGTGCGCTGGTGGAGATTCGGCGCGGGCATCCTGTTGGGTCTGGCGTGCGGAACCAAGTGGTCCGGGATCTACTTCATCGTGTTCTTCGGGTTGTTGTCGGTCGCGTTCGACCTCGCGGCACGGCGTGCGAGCGGGGTGCAGCGGCCGTGGGTCGGCACGGCAGTGCGCGACATCGGTCCTGCGCTCTACGCGCTGGTGGTGATCCCGCTGATCGTGTATCTGTGCACCTACGCAGGGTGGTTCGCCAGCGAGACCAGCGTGAACCGGCATGCCGTCGGCAACCAGATCGGCACGGACGGGCCGTTCTCGTTCGTGCCCGCTGCGCTGCGCTCGCTGTGGTACTACAGCGGAAACGTGCTCACGTTCCACTCGGGTCTGACGAACTCCGCGGGCAACGTCCACCCGTGGGAGTCGAAGCCGTGGACGTGGCCGATGGGTCTGCGGCCGATGCTGTACTACTTCGCCGAGGGCGACACCGTGCAGGGATGCTCGGCGAGCTCGTGCGTCAAGGCGATCATGCTCATCGGCACCCCGGCCATGTGGTGGCTCGCCGTACCGATGCTGCTGTGGTGCCTGTGGATGATGCTGGTCCGTCGGGACTGGCGATTCGCCGTCGTGCTGACCGGCTACGGCGCGGCGTATCTGCCGTGGTTCGCCACGCTGGATCGACAGATGTACTACTTCTACGCTGTCGCGCTCGCGCCGTTCATGGTCATGGGATTCGCACTGATTCTGGGGCAGATCATCGGCCGGGCGCGCGCGTCGGCGGAGCGGCGTGGCACGGGGCTGATGCTCGTGTGTCTCTACGTGGCACTCGTCGTGGCGAACTTCATCTGGTTGTGGCCGATCCTGACGGGAATGCCCATCACTCCTGATCTGTGGCAGCAGCAGCTCTGGTTGCCGTCCTGGCGTTAGGCCCCTTTCCCCGCACGTGAGCCGAAACGTAAGCCTGGAGCGGAGCCGGCGGAGCGACCCGGAGTCCGAGTTCCACTCACAAGGGGGTCGCGGGAGAGGTCGCGGTAGAGCGAGACGCACAGCCCGATCATCACGAGCACGAACGGCGCGGCGGCGATGATCGTCATGGTCTGCAAACCGTTCAATGCGTCGGCACCTCCGGTCCACAGCATCAGCGCGGCGATCCCGCCGGTCAGCACGCCCCAGAACACGACGATCCATCTGCTCGGTTCCTGACTTCCGCGTTGGCTCAGCGTGCCCATCACCATCGATGCGGCGTCGGCTCCGGAGACGAAGAAGATGGCCACGAGCACCATCACCAGCACACTCGAAATCCCGGCGACGGGCAGGTTTTCGAGCATTCCGAACAATTGGGACTCGCTGCTGTCCCGGCCGGCGAGATCGATTCCGTTCTGTTGTTCGGCGATCCCGGCGCCACCGAAGATCGAGAACCAGACCAGGCTGACCGTGCTGGGAACGAGGATCACGCCGATGACGAACTCACGGACGGTACGGCCGCGGCTGATTCGTGCGAGGAACATACCGACGAACGGCGTCCAGGACACCCACCACGCCCAGTAGAAGATGGTCCACGACGACAGCCAGGTGGCGGTCTCGCCGCCGTCGCCGGCCGCTGCGGACCGAGCCGACATGTGCACGAGCTGGCTGGCGTAGTCACCGATGGTCGTCGGAATCAGATTGAGGATCAGCACGGTCGGTCCGAGGACGAAGACGAAGACCGCGAGAACCAACGCCAGCACCATGTTGATGTTGGACAGCCACTGGATGCCTTTCGCGACGCCAGAGACAGCCGAGGCGACGAATGCGAGCGTCAACAGTGCCACGATCGCGACGAGCAACAGCGTGCCCGCCTCCCCCAGCCAGCCGAGAACCTGGAATCCCGAGCCGATCTGAAGTGCGCCGAGGCCGAGCGACGCTGCAGTGCCGAACATGGTGGCGAAGATCGCGAGGATGTCGATGACCTTGCCGATGGGGCCCTCCGCGCGGCGCCCGAGCAAGGGGATGAACGCCGAACTGATCAGCTGCTTGCGGCCGCGTCGATACGTCCCGTAGGCCACGGCGAGGCCGACCACCGCGTAGATGGACCACGGATGCAGGCTCCAGTGGAACATCGTCGTGGCCATCGCAGCCCCGACGGTGCCGTCCGATCCCGGTGGCGGAGAGACGAAGTGAGAGAGGGGTTCTGCGACGCCGAAGAACATCAATCCGATCCCCATGCCGGCGCTGAACATCATGGCGATCCAGCTGACGGTCTTGAATTCCGGCTTCTCGCCGTCTTGTCCGAGCGGGATCTTGCCGAACTTGCTGACTGCGAGGTAGATCGAGAACACGACGAACCCCGAGGCCGCGATGATGAACAGCCACCCGATGTTGGTCACCAGCCAGCTCAGGATGGAGGACGTCGTGGATTCGAGCGAGTCGGCGGCGAGCAGACCCCACACCAGAATGGCGGCGGTTATCGCCGCGGTGGTACCGAACACCAGGTAGTCCGTCCGCGGTGGGTGCGGTGTCGAGCCGGAAACGACGGAACCCTGGGACCGCTCGGTATTCGTTGCCATAGGTGAAGTGAAGCACTAACACCGTGGTGGCGTGGCGAATTTCCGAGTAGGTCCCAGGGTTCGGGTCGAGCACAGGGGTCAGGCGCGCGATTTCGCGAAGCTCGTCCGGCCGCCGGTTGCGGCGTCGAGGCTGAAGCGTCCTGCACCGACCGCAGCGATCAACAGGGAGGCGACGCCGAGTGCGACGACGAGCTCGTAGCCACCTTCGGCGACGAACACACCCAGGTCGTAGTGCACGAACAGGAATGCGCCGAGCATGTCGAGGAACAGCAGGATGCCGATGATCGGGGTGAAGATGCCGACTACCAGCGCCACGCCGCCGATCAGTTCGACGAAGGTGGCGAAGTACGCGGAGACTGCGGGCAACGGCACGCCCATACCTTCGAAGCCGGCCTTGGTTGCGTCGAGGCCGTTGGTGTTGAGCTTCTGCCACCCGTGGGCAATGAACACGATGCCCAGGCCAATTCGGGCAACGAGAGTTGCGATGTCGCGGAAGATGGTCGAGTTCATGTCAGATCCTTCGGGCACGGCAAATGGGAACGGGCCTACCCTGGCACAGTTATGTTGAAGCGTCAACTTAGTGCTGTGTCGACATGGCTCCGAATCCTGTCGTCGGACAGACCGAGGGCACGCAGCTCGGTCACGTATCTGCGCGCGGCGCGCGCCGCATTGTCCTCGGTGGGGTCACCACCGGAGGCTATGAACGTCCCCAGACGCCCGCGAGCGGATATGACGCCTTGCGCCTCGAGTTCCTTGTACGCCTTCGCAACGGTGTGCGGAGCGATGGACAGTTCCTCGGCCAGACCGCGCACCGTCGGAATCTTGGTCTCCGCGACCAGTTCCCCGCTGCGTACCAGATCGAGAATCCCCGACCTGACCTGCTCGAACAACGGAGTCCCGGACGCAGGGTCGACGTGGATGCGCATGCTGGACTTTCTATCACGCACCCACGCGACTAGGCCGCGGAGACAGCGTCCTCCACGGTGGTATCGCCCGACGTCAACATCAGGGTCTTGCCTGCGGCGGCCGGAGCTTCGATCAGCGCTGCGATGACGGCAGCGACGTCAGCGCGCGGAACCGTCCCACGCTCCAGCGGCGGCGCCGTCAATGTGACGTGGCCGGTCGGCTCGTCGTCCGTCAATCCACCGGGACGCACAATGGTCCAGTCCAACTTCTGCCTGGACTTCAGGTCTTCCTCGGCCGCCGTTTTCGCAGCGATGTACGCCTTCCAGGTGTCTTCGGCGTCGTCCGCAACCGGTTCACCCGCTCCGAACGAGCTGATCTGCACGAACCGAGCAACACCCGCCTTCTCTGCCGCGTCGGCCAGCAACACCGACGCCGCCCTGTCGACGGTGTCCTTGCGCTCTACGCCGCCGGACGGGCCGGCGCCCGCTGCGAAGACCACGGCATCGGCGTCGTGCAGCAGGGCAGCGACGTCGTCCACCGATGCGCTTTCGAGGTCCACGACCTCGGGAAGTGCGCCCAACGCCGTTACGGCGTCGACATGATGGGGATTTCGAATCAATGCCACCGCTCGATCGCCCTGTGCCGTGAGAACCTGAATCAGGTGCTGCGCGATCTTGCCGTGTCCGCCTGCGATCACTACTCGTCGATCAGTCATTGCACTCGACTACCCGACCGACTCGGACCACAAACAGTGGCACTATCTATGTCCATGACTTCGTCTGCGACCATCTACCACAATCCCCGATGCAACACCTCGCGCACCGTATTGAAGGCCATCCAGGAAGCGGGGATCGAGCCGACCGTCGTGAAGTACCTCGAGACTCCGCCCACCAAGGACGGCCTGCGCAAGATTCTCGACGACGCGGGCCTGACGGCCTCCCAGGCGATCCGTCGAAAAGAGGCGCTCTACAAGGAACTCGGTTTGAAGGATGCATCCGAGGAGGCTCTCGTTGCAGCAATGGTCGAACACCCCATCCTCATCGAACGTCCGATCGTCGTGACGGACAAGGGCACTGTGCTCGCTCGGCCTGCCGACAAGGTGCGCGAGGTTCTGTAAGCGCAAGTAATGTCGAGGTATGCCGATGCCCGACTGGAAAGTACGTGAACTGAGCCCAGGCCAACTGTCCGAGCGCAGCGGAGTTGCGGTGTCGGCCTTGCACTTCTACGAAAAGCAGGGTCTCATCACCAGCCGACGCACGTCGGGAAACCAACGCCGCTACCACCGCGACACTCTGCGGCGCGTTGCGTTCATCCGCATCTCGCAGAAGGTCGGCATTCCATTGTCACGCATTCGCGACGCGTTGGCCGACCTCCCGGAGGAGCGGACACCCACCAAACGCGACTGGGCCAAGCTCTCGGGCCACTGGCATGCCGACCTGGACCGCCGCATCGAGCAACTCGTCAGGCTCCGAGACGATCTGACGGGCTGCATCGGGTGCGGCTGCCTGTCGCTCTCCAGTTGCGCGCTCGCCAATCCGGGCGACGAGTTGGCAGGTAGTGGACCGGGCGCACGTCGTCTGGACGTCGACCTATGACTTCTTCAGCAATTTCCCGAACTGGTCGTTGGCCTTCTGCAGCACGAACTCGTAGGGCGGCGCGAACTTTCGAGCCCACCAGTACCCGAAGCGAATGTCGTTGGACGAGTAGACCAGATAGCGGTTCTTGACGATTCCCGTGATGATCGCGTCCGCCACCACATCGGGTTCGACGGCGCGTTTCTCGAATCGATGCTGCAGCTTCTGCACTCGCGGATCCTCGCGGTCGACGCCCGCGATCTCCACGGTGTTCACCAGGCCGGTCTTGACCCCGCCCGGTACGACGAGGCTGACGCCGATGCCGTGCCGCTTGAGGTCGTAGCGCAGGACTTCCGAGGCTCCGCGCAATCCGTATTTGCTGGCGCTGTAGGCGGCATGCCACGGCAGTGGAATGAGACCGGCCGCGGACGAGACGTTGACCAGATGACCACCGCGGCCTGCCTTCACCATCGCGGGAAGAAAGTTCTCCATGACGTGGATCGGGCCCATGAGGTTGACGTCGATCATCGACTTCCAGTGCCTATGCTCGAGGTTCTCCACCGTTCCCCACGCCGAGATCCCTGCGACGTTCATGACGATGTCGAGGCTGTCGACGGACTCGTGCACTGTGGACGCGAACGACGTCACGGCCTCGTAGTCCGAGACGTCGAAGGCCTCGTACATCTCGACCGACGAGCCGACCGCCGCGACGGTCTCCTTCAATCCCACCTCGTTGATATCGGTGAGGTACAGCGCTGCGCCCGCTTTGGACGCGGCGATGGCCGTGGCACGCCCGATTCCGCTGCCCGCCCCCGTGACGAGCGTCTTCTTTCCGCGCAGATCCTTGATGGTCATCGTGTGTCTCGTCCCCCACGAACTCGAAGAATGTGTCCTTCGCACCCTACGCGCCCGCCCGGTTGTCGCTGGTGGTGTCGACGGAGGAGACTGGTCCGATGGCAATAGTGTCGAGGGGATTCGTCGGCAAGAACAGAGGCGACTCGTCCCGTATCCCGCCCGGCCAGTACCGAACCGACGATTTCCCGGTTCTGTCCGTCGGGCCTACCCCTCGCGTTCGTACCGAGGGTTGGGAGTTCACGGTCGTCACCGAGCGCGGCGAGAAGCATCGTTGGACGTGGAACGAGATGCGCGCTCTGCCCGCGGAGAAGCCGACGGTGGACATCCACTGCGTCACCAAGTGGTCCAAGTTGGACACTCGGTGGCGCGGGGTGTCACTGGACACGGTGTTGGACGGGATAGAGACCACCGCAACCCACGTGATGGCCCATGGGCGTGACGGGTACACCACCAACCTGCCGCTGAGCGAGTTGCGCAACGGAAAGGCTTGGCTCGCATACGAATACGACGGCACACCGCTGCACCCCGAGCACGGTGGGCCGGCGCGCCTGCTCGTTCCGGGCCTGTACTTCTGGAAATCGGCCAAGTGGATCGAGAAGCTGACCTTGCTCATGCGCGACGAGCCCGGGTTCTGGGAACGCAACGGGTACCACGACTACGGCGATCCGTGGCAGGAGCAGAGGTATCAGGGAGATTGAAATGGCTGATTGCAACACTCGTCGCGAAGATCAGGGAAACCTCGACCGCCGAGACCCTCGTCTTCGACATTCCGGACTGGCCGGGCCACCTGCCGGGGCAGCACGTCGACGTGCGCCTCACCGCCGAGGACGGTTACTCGGCGCAGCGTAGTTACTCGATAGCAACTCCTACGGACGGCAAAACCGTCGCGCTCACCGTTCAGAACGTCGACGACGGCGAGGTGTCGCCGTATCTCACCGGGGTCCTCGAGGTCGGCGAGCAGGTCGAAATGCGCGGACCGATCGGCGGATGGTTCGTCTGGAACGAATCCGACCCTTCCCCGGTGTTGCTCCTGGCAGGCGGCTCCGGCGTCGTTCTTCTGATGTCGATGCTTCGCGCCCGCAGGACGGCGGTACGCAAGACTCCCTTCCGCCTCGTCTATTCGGTACGCACACCCGCGGAGGTCATGTACGCGTCCGAGCTTCGCTCGATGCCAGGCGGGATCGACGTCGCATACCGCTTCACCAGGGAGGCACCCGACGGGTACCGAGGCCGCGTCGGCAGACTGACGTCGGACGATCTCGTCGCCGACGGATGGCCCGCCGAGTTCGCGCCGTCGTGCTTCGTGTGTGGACCGACAGGCTTCGTCGAGGCAGCAGCAGACCTGCTGGTGCAGGACGGCCACCTACCGCCACGCATCAAAACCGAACGATTCGGCTAGAGGCGCTTCGACATTTCCTCACGGTAATCGGCGACGGTCGATTCGATGCGCGTCGCATCGTCCTCGTCTCCGCGATGGCGGGCGTCGTCGGCCCTGCTCTGCAGCGTCTTGATTGCTTTGCGGAGCTCGGCGTCGGACATTCGATGCTCGGTCAGTGCTGTGTGGTTCATGTCACACAGTGTCCGCCTGGTTCCGAGACTCCGCAAGCAGGCGTCAGACGTGGACGGACTCGTTCACCAGCTCGGAGGCAGGAACGAAACTGGACAGGCTGCGGGCCGCGAATTCGCGGAAGTATCCGAGCTTGTTCGGCGGCACCAGAGACGGCAGAACGGTGTTCCACACCTTCTCCATCCTCGACGGCGCGGTTTCCAACGTCGACTGAGCCTCGGACACCATCAACACGCCGGCGAGCATCTCGCACACGAGAAGGGCTGCGTTGGACGAATCCAGATGGTCGGCCACGTCCCCGTGCTCGATCGCACGGTCGAAGAGGTGCTCGAAGATGTTGCCCCAGGTGCCGAACACACTGCCGCGTGCCGTCTCGGAACCGTCGATCTCCATCTGCAGGCGGTACATCACGCGGACCAGCGGATCCGACGCGGCGAGTTCGAGGACGGAGTAGGAGATGCCGATGACCGACTCGAGTGCGGGCGACCGCGAATCCACGAGGCCGGCACATGCGGTGGAGACGCGCTCATGGCCCTCGTCGACGATGGCGCGAGCGAGCTCTTCCTTGGACGCGAAATGGAAATACAGAGCGCCTTTGGTCACTCCGGACTTCGCCGACACCTGGCTCAGTGTGGCATTTGCGTGTCCGACCTCGAGAAAAAGATCTGCGGCCGCCCGCAATGCTGCTGCACGCGTGGCTTCTGCCCTCAGTTGCCTAACCATGAACTACTCACCCCTGCTCAGTTGCCTACTCATGACACCGACGCCGCCCTGCTGAGACCGCTCGAGGAATGCTCCGAACCCGTGTTTTCGAATTCGCCGACCCACCCGACAGTCCGGTTGCGCAGGACAATACTAACCTCACATGTATCACTATTGTGATCCACGAGTGACGAATAAGTGACGCGTTGGACGAATCAGATAACTATCGAAATATAAAGTTCCACTTCGCCGGTTTTTGTAACGACTTCGATGTCTTCTTTGTATGCCCGGAATAGCTCGCCATTAGCTGTGGCGTCCTCGACCTGGGCCCACACGTCCTCGATGGGGTCTTGAATTACCCCATCGGGGACGAATACCGCATACACCCCACTGGGTACGGATACGAATACGTCACCCACCGGAACGTCCGACGGAGAATCGAACGGCGTTGCGACGACCGCGTTGTAATCACCGGCCGCGTCCGGGACGTACACGGTGCTGATGTCGACAGGCCCCAAGTGCTGATCGCGAATTCGTTCGCGCAGGAACCGGAACAGCTCGCTGGTGCTGGCCTCTGCGCCCGGGGTGATCCTGGGCGCGACGAGGCCGCCGAACAGCTCCGCGCTACGTGCGGTCACTCGATGACTCACGCCCGCGTCCCCGACTGCTCGATCGACAGATAGAGGTCGATCTTGTAGGCGTGCGGATAACACTCGTAATCGGCGGTGAACGTACGCGTGATCTCGTGCTGCTCTTCCGCGTGCTCGATCTGCTGCCACAACCGGACCATCACATCCGGGAAATGGCCGACGGACGAGAACTTGGCGTATTTGGCGGCCGGGATACGCGCGACCAGATGCCCCCGCGTGACCTCGGAGAGTGCCGAACAGCGGTAACCGACGATCTGGGTGTTGTACGAGCCGATGCCCGGTGCGAAATCGGTGTAGACGGAGGCAAGTGGGCCACCGATGTCCTGCTTCAGAACGGAGGACCACGCCTGATCGAGAGCAGGGTCGTTCAGCCGCCCCAGCGCACGCTTGGGGCTGCGAACCGGAAGACCGGCAACCCAGGTTTCTTCGAGGTCGACGATCTCGAAAGCCATACACCACTCCACTACCTCGGGGTCGCGGCGAACAAGCCCGCGACCGGGGTGACGCTTCCCCAGTAGACGTCGACCATCGATACTGATTGAAACATTTTCCGGCCAAAGCCTACCGGTTCGATCTCCCCGCCATCACGACGGACTGTGCCCACAGACCAGTAATTCATCACGATCGGATGGCCCCGCCGAGACCAGTTGCTTGTGATACCTCTCAAAAACAGACTGCAGTGGGATGATTTCTTCCGTAACCGTGGACGTGACCGAATTGAATCCTGTATCAATACTTCTTGTCGGTGTCAGTGCCGACGACGTTCGCGAACAACACCCCTTCAGTACAAGGAGCTCACCGCATGGATCTCGCAGCATTCATCTCCAGCCTTCTCTCCACCGGCAGCACCACGGGAAGCTCCGCATCGGACATCCCGATCATCGACCTGCTGGGCGCTGGTTCCTCCAACTGATCCCAGACGCACCGAACAAATGAGGCTCGGCCCGGATAACCGGGCCGAGCCTCATCTTGTTCGTACGAGCATTTCTGGTGGAGCTGAATTCTTGGTGGAGCTGAATTCTTGGTGGAGCTGGATTCTTGGTGGAGCTGAGGGGAATCGAACCCCTGACCTTCTCGATGCGAACGAGACGCGCTACCAACTGCGCCACAGCCCCTTCTTGCGATCCTCGCGAACCGCTGAGCAACCATATCAAAGGCGCGCAGGCGTCATGCTCCCGAGGCGCGTCGGATGTCGTCGTCCATCGAACCTTGCTGCTGGAACGGCTCGTCGTAATGGTCCAGGTGGTCGAATTCCGGGTCCTCGTCGTCGATTTCGAGGACCACGGCACCCGGTCGCCTCAGACGCTGCGGGACCAGTTTGAGCTCGTCGTCCGTACGAGACTCGACACCGAGCCTGGAGCGGCCCATGCGAGTCATGCGTCGGCGACGGATCTCCTGCTCGATCTGCACCTGACGGCGGAGGTAGTAGAGGTACCCCACCAACGACAGCACCGCCAGACCGCACGCCCACCACAGCATCGGAGTGAGGATCACGGCTAGCGCGCCGGTGGTGATGGCCGCGAAGACCAGTCCCAGCACTGCGCGCTGGCGGAACGAGTAGCGGGCGGCACGGGCGATGGCGTCGGCCTCGGGATCGAATCCGCCGCGCCCCCGGCGGTTGGGAACGTAGTCCCGCTCGTCGGCGACGTCCGTGTCGTTCATGTCGTCCATATCGGGATCTGCGTGAGTGTCCATACGGTCCTCCGCCTGGGTGTTCGGGTGTTCGCGACCGGATGGGTCGGTGTGCTCGGAGCGCCGTCCGAAGACGACGCTCGCCGGAGCGGATACGCGCTCGTCGTATTCGGGCCGCCAGTCCGGGTCGCTGGCGTGGCCGGCTGCGGGCCCTCGTGCCGTCCGCTTGGTGCCGCCGCGATGGAGTACGCGGGTGGCCAAGGCGACGTCGGATGTCTGCATGATCCGAGGACGCTTGCTCGTCATCATCGGGAGCAGAACGAACACCCAGATGGCGACCAGACCGATCCAGATGATCGAGTTGGGCATCGCGCGCGTTCTCCTTCCGAGGCAGATCCGGTTACATCGGTGACTGGATCAGGCTATGCGGAAGAGGTGCCCTAACCGCGGAGACGCGCCGACCCGAATTACACACACGTCACTTTAGTCACACGAGCCTCGAGCCGTCAGCGGAGATGCTCACGCCCAGGCTGCTCGGCCTGCCCGTACCAATCGATCCGCGACGGTCCCCTGTACCTCGTGGGACGTCATGGCCACCAGAACGTGGTCGCGCCACCGTCCGTCGACGTCGAGGTAGTTCTTCAGCAGTCCCTCTTCGCGGAACCCGACGTTGCGCAGCACGGCCTGGCTCGCGTGGTTCTCCGGCCGCACCGTCGCTTCGACTCGGTGCAGGCCGACGGGGCCGAAGCAATGGTCCAGGCCCAGCGCCAGCGCCGCCGTTGCGACGCCGTGGCCGTTGACTTCCTTGGCGACCCAGTATCCGATCCACGCCGATCGGAGCGCCCCGCGGACGATGTTGCCGACGGTGAGCTGGCCACAGAAGTCGCCGTTCAGCTCGATCGCCATCGGCAGCATGTGGCCCTTGCGGGCCTCCGACTTCAGACCCGACACGAGGCCTGGCCAAGCAGAAATGTGATGGCGTGCAACCCATGCACCTTCACCTGTGGGCTCCCACGGCTCGAGGTGTGCACGATCGGCGATCCTCGTCCGGCTCCAGGATGCACCGTCACGCAGGCGCACCGGGCGGAGCGTCACCGTTCCGGCCGACACCGTCAGAGGACCCAACTTCGCCGGCCACCCAGGGTGGCTCGACCACGTGCGTGACATTTTTCGATATTAGGCGCCCTGAGTATGTGAGTGGAAATGCGTCCCCCAGGACGCATTTCCACTCGAATGAAGCGCTATCCCCTCTGCGCCAGGAAGGACACGTCGACCTCTTCACCGGTCCGAATTTCGGTGACGTCGGGGTCGATGACGACCAGACAGTTGGCCTCGGCGAGCGTCGCCAGGAGGTGAGACGACGCGCCCGGCGCTCCCCCGAGTGCCTGGACCAGATATTCACCGGTTTCCTCGTCGCGCATCAGCTGGCCGCGCAGGAATCCCTTGCGATCCTCGATGGACGTGATGGGCGCGACGGTGCGTGCGGTGACGGTGCGGCGCATCGGCTGCCTGCGTCCCAGCGCAATGCGAATGAGCGGCCGGACCATCACCTCGAAGACCACGAGCGCGCTGACGGGGTTCGCGGGCAGCAGGAAGGTCGGGACCTCGTCGCGTCCGAGCTGGCCGAAGCCTTGGACCGATCCGGGGTGCATGGCGACACGTTCGACTTCCAGATCGCCCAGTTCGGACAGCGCTTCGCGTACCGAGTCCGATGCACCGCCACCGACCGCACCCGCGATGACCACGATCTCCGAGCGGATGAGCTGACCTTCCACCACTTCGCGCAGTCGCTTCGGGTCGGTGCTGACGATTCCGACGCGGTTGACGTCGGCGCCTGCGTCGCGGGCCGCGGCGGCCAGTGAATAGGAGTTGACGTCGTAGACCTGCCCTGGGCCCGGCGTCCGATCGGTGTCGACGAGTTCGCCACCCACCGAGATCACGGACAGCCTCGGGCGCGGGTGTACCAGCACCTTGTCTCGCCCGACGGCGGCAAGCAGGCCCACCTGAGCAGCTCCGATGATGGTTCCGGACCGGACGGCGACGTCGCCGGGTTGTACGTCGTCGCCGATCTTGCGGACGTAGTCGCCCGAGCGCACCGGTCGATAGACCTTCACCCGTGCGTGTCCACCGTCGGTGCGGTCGAGCGGCAACACCGCGTCGGCGAGCGTCGGTAGCGGTGCACCGGTGTCGACGCGCACGGCCTGCCGTGGCTGCAATCGGATCGGTTGACGCGACCCTGCGCTCACCTCACCGACGACGGGCAAGGTGAGTTCGATCCGCTCGTCGTCCTCGTTGCGCAGGTCGGTACCGGCCTGTGCGACGTCGACGCTGCGGACGGCGTATCCGTCGATGGCCGCCTGGTCGAAGCCGGGCAGGGGGCGCTCGGTGACGACTTCTTCCGCGCAGAGCAGGCCCTGCGCTTCCGAGATCGCGACCCGAACAGGCCGCGGTGCAACTGCCGCAGCAGTCACTCGGGTCTGCTGATCCTCAACCGAGCGCATCTGGCCCTTCCTCCGATTTTCACACTTCGCGGGCCTACTCGTACTTCGTGAGCTGCGGCGCCCAGTCGTCACTCAGACGCTCGGTCAGCCACTCACGCAACGCCGGACCGTAATCATCACGTTCGAGAGCAAAGTCAACCGCAGCGCGGAGGTATCCTCCGGGATTTCCGAGGTCGTGTCGGGGTCCGCGGTGGACGACGACGTGGACCGGGTGGCCTTCTTCGATGAGGAGTGCGATGGCGTCGGTGAGCTGAAGTTCGCCGCCCGCGCCGGGCTCGATGCGTCGGAGCGCGTCGAAGATCGCACGGTCGAGCAGGTAGCGGCCCGCCGCGGCGAACAGCGACGGGGCGTCTTCGCGCTTGGGCTTCTCCACCATGCCGGTGACCTTGAGCACGTTCGGGTTGACGGCGTCGGGAACCGTCTCGACCTCGAAGACGCCGTAGGCGGAGACGTTCTCTTCCGGGACCTCGAATGCGCACAGGACGGAACCGCCGCGCTTGGCACGGACGCGCGACATGACGTCGAGAACACCGCGAGGAAGCACCAGGTCGTCGGGAAGCAGCACGGCCACGGCGCTTTCGTCGTCGTCGAGCACTTCCTCGGCGCACGCGACGGCGTGGCCGAGTCCGAGCGGCTCCTTCTGTACGACCGACTGGACGTCGAGCAGCGCGGGCGCCACCCGGACCTTCTCGAGCATCTTCAGCTTGCCGCTGGCTTCGAGCTTGGTCTCCAGGACGAGGTCCTCGACGAAGTGTGCGACGACACCGTCCTTACCGGGCGATGTGACGATCACCAGACGCTGTGCGCCGGAATCGGCGGCCTCACCGGCGACCAATTCGATCCCCGGCGTATCGACGACGGGCAGCAATTCTTTCGGGACCGTTTTGGTGGCAGGCAGGAATCGGGTTCCCATTCCTGCGGCGGGAACGATCGCAGTTCTGAAATGCCGTACCGGACCTGTCGACGCGTCTGTCATATTGCCTACCCTATCCATGCTCGCTGCGGATTCGCTCCGCGTGTGATGGCTGTTTTCCGTTGGTGCTTAAGCTGAAAACTTATGACGAACGGTGAGTTTTCGACGCCTGTGTCCAAGGACGCGTGGCGACGTCATGTCCTGACCGCTCGTCGCGCTCTCAGCGCCGAACTTCACGCCGAGGAATCCAGGAAACTCTGTCATGCCGCGGCTGATTCGGCGCGGGGAGCGAGTGCTGTGGCTGCTTACGTGCCGGTCGGGAGCGAACCTGGTTCACTCGACCTGCTCGACGGACTTCTTCATCGAACCCCCCAGGTTCTGGTCCCGGTCGCGAGGGAACCGGGGCCGTTGCACTGGGCAGAATACACAGGTCGGGGCAGCCTTCGGGCGGCTCCCTACGGATTGCTCGAACCGAGCGGTCCGGTGTTGGACCCGGAGTCCGTGACACGGTGTTCGTTGGTGTTCGTGCCCGCTCTGGCCGTCGATTACCGGGGAGTTCGGCTGGGCCGCGGTGCCGGGTTCTACGACAGGACGCTCGACCTCGTCGAACCAGGCGTTCCGATCGTCGCGATCGTGCGTGACGGGGAACTGGTGGAGAAGTTGCCCGAGGAACCGCATGATCGACGGTCCACGCACGCGCTGACACCGGACGGTGGCCTGGTGGAACTCACTGGGGAATAGTCGGCCGAATGGCTTCGTTGGCAGTCATGACTGTAGAGTGCCAATGCTCTCTCTTTCACCGATGGAGTGGACCAGCGCGGAGGATCATCGATGCCCACATATTCGTACGCCTGCACCGAATGCGACAACCGATTCGACATCGTGCAGTCCTTCAGTGACGACTCCCTGACGGTGTGCCCGGCCTGCTCGGGCAAGCTGCGCAAACTGTTCAACTCGGTCGGCATCGTGTTCAAGGGCAGCGGATTCTACCGAACCGACAGCCGCGGCGGATCCAGCTCGGTGAGCGAGAGCGCAGGCGAATCCAAGAGCGACTCGTCGACCAAGACGGAGACCAAGACGTCGTCGACCAGCGATTCTTCATCCTCCAGCTCCAGCACGTCCACGTCGAGCACGCCGTCGAAGGCTGCTGCCAGCTCCTAGTTTTTCCAGTTGTCCACAGGCTCCGGCTTCATCCACAGCCGGGGCCTGTTTTCGTCGGTGTAAGGGTCCGCGGTCGCTAGCGTGACCGACATGCCGCCTTCCCGTGATCGCCGCCGGTCTTCCGGACGACCCCCGTCGAAACTCGCTGCGTCCTCTCGTCTCGACGCCACCCTGCTCGATCGCCTGTCGGCTCGGCCGGCCTGGATGCACGCTGTCCTCCTGCGCCGCATCGCGGCGGGTGTTCTCGCGGTGTGCGCCGTGGCACTGTTCGCGCGGGACGCGGCGGCCGACGATCATGTCGTCGTGGTCGTCGCGGCGCGTGATCTGACTCCTGGAGTCCAGTTGACGGTCGGCGACGTGGAACTTCGCGAGTACGCGCCGTCGTCCGTTCCGGACGGCGCGATCACCGATGTCGACGACGCGTCGGCGCGCACTCTGGCCGGCCCGATCCGTGCCGGTGAGCCGCTCACCGACGTGCGCTTGTTGTCGTCGCGACTGGCGGAGGCAATCACCGACACGGCCGATGCCCGAGTGGTCCCCGTTCGGCTGGGCGATCCTGGTGTGACCGAATTACTTCGCTCCGGAGACGTCGTCGACGTTCTGACGGTCGGCAACGGTGACGACGACAAGTCGCCTCGCATTCTGGCGACGGAGGCCGTAGTCGTTCTCGTGTCGGCCGACACCGCCCAGCAGCGCGGCCGTGATCGTGTGGTGCTGATCGCCATGTCAGCGAACGATGCAACGACCGTTGCCGGAGCCTCGTTGACCAGCTCGCTCACGGTGACGTTGCGCTAGGGCCCGCTCAGCTGCTGGCGGCAAGCCCCGGGTCGGTCTTCGCGGGAGGCTTCACTTCTTCGTCGTGGATCGGGGCCTGCTGGGGCTCCAACTTGCCGACGAACGTGGCGTGGTCGGTGAACACGAGTGCGCCGATCGTGTCGGTGAAGACGACGCGGACCCCGTAGACGTCGGCGCCGTCGGCGGCCTCGTAGGTCTCGATGAAGACGTCACTGTGCAACGCGTCGTCGGCGCGCATGGGCCGGTGCTCCACGACGCGCTGGTCCGAGAGGTGGAGCACGTAGGAGTCGAAGTCGGCGAAGACGTTTCGCATGACATTGAGGGCTGCGGACGTTCCGAGGTTCCGGTACGCCTCGTCCCGGTGGGCGTAATCCCCCACGTCGGCTCGCGTCGGGAACAGCCAGAGCAGCGCAGACTGATCATCCAGCGCGATACTCGGATCGTGGAACCGCGACAGCCGGTGCCGCTTGCCGATCTGAGCGTCGATCCAGTCACGTGACGGTGCAGCATCCCCTGCTCTGTGACGACCCATAACCGGGATCCTATCGTGCGAGGTCGCCTTGCACTAACTCTGTTAAAAATCACAAGTACTTTGCTTACTGACGGGTAAAACACCTCTGGCGGTGACGCGAAATGCGTCACCGCCAGAAGCCGAAAATGCGACGAATCAGCCGATGCTGAAGGGCTGTCCCCACAGCGTCACGGTGGACGTCACTGCGTCGTTGTCGATGGTGACGTTGACGTAGGACCGCGCCTCAGCGAATCCTGCACAGCCCGAGACACTGAGGGTCTCGTCGGCGTACGTGTAACCGCCGCCGTTGCCGGAGAAGTCGAAGCTGTTGGACGTGTCCGTGGCAACGGTGACGCCGTCGATCTTGGCGCTTGTCTCGTCAGCGACCAGTTTGATGTCGTTGAGCTGACCGGGAGCCAGGTCCAGGTTGACGCCTGCGCCGATGTCGTACGTGTTCGGCTGCGTGCGGTTGATCTCGAGTGAACTCAGGGGTTTACCCGGCTCGAGCTTGATCGTGTTGCCCTGGCCGAAGGATCCTTCGACGCCGCCGCTGATGCCGGCCGCGAAGTCCACCTGGCATCCGACGAGGAAGCCCGGTTCGATGGAACCGCCACCGGGGTTGGAGGTTTCGACGGTGTAGTTGCCGGTGACCCACACGTTGCGCTGGGTCGGGGTAGCACCCATGGACGGCGATATCAGGCCGCTCTGGCCGAATCCCTTGATGGTCACGACGGTTCCGTCGATGAGCGTCTTCGAGATCTCGTTGTCCGCGAGCGGCACGAAGGTGTCTGCGTTGGCTGCGCCGGCCGACCAGAAGCCGAGTGCGACGGCTCCTGCTGCGCCCAGGGCCGCGATGCGTGCGGCTGCGCTCTTGTTGTTCTTCACGTTGGTCTATTCCCCTCGTAAGTTCTGCGAAGTCGTTCGAGCGTCAGCCGAGGCTGAACGGCTGGCCGTAGAGCGTGCCCTTGTATCGGTAATCGCCGGTCAGCTCGAGCGTGGTGTACGAGCGAGCCTGGGCGTACCCACCGCAGTTCTGCACGGAGATCGCGACGTCCTGGTACTGAATCGCCGTGACGGGGCCCTTGACGTCCTTCGAGGCGACCTCGACCGCAGCAACTTCGCGATCCTTCAGCGGAACCTCGAACGACAGACCGCCCTCGATCTTGTTGGTGGTCTCGCCCTCGCCACCGATCTGGAACAGATTGGGGAACAGCGTGATGATGTTGGTGTTGCCGCCTTCGATGCCTGCACCGAGGTCGAAACCGAGGTTGAGGTCTTCCATGTCCAACTGGCACCCGACGAGATATCCGGTCTTGAGGGTGCCTTCTGCACCCTCGGGGACCTCCGACAGCGCAGTGCCGGTGGCCCATGCGTTCCGGTTCAGCCCGTTGAAGGCGATCTGCGGAGCAACCTTGGCGGACTCGTCGAAGTGGGCGATCTTGTAGGGCCCTGCCACCTTTTCGCCGTTAGGGAGGGGCACGAAGGTTTCGGCATTGGCCACCCCGGTGGACATCAGTCCGACGGCCATCGATGCGGCTGCACCGAGCGCCGCGATTCGGCCGATTCGGCGCAGCGCCGTGAAACGAGACTTGTTCATAATTCCCCTCGTTGAAGCAACACATCGAGTCGTTTCGCAGGCTCCACTCCTGCCGAATCCGACCGCCTCGACTTACATCACCGAGACTCATTCCTGGGGAAGGATACGGGATGAAATGCCCGTAGTCATTAACAACTTCGAATGATTTTTGTGTGTAACCCTCACATACGCGCACTTTCAATCACTTGCGACGTCCGACAGATCCGCATCTCGTTCGACTAACGTCTTGCCCCAGTACACAATGCGCACGTCCGATCGAAAATGAGGAGGGCTCATGCTCAAGGGATTCAAGGACTTCCTGCTCCGAGGAAACGTCGTGGACCTCGCCGTGGCGGTTGTCGTCGGCGCTGCGTTCACTGCGATCGTCACGGCATTCACCACCAACATCGTCAATCCCCTCGTGGCCGCCATCGGCGGTTCCAACGAGTACGGCTGGGGATTCCAAATCACATCCAGCGCCGAGACTTTCATCAATGTCGGCGCAGTGGTGACCGCAGTCATCAACTTCATCATCATCGCGGCTGTCGTCTACTTCGTCCTCATCTTGCCTGTGAACACGGCCAAGAAGCGGTTCGTCAGCCAGCCCGAGAAGGAGCTGAGCGACGTCGACGTTCTCGTCCAGATCCGCGACATCCTCGCCGGCGGCACCGACGTCGGCCGTAAGCTCTCGACCCCCGCGGACACCACCGGCGGCAGCGGCGAAGCCATCGGCGACACCGACGAGCCAAGCGGTGGGGCACACAGCAAGTCCTGAAAAGCGAGAGGAATAGCGCCTGCTTCTGCCGACGAATCGGTAGGGACAGGTGCTTTTCTTAAGGCAAACAATCTTTCGGTTCAGAAATCTTTGAACCTAAGACAAATGGCCCCGGCGATTCGCCGGGGCCATTTTCACAGAGATAATGGGCGATCAGAACTTCTGGAGCGGGAACTCGGCAAGAGTGATCGTGGTTCCGTCACTCTCGCACGCCGATGCGACAGCAGCGGAGTTGTCCACGAACGCTTGACCTGATTCACTGTCTGGCTCGGCCAGTTCCAGCGAGTCAGCGGGGAGTGCCGTCACCAACGACTGCAGCTGCGTCTGCACGTCGCCGGAGGCACTGTCGCCGAGCGGCCCGAACTTGGCGATTGCGGCATCCTTGTCCGCCGTCCACTTCTCGGCGTCGCCGTCGACGGGGCCGGCTGCAGTCAAGTCGGTTAGCTCGTCATGTGCTGCCGCAAATTGGGTGCACGCATCGGCATTCGCTCCGGACGCGGATTCGCCGCTGTCACCGCTACATCCGGCAAGGGCGACCAGCGCAGTCAGCGCAACAGCGGAGATCAGAGTGGAACGCATTTGGTATCAGCCATTTCTCGTGCCGTGCAGGTGCACCGGCACCTGCCGCACGTCATCGAAGATGGAAGGGAGACAACACAGATCGGGCCCGCCCGGATGATTCCGGACGGGCCCGATCGTGATGTCAGTGTGTCAACACTGGGATGAAACCGTTGTCAACAGATCGAGATCAGTTGAAAACCCATGGGTTGCCGTAGGTCACAGCAACGTCACCGGTGGAGCTGGTGACCGACACGTACGGGCGGACGCGGACGTTGCCGAGGATGCCGGTAGCTGTGCCGTGAACATTGGCGATCTGGATCGTGCCGGACGGGCCGGTTCCGTCACCCTCGGTGCCCTGGACATCACCCGAAGCGCCGGTGGCGTCGACGATGCCGGGTCCGGGAGCGATCTCAGCCGAGAACCCGACCGACGGCAGGAGGTTGTTGGTGGAGTAGGACGAGTCGCCACCAACCGTGGTCTCAGTGCCGTCCAAAGCGGTGGTGTAATCCGAGCTTCCACCGATGCTGAAGTTCGGGGTCTCGTAGCCGAAGGTGATCTTGCCGCCGAGGCTGGCCGGGTAGCCGACCTGGTATCCGACCTTCACGGTGCCCTCGAAGTCGTCGGCGTCGGGTCCGGTAACGGTCCAGCCTGCAACACCGTTGGCGAACCACTCACGAGTGAGCGGGTTGCCATCCAGCGGCGGGACGCTGTTGATGAAGGTGTCGGACAGCGTCACGGTGATGAGGTTGCCGTTGGCATCCACAACCGAGTTGGTGCTGTCGACAGCGGCGGACGCGGTACCCGTACCGAGCACCAGGCCGACAACCGAAGCGCCGGCAACAACTGCAGCGCCCATGGACTTCAGTCCACGGCTACGCCGCGGCTTCTGGATCTCCGTCATTTACTTCCTCATCATGTTCAGTCCCAGCGCAGTCGCACGGGAAGCTTGTGGCTTTCACCCTCGGTTCCTCGTCAGCAACGACGCTACGACTCCCCGAGCAGAACTAGATCCTTGGATCAGGTTCGTATAACAGTTCTGCCAGCCGCGTCCGGAGCGTGTTGCTCGCACCCGGTCTGCCAGAAGCTGAGGGGAACATTAGAGGAGTTGCCGGATCGTGACAATCCCTACGATTGCCCGTCGTACATGCCCGAATCGTGATGTGTTTCAAGCATGTGAACGGTTTTCACACCCTACCGGACAGTAACCCCGGTCACACCCATCGCCGCCGTTGTCGATCCGTTACAAACCTCACCGCGGCGTAAACACGCGCTGATATGGGAAGACGTTCAAGTAACGCAGTGCCCGGGCGGAGACCGATCGCCGGGCGCGAGGTTTCGAATCGCCCTGATTGGAAGTCAAGCAGTGCGTATCGGACACGAGCCGACGCTAACGGCGCGTAAACGAACTACTAACAGGACTGTGATTCACACAAAGAAATGTGTTGTGGATCACATCAAAAGTGATGGGGCGGACGCTCGCGTTCGAACCAGTCGGCCGACGTCCTGGACGTCGACTCGCTCCGATCGTCGGCAGTCTGTTCGGGGAGAACGTCGCCGAAAACGCGAGCAAGCCGGGCCCGTTGCGCACGGGCCCGGCTCTCAGCGTCTAGCTCTGTCTTGTTCTGCTCTGCCCTGTTACTCCCGGGCGTCTCGTCCTCAGGCATCGGCGATGCTCAAGCGTCCAATCCGGACAGCTCGGTGATGACCTGTGCGGCCAGCGGGGTCAACGTCGCCATACCGTCGCGGATTGCCGCCCGCGAGGACGCGAGGTTGACCACCAGGGTGCTCCCCGATACCCCCACGAGACCACGCGACAGGCCGGCGTCGAGCGAACCCGCCGCGAGACCTGAGGACCGCAGCGCCTCGCTGATTCCTGGAATCTCTCGGTCCAACACCTCGGCCGTGACGTCGGGAGTCACGTCGCGCGGCGAGACACCGGTTCCGCCGATCGACACCACCAGATCGACACCGCCGATCACCGCCGTGTTGAGCGCGTTCCGAACGTCGACCTCGTCCGACGTCACCGCGACGACCCCGTCGACCAGGAAGCCCGCCTCGGTGAGCAGCTCCGTTACCAACGGACCCGTCGAATCCTTCTCGTTGCTGTGTGCGGTCCGATCGTCGACGATCACGACCAAAGCCCGCCCGGCCAGAGGTGCCTCGTGTTCCATACCGATAACCGTAGTAGTAGAGCCCGCTCCCGATTCACGCTGTGCGTAAATAGTTGCCACTGTCGCCAGACGTTCGGTGTCGATCGGCATCATCGACCACCGGGGAAGCCGGGGATCTGCAGCGGCGACTGCGACTCGGACGGTGCCTGCACCGCCGCCGTCTGAGGCTCTGCCGTTCCGAGTGTCACGTCCACAGTCTTCTCGCTGCCGCCCTCGGTGTAGGTGATCTTCACCGAGTCTCCCGGCGCGTGCGAACGCACAGCGGCGATCAGTGCGTCACCGCTCGTGATCACACGATCGTCGACCTTGGTGATGACCGCACCCGTCGGGATGCCCGCTCCAGCCGCAGGACCGCCTTCGGTGACCTCGACGACCGTCGCGCCGTTCGCGTTGTCCTGAGACGGCACCTGGACGCCGATCATCGCCTGCGTGGCCTTGCCCGTCGTACTCAGTTCGTCGGCGATGCGCTTTGCCTGATCGACCGGAATTGCGAAGCCAAGGCCGATCGATCCGCTCTGCGATCCGGTCGACTGGCCACCGCCGAGGGTCGCGATAGCGGTGTTGATGCCGATCAGCTGGCCCTCGGTGTTCACGAGCGCTCCACCGGAGTTACCGGGGTTGATGGCCGCATCCGTCTGAATGGCGTCGATGACGGAGTTCTGGTTGCCGGATTCACCGCTCGTCGAGACCGGGCGGTTGAGCGAGGACACGATGCCCGTCGTGACGGTTCCGGCCAGGCCCAGAGGCGAGCCGATGGCCACGACCTGCTGACCGACCTGGAGGTTCGACGACGTTCCGAGCTCGATCGGCGTCAGGTCGGTGCGACCCTCGACCTTGATGACGGCCATGTCCGAGACCGCATCGGCACCGACCAGCGTCGCCTGAGCCGTCGAACCGTCGTTGAAGGCGACCGTGAGCTTGCCGTTGGCTCCCGCGCCCGTCGCCACGTGGTTGTTGGTCAGAATAAGGCCATCCGACGACAGGATCACCCCGGAACCCTCGCCCTCGGCCTGACTGCCGGTCACCTGGATCTGCACGACGCTGGGAAGGACCTTGTTCGCGACGGCCTGAATGGAACCGTCGGGGATGTTCGCCGCAGGCTGAGCCGCCGTCACCGTCGAGTTGAGTGAGTTGGTGGCGTTGCCGGCACCGTTGCCGCCTCCCGCCGCGTACACACCCACTGCCCCGCCGATTCCGCCGCCGACCAGAACGAGTGCAATAGCACCCGCAGCGATCGTCGCGCGGCCCGGTCGCCTGCGCAGTGCGGGCGGAGCCTGCACCGGAGCGTCGTGCTGCGTCGGAGCTGCATGAGACTGGGTGTATCCGTAGCTCTGGGTGGGCGCGCCCTGCTGGTACGGATTGTGGCCGTACGAAGGAGCGCCGTACGGGTTGTGCGAACCCTGCTGCCCCTGCTGAGTCGGGAACTGCTGTGTCGCATGCTGATCGGACTGCGGAGCCGGATTCTGTCGCGTCGGATTCTGCTGGGCAGGATCGTGCGGGGTCGTGTTCGGCTCGGAGTCGTTACGATCGTCGGTCATCTGCAGTCGCTTCTTTCACTAGAAACCTCGCGTGGTGCGAAGTCACCCGCTCTGTTGTCGACTACATTGCCGGTCCGTACTGAGAGTGCGCTGAGATGCGCCTATCAGTTTCCCATGACTGTGCCGTCGGAATCGCCCTCTTCGGCAGCCACCAGGTCCGGCGCCGATTCACCCGGCAGAACGATCCGAATGAGCGCACCGCCGCGGTCCGACACCTCGACACCGATGGTTCCACCGTGCTTCACGACGACCTGGCGCACGATCGCCAACCCGAGACCGGAACCCGGCATGGACCGCGATGCCGTCGAGCGATAGAACCGCTCGAACACCAATTCCCGGTCCTCCTCGGGAATTCCAGGACCCGCGTCATCGACGGTCAGCTCCATCAAACCGTCACCGATCTTGCGCATCACCACACGAACTTCACCGCCCGCCGGACTCCACTTGGCGGCATTGTCCAACACGTTCAGAACCGCGCGCGACAACCCGGCCTGATCGCCGTAGACGAACCACGGCTCGAGCGTCGCATCGAAGTCGATTTCGTTGCGACGACGCCTCGCTCGCTCGAGACTCCGCTCGACGGCGTCGGCGAGATCCACCCGCTCGAACACCGTCTCCGGTGCGTCCTCCCGAGCCAGATCCACCAGATCACCGACGAGGGTGGACAACTCCTGAATCTGCGCGACGACGTCCGTGCGCAGCTCTGCCATGTCCTCGTCCGGAATCGCCGGCGCCCCGGGACGGCCGGCAGCGATCAACAATTCCATGTTGGTTCGCAGTGACGTCAGCGGCGTACGCAACTCGTGACCGGCGTCGGCGACCAATCGGCTCTGCCGCCCACGCGATTCGGCCAACGCACGAAGCATGGTGTTGAAACTCGTCGTCAGCCGGGCCAATTCGTCGTCGCCGGTCACGGGAATCGGCGTCAGATCATCCGTCCGCGCAACCCGTTCCGCAGCAGCGGTCAGACGCGCAATGGGTCTCAGCCCGGTTCTGCCGACAGCCATACCCGCACCTGCCGCCAGTACCACGCCGAAGGCGCCGACGATCAGAAGCACCCACGCAAGCCGGTCCAGCACAGCACCCGTCGGCGACAATCTTTGCGCGATGACGATCGCACTGCCGTCCTGCGCACGCTGACTCAGAACACGCTGATCGTCGACCGTGCGCAAGGACAGATCCGTCCGCCCCTCCGCGACAGCGATTTCCGGCTCACCGATCGGCACCTTCGAACCCGGCGGCACGTACTTGCTCAGGTCCGGAAAGACGAGCGCGACGGACACGTCGGTGCTGTAGAGCGTCGCACCGGCGACATAACGAGGGTCGAACGTGACGATGTTGCTGTTGATCAGAGCGTCCGCACGCGTGCGGAGCTGACTGTCCACGTCGCCGTACAGAGCCCGCGAGACCACCGCGTACGCCGCGATCGCCATCACGGCCACCGCCACAGCCACCACCGACGCCGCCAACAACGTCACCCGCCAGCGAAGAGACACCGTGCGAGTCAGCGGCATCGGAGGACGCATCGCGGCCGGGTCCGACGAACGCTGCCCTGCCGACGAGCGCTGCCCTGCCGACGAACGCTGACCGAAGGGAGCGACCATCACGGAGGCGTCTCGCGGAGAACGTAACCGACGCCGCGGACAGTGTGGATCAACCGAGGCTCGCCCTCGGCCTCGGTCTTACGACGCAAGTAGCCGACGTACACCTCGAGAGCGTTGCCCGACGTCGGGAAGTCGTACCCCCACACCTCCTCCAGGATGCGGCTGCGAGTGAGAACCCGACGCGGGTTCATCATCAGCATCTCCATCAACGAGAATTCGGTGCGTGTCAGACTGATCGACCGCTCCCCGCGGGTGACCTCACGGGTCACGGGATCGAGCGACAGATCAGCGAAGGTCATCGCCTCCGATTCGCCCTCGGCGTCCATGGCCGTCCGGCGAAGCAGCGCACGTAAGCGAGCAAGCAGTTCTTCGAGCGCGAAAGGCTTGGGCAGATAGTCGTCGGCGCCGGCGTCGAGTCCCGCGACGCGCTCGGAGACGGAGTCACGCGCAGTCAGCACCAGGATGGGCAGATCATCGCCCGTACTGCGCAGCCGACGACACACTTCCAACCCGTCCAACCGCGGCATCATGACGTCGAGAACCAACGCGTCCGGGCGAGCCGCAGCGACTTTCTCGAGCGCATCGAGCCCGTCGACCGCCAATTCCACCGTGTACCCGTTGAAGGTGAGCGACCTCCTGAGCGAGTCCCGGACTGCTCGATCGTCGTCGACAACCAAAATGCGCATTGTCATAGTTTGTCCTGACGGACTGAGATATGTCTGAGAAGGGGTCTAGTCCACACTCGGCAGGCGCCGCGCAATCGGCAGATTCCATCGTCGCCACAGAGCCAGCACCCGCAGACCCGTCGCAAGGATCGTGCCCGCGACCAGGCCCACGTTGTCCGGAAGACCCGACCCCTCGACGACCGCCACCACCGTCGACCCCAGCAGAGCCGGCACCGCGTACAAGTCACGACGCAGCAGCAGCGGGACCTCGTTGACGAGAACATCTCGAATGACGCCACCGGCAACAGCCGTCGTCGCGCCGATCAAGCATGCAGACAACGAGCTGCCACCGGCAGCCAACGCGACCGTCGCACCCGTCGCCGCGAACAGCCCCATCCCGAACGCATCGAACAACAGAACCCCACGCCAAATCCGATTCATCACCGGATGCGCCACGAACACCACCAACGACGTCACCAGAGCAACCGTCACATTCGGCCACTGATCCAACGACGTCGGCGGATGAATCCCCAGCAGAACGTCGCGAATGATGCCCCCGCCGATACCCGTCGTGATCCCGACGACGCACACCCCGAACAAGTCCAACCGCTTACGAACACCGATCAACGCCCCGGACGCCGCAAACGCCACGATTCCCACATACCCCAGCACCTCGACCAGCACGGGACAAGCGTCGCACGAGTGGTCGACGCCTCCAACTCGCTGGTGGACGAGTCTCCTACTCCGATCCGTCGGACGCGGAGTCCGATCGACGCGCTCGGCGCTCGACGCGTTGCCGATCGGCCAGGTACGCGATTCGAAGAAGCTCAAGAGCAGAATCGAGGCTTCGAGTCCCCGGATTCACCACGCACACCCAACCCGGGTACACCGGATGAGGAAGAAACACATCCACGGCGCCGACGTCACTCACCGACGGATCTTCGGTGAACCGGTCCGCTCCCGAATGAATGTTCAGGCGCCAACGATCGGTGTCGTCCAGACGCGAACCCGTGTCCCCGGGATAGTTTTTCGTCACGATCGTCGCGAACGGTTGACGGGTGCGCGGAATCTGTCCGTCGGGCGCGTAATAGAAGAAGTGATCGCCCCACGATATCTCCGGGTGTGCACTCCCAGGCCCTGGAGCAAGGTCGAGTACACCCTCGTAGGTTTCGACCTCCGACAGAATCCGTTGAATCGACATGGTGTGATCAGACTTCCTTCAGCTTCACGGTCCCGTCCTCGTCCACGCTCCAGCCGGGGTTGTGGCATACCTCCCAGATGACGCCGTTGGGGTCGGCGAAGTGGCCGTTGTACCCACCGAATGCAGCTTTCTGCGGCTGCTTGATCAATGTTCCGCCTGCCTCGACGGCCGCCTTCACCACTGCGTCGGCCTCGGCGGGCGAGCCGACGTTGTGGGAGAGCGTCAACCCGCCCACCGTTGCGGGCCCGTCGTTCCGCCCCAGATCCTCGGTGAACTTCTGCGCGTCGAACAAGCCCAGAACCAAGCCCGACGCGATCTGGAAGAAGATGATCTCTCCCGGTACATCCAGTAGAGGTGTCCACCCGAGGCCGTCTCGGTAGAACGCCCGGGACGCGTCGACGTCGGGAGTAGCGAGTGTCAGGAAATGTACGCGCTGATCCATACACCCAGTCTGACGCCTGCGACCCGGTCTGGCAGGCTTTCCACGGTCACTACCGAAGAGAGTGCAGGTGAGAAAGTTGCCGATCGTCGACAACGCGGTGTATGTCGACGGCAAGCGTGCCGTCACCCCGGACAACCTCGACAGCACGTACGAGGCCATGCGGGATCGACACGGCATGGCGTGGATCGGACTGTACCGACCCGAGGAAGAGGAGATCAATTCGGTTGCAGCCGAATTCGGCCTCCACCGCCTTGCCGTCGAAGACGCCATCGCCGCCCACCAGCGCCCCAAGCTCGAGCAGTACGGCGACCAACTCTTCGTCGTCTTCCGGCCCGCCCGCTACATCGACGAAACCGAGAAGGTCGAGTTCGGTGAGCTGCACGTCTTCCTCGGACCGGACTTCGTCGTCACCATCCGCCACGCCGAATCGCCCGAATTGTCCGCCGTCAGATCGCGATTGGAAGCCGATCCCGAGCTGTTGACGCTCGGCACCGAAGCCGTCATGTACGCCATCCTCGACCAGGTCGTCGACGAGTACGAGCCCGTCGTCGAAGGGCTGCAGAACGACATCGACGAAATCGAGGACCAGCTTTTCTCCGGCGACCCGTCCGTGTCCCGACGCATCTACACGCTCTCGCGTGAAGTAGCCGAATTCCAGCGCGCAACCGAACCATTGGTGTCGATGATCGACGCCCTGAAGCGCGGCAACAACGAGTACGAACTCGACGTCGAACTCAAACGATCCCTCCGCGACGTCCTCGACCACTGCGTCCGCATCACCGAACGCGTGGAGGGTTTCAAAGCGACGCTGCAGAACGCGTTGCAAACCCACGCCACACTCGTCGCGCAGCAGCAGAACGAGGAAATGCGCGCCATGACGCAGGTCAGCCTCGATCAGACCGAGCAGACCAAGAAAATATCGTCCTGGGGCGCAATCCTGTTCGCTCCCTCGCTGATCGCCGCCATCTACGGGATGAACTTCGAGGACATGCCGGAACTCAAATGGCACCTGGGATATCCCATGGCCATCCTCGGCATGGTCGTCCTGTCCTCCGTCCTCTACCTGGTCTTCAAACGCCAGAAGTGGCTGTGAGAAAAACATGTGTGAAGCACGCCGACAATCAAACCCAGTAACACTGAGCAGAGGCATGTTCGCGAAGGTTATCGGTCGGCTTCGGTAGCCGTATCAACGGTCGGCGCCACGGCCCCGGCATCTGCGAACTTGGCGACCTGCTCGAGCCTCCACACCCTGACTTTCACCGAACTCACCGTCCGATTGAGTTTCTGCGCAGCCGCTTCGCGCGGCAACGTCACAGCGATGAAATCCTCCTCCGGCGTCCAAGCGCGTTTGCCCAGAAGTGCGCGCGCACGCATTCCTTCGGGTCTGGCCCAGGCCGCGACGGCGGCTGCCGATCGTCGCTTACGGTCCAGAGCAAGGCAGCCCGGCGGGTACGCCCACTTCGCCAATTGTGATGCAGGATCGCTGGCCACCATCAGAGAAAAAGCATTGTCACGTTTGTTTCGCTTCGGGTTTCGTACGGCTCCTGTGATCGTCTTCGCCGTCGCGCAGAAGTGATCGGCCATCGCCTCCGAAGCTGTAAGAAAAGCTACAAACGGGAACCCCCTTCGAGTGAACCCTACGCTGCCATCACCGTCGATCAGTCCACGGAAGTAGCCCCGCGCATGATAGGGAATATCGGGCGGCTGGATTCTCAGGGATTTGCGACCAACTGGGACGCCGCACGCTTGCAACTCCCGTCGAAATTCGAGGCTGCAGGCACGCCATGTGGCAGAGGTGTAAGAATCCGAGAAATTAGTGGTTCTCGTACGAGTCGAAATGTTCACATTGACGCTGGGAAACAGTGCGGAAAGCTGCATCAATAGCTCTCGATCCTTGACTGCCAGTTCAATCGAAGCCTTCCCTTTTCGACCGGTACTGGCTTGCAGATGACCATCGGTCTGGAACAGCCCGAGGAAGTACGAGTGATCTTCACGGGAGAGGTCGATGATTGACATGCGACGTATCCAACCACCGACCACCGACAAAATTGGTCAGAAGTGTTGCGCGCTAACGTTAGTCAATCACAGAAGAATGAACGCCTTCATACGGTGCGTGACTGGTTGGCGTTATTCGAAAAGTCGTTTCACGAACGGAACGGAATCCGCCTGTGATTGCAGTAGTGCACCGCTGTGATCCGTCGGGTACGTGTGGAGCGTGACGTCCTGACCGTTCGACTTCATCTGAGCAACCAGTGAAAGAGCAGCGGGCGCAGGCACATCCACGTCCGTCAGACCTTGTCCGATGAAGACCGGTCGGTCGTAGCCGGAGACGGGCACGCCCATGTAGTCGTTCAACAGACCGTAGAAATTCGGAATCTGGTTCAGCGGTTTGGCGAACAGATCACCGGAGACGGTGCCGGCGAACTCGTCCTCAGCATCGAACACGCAGACCCTTTCCGCGCGGTCGACCAGCTGTCTTCCCTGTTCGGTGAGGTACGAGTCGAGGTCGATCTCCGGATGCGCATATCGCAGACCCGCCAGGATGTACAGCAGGTACGTCGTCAGACCCTTGCCCGCGGCGACCGGAAGAACTCCCGGTCCCAGCGGCAGAAGTGCCAGCTCGATGTTCGCCGGCACCCCGGTCCCGACGGCTCCGCGGTAATCCAGCTCGGGGCCACCGTATTCCGTCGCGTATCGAGCGGTGGTGATCGCTGCGCCACCGCCCTGGGACTGGCCGATCACTACCCACTTGTTCGACAACGACGGCTCGACGGATCTGGCCGCCTTCACCGAATCCACGACACTGTGTGCAGACACCTTGCCGTCGAGATACGGCATCAAGCCAGGCGTGCCCAGGCCGACGTAATCGGTCGCGGCAATCGCGTATCCCTGGTCGATCCACGTCGACAGGTAGCCGAAATCTCGCTCACGGTCGGCGGGGCCGACACGGGACGGCGCACACTCGTCGGCGAGACCCGAAGTGCCATGAGCCCAACCGACGACAGGCCAACCACCCTCGGGCGCCGGTCCCTCCGGAACGAAAAACGTTCCACTACTGAGCGCCGGAGCACCATCGGATCCGACAGTCCAGTACGTGATGCGCTGCGCCTCACCGGTTCCGGGAATCCACAGATCCGTGGGCAGCGGCGACGTATCCACAATTGTGCCGGGCGTCCTGTCCACCGGCTCTGCGGATGCAACAGCACCTGCCATGGTGCACGCAAGAACAGTGCACGTCAGGGCAGCAGCGGACCGAAGAGCGAAGGAAGTGGACACTTCGACAGACTAACGGCTTCTCCACACCGGACGCCAGGGGTTTGTTTGCCCTCCCGACGCGGAGCGAACGTGGGGTTCGGTCAGTCAGACTGACCGAACCCCACGTTCGCTCGGATAAACGGGTTGGTTCTGGACAAAGGACGGTTCAGCTCGGGTCGTAGACACCTGTCTGTACGGCCCTGACGAGCCGGCGCGGGACTTTGAATTCCTGCCCGCCGACGCGGACGCTCACGAGGTCGGGAGCGACGGCTTTCCACTGTGCACGACGGCTGCGGGTGTTGGACCGCGACATCTTCCGCTTCGGTACAGCCATGTCTCAGGCCTCCTTACGGCTGCGACGGCCGTAGCGCTTCTCGAACTTTTCGACGCGACCCTGGGTGTCCATGATGCGTGCGGCACCGGTCCAGAAGGGGTGGGACTCGCTGGTGACGTCGACGATGACGAGCGGGTAGGTGTTGCCGTCTTCCCATTCGATGTCGCGGGTCGAGGTGATGGTGGATCGGGTGAGGAATTTGGTTCCTGTTCCTGCGTCCTGGAATACCACGGGGTGGTAGTCGGGGTGGATTCCTGCCTTCATTCCTGTGCCTCTTTCTTCTGCTCGGAGTACGGGGATTCTGTTGTTTCGCACGGGTCTTCGTGCCATTGACCGAACGGGTCGTTCCATTCGGCCCACGCGTGGCGGTCGGTCATCTCGTCGTCGGACACCAGCGCCCACTGCAGCGTCCGGTCGATTTCGGAGGGGTCGGCGGCGTGGACCAGGACGACCAGCGAGGTGTCCCGGTCACCGAACTCGTCGTTCCACCGAAGGGCAGCCATCGCCCGACGCGAGGTGTCGACGGCGTCCTGTTCCTCCGGTGTCATTGCGGCCAGCCATTTTCCGGCACTGGCGACGCGCAGGCCGCCGCCGGCGGATTCGATCCACAGGGCCTCGTCGGGCTGAGTTGCCACCCAGGCGCGTCCCCGTGCGGTGACGACACCGTCGAGCAGAACGTCGATCGCCTCGTGCAAGCGCTCGGGATGGAAAGGACGCGTCGCCGAGAACTCGACAAGGGTCACTCCGCAATCCGCGGTGAGTGGAGGTTCGCCGCGCAGCAGCGGCGAGTGGGCGTCGGTGACGGTGCCGCGACGCGCACCCAGCGGGACGGCCGCGACCAGCGCGTCGGCGTCGAGCCTGTGCCCCGGCCCCACCCAGGCGATGGGCGCCCCGGGAGCGAGACGAGCCAGCACGGCGGCGAGCTTGGCGCGTTCCCACGCGTCGACCTCCGGGCCTGCGGTGACGACGAGGGCATCGGCATAGTCGACCTGCCCGACGACGACCTGCGCGACGGTCCGGTCGTCGTCGCCGCTGGCCACGATTCCTCGGTCGGCCAGGGCGTCGTCGCCGGTGGCGTCCGCGAGCCAGGTGGCGGCGTCGAGGCAGTCGATCACGGCTTCGATACGGACGTCTCGCGAGGCCGATCCGTCGACCTGACCGACGATGCCCGCGACGACGACGTTCTCGATCGCCCAGCACAACGCTTCCGGCTCGAGGGCAGGATCCATCGCCAGAACGATCCGTCGCACCGAACTACGGGTGGACAGCGTCCTCAGTAGCGGGAGGAGGTCCTCACGCAGCGTGCAGGAGACACAGCCGTGCGCGAGCTCGAGAATGGTTTCGCGCGGTGCGTCGCCGTCCATGTAGAGCGTCCGGCGGACGACGCCCTCGTAGACGCGACTGAGGTCGTGGCGTACGGCGACGGTGCCCGGCCCGAGCAGTGAGGTCACCACGTCGTCCATGGCACCCGTCCAACCGGATACGAGTACGAGTGGTGTGCGGCCGTCCACAAGCAGACCCCTTCTATCGACAACGATTGTCATTTCTTGCGTTGTCACGCTACATTCGAAACATCGCTTTGTCGAAAACGATTGTCATGTCAGCTAGAGAGGACCGCGTATGTCCGCGCACTGCCAGGTGACGGGACGGAAGCCGGGATTCGGTAAGTCCGTTTCGCACTCGCACGTCAGGACCAGCCGTCGCTGGGACCCGAACATCCAGAAGAAGACCTACTTCGTCCCGAGCCTCGGCCGCCGCGTCACGCTGACGCTCTCGGCGAAGGGGATCAAGACCATCGACCGTGACGGAATCGACGCCGTCGTCGCCGAACTCGTGGCACGAGGAGAAAAAGTCTGATGGCAAAGAGCACGGACGTCCGTCCGATCATCAAACTCAAGTCGACCGCAGGCACCGGATACACCTACGTGACCAGGAAGAACCGTCGCAACGACCCCGATCGCATCGTCCTGAAGAAGTACGACCCCGTCGTCCGCAAGCACGTCGACTTCCGTGAGGAGCGCTGACATGGCCAAGAAATCGAAGATCGCCAAGAACGAGCAGCGCAAGGTCGTCGTCGCCCGCTGGGCAGCGCGCCGGGCCGAATTGAAGGAGATCGTTCGGAAGCCCTCGACGCCCGATTCCGAGCGAGCCGAGGCCCAAGCGGCACTGCAGCGTCTACCGCGCGACGCGAGTCCGGTACGATTGCGCAATCGTGACGCTGCGGATGGACGTCCGCGCGGCCACCTGCGGAAATTTGGACTGTCACGCGTGAAGGTACGCGAGATGGCCCACCGTGGGGAGCTGCCAGGCGTCCACAAGTCGAGCTGGTAAGGAACAGGGAAGAACAGATGGCAGTCAAGAGAGCACCGTCGAAGAAGGTCCGCGCAGAGGCAGGACGTCGACCCAAGAAGAACCCGTTGAACGCCGCCAAGGTGACCACGGTGGACTACAAGGACATCAACCTTCTTCGTCAGTTCATCTCGGACCGCGGCAAGATCCGCAGCCGCCGCGTCACCGGCCTCACGCCGCAGCAGCAGCGTCAGGTCGCCGTCGCAGTGAAGAACGCTCGTGAGATGGCCTTGCTGCCGTTCACCAGCCGGTAACAACTTCTCGTACGAAAGGCCACGCACTCTCCGGGTGCGTGGCCTTTCTGCGTGAGCACTAGAGTTAGTCCTGGCCAGCCTCCCTGAGAGAAACGAGACCTACCGCTCCATGTCCGGTGTTCTCGAAGGCTTCACGGTCATCTTCATCGTCATCGCGCTCGGCTACGTACTCGCGAAGTTCCGGGTCCTCGGCGAGCACGGCCAGTTCGTCCTCAGCCGGCTCGTGTTCTTCGTCGCAACACCCGCCCTGTTGTTCGTGACACTCGCTCAGGCGGATCTCGCAGTCATCCTGTCGCCGATCCTCGTGATCGCCGGCGTCACCGCGCTCGTCGTCGGATCCCTCTACTTCCTCCTGGCACGGCTCGTGCTGAAACGCCGTGTACCCGAGGCGACCATAGGCGGCCTGGCATCGTCCTACGTCAACGCCGCCAACCTCGGAATCCCGATCGCAGTCTTCGTACTGGGCGACGCCAACTTCGTCGCGCCTCTGCTGCTCTTCCAGATCATGGTGTACTCGCCGTTGGCACTGACCATCCTGGACCTGTCGACCATGGGCAAGAAGGCGTCCATCCGCAACATCGTCGTCACGCCCTTCAAGAACCCCATCGTCCTCGCCGGCGCCGCAGGACTCCTGCTGTCCATCTTCGGCATCGAACTGCCGGAAGCCATCATGCAACCGTTCGACCTGGTCGGCGGCGCTGCCGTTCCCGGCGCTCTTCTCGCGTTCGGTCTCTCCCTCTACGGCGCCCGCGTCCTCCAGAAAGGCAAGAGCCCCAGGCGAGACGTCGTCCTCGCGTCGACGATGAAAATGGTGCTCCAGCCGGTCCTCGGTTACCTGATGGGACTCGCGATGGGATTGGAAGGCCACGAACTCTTCGCCATCACCGTCATCTCCGCCCTCCCCACCGCCCAGAACGTCTTCGTCTTCGCGAACCGCTACGACCGCGCCGTCGTCATGGCCCGGGACACGGCCTTCGTCACCACCATCGCGGCGATACCCGTCATCGCACTGGTGACGGCCCTGCTCGCCTAGACCCGTCGCCCGATTCTTCGACTACCCAAAGGTTCTCCTCAGCTCCCGCGGTTACTTTGGAGCCATGAGGTTTCTGGCTGCAGGAGTTCTGCTGTGCGTCCTGCTCGTCGGGTGCGGCAACGACCCTGCCGACGGCGGTGACGACGTCGAAGCCACCACCCCTACGTCGGCGCAGCTCATGCACAGTCCCAGTGCACCGCCGGTGCCCGTCGAGGTCCCGGTGGGCGACGTCGGGACGATGTTCGAGTCCACACCAGGGCTGGTGCGCGCTGTGTCGACGCCGTTCGAGTCGTGGAGCCAGATCTCCCCCAACACCATCGCCATCCATTTCGTCACCGGAACCCCGGAGTGTTACGGGGCCGAAGTAGAGGTCACCGAGTCCGATACCGAGGTCGTCATCGCGCTACGAACCGGAACGCTTCCCGAGGCCGCGGACAAGGCCTGCATCATGGTCGCCGTGTACGGCACGATGCAGATGACCTTGAGTTCGCCCGTCGGAGACCGCGCCATCGTCAACGCAGCCTAGTAACCTGACCCAGGTGAGCGATCACCTGCCCGAACAGAACCGTGAATCCGTCCGCGCCGCCGACGCGGACCGCAACCTCGTCGCCAAACTCCTCAGCGACGCTCTTGCCAGTGGCCAGCTCACGGTGTCCGAGTACGACGAGCGCACGGCCGCCGCGTACCGCGCAAAAACCTACGGCGAACTCGATGTTCTCACCAGTGACCTTGCGCTGACGCCGCCCACCGAAGCTCTCTACTCGACTCCCAGCCGTTCCACCGATCGCGCCGTCGCCATCATGAGTGGATTCGAGCGCAAAGGCGAATGGACCGTCGCACCCCGCGTCGAGGCCGTCGCGTTCTGGGGCGGCGGTGAAATCGACCTACGCAGAGCGCACTTCTCGGCTCCCGAGGTGACGATCAACTGCGTCGCGATCATGGGCGGCATCGACATCACGGTCCCCCGCAACGTCGCCGTCGAAGTACGCGGCGCAGGCATCATGGGCGGCTTCGATCATCTGAGCCAACAAGGTGCTCCCGGCGCCCCGCGAATCGTCGTGACGGGCTTCGCATTCTGGGGCGGCGTCAGCATCAAGGCCAAGGACTAACGGGACTTCCTGCGTTTCAGATAGTCCGACACCACTGCGGCTCCGAGCCCATCCAACTCGGGAGCGATGACTCGCCCACCTACCCGCTCGGCCATCTTGTCCACGACGCGGGCCAGCCCCGGATCGTCTCCCAACCGGAAGATGGTCACCTGCGCACCCAGCTTCGCCACCGTATCCAGTTCACGGACCGTCAGCCCCAAAGTCCTGTTCGACGGCGGATAGTCGAAATATGCATGCCCGTCGGGCTCGAGGTGCGCGGTGGGTTCGCCGTCGGTCACGATCAGCACGACGGGTTGCGCGTTGGGATGCCGACGCAGGTGCCGCACCGCCAGCATCAACGCGTGATGCAGATTGGTGCCCTGGTCGTACGCCCCGTCGAGACCGGCCAGTTCCGATGCCGTCAGTGTCTGCGCGTGACGACCGAAGCCGATCAGCTGCAGATCGTCTCCGCGAAACCTGGTGCTGACGAGGTGATTCAACGCAAGAGCGGTGCGTTTCATCGGCACCCAGCGACCGTCCATCACCATGGAGAACGACGTGTCGACGAGCAGCGCGACGGCCGCCTGCGTCCGCGTTTCGGTCTCGCTGATCTCGACGTCGGTCACTTGAAGCTGCACTGGGAACGTCGAGCCCTCGGCTGCGGTGCGCAGGACGGCATTGTTGACGGTGCGGGTGACGTCCCACGGCTCGGTGTCACCGAATTCCCATGCCCGAGAAGCCCCCGTCGGCTCGCCCATCGCACCGGCCTTGCGCGTGTCCCGCTCGCCGCCGCGTCGGGAAATTCGTCCCGCGACGTCCTTGAGGGCGGACTGTCCCAGCTGACGCATCGCCTTGGGCGACAACCGCCATTGACCGTCGGCACCCTTGTCCATGAATCCTTGCTGTTCGAGCGCCTTTTCGAGCTCGGCCAACATCCGAGCATCCGCCGCAGCTTCCGGCCCCAACTGTTTCAGCAACGCGTCGGCGTCGATGTCGTCGAGCGCGGCGCCGTTGTACTGCTGAGAGAGCTGGTTTCCGAGGTTCTCCAGGTCAGCGATGTCCTGTAGCGCACCGGTTCCGTCGCCAAGACCCATGCCGTTCTCGCCACGGAAGTTCTGCGACCCGTCCCAATCCTCCCCCGGTCTGGCTTGCTGGAGGTTCTGATCGAGCTGGTCGAGTTGCTGCAGCAGATTCGAATCTCCGAATGCCTGCTGCGCCAACGCATCGAGCTCCGCTCGCTGCTCCGGACTGAGCGAGTTGCGCAGACGCTGAGCTGCCGCGGATCGCTGGGCCAGGGAATCGAGTAGCTCCTCGACGTTCGACGGATTCTCGGGGAAGTGCTGGCCGTGCTTGGCCATGAACTCCGAGAAGTCCTGATCGGTGTCCTCGCCTCGGTTGTGCTTGTCCAGAAGCTCGTTGAGATCCTTCAGCATCTCGCTGATGGCTTGCCGATCCTCGTCCGTCCCGTTCTCGAGCGCATTCTTCATACCCGCGAAACGCTGGTCCAACATCTCACGCCCGAGCAGATCCTTGATCTTCTCGTAGTTCTCGCGAGCTTCCGACGAACGCCAGTCGTAATCGGCTAGCTCCTGCACGGCCTGCGCCGTCGACGGGGACAGATCCCCGATTTGCATCTCCTGGAAACGCGCGTCGTCGTCGAGCGCACGAGCCAACGCTTTGCGCTCCTCGAGGACGGCTTTGTCCAGGAGTTCGCGGACCTCCTGGAGTGTTCCGTCGAGGTTGTTCTTCCGCAGAAGATCCCGTCGCCGACGGTTGGCCTCGGCCGCCAGATCGTCGAGGCCCCGCATGTTCCGGGTACCCCGCCGGAGCATCTCCTGCATCGCCCGACGCGGCGATGCGCCCTCGAGCACGTCCTCACCGATCGACTCAAGCGCTTCGCGCAGGTCTACCGGCGGTGCCAGTGGATCGGGGCCGTCGTGATACCGCCCGTATCTACTGGCAGGCATCAGCTGTACACCGTCTGTCCGTCGTCATCGGGATCCTTGGAAATCCTTCGCGCAAGGTATAGCCCTTCCAGTGCGAGTTCCGTTGCGGCAGCCCGCTCGCCATCGGACGTCGCGTTCAGACGCTCGTCGATCTCCTGAAGCACGTCGAGGTCCGGCAGCTCACCGATCAGTGTCTTGGCGGCGATTCGATCGCCCGTCACCACCGGCTCACCCTGTTCGATGGCCGTGACGAGCGGTGCCAGATTGATCCCACCCAGCCGGTCCCGCACCGTGTCGGCCGTCGAGCGTCGAAGCAAATGCTCGAGCACCTCGGTCTCACGGCCCTCTTCACCGGACTCGAATTCCACCTTGCCCCTGAGGACTTCGATGATGGTTCCGAGGTCTACCGGCCGCGCCACCGCATCGCTCTCGCCGAGAACCGCAGCACGATGCACCGCCGCGGCCGCGATGGTCTCCGCCGCGGCGATGGCGAACCGCGCCGACACACCCGAACGCTGGTCGACGGACGGCGACTCACGCAGCAGCCTGGTGAACCGCGCCAGCACTTCGAGAAGGTACGACGGCACGTTCGCCGGGAGGTTGGCCTCCTGCTCGATCACCGAGATCTCGTCGGCCAACGCATGCGGGTAGTGAGTACGAATCTCCGCGCCGAAACGGTCCTTCAACGGAGTGATGATCCGCCCACGGTTGGTGTAGTCCTCGGGATTCGCACTCGCGACGAGCACGACATCGAGCGGCAGACGCAGCGTGTAGCCGCGGACCTGGATGTCCCGCTCCTCCATGACGTTCAGCAGCGAAACCTGAATACGTTCCGCAAGATCGGGGAGCTCGTTGATCGCCACGATCCCCCGATGACTCCGCGGCACGAGCCCGAAGTGGATGGTCTCCGGATCCCCTAGACTCCGTCCCTCGGCAACCTTCACCGGGTCGACATCGCCGACAAGGTCCGCAACCGACGTATCCGGAGTAGCCAGCTTCTCCGAGTATCGCTCGCTACGGTGACGCCACTCGACGGGCAACGCGTCGCCGAGCTCACGTGCCCGTCTGATGCTCGCCGGAGTGATGGGTTCGTACGGATGCTCGCCGAGCTCGGAACCTGCGATGACAGGCGCCCACTCGTCGAGCAGAAGATTCAACGTACGAAGAAGGCGCGTCTTTCCCTGCCCGCGTTCACCGAGCAGAACAACGTCATGACCAGCAAGAATCGCTCGCTCGAACTGCGGAAGCACAGTCTTGTCGAAGCCCAGAATTCCCGGCCACGCATCCCTGCCCTCACGCAATGCGTCGAGCAGATTTTCCCGGAGTTCTTCTTTCACAGAGCGCTGCACGTGTCCGGATGCACGCAACTCGCCGACAGTGGTGATGCCAGGTCGATTAGAGGTCACTTCACCAAAGTACGCCCGTCTCAGAAGAAGCACCGTTCGCCGAGTTCGAGGTTGTGCAGCGATATCCGTCGAAATACGCACATAGGCTCGCGTTCGGCGTTCCAATACCATAGATCGAGAAACACGTGCCGTGGCTATACACAGATGTGGATAGCCACGGCAAAACGTCGGTGTCAGTTGAGATCGTCTTCCGCATGAACAATCGCCCGTTTCTGGGATCGGACGCGGTACGACAAGGACGTCTCACGCGCACCGCCTTGCGCCGCGATCACCGGCGAATCTATCGCGACGTCTATATCCGCCGAACGGACGAGATCGACGCAAAGACGCGCGCGTGCGCAGCATGGCTGTTCTCGCGCGGGAAAGCCGTCGTGGCGGGTCAGAGCGCAGCCGCCATTCACGGCAACAAGTGGATTGCCGCTGATCACCGCGCCGAGCTCATCTGGCACGGTCATCGCCGACTGTCGGACGTTATCGAGATCAGAGGCGACAAGTTACCGCCCGAACACATCGAAACCATCGGCGGAATTCGGGTCACCACTGCTGCACGTACAGCTTTCGACCTCGGCCGTAGAGGCCAGTTCGAGGAGGCATTGATACAGGTGGACGGGCTGTGCAATGCCACCTCGATGCCGCCCCGCACGATCGAACAACTTGCCGGTCAATGCAAGGGCGTCCGCGGTTCGATTCAACTCCGCCACGTTGTGGCACATGCCGACGCCGGCGCGGAATCACCGCAGGAGTCGAGATTGCGGTTGCTGATCGTGAACGCCGGGCTCCCTCGTCCGCTCACTCAGATAGCAGTCCGGGGAACGGACGGACGCGTCTTCGCCAGGATCGACATGGGTTGGGCGAAGTGGAAAGTAGCGGTCGAGTACGACGGCCACCACCACTGGTCCGATGCCCGCCAGCGCGCCTGGGACATCGAGCGCGCACACAGACTCGAAACGCTCGGCTGGACCGTCATCAGAGTCAGCTCACAATTGCTCAGCCGCAGTCCGACGGCACTTATTGCGCGTATACGGGACGCGCTGCGCGCTGCCGGCGCTCCCGTGTGAACTGCGAACGCGAGGTTATGTACGAAATTCGGACCGAATTCGCACATAACCTCGCGCTCGGCGCTGGATCAGTGCGCGAAGTGACGCGAACCGGTGAGGTACAGCGTGACGCCGGCGTCCTGGGCTGCGGCGATGACTTCGTTGTCGCGGACGGAACCGCCGGGCTGCACGACGGCTTTGACGCCGGCGGCCAGGAGAACCTGCAAGCCGTCGGGGAACGGGAAGAAGGCGTCCGAGGAGGCAACCGAACCGACGACGCGATCGCCCGCGCGCTGGACGGCGAGGTGAGCTGCGTCGACGCGGTTGACCTGGCCCATACCGACGCCGACGGACGCGCCGTCCTTGGCCAGCAGGATTGCGTTGGACTTGACGGCACGGCCTGCACGCCAGGCGAATTCGAGATCCTTCAGCGTCTGCTCGTCCGCTGCGTCACCGGCTGCCAGAGTCCAGTTGGCCGGGTTGTCGCCGTCGGCGTCGATGGCGTCGCGTTCCTGCAGCAGAGTCCCACCGGAGATCGGCTTGAGCTCGACACCCTTGCCCGACGGGGCGGCCGCGAGCAGCACACGAATGTTCTTCTTGCGCTGTAGAACTCCGAGTGCACCGTCAGCGTAGGACGGAGCGACGATCACCTCGGTGAAGATTTCCGCGACCTGCTCGGCCATCGCGACCGTCACTTCGCGGTTGGCTGCGATCACGCCGCCGTAAGCACTGACGGGGTCGCAGGCGTGGGCTTTGCGGTGCGCTTCGGCGATATCCGCGCCGACGGCGATGCCACACGGATTGGCGTGCTTGATGATCGCGACGGTCGGGCCCTCGTGATCGAAAGCGGCACGCCATGCTGCGTCGGCGTCGGTGAAGTTGTTGTAGGACATTTCTTTGCCGTGCAGCTGCTCGGCCTGAGCTATGCCGGTGCCTGCCGGGTCCTTGTACAGGGCTGCGGCCTGATGCGGGTTCTCCCCGTAACGCAGCACTGCCGCGCGGTCCCAGGTGCCGCCGATCCATGCGGGGAACTGCGAGTCCGATTCCACGAGAACGCTGCTCATCCACGAGGCGACCGCGACGTCGTACGCAGCGGTGTGCTGGAACGCCTGTGCCGCAAGCGAAGTGCGCTCGGCGAGCGTGAACCCGCCGCCGGACACTGCGGTGAGTACATCGGAGTACCGAGCCGGATCCACCACGACCGCCACCGACGGGTGGTTCTTCGCGGCAGCGCGGACCATCGACGGGCCACCGATGTCGATCTGCTCGACGCATTCGTCCGGTGTCGCGCCACTGGCAACGGTGTCGGTGAACGGATAGAGGTTCACCACGACCAACTCGAACGCCTCGATGCCCAGCTCCTCGAGCTGCGAAACATGCTCCGGCCGACGGGTATCGGCCAGAACACCCGCATGGACACGCGGATGCAGCGTCTTCACACGACCGTCGAGGGTCTCGGGAAACCCGGTGAGATCCTCGACCTTGGTGACCGGGATCCCGGCGTCGGCGATCTTGGATGCTGTCGATCCGGTGGAGACCAGAGCGACGCCTGCCTTGTGCAAGCCGGTTGCGAGTTCGATCAAACCGGTCTTGTCGTAGACGCTGACCAGTGCGCGGCGCACTGCTTTACGTTCACTCATGGTTGAATCTGAGCCTTTCGTCCATCGGAGACAACACCTCGGGTGGCAACAGCTGCGATCACATCGACCAGAAGCCTGCGTTCCACGGTCTTGATTCGCTCGTGCAAAGTCGCGACATCGTCGTCGCCCAGCACGGGCACAGCTTCCTGAGCCAGAATCGGCCCGGTATCGACACCGGCGTCGACGAGATGCACCGTCGACCCGGTCAGTTTGACGCCGTAGGCGAGCGCGTCCTCCACTGCATGCGCACCGGGGAACGACGGCAACAGCGCAGGATGAGTGTTGACGATGCGTCCGGCGAACGCACCGAGAAAATCGGAACCGAGAATCTTCATGAAGCCGGCGGTCACCACCAGATCGGGCTCGTGCGCCAGCACACGTTCGGTGAGAGCCGCGTCCCAGCCATCACGATCCGCGAACTCCTTCAGCCCGACGCGGAAATGCGCAATCCCGGCAGTGTGTGCATGCCGGGCAGCGTCGCAATCACGATCGACACCGACCGCAACGATCCGCGCCGGATAGGACTCGGCCTTCGTCGCATCGATCAGGGACTGCAGAAGCGATCCGGTGCCCGAAGCGAGGACAACGACGCGTGCTGGGTGCTCACGGGTGGCAGTCAGCGCACTTCTCCTGATCGATCGAGGCCGGATCGCCCGTCTGTATCTGACCGGGACCAGTGTGAAGAATAGTCGCTGCCTGTTCGGGCGTCGTAACGCAGGTCCTTTCTCGATCGAGAGGCTCTACGTCAGTTCCTGGTCGAGGGCCGCGAACAGTTCCTCGGCGTCCCGAGGCTCGGTCGGGAGGCTTGCCACGATCCCCAGCTCGGTGCGCGCCGAGATGTGCGCGGTGGTGCAGTAGCGGGGTGGAGAAAACTCCACCCCGGATTCGCCCTTTGGCTCCATGTGAAACCACGATCGCGAGCAATAGCGTCGTAGACGAACCACACAGGCTGCATGCAGCTTCACATCGACTTCTCTCGAGGAGCACACGATGCACACCAGACGACCAGCCGATCATCCTCTTGCAGTACACGTGGACGCAGTGACGAAAACCTACGGCTCCGGTGAGAACGAGGTCGCCGCACTGCGCGGAGTCACCATCGGATTCGCACAGGGCACCTTCACCGCCATCATGGGCCCGTCGGGGTCCGGTAAGAGCACGCTGATGCACTGCGCCGCAGGACTGGACACACCGGATTCGGGCACAGTCACGGTCGGTGGCCACGACCTCGGTGGTCTCGACGAGGTCGGCCTCACCGAATTGCGCCGCGAAAGCATCGGATTCATCTTCCAGTCCTTCAACCTGCTTCCGTCGCTGACCGTCGCGCAGAACATCGAACTGCCGCTGCGTCTCGCCGGCCGCAAGATCGATCGCACGCGAATCATGATGGTGATCGACGCAGTCGGCCTCGCAGCCCGTGTCAACCACTTGCCGAGCGAGCTGTCCGGTGGTCAGCAGCAGCGCGTCGCCATCGCACGCGCTCTCGCCGCAGAGCCGTCCGTCATCTTCGCCGACGAACCCACCGGCGCGCTCGATACCCGCACCGCCGGTGACGTTCTCACCTTGCTGCGTGAGTCGGTCAACGCCAACGGGCAGACCATCGTCATGGTCACCCACGATCCCGTCGCCGCGTCCTACGCCGATCGCGTCGTGTTTCTCGCTGATGGTCAATTCGTCGGCGAGCTGTACCGCCCGACGGCCTCCGCCATCGCCGAGCGAATGACTCACCTCGACGCCCGCGCGGCCAGTACACCCGGAGTCTCCGCAGCAGGTGTCGGGGGGCAGCGCTGATGATTCGGCTCGCACTCAGCTCGCTGAAGTATCGACTGACGTCCTTCGTCGCAACGTTCCTCGCGCTCTTCCTCGGTGCAGCGATCGTGATGGCGTGCGGTGGACTGATGGAAACCGGAATACGTGCCGCGGTAGCTCCTGAACGTCTCGGCGGCGCCGCCGTCGTCGTGACCGGAAATCAGACGCACGACGGCGTCGCACTGACCGAACGGACTCGAATCGACAGCTCGATCGTCGATCAGGTCGCCCGGGTTCCCGGTGTGGCCACTGCGATCGCTGACCTGTCGTTGCCCGCAGCCGTGCTGTCCGACGGTTCACCTGTATCGGGCTCGAATGACAACGCTGGCCACAACTGGTCCTCCGCCCAGTTGACTCCATTCACCCTCTCCGCTGGCGTCGAGCCGACGTCCGACTCCGATGTGGTGCTCTCACGGCAACTGGCCGACAGTGCAGGAGTGTCCACCGGAGACTCCGTCGACGTCGCAGTACGCGGCGCCACCGAGCAGTTCACCGTCGTTGGAATCGTCGACGCGGGAGACAGCTCTCCCGCCGTGTTCTTCTCCGACTCCGCGGCGACCGATCTCGCGGGCACCAACGGCCGGATCGACTCGGTCGGTGTGCTCACCGAACCCGGCGCCGACACAGCCGCGGTCGCTACCGAGATCGGTACGGCAGTTGGCAGTGCCGCAACGGTTCTGACGGGCGAGAACCGCGGACTCGCCGAGTTTCCCGGAGCACTCGCGAGCCAGCAGACGCTGACCATTCTCGCCGGAATCTTCGGCAGCTGGGCGTTGCTGATCGCGCTGTTCGGCGTCGCCTCGATGCTGAGTTTGTCGCTGGGTCAACGTCAACGTGAAATGGCGCTGCTCCGAGCGATCGGCAGCACCCCGCGCCAGGTACGCCGCATGATCCTCGGCGAGACGATACTGCTGTGTGTCGTCGCGACCGCGCTGGCCGTGATCCCCGGTTATGTCCTCGGCCGGTTCCTGTTCGATCAGCTGGCGTCGAGCGGGATCGTGTCCTCTGCCATGACGTTCCACCAAGGTCTCGTCCCGGTAATCGTCGGCATCGTCACCGCGATGGCCGCGGCGATCGCGGCAACACTCGTCGCCGGGCGCCGCGCCGCGAACACCAAGCCGCTCGCCGCACTCTCCGAAGCCACGGAGCCGACGCGCTGGCTCACTCGTCCGCGTCTGATCCTCGCTGTCCTGTTCCTGGCCGCAGGGATCTCGATGTCCGTCGTGACGGTGGCCGTCATGGAGAACGGTCCGATACTCGCGAGCACCGCAGGCCCGGCCTCGGTTCTCGTCGGCATCGGACTCGCCCTGCTCACACCGGGATTCATGAAGGTCATCGTCGCAGTCGTCGGATGGCCTGTTCGGATGCTGACCGGCTCGGCCGGATTCCTCGCGGTCAACAACGCTCGTGCTCGCAGCATCCGGATGGCAGGAGCGGTCGCACCGATCGTGCTGCTCGTCGGTATCGCCGTCGGCACCCTGTACATGCAGAGCACCGAGAATGCCGTCAAGACCGAAACGTATGCCACCAACCTGCTGGCCGACTACGTTATCTCGACCGGCGACGAATCCGAGAAGTCGGTCACCGGTGGATTCGCTCCCGGCGTCGTCGAGGAAATCTCGGCGCTCCCCGGCGTCGCAGGTACCTCCGAGTTGGTGACGTCGGACGGCTTCGTCGACGGTCCTGGCGGCGGCTCGGACTTCGGCTTCCGAGGTGTCACTGCGGCAGGAGTCCAGGACACGATCCGCTTCGAATCCATCGCGGGGTCGATCGACGATCTCATCGGCGACAGCGTCGCGATCTCGGAGAGCCAGGCGACGAGCTTCGGAGTCCAGGTGGGCGATAGCCTCGGTCTGCACTTCGGTGACGGCGCACCGCTGACCGCGACCGTGGTGTCGATCCACGCCGACGACCTGAACGACCCGAGCATTCTGTTGCCCGCCGACGTACTCGCGGCGCACACGACGTCGGGACTGGCCCCACAGATTCTCGTCCGCGCCGAGGAGGGTGTCGACGAATCGACACTGCGGAGCGAGCTCGACTCGGCCGCCGCTTTCCTGCCGGGGGCGTCGGTATCGGACAGGGCGTCGCTGATAAGCGACAACACACGCGTTCAGCAGATCCTGGTCTCGGCCAACTACACGATCGTGGCGATGATCATCGGTTACGCAGCCATCACCGTGGTCAACACGCTCGTTGCTGCGACCAGGAAGCGCGGCAGGGAGTTCGGTCTGCAGCGTCTGACGGGTTCCACGCGTCGGCAGGTGCTGGGCATGCTCGGTGTCGAGAGCGGCTTCATCGTCGGTACCGCCGTGGTGCTCGGAACGGTGGCGGCGGCCGCGACGATGGTTCCGTACAGCCTGGTCAAGAGCGGCTCGGCGATGCCCTCGGGTTCACCGATGATCTACATCGGCATCGTGGTGGTGGCGATCGCCCTCACGATCGGCTCGACGATGGTGCCTGCATGGCGCGGCATGGCACGACCAGCAGTCGACTCGGTGACTCGGCCCGATTGACCCCCCGATCCGATCATGGCCGAAATGAACACTCCCGTTCTGGCACGATGACTGGAATGGGCCACCGAATTCGGCGCGCCGGACACGCGATGATGGTCGGTGTCGCACTCGCGGTGCTGTCACAAGGCGGTCTGTTCGCTGCACTGCTGACTGCGTTGGTGCTCCTTCTGTGCGTCGTCGGAATCGGCTTGTTTCTGCTGCCCGAGACCATCGCGCTCGTCCGATGGGTGTGCTCGCTCGGCCGACAGCTGGCAACACATTCCGGCGTTCGGGTCGATGACCCGTATCGCCCGGCACCGGTGTCGGCGACCGGGCGTCCACTTGCCGGATTCGCTCGGTGGCGATGGATACTCAAAGACCCTGCCACGTGGCGCGACCTGGCCTGGCTGCTGCTCGGAGTCCCGGTCGGTCTGCTCATGATGTTGCCCGCCGCGCTGCTCTACTACGTCGGAGAGGGGATCGTTCTGGCCGCCGGTCTCTGGCGTCCGATTCACGACGCCGGCTACGGCCGCTGGTACGGGCCCATCCACATCGAGAGCTACCTCGACGCCGGTCTCGCCGCGATCGTCGCCGTCGGATTCTTCGTAATCTGGACGTACTTCGCCCCGACCATGATTCGCGCATACGCATTGTTCACGCGCGCTCTGCTCGGCCCGACGAAGTCCGAGGCGCTCGCCGCCCGTGCGCGACACCTCACGCGAACGAGGGACGACGTCATCGACTCCAGTGCCGCCGAGTTGCGCCGGATCGAACGCGATCTGCACGACGGGGCCCAGGCGCGACTCGTCGCGATGGGTATGACGCTCGGAGCCGTCGAGCGCACGCTGGAGAAGAACCCAGAGGCCGCACGCAAGCTGCTCGCCGACGCGCGGTCGTCGTCGGCTGCCGCCCTGACCGAACTACGTGATCTCGTGCGAGGTATTCATCCGCCAGTGTTGGCCGAGCGCGGCCTCGTCGACGCGGTCCGTGCGCTCGCTCTCGCGAGTCCACTTCCGATCGAAACCAGCTCCGATGTCATCGGACGGCCTCCTCCCCCGGTCGAGTCCGCCCTGTATTTCGCGGTGTCCGAAACGGTGGCGAACATCCTCGAGCATTCTGGCGCGAGACACGCCGACATCGGCTTGACGTACGCGCACGGCAAGCTTCGTGCTCGCGTCGTCGACGACGGACACGGCGGTGCCGCGTTCGACGCCGGTTCGGGTCTCGCAGGGATCCGGCGCCGGCTCGCGGCGTTCGACGGAGGCATGACCCTCGACAGTCCGTCAGGGGGACCTACGATCATCGACATGGAGGTGCCGTGCGCGTTGTCATCGCCGAAGACCTCTTCCTTCTGAGGCAGGGTCTCACCGCATTTCTCGAGTCCTTCGCCTGCACCGTCGTCGCTGCGGTCGACACCGGCGAGAACCTCACCCAGGTGATCCTCGAGCATCGTCCGGACGTCGCGATACTCGACGTGCGGCTGCCGCCGACGTTCACCACCGAGGGGCTGGAGGCCGCGCTGGCGATTCGCCGCGCAGTGCCTGCGTTCCCGGTGCTGGTGCTCTCCCAGCACGTCGAGCAACTGTATGCGCGTGAGCTGCTCGCCGACGGACATGGCGGAGTCGGATATCTGTTGAAGGACAGTGTTTTCGAACCGGATCAATTCATCGACGCGGTGCGCCGCGTCGCGGGCGGTGGCACTGCGATGGACCCCGCGGTCATCGCTCAGTTGATGGCGCGTCGATCGCACGACGAACCGATCGAAACACTCACCGCCCGCGAGCGAGAGGTACTCGCGCTAATGGCCGAGGGGTGCTCGAACACCGCGATCGCCGAACGACTCGTCGTCAGCGAGGGCGCGGTGACCAAGCACATCGGCAACATCTTCGGCAAGCTCACGCTGCCGGCCGACAGCATCACGAACCGGCGGGTGTTGGCTGTACTCGCCTATCTGGGCGCCGGCTGAGCTCACGCACATCCAGCCACTCGTCCACTGCAGCAGCGATAGTGGACGTCAGGGCCGGTCGTCGGGCGTGTCCGTGTCCGTGTCCTCGGGCCGATCGTTTTCCCCTGGTTCGTCGAGTTCGACGATCTCCGCCTCGGCCGTAGCTTCCGGTGCCACCGGATCGACCTGGCCCGCGTCCGGTGGTTCGACGATCTCGGCATCGAGGACGTCCTCGCAGTCGTCGGCAACTGGTGCCGTGACCTTCGGGTCTTCGTCGAGCACAGCGACCACCTCCGCGTCCACTGCATGTTCTGGATGCGCGACGGGCGCGGCGATGGCGGCGATGGGTTCCTGCTCGCGCCGGGGTTCCGTGTCGAGGTCGTCGGCGATCGGGGTCTGCTTGGACCCTCCGCGCCATGCGGTCACGGCGGCTGCGAGGGATCCGACGACGGCGAGCCAGGCGAAAACGAGCAGGCCGAGAGACCATACCGTCACCTGAACGGTTCCGAAGGTGCCCAGATTTCCGCCCGCCGCGAAACCGAGCATCAGCGTGGACACGCCGATGACGGCGCTCGCCACCCACACCGCGGACAGTGCGTAGTGCACGTCCACCGTGCGCCTCGCGCAGTCACGTCCGAGCAGCAGGCCGGCGCCGATCGGAATCACGAGCATCAGCATCCACAGCGTCTGCGACGGCCCCTCGGGCAGGACGGCCAAGACCGGCAGCGGGGGAAGCGGACCTCCCGTGGCCTGGAACATGCTGACCGATACGTCGCCCACGTGCGCCGACGATCCGACCGACACCGCAATCGCGCCGAGCAGCACGTTGGGCAGGTACAGGATCGACAGCACCGTCAAGCCGAGTACACCGACGAAGCCGTTTCCGGATTCCAGCAACATCTCCATCGTCGACCACGACGCCAGCATCGCGGCCAGCACGATCGCACCGCCGCCCGCGACGAGGACAGCCGCCGCCCGGATGGTCGGAGCCACGATTCCGCGCAGCCATTCCGGCAGACGATCCGACTCGGTGTCCCACACCCCGCACACCAGTCCGATGCCCGCGGACACCGCGTGGACGGCCGCCACCCACGCGAAAGCCAGCAGAGCATTGGGTGTGTCGAGCCCGATCACCGACGACGCATCCGCGGCCACCGCCAACGCGATCGCGGTCACGAGAACCGGACCGAACACCGCCGCGCCCACGATCAGACCGTGTTCCCGACGAGTCTCCGCCCGGCCGACTGCCCGCGCGACGCCCCGCGCCACGACAAGGACGAGAACAAGCGTCGGGACGAGCGGGAAGACGCCCAGGGAGGTGCCCTCGATACTGAACGGGACCTGATGGATCGCGAACCACAGCCCGGCGATTGCCCCGAAAGTGCCGGTGAGCTCACTGTTGACCGACACCAGCGTCACGAGAACGACCGTCGCAATGATCGCGACGAGCACACCCGGAATGCGGAACCCGACGGTCAGCATGGTGGTGGATTCGGAGGGAGACAACAGAGGTCGACGCTCCGGCGGACGAGACGTCCGTCGGGCGCGTTTCCTCTCCTGATTCAATACGGCGCTCATCGGAGTCGAGCGTTCCACCTACCTGCCGACGGGTGGTTCAGGCGCGCCGACACAGCCTTATTTGTTGTCGTCCTCCGGCGCGGCCGACTGGCCGAACGCCTGCGTAGGCGCACTGTACGGCGGGGTGTCCGACGTGTCCTCGGGCTCGTCCCCCTGACGCGACGCTCCCGCAGACTGTTGTCCGGCTGACTGCGCTCCAGCCGATGTAGCTCCTGCAGGCTCCGCTCTCGGCGCTGCGTGCTGCGGCGCGCCGTAGCCACCCGAACCGACCGGGGGCTGGCTGTACGGCTGCTGATTGAACGGCGAATTCTGACCGGCCGGACCGGTCAATCCGCTGGCTCCCGCATCCGGCTTCGACGTTCCGACCGGGTAACCGAGGCTGCCGGTGGTGTGCTGGTTCTGCTGGTTCGGCTGGTTCTGCGACGGCCCGGTGTAGGCAGGCGGGGCATACCCCTGCTGCGGGGCACTTCCCTGGTCGCTCCACTGCCCACGTTCCTGTGGTGCGCTGTAACCCTGAGTACCTGGGCTCTGAGGTGTTTGGCCGTATCCGCCGTAGTTCTGGCTCTGCGCCGACTGGCCGTACCCGGGTGCCTGCTGGCCGTATCCCTGGAACGGGTTCTGCTGACCGTAACCCGCGGGCTTGGGCTGCGGAGCCTTCAGGATGCCCGCACCGAACAGCGTGGCCGCGACGGCCATGACGGTCTGGACGAAACCGAGAACGAGTACGACGAAGGTGCCGATCCCCAACTGAACCGGCGCGCCCACCGAGGAGTCGTCGCCGACGTTGAAGCTCTGGAACACCAGTACGAGCCACCCGGACAAGGCAAGAGCGGCAGCGATACCGACCGTGTTCGGTTGCTTCGGCAGCAGACCGACCGCCGCGACGAGGCCCGCAGCAAGCAGAAGCGCGATGGACGTCGGGTCGCCCGCCTGCACGAAGAAGAAGTTGACGCCTTCGCTGAAGAACTCGTACTGGCCGGCGAGACCGACCAGGAAGTTCACGACGCCGAGCGCCACGGCAACGAGCGTCAGAATTCGCGGCAACGAGGACGACCGGTCCGACGCCAGCGGCGGGTTGTACTGACCCGTCGGCGCAGACTGCTGCGACGGCGGCTGACCGTACGACGGTGGCTGCGTTCCGTAGGACGGCTGAGTGCCGTACGACTGGCTGGGCGTCGGGTAACCGCCGTAACCACCCGGAGTCGACTCGGCAGAGCGAGCACCCTCCGGTGATTGACTGCCATAACCGCCGGGACCTGGCCCCTGCGGACGCTGGCCTTCTGCTGGATACGTCATGGCACTCTCCTCGATAGAAAAAATGAGTACGGGTCCGTAGACCAAGCTAGTCTACGGACCCGACTCGACTGCCCCGCTTGCCGCGAGGCTCCCCTCTCACCCTGCGTCGACGAGCACCTGTGACGACTCCAGTTCACGCACGAGCGGTAGGACCTTCGCCCCGAAGTACTCGATTTCTTCCTGGAAGTGCAGGAAGCCGCCGAGAATCAGGTCGACCCCACGCTTGCGGTATTCGACGATGCGATGTGCCACCTGTTCGGGAGTTCCGATCAGCTGGCTCTTGAAACCGTCGTTGTACTGCACGAGATCCTCGAACGTCGAGTCCGCCCACATGCCCTTGCCGTCCTTCGTGGACGAACCGGCTTGCTGCACAGCACCCTTGAAACCCTCGACGGCCGGCTTGTTGGCCTTCTCGATGATCTCGCGGAGAGTGTCCTTGGCTTCCTTCTCCGTGTCGCGCGCGATGATGAAGCCGTTGAGACCGAACTTGACCTCACGATCGTTCGCCTGAGCGACACGACGAATGTTGTCGAGTTGCTCGGTGACTCCGTCGTAATCCTTGCCGTTGCTGAAGTACCAATCCGAGTATCGACCGGCGTTCTCCTGCGCGGCCGACGAGTTACCGCCCTGGAACAGTTCCGGGTTGGGTCGTTCCTTGGTGTTCAACGGCTTCGGCTTCAACGTGAAATCGTGGATTCGGTAGAAATCACCACGGAAGTCGACGTCGTCCTCGGTCCAGATCTTGCGCAGTACCTGAAGGAATTCGGCACTGCGACGGTATCTTTCGTCGTGTTCGAGCCACGGCTCACCCAGGTGCGTGAACTCGTCCTTGAACCAGCCGCTGACGACGTTGACCGCGAAACGGCCGTTCGACAGATGGTCCGCCGTAGCGCCGAGCTTCGCCAGAACCGCCGGCTGCCACAAGCCAGGGTGAACGGCCGCAATGACTTTGAGTCGTTCCGTGGCAAGCAGGAGCGCGAGGGAAAAGCTCGTCGACTCGTGTTGGAACTCGGCGCCGTAACTGGCCTCGTAGCGAACCTGACTGAGCGCGTACTCGAAGCCGTTGTTCTCGGCGGTCTGCGCCAACTTCTTGTTGTACTCGTAGTCCCAGCTGGTGCGCTGTTCGATGTCGCTGGTCACCAAACCGCCACTGACATTGGGCACCCAGTAGGCGAATTTGATGGCGTCGGCAACTCTTTCGGTACTCATCGTTCTCCTTCGGTGATGCTCACGAGTACCAGGTCGGCTGCGGCAACTCGCCCGTCAGCACCCATCGACCGACCTCGCGGCGCTTGTATGCGACCGGATCGTGCAGCGTGTGGGTGCGGACGTTGCGCCAGAAACGATCGAATCCGTACTTGCTCGCCGTCGCTCGGGCACCGAGAGCCTCGAACACCGTCGAGGTGATCTCGAGCGACACCTCGGTGGCACGCGCCTTCACCGCAGCGACGCGCACCTCGTGGTCGCCGCGCTCTTCCGCCGTCACATCCCACGCGTTGTCGTGGATCTGCTGCGCTTCCAACGCAACTGCGTCGGCCAGCGCTTCCACCGCCCACAGCTTGGACGTCAGGTCACCGTAGATGTCGATGATGTACGGCTCGTCGACCGCCTTGTCGACGGTGCTGTGCAGCCACGCTCGCGTCTTGTCCTTGGTGTACGACGCCGCTTCCTCCAAAGCGCCGCGAGCGATGCCGAGGTAGAAGTTGACGAACACCAGCTGAATCGTCGGCACGTTCAACGTGTTGTAGACCCGCGGCTGGAACTGCTTGTCGACGAATCCCGCCGCACTCGCCCAGTCGACGCGCACCTTGTCGATGGTGACGCTGCCACTCTCGGTCTGACGCTGGCCGATGTTGTCCCAGTCGTCGTGAAACGTCAAACCCTCGATGTTCGACGGCACAATAGCGAAGACGTGCGCGTCACTACCCGTCAGTGCGCCTTCGAGGACCGTCACGTCGGAGACGCGACTGCCCGTCGAGAAGGACTTCGCCCCCTCGAAGACGATGGTGTCGCCCTCGTCGGTGACGGCGACGTCGTTGTCACGCGGATTGACGGCGCCCCCGAAGAACCACTTGTTCTTCGTCGCATCGGCCTCGACCGCCTCGATCTGCTCCTTCGTGCCGACGAGCCGCGCAGCCCAGAACCACAGCAGGTGGTAGCCGAGCAGCTGGCCGATCGACCCGTCGGCCGCAGAGACACGACGAATCACCTGGTACGCCGTCGGCCAATCCTGACCCGCTCCGCCGTGCTCGACCGGCCCCAGCAACGTGACGAGCCCAGCATCCTTCAGCAGCTGCACCTCGGCGTGCGGAGCCTGATGGCCCTTGTCGCGAGCAACAGCGTCGACGGCAAGCAGCTGCGCCACCTCGCCCGCCCGAGCAATCCAGCCCTCGGCGGACGTCGGCGCATCAGGCCAGTCCTTGGTCAGTGCACTGCGATTTTCCGTGGTTGTCATTGGGCAAGTGAAACTGTTACGCGGAGTAATGAACACATTTCGCATCACGATGATTCTGAGAACTTCACATCCCTTCGGCATCGATGGCCCGCGGCAACGGCCAGACAGATGCCATGTGACATCGATGCCGGAAGGACAACCCGAAACAGCACGAAAAAGCCCGCCGGCACTAGCTCCCGGCGGGCTTCGTTCGAGCTGAAACTTACTTCACGGAGAGCGATTCCAGGATTTCGCGTGCGAGAGCAGCGGTTTCGGACGGCGTCTTGCCGACCTTGACGCCTGCGGCCTCGAGTGCGTCCTTCTTCGCCTGGGCCGTGCCCGAGGAGCCGGAGACGATGGCGCCTGCGTGGCCCATGGTCTTGCCCTCGGGAGCGGTGAAGCCTGCGACGTAGCCGACGACCGGCTTGGTGACGTTGGCCTTGATGTAGTCGGCTGCGCGCTCTTCTGCGTCGCCGCCGATTTCACCGATCATGACGATGAGCTTGGTCTCGGGGTCCGCTTCGAATGCCTCGATGGCGTCGATGTGCGTGGTGCCGATGACCGGGTCTCCGCCGATGCCGATGGCCGTCGAGAAGCCGAAGTCGCGGAGCTCGAACATCATCTGGTAGGTCAGCGTGCCGGACTTCGAGACCAGGCCGATGGGGCCGGTGCCGGAGATGTTGGCAGGCGTGATGCCGACGAGAGCTTCACCGGGGGTGATGATTCCGGGGCAGTTCGGGCCGATGATGCGGGTCTTCTTGCCCTTCTCCACGTTGTAGGCCCACGCGTATGCGGAGTCCTGCACGGGGATGCCTTCGGTGATGACGACGAGCAGCGGGATCTCCGCGTCGATCGCTTCGACGATGGCGTCCTTGGAGAATGCGGGCGGAACGAACGCAATGGACACGTCGGCGCCGGTCTTCTCGATTGCCTCGGCAACCGAACCGAAGACGGGGAGCTCGATGTCGTTGCCCTGGGCGTCGACGTGCTTGACCGTGGTGCCGGCCTTGCGTGCGTTGACACCGCCCACGACGTTGGTGCCTGCCTTGAGCATCAGGGCGGTGTGCTTGGTGCCTTCGCCGCCGGTGATGCCCTGGACGATGACCTTGTTGTCCTTGTTCAGAAAGATAGACATGGTTTCCTCTACTTCGCTGCCAGCTCGGCGGCCTTGTCGGCGCCTTCATCCATGGTTCCGGCGAGCGTCACCAGCGGGTGCGCGGCGTCGGCGAGAATCTTGCGTCCCTCTTCGACCTTGTTGCCGTCGAGACGAACCACGAGCGGCTTGTTGGCGTCGTCGCCCAGCTTCTTCAGTGCGCCGACGATGCCGTTGGCCACTGCGTCGCAGGCGGTGATTCCGCCGAAGACGTTGACGAACACGCTCTTGACCTGCTCGTCGCCGAGGATGACGTCGAGGCCTGCGGCCATGACCTCAGCCGAGGCGCCGCCACCGATGTCGAGGAAGTTGGCAGGCTTGACGCCGCCGTGTGCCTCGCCTGCGTATGCGACGACGTCGAGGGTCGACATGACGAGTCCGGCACCGTTACCGATGATGCCGACCTGTCCGTCGAGCTTGACGTAGTTGAGGTCGTTCTCCTTGGCCTTGGCCTCGAGAGGATCGGCAGCGTCCTTGTCCTCGAAGTCGGCGTGGCCGGCCTGACGGAAGTCTGCGTTGGCGTCGAGCGTCACCTTGCCGTCGAGGGCGAGGATCTGGTCGTCCGGGGTGCGAACCAGCGGGTTGACCTCGACCAGGAGAGCGTCTTCCTTGATGAAGACCTCCCACAGCTTCTGGATGGTCACCGCAGCGGCGTCGAGCACCTCGGCGGGCAGCTTGCCCTTCTCGGCGATGTCACGAGCAAAAGCAAGGTCGACGCCCTTGACGGCATCGACCGGGATACGTGCGAGTGCGTCGGGGTTCTCCTCCGCCGTCACCTCGATTTCGACTCCACCTTCGACCGAACACATCGCCAGGTAGGTGCGGTTGGTGCGGTCGAGCAGGAAGGAGATGTAGTACTCCTCGGCGATGTCGGAGGCTTCTGCAACGAGAAGCTTCTTGACGACGTGGCCCTTGATGTCGAGGCCGAGAATCGACTCGGCGTTCTCGGTGGCTGCTGCAACGTCCTTGGAGTACTTGACGCCGCCGGCCTTGCCTCGGCCGCCGACCTTGACCTGCGCCTTGACCATTACTGGCTTGCCGATTTCTTCGGCAATTTCTGTTGCTCCTGCGACCGTGTCCGTGACACGACCGGCGGAGGTGGGTACGCCATGCTTGGCGAACAATTCCTTCGCCTGGTATTCGAAGAGATCCATCAGCTCACCGTCTCGTCTACGTTGACTGCCCGCTCCAGGGGTGTGAGCGGGTCCGATCACCGACTTTATCCACGTGCTCCGACGCCGTTACGCCCGGCCAGATGGTATGTGGTCTATCTCACCGAGGAGGTAGGTGTGTCCTGCGCCTCACTTACGGGCACTGCCGACCGAAAGTAGCGCTGCCACAGCAAGTATCACCACGCCGACGACCCCTACCAGCAGCCCCGCCCCGAGCGAGGCGTCGACCGATCGCCCGTTCGTCAGCGGCCAACCGAGCAGATGGACAGTTGTCGCGACCACGCAACCGAGAAGAAGTGCAGCCCCACGAGCCGGACGCGACCTGGACGCCACGACGGCCGCAACGAGAATCGTCGACGCCGACGCGGCCTGCCCCCAGGCGTCCCATCCCCACCCTTCGGCGCCCCAGGGAACACCGAGGAGCGACGGGGCGGACACATCGGTCCCGGAATACAGGGGGAGGGCGTACGAGATGGCTGTGACGACTCCACCGACGAGGGCCACGACGCCGACAGTCCTGTCCGAGCGCACGTCGGAGGTATCGACGTCGTCGCGCTCGGCGCTGCCCGCCAACAGCACGGCTCCGGCGCACACGACAGCGAGGACGGCACCGACGGCCGTGGCTGCGCCACCCACACCGAGTCCGACGCCGTCGATGTCCGAGGCGAGGACTGCTGCCTGCAGCACTCCTGCCGACGCGGAGACTGCGGCGACAGCCAGGACGCCGACGGCTGGCCTGACGACCGCCGCGAACAGCGAGAAGAACAGCGGGATGGACGCGACGACCAGGACGAACCCGGCAACGAGGGCTACACGAGTGGCGAGCACGTCTGGCTCCGGCAGCCCGGCCGGGACATCGAGAACCGGCAGGAACGCGCCTGCGCCGACGAGAACACCCGCCAGAACACCCGTTGCCCCTGCCAGTGCATGCCAGCGCATGAAGTGCGCCGAACCGTCCAGCTCGCCCCTCGCGACGGGACCGCCTGCCGAGGCCCGATCCCGTATCGCCGACGCCGGCAGAGCCGCGAGTGCGATCACGATCAGTGCGACACCTGCAACGGAGCCGATCCAACTCCCCCCGGAGACCCCGATGTTCGGCCCGGAGCTCTCTCCGGCCATCACCCGCGCGCCGAATACCCCGCCGACGCCGAGGCCTGCGCCGAGCATGCTGCCTGCGGCAACCGTCGGCGAGATAGACGCGAGTGCCGCCGACACGACTATCACCACCGCACAAGCGAGGACGCCCGACCCGACAGCAGTCGCCCACGGAGATTCGACGACCGCGCGGATCAGCACGATCGAGTCCGTCGAGACGTAGGGAACCGCGAACAGGGCGGCGGCGGCAGAGATCGCGGCGAGCACGGCCAGTACCGAGAGCGCGCCACCGATGCGAACCGCGGACGCGCGGCCCGTGAAATCGGTTCGCGACGAGATGCCGTATCCGTCGTCGTACGACGCCCTGCCGATTGCGACGAGACCGAACACTCCCCCGACCACGGCGACAGCATGCGAAGCGAGGACGAAGTAGGCACCGAGGCTCGGCGTCAGTGCCTCCGCGGTAGTCGGCCTCAGTAGTTCCAGTCTGTTCGCATCGATCGGCGACGCCAGCAGTCCCACGTCGAGAACTGCGAGGCCGACCGAGATCGCGCCGAACCCTGCCGTGAGAGCACCCGCCAGCGCCGGCCTGGCGATGACCGTGAGGATCGCGAGTACGGCCACCACGACGACCGGGGCGACGGACAGCACTTCCGCCGTGAACACACCCGCTCCCGGCCCGTCCGAGGTCGACGAGGTTGTCTCCATCGCCATCGAGGCCAGCCCGAGGAGGGCCGCCGTCGAGACGAGTCCAGTCGCGGTCAGAGCAGCGCCGCGGGCCGACGGGCCGGACTGCGGGCGTGCGGAAATCATCTGTGGTGACGCATGCGGGGAGGTAGCCACGCCTGTCGACGCTATCGGTCGGCGGACGATGGACGGCAGAGCACGCGCCGTAGGATTTCGGCGGATGCGTTTCGGTAACGGCGCCGTGGGTATTGCACCGCTGTCCGGGATCACAGGCGATCTCGGCAAAAGCCCTGCTCGGCTTGTGAGCCATCTCACATATCCCCGCGGGAAAGCCGATTAACTTGCGCGCCCTGCAATCGTTTCGTTACCGTCTGCCGAGTCTTAAGTCACGAGCAGATCACGGAACGGAGGTCGCAGGGTCTTGTCGCAACACCGCGCGTCCTTCACCACCAGTCGGTTCGTCAAACCGGCCGCGGCTGTTGAAACCGCACCCACGGTGTACTCGACCCAGACCAGCTGGGAAGCCGACAGTTACGAATCGTCGGACATCCAGTCCGCGTCGGATCTCCAGGCCAACGGCTACGACTACTTCGCGAGCAATTACGGCTCTGCCGAGAGCTACCACGACAGCGAGTTGCACAGCACTCCCGATGTCGAGGTTCCGGCAGGGCCTTCCGTCGTTTCCGGGCCTTCCGCGGACGTCATCGCAGCGGACGAGATCACCGTGTCTCGTCGACGCGGTGCTCACCGCATCCCGACGCCTCCCACCGCACTGAAGGGGCGTGCAGCGGTGCTCGCCGTCGCCGCCGGTGCCGTGGTTGCAGCAGGGCAGGCGGTCATCGATCACGGTCCCGCGACGCCGAGCACTTCCGAGGAAGTAGCACTCGCTGCCGGTGCAGCACCCGCAGCCCCCGGCATCGCAGCGACTGCCGTCCCGCAGGCCGCCGGTTTCGCCGCTGACACCACAACGGACGTTGCCCCCTCGTCGGCCCCGCAAATCCTCAACGTTGCCAACCCGGTGGATCTGAGCCAGTTCAACGACCTGCTCGCCAAGGGCCAGCGGTTCAGCGAAGAGCGCGCCGCACGCGAGGCTGCTGCTCGACGGCCACTGTTCGTACTCCCCGCGCTCGGGACGTACACCTCCAACTTCGGTCAGCGCTGGGGCGTTCTGCACGCAGGCGTCGACATTGCGAACGCCATCGGAACTCCGATCCTCGCGGTCGCCGACGGCAAGGTCATCGATGCAGGCCCCGCGTCCGGCTTCGGCATGTGGGTTCGCCTGCAGCACGCAGACGGCACCATCACCGTCTACGGACACATCGACAGTGCCACGGTCAGCGTCGGCCAGGAAGTCATGGCAGGCGACCAGATCGCTCGCATGGGCAACCGCGGCTTCTCCACCGGCCCTCACCTCCACTTCGAGGTTCACCTGCCCGGCGAGAACAAGATCGATCCTCTCCCCTGGCTCGCGTCCCGAGGCATCGGCCTCGGACCCGAGATGGACTGAGAACTCCAGCTCCCTCTTCCGGCCTACCGGCCCGGTGAAACGTACAGCCGCACACCGATTTCTCGGTGCGCGGCTGTTCTACTACTCAGAGCTTGGTCATCGGAACGCCGCCGATGAGCATCATCTTCACTCGCCCCGACGTACCGAAATCCACGAGAACCATGGCCGACGTGCCCGAGCCCGTGGATTCCAGAACCGTTCCGAGACCGTACTTGTCGTGATTCACCCGGTCTCCCACCGCGAGCACGAGAGTGTTATTGCGTGCGCGTGCGGCACCGAAACTCGGCGACGACTGCTGCCCGCGTCGGTCTCCGAATCCCCCGCCGCCGCCGAAGCCACCACTACCGAAACCGCCGCCCCCGAAGCCACCCGGCCGGGCGCGGCCGCCGCCGATCGACCGTCCGCCGACACCGGGGTCCTCCCGCTTCCAGTCGATGAGGGACTGCGGAATCTCCTGGAGGAATCGTGATTCCGGGTTGTTGATCGGCTGCCCCCAGGCGGACCGCATGATGGCGCGAGTGACGTACAGACGGTGACGCGCACGCGTGATGCCCACGTAGGCGAGGCGTCGTTCCTCGGACAACTCCGCTGGGTCGCCGAGCGCACGCATGTGCGGGAATTGGCCGTCCTCCCAGCCGGTCACGAAGACCACCGGGAATTCGAGGCCCTTGGCCGTGTGCAGCGTCATCAAGGTGACGACGCCGGTGCCGGAATCTGGAATCTGATCGGTGTCCGCGACAAGTGACACCCGCTCGAGAAACGCAGCGAGGGAGCCCGGCTCGGGAGTACCTTCCTCGACGTCCACCTCGTCGTCGGAGTCTGCTTCGGTTTCGGCATCGGCTTCGGCTTCGAGAGCGGCGAGGTTACGCGCCTCGGACGTGAATTCCCGTGCCACGCTGACGAGCTCGTTGAGGTTGTCCAGACGGGCACCGTCCTGAGGATCACTGCTCGCCTCCAGTTCGGCGCGGTATCCCGTGCGGTCCAGAACAGCCTCGACCACGTCACCGATATCGGCGATGTCGTTGCCGTCGTCGTCGGTGGTGCCCAGCACATCCCGGAGTTCGTCCAGCAGTTCCAGGAACTGCGCGATGAGCTTCTGCGAGCGAGAGTTGAGCAACGCAACCTTGCCGTCGGCGGCGTCGTGCAGAGCTTTGGAGAAACTGATGTCCCGCTGCTCGGCGTGAACGGCCACGCATGCCTCGGCGCGGTCGCCGATTCCCCGGCGCGGAGTGTTGAGAATGCGTCGCATGCTGACCGTGTCGTCCTCGTTGGACAGCACCCGCAGGTACGCGACCATGTCGCGGACTTCCTTGCGCTCGTAGAAGCGGACACCGCCCACCACCTTGTATGGCAGGCCGAGCCTGATGAAGATCTCCTCCAGCGCACGTGACGAGTTGTTGGTGCGGTAGAAGACCGCCACCTCGTCGTAGCGGACGTCGTGGTTGTCGACCAGACGGTCGATCTCCGACGCCACGAACGACGCCTCGTCGTGCTCGTTGTCCGCGACGTACCCGACGATGAGCTCACCCTCGCCGGAGTCCGTCCACAGCTTCTTGTCCCGCCTGCCGGTGTTGCGCGAGATGACGGAGTTGGCGGCCGACAGAATGTTCTGGGTCGACCGGTAGTTCTGCTCGAGCAGGATGGTGGTGGCGTCGGGGTAGTCGCGCTCGAATTCCTCGATGTTGCGGATGGTCGCGCCGCGGAACGCGTAGATCGACTGATCCGCGTCACCGACGACGCAGAGCTCACCGGGAGCGACCGCGCCCTCGAGGGCACCGTCGGAGTCCTCACGACCCACCAGTTCCCGTACGAGCATGTACTGCGCATGGTTCGTGTCCTGGTACTCGTCGACCAGGACGTGCCGGAACCGTCGACGGTAGTACTCCGCGACCTGAGGAAAGGCCTGCAGCAGACCGACGGTTTCACCGATGAGGTCGTCGAAGTCCATGGCGTTGGCCGCCCGGAGTCTCTGCTGATAGATGCCGTAGACCTGGGCGACGAGCTTCGGGAGCTCCACCATCTGCTTCTCCGCGTCCGCGGCTGCGTCCTCGGGCCCGATGAGCTCGTTCTTGAGATTGGAGATCGCTGTCGAGAGCAATCTCGCCGAGAACTTCTTGGTGTCGATCTGCAGATCCTTCGAGATCATCGTCAGCAGGCGACGCGAGTCGTCGGCGTCGTAGATCGAGAAGTTGGAGTTGAGGCCGGGCAGCAACGACGCCTGATTGCGCAGGATCCGCACACAGCTCGAGTGGAACGTCGAAACCCACATGCTGTTGGCACGCGGACCGACGAGTCCCGCGACGCGCTCACGCATCTCGGCGGCGGCCTTGTTGGTGAACGTGATGGCCAGAACCTGGCCGGGCCCCACGCCGCGCTCGGCAAGCAGATACGCAATACGGCGAGTGAGCACCGCAGTTTTCCCCGACCCGGCGCCTGCAACGATCAACAGCGGAGACCCCGAATGCACGACGGCCTGACGCTGCTGCGGGTTGAGACCCTCCAACAGCGTTTCGGACCTGGATTTTCCGGGGGCTGGTACCGCAGTGAGGTTCGTGTTCATCGCCTGCCCAGGTTACCGGCGGGCTCCGACAGTCCTTTACCCGAACCTGACAGGCGCCGCCAGCCCCGTTCTGCCGACCGAGAGCAATGCGGACATTCAGCCCGTCGACCGACTTTTCAGGACTGCACAGAGGTGGCACACTGGATCGGTGATCGAAATAGCCGTTCGTCGCCACCCCCTCTGTGCAGCCGATTCTTCGGCTCTCGCCAGCGGAGCCTGTCCATAGGAAGGTGCGCCCGGAAGTCCAGACACGAGGCTTCCCCGGGGCAGTCGATGTGACTCATACCACATCAGCCCGTCTCTGGAGCGGAGCGTCCACGAATCACCTGAGGACGTAACGGTGACGAGCAGGGCAACGATCCAAACTTGTGACACGAGGAGAAAAAATGGCATCCACGACCAAGATCGAGACCGAGAGCGCAGTGCCGACGTCCGAGGCTGAGATCGATTCCTTGCGTCAGGAGATCGACCGCCTCGATTCCGAAATTCTTGCGGCAATCCAGCGTCGCAGCGAAGTTTCCCAGCTGATCGGCCGTACTCGCATGGCCTCGGGCGGGCCGCGCATGGTGCACAGCCGCGAAATGAAGGTGCTGGACCGCTTCAGCAGCCTCGGCCAGGAGGGCCACACCCTCGCCATGCTGCTGCTCCGTCTCGGCCGCGGGCGTCTCGGCCGCTGACCTTTCGCGAGCTGACTTTTTGGGAGCGAATGTACCGTTGGGTCACTTGGAGTGACCGAACGGTACATTCGGTTCCGCCGGGGCTCCGGCCCGACTGTCTAGGTCAGGGCGATGTACTTGGTTTCCAGGTACTCCTCGATTCCTTCGCTTCCGCCTTCGCGACCGAAGCCTGAATCCTTCACTCCACCGAACGGTGCGGCCGCGTCCGAGATGACTCCGCGGTTGACGCCCACCATTCCGCTGTCGATGGCGTCGGCGACCCGTAGTGCGCGGTCGAGGCCGCGGGTGTAGATGTACGACGCCAATCCGAACTCGGTGTCGTTCGCCGCGTCGATTCCTTCTTCCTCGGTGTCGAACCCGACGATCGGGGCGACCGGACCGAAGACCTCTTCCTTCAGGATCCTGGCGTTCGCCGGGACATCGGTCAGCACCGTGGCCGGGTAGAAGTAGCCGTCGCCGCCGGGTGCTTTGCCGCCGAGCGCCACTGTCGCGCCCGCGTTCACTGCATCGTCGACGAGTTCCTGCACCTTGCTCAGCTGGTCTGCGTTGATCAGTGGTCCGAGTTTCGTGTCCGGGTCGATGCCGGCACCGAGTGTCATGTCCTTCATCTTGGCGACGAACTTGGCGGTGAATTCCTCGCGCACACTGTTGGCGACATGGATCCGGTTGGCCGCAGTGCATGCCTCGCCACCGTTGCGCATCTTCGCCAGCATCGCGCCTTCGACGGCAGCGTCGATATCGGCATCGTCGAAGACGACGAACGGTGCGTTGCCACCCAACTCCATGGATGTGCGCAGCAGACCGCCTGCAGACTGTTCGACGAGCTTTCGGCCGACTTCCGTCGACCCGGTGAAGGTCAGCTTGCGCAGTCGAGGATCCTCGAGGATGGGCGCACTGACCGCACTGGACTTCGACGAGGTGATCACCGAGAGGACACCGTCGGGCAATCCCGCCTCGGCGAAGAGTTGCGCAAGGAACAGCATCGTCAACGGCGTCTCACCCGCTGGTTTGACGATGATGGTGCACCCGGCTGCGAGCGCCGGTCCGATCTTGCGTGTACCCATGGCCAGCGGGAAGTTCCACGGCGTGATCGCCAGGACCGGCCCCACTGGCACCTTGGTGACCAGGATCCGACCGTTGCCTGCCGGCGCGGGGGTGAAGCGGCCCTCGATGCGCACTGCCTCCTCGGCGAACCAACGGAAGAACTCGGCGCCGTACTTGACCTCGGCCTTGGACTCGGCGAGCGCCTTGCCCATTTCCTTGGTCATGATCGCGGCTACGTCGTCCGCCCGTTCGGTGATCTTCTCGAACACCGAACGCAGCACTTCGCCACGCTCACGCGCGGGGGTCTTCGCCCAGGACTTCTGCGCCGACGCAGCAGCGTCGATCGCCTTCTTCGCGTCGGCCGGACTCGCGTCGGCGACCTTGGCGAAGGGCTTGCCGGTGGCGGGGTCGACGACGTCGAACGTGGCGCCGTTCTCCGCGTCGACGGCGTGGCCGCCGATCCACAGTTTCGGTGAAATGCATTCGATGAGTGCGTTGATCTCCATACCGAGAGTGTGCCCTCACCGGTGCCACGACAAACGAGGAAGGCGCGCACAGCGAGGCGCCCGGCACTATTGTTGGACGATATGAGCGTCGACATCACGGGCACGGAAGCCTGGAAGAACCTGAAGGCACACCACGACGCACTCGGAGCCACGACGCTCCGCGAGCTGTTCGCCGCTGACGACGATCGTGGACGCGCGTTCACTCTCGCCGCGGGTGATCTTCACATCGACTACAGCAAGCACATCGTCGATTCCGAGACCGTCTCGCTTCTGGTCGAGCTCGCCCGGGCCGCCGACGTGGAAGGCCGTCGCGACGCGATGTTCTCGGGCACCCACATCAACACCTCCGAGGACCGCGCGGTCCTGCACACCGCCCTTCGCCTACCCGCCGACGCGACTCTCAAGGTCGACGGCCAGAACGTCGTCGCCGATGTGCACGAAGTCCTCACTCGCATGGGTGATTTCACCGACCGCGTCCGGTCGGGTGAGTGGGTCGGCGCCACCGGCTCGAAGATCTCCACCGTCGTCAACATCGGCATCGGTGGCAGCGATCTCGGCCCCGTCATGGTGTACGACGCTCTGCGCCACTACGCCGATGCCGGCATCTCGGCGAAGTTCGTCTCCAACGTCGACCCCGCCGATCTGGTTGCCGCTCTCGATGGGCTGGATCCGGCAACGACACTGTTCATCGTGGCGTCGAAGACGTTCTCCACTCTGGAGACGCTGACCAATGCCACCGCCGCAAGGCGCTGGCTCGTCGACGCACTGGGCGACGACGCCGTGTCCAAACACTTCGTCGCGGTCTCGACCAACGCAGAGCGAGTGTCCGAGTTCGGCATCGACACGGCCAACATGTTCGGTTTCTGGGACTGGGTCGGCGGCCGTTACTCGGTGGACTCCGCGATCGGCCTGTCGGTCATGGCTGTCATCGGCAAGGAAGCGTTCGGTGAATTCCTCGACGGCTTCCACCAGATCGACGAGCACTTCCGCACGACGCCGCTCGAGAGCAACGCGCCTGCGCTGCTCGGCCTGATCGGACTCTGGTACAGCAACTTCTTCGGCGCGGAGACCCGTGCGGTGTTGCCGTACTCCAACGACCTGTCTCGTTTCCCGGCCTACTTGCAGCAGTTGACGATGGAATCCAACGGCAAGTCCGTCAAGGCCGACGGCACCCCCGTCACCACGTCGACCGGCGAGATCTTCTGGGGTGAGCCGGGCACCAACGGACAGCACGCGTTCTACCAGCTGCTACACCAGGGCACCCGGTTGATTCCGGCCGACTTCATCGGATTCGCCGAGCCCACCGACGACCTCCCCACGCGCGACGGCACCGGGTCCATGCACGACCTGCTGATGAGCAACTTCTTCGCGCAGACCAAGGTGCTGGCATTCGGCAAGACCGCCGAGGAGATCGCCGCCGAAGGTACCGCCGCCGACGTCGTTCCGCACAAGGTCATGCCCGGCAACCGTCCGTCCACCTCGATCCTCGCCCCGAAGCTGACGCCGTCGGTGGTCGGCCAGCTGATCGCGTTGTACGAGCACCAGGTGTTCGTCGAGGGTGTCGTGTGGGGTGTCGACTCGTTCGATCAGTGGGGTGTCGAACTCGGCAAGACCCAGGCGCTGGAACTGACGCCTGTCCTGACCGACGCCGAAGCTCCTGCACCGCAGAGCGATTCGTCGACCGACGCTCTCGTGCGCTGGTACCGCGATCAGCGGGGTCGCTCCAAGTAGCACTTCCCTCGAATTCACCCACCTGTTGTGCGTTGCGAGGGTCCGATAACTCACAACAGGTGGGTGGATTTGCCGACCTGACTGAACCGAGCCTGCCTCCGTCGCGTCCAAGTAGGTATGGACTTCGAGGGCCTGCTCTTTCGCTCCGACGCTCTGGCATCGGGCGTCACCGACGGTCAACTGCGGCACGCGCGATTGCGCGGTGAACTGATCGCGGTCCGGCCAGGCGCGTTCGTGTCGGCAGCGTTCTTCGCCACCTTGAATTCCGAGCAGCAGCATCTGCTGCTCGCGCGCGCGATTGCTCACGAAGCCCCGGTGGTGCTGAGCCACCAGTCGGCGGCAATCGCGTGGGGAATGGATGTCTGGGCGCTGCCCCTCGCGCACGTCCACTCGACGACCGGACGCACCATCACTGCACGGAAGGGCCGGCGCCGAATTGTGCACGGTTCGACGCTGTCGGAATCGGAAAGCACAGTCTTTCACGGACTTTCGCTCACTACCCCAACCCGGACGGTGGTGGACATCGCGCGATCCACGACGTTCGAACGAGCAGTGTGCGTGGGCGACTCGGCGTTGCGTCGAGGCCTCGTCACCAGGACCGAACTGGACGAGGCTCTCTGCAGCGCACGGCACCGCACCGGTATCCAGAACGCCGTCCGGGCCGTAGCCGCGATGACCGATCGCAGCGACAGCGTCGGGGAGTCCCGCACCCGATTGATTCTCGTCGACGCCGGGTTTGCTCCCCTTCTCAATCAGTCGGTGTACGACGCCGGCGGCACGTTCCTGGGCCGAACGGATTTCTTGTTCACCGGGCCGTGGGGATGCTTCGAGTTCGACGGGGCCGACAAGTACGGAGTGAACGCGGCCGACACGCGGGCAAGCGTGCTCGCCGAGAAGGACCGTGAGAACCGCATCCGCGACGCTGGATGGCCGTTCGCGCGCGCGAGCTGGCGTGATCTTGCGCAACCGAACGCTCTGACCGAACGGGTCCGACGGATGCTTGCTCGTGGAGCACGAATGCCGGAACCTGAGGGGACATTTCGAGCCGAACCGCTTCCCCCGTACCGACCCTGAAATCCACCCACCTGTTGTGCGTTGAGAGGGTCCGATAACTCACAACGGGTGGGTGGATTTGCCCGGAGTGAACCGAACGGCCCTCCGGTGCGTCCAATTCAGTATGGACTTCGATCAGCAGGGGATGTTCTCGCGCACCGAGGCGCTTGCACGGGGATACACCGACGACGATCTGCGACGCGGCCGTGCAAGCGGGGAGATCGTCACCATCCGCCGCGGTTATTTCGTGCGCGCGGACGTCTACCGACGGCTCGACGCGCATCGACGGCATGCTGTGCTCGCCGAGGCGATCTATGCGGAGTCGAGCACCGATGCGGTGTTCAGTCATGTGTCGGCGGCGGTTCTACATCGGATGGAGACGTGGGACATTCCGCTGGACAAAGTCACGTTCACCGTTGCGCGGTCGTATGCGGGCAAGAAGGGGCGCCAGCGAGTGCTGCACGGGTCACCACTTCCGGCTGCGGATCTGACCGAGCGGGAAGGGTTTCCGGTCACCGCGCCGACTCGGACGATCGTGGACCTGGCTCGGTCGCTTCCACTGCACCCGGCTGTGTGTATCGGCGACTACGCCATGCGCGCCGGGCTCACCACGCACCGGGAACTTCAGGATGCGCTCACCGACGCCCGGAACCGAACCGGCATCGCCAAGGCACGCCAGGCCGTGCAGTCGATGTCGAGCCGCAGCCAGAGCACCGGTGAAACGCGCAGCAGGATGTTGTTGGACACGCTGCCGCTGCCACCTCCGTTGCTGGGGCAGTCTCTGTTCGACGAGGTGGGCGGGTACGTCGGACGCTCGCCGTTCCTCTACCCGGATCATGGAGTCGTCGGACGGTACGAGGGCGAAGGGGTATACGGCGCAGATCCGGTGCTGACGGACATCGATGGTCGACGCGAGCGACATCGAATGGAGCAGCTCGGGTGGACGGTGGTGCGGTGGGACTGGGAGGACCTGTCCACACCGCGAGAATTCACCGACAGAATCGCCCGAGCGTTCGTACAGGCCGCATCCAACCGAAAACCGTTGGGCCACTACAGCTCCACTTCCAAGTAACTCTCAGATTCGGGCCACTATCGCGGCGGTGTCCAATCCCGTAGGCAGGGTTCCGAAAGCTCCTCCCCAGTCTTCTCCCAGGCGGCTCGCGCAGAATGCGTCGGCCACCGCGGGATCACCGTGCCGCACCAGCAGCGAACCCTGGAACACCAGTGCCATCAGTTCGACCACCCTGCGGGCGCGGTACTCCATGTCACTGGTGTCGGAGAGCTCCTTACCCACGCGCGCAATGGCGTCGTCCAGACGTGAATCCGCCCCTGTCGCCGACGTGACCTCGGCGAAGTACGCCTCCACCACGTCGGGTTGCTTGGCCAGTGCGCGAAGCGAATCCAGCGCGGCGACGTTGCCCGACCCTTCCCAAATCGACATCAGCGGGGATTCCCGGAACAGTCTCGGCATACCGGATTCCTCGACGTACCCGTTACCGCCGAGACATTCCAGCGCTTCGGCGGCGTGAGACGGCGCTCGCTTGCAGACCCAGTACTTGGTGATCGCCAACGTTATTCGGCGCAGTTCGGTCTCCTGCGCATCTCCACGTGCGGACCGGTCGGTCGCTCCGGCCAGACGGATCATGGCCGCTGTGGCGGCTTCCGATTCGACGATCAAGTCCGACAAAACATTTCGCATCAACGGCTGCTCGATCAACGCGGCACCGAACGCGGAACGGTGGCGAGCGTGATGCACCGCTCGAACGGTGGCATTGCGCATTCCTGCCGCGGAACCGATGACGCAGTCGAGTCGGGTCATGTTGACCATCTCGATGATCGTCTTCACGCCCCGGCCTTCGTCGCCGACGAGCCATCCTGTGGCACCGAGGTATTCGAGCTCGCCGGACGCATTGGACTTGTTGCCCAGCTTGTCCTTGAGCCGTTGCACCTGGATGCGGTTGAGGGAGCCGTCGGGCAGCACGCGCGGCAGCAGGAAGCAGGACAGCCCGCCGGGTGCCTGCGCCAAGGTCAGGAACATGTCCGACGTCGGCGCGGACGTGAACCATTTGTGTCCGACGATCGTGTACGTGCCGTCCGTGGACGGTGTCGCGATGGTCGTGCCCGACCGAACGTCCGAGCCGCCTTGTTTCTCGGTCATCGACATCCCCGCGGTCAGACCGCGCTTCTCGGTGGGGACGCGGAGACCGAAATCGTAGTCGGTCGAGGCCAACAGCGGCTCGTACGTCTCGGCCAGATCCGGGTTGTGTCGCAATGCGGGTACGGCCGCGTAGGTCATCGAGATCGGGCACATGTGGCCGGCGTCGGCCTGGCCCCACGCGTAGAACTTGGCCGCCCGGGCGACGTGTGCACCGGGCCTGGTGTCCTGCCACGGCGTCGCGTGCAGTCCGTTCTCGATCGCGACGTTCATCAGGTCGTGCCAGTGCGGATGGAACTCGACCTCGTCGACTCGATTGCCGTACCTGTCGTGCGTGCGCAGTGCGGGCGGGTTCTCGTTCGCGAGGCGTCCCCACTCCTGGGCCTCCACGCTTCCCGCGCGAGCCCCGAGCTGCCGAACCTCGTCCTCGGACCACCCGCCCCCTTCGCGGCGGAGGCCCTCGAGCAGCGACGCGTCGTCGGACGTGTCGTATGGAAGCAGATCGGGGACCTGGTTGAAGACGGTATGGGTGGCTGGGAAGGTCATGACACTCCTAACGATCGCAGGGCGAATGCAACGAGATCCGGAATCACGTCGGCGGTGTCGGTGCGGTCCGGACTCAGCGGGCCGACGAGCACTTCCCCCACCGCTCCGACGAGGGCCGCGGCAGCGATCTCGACGTTCTGCTCGGGGATGTCGCCCGCCGCGATGCCGTCGGCGACAGCATCACCGATCGCCGCGGCGAAGCTGCGGCGGAACACCAGACGCTCGGCGTCGACGGCTGGATCGACGGGCTCGGCCAACAGCGCGTAGGCCATGGTGCGGTTCTTCATCGCGCGCCCGGCGAAGGTCTCGACGATCGCCGTGACCCGTTCCACGACGCTGCCCGACCCCGTCCGGCTCATTCCGCGGGCTCCACTCGCGCCTGACGCGTCGACGACAGCCTGCACTTCCCGTCCACAGACGGTGCGGAAGATCGCGACGACGAGGTCGGACTTGCTGTCGAAGTGCGTGTAGACGCTACCCGCCGACACTCCCGCAGCTGCGGCCACGGACGCGATGGACAGTCCTCGGTAACCCTGTGAAGACAGCACCTCGACGGCGGCGTCGAACAGTTTCTCTCGTCCGGCGTCGATTCGTGCTTGTACGGCGGTGGTCCGTCGGTAAGGCATGCCAAGAAGTGAAGCACTGATTCATTGCTTCAGGCAAGCCCTCTCGAGTACGGTCGAGTCATGCCAGTGAGGATCGAACGCTCGGGGCCCGTCACCACCGTCGTCCTGTCGAGGCCCGAGGCGAGAAACGCCGTCGACGGTCCCACAGCGGAGCAGTTGGTCAGCGCATTCGAGGAGTTCGACGCCGACGACTCGGCCGCCGTTGCGGTGCTGTGGGGCGAAGGCGGGACATTCTGCTCCGGTGCAGACCTCAAAGCGCTCGGCACCGAACGCTCCAATCACGCCACCGAACACGGCGACGGACCGATGGGCCCGACGCGTATGCGCCTGTCCAAGCCCGTCATCGCCGCTGTCTCCGGGTACGCGGTTGCCGGCGGTCTCGAACTCGCTCTGTGGTGCGACCTCCGAATCGTCGAGGACGACAGCACTTTCGGAGTCTTCTGCCGGAGGTGGGGTGTTCCGCTGATCGACGGCGGTACCGTGCGTCTTCCGCGGTTGATCGGGACGTCGCGCGCCATGGATCTGATCCTCACCGGTCGCGCCGTCGACGCCGAGGAAGCCCTTGCGATCGGTCTCGCCAACCGTGTCGTGCCCGTCGGTCGCGCACGCTCCGAGGCCGAAGCACTCGCAGCCGAACTGGCCTTGCTCCCGCAGACATGCATGCGGGAGGATCGGTTGTCCTTGCTCGAGCAGGACGGACTCGACGAGGAAGCGGCCATCGTGAACGAATTCCGGCACGGCGCCATCTCGATGGCTGCGGATGCACTCAGCGGTGCACAGCAGTTCGCGTCGGGTGCGGGAAGACACGGGCGTTGACTCCGGGCCGACTGTCCGTCGTCGACGAGATCTTCCTCAGAACACACAGGGGCTACGGTTTACCCATTGCACTGCAGGGCATTTGGCGTAGCGACGACGCGGTCGACCGAGCCGATTTCGCAGCAGTCCACGCCAACCTGAGTCTCGGACGACTAGGCCGACGGATAATCAGCCCGAAGGTTCCCGGCGCTCGTCGGCGCTGGGTCGACGCGGCGCAGTCTTATGCGCTGGCCGTCGAACCCTCGCCGGTCAAGACCTCCGAGATCCTCGACTGGGCCGATCGGCAGGCCGACGTGGACCTCGACCCGGAGTTCGGACCCGGCTGGCGGATGGCGGTGGCGACCACGGACGCCGGCGGCACCGTCATGTCGTTGGCGTGTTCACACACCCTGGCCGACGCTGCCGGACTGGTGGCAGCAGCCGGAGTGGCATTCGAAGGCTCTGCGCCCGAGCCTCCTCCGCGCTCGACATCGGACGTGATGGATGCGGTGTCTCTGGTGAGACGGGTGGCGCCGGCATCCGTGCGTGCCGCGGCACGATTGGCGTTCGAGAAGGCGTCCCGACGCGAGCTGACCCGCTACCGTCACGCGTCGCGAGCCGTGACGACGCACGAGATCGTCTGCAGCAGCGCGACCTTCGACATCGACGCGGTCCTGACCAACTCGGAGTTCATCTCCGTCGTCACGGAGATCGCCGCCGAACTGGGTGAGCCGCAACCGATTCGCATCAACGTTCCGTTCCGGACCACCGGAGGCGGTACGAACCGCATCGGAATGGCAACACTGAACCTCGCGGTGACCGATACCGTCGACGAGATCAAGCAGGCGACCAAGAGCGCGTTCGCCCGTCCCGCCGGTGCGCCCGGTGGGTTTCCGGCCGAGGTGGTGCAACTGCTGTCCGATCGCCGCGCAGCTGCGCTGACGGCGGCGCCGGGAACTGCTCGGGTACTGTGCTCCAACATCGGCGACATTCCGCCTGCGGTGGCGTCGATCGGCAGGCACCGGGCATCGAGCGTCGCAACGCGCGCTCTTCACCCGCGGGCCGGCCGTGCACGCACCACGACTGCACTCTCTGCCTACGTATCCTTCCTCGATTCACGGTCGACGCTGTCACTCGTCGGTACCGAGCCTCGATACGCGACCGTTCTCGGTGAGGTCGCCGCGCACGTGTTGGCCCGGCGAGGCCTCAGCGCCTCACCCTGGTGAACTATCGAGAATTTGGTGGTAGCAGGGGGTCGTCACGCCTCGTACAGGTCTACCGTGGTCGCTATGAGCGAGCACGACATCTACACGACGATCCAGCAGCTGGTGGCCACCGAACACAAACTTCGGTCGGACAGCCAGGCAGGCGACATCGATCCAGCGGAAGAAAAAGCCGAACTGACGAAGATCGAGCACGCACTCGACCAGTGCTGGGATCTGCTTCGGCAGCGCCGAGCGCGTCTGGACGCGGGGCTGAACCCGGACGACGCACAGGCAGGGAGCGTCGAGCAGGTGGAGCACTACCTGCAATAGAACGAATCAGACGAGCCTGTCGGTGATCTGATTCGGTAGAAAACGCAGCGCTGCATCGATACCCCGCCACTTCAGGCCGGGCAGAGCCGCGCGCCGCGGTTCCTTCTCGATTGCGCTGATCATCGCCGTCACGCCTTGGTCGAGGCTTGCCGTCAGCACGCTCTTGTCCCCAGCTTTGGCGGACATGTCCGTCGCGATGAAACCCGGCAACAGCGTCGTGACGACGATGTCGGTGCGGGAAAGTTCGGTGGCCAGGGCGTCACCGAGAGCCGCGACGCCCGCCTTGCTCGCAGAATAGACGGCCTTGGGGCCGGGAAGTCCGCGGTCGGCACTGATCGAGGACACAAGGACCAGGTGCCCGAACTTCTGCTTGCGGAAGATCTCCAGCGCCGCCTCGATCTGCGACAGTGCGCCCACGAAATTGGTTCGCGCGGTGGCGAGATTGGCGTCGGCGCGTCCGGTACCGATCTTCGCTCCCTTGCCGAGTCCCGCGTTGACGATCACCCGGTCCAGGCCGCCCAGCTCGTCGTGCAACTCGCCGAAGACACGGCCCACGGCGTCGTGGTCGGTCACGTCCAGCGCTCGGATGGCGACGGCGACGCCGGGATTGGCCACGATCAGCTCGTCGCGAAGCGCCTCCAGCCGGTCCAGGCGTCGGGCACACAGGGCCAGATCCTTACCCTGCGCGGCGAATCGCTTGGCCATCTCTTCACCGAGCCCCGAACTCGCACCGGTGATCAGAATCTTGTTGCGCATCGTCCCCATGCCCGAAGACCCTATGCCACTCTTGAAAGATGACCGTGAACACTACTGACGAATTCGACGTGATCGTCATCGGCGGGGGCCCCGTCGGCGAGAACGCCGCGAGCTACGCCATCGCAGGCAGCGACCGCACAGCGGTGATCGTCGAGCACGAACTCGTCGGCGGCGAATGTTCCTACTGGGCGTGCATGCCCAGCAAGGCGTTGCTGCGGCCCAGCGAAGTGCTCACCACAGCGCGCAACATGCCGGGGGTGAAGGAACTCGTCGGCGACCGCGGCCTCGATGCCGACGCCGTGCTGGCGCGTCGGGAATCCTTCACACATTCCCTCGACGATTCCTCGCAGGTGTCGTGGGCCGAGTCCGCCGGGATCTCCGTGGTCCGCGGCCACGGCCGCATCACCGGCGACCGAACGGTCGACGTCGGCGGTCGCACCTTGACGGCCCGGCACGCCGTCGTCCTCGCGACCGGGACCACCGCGTCGGTTCCGGGCACCCCTGGCCTGCGTGACTCCCTCCCCTGGACTTCCCGCGACGCCACCAACATTCACGAGATCCCCCGCCGAGTCGCCGTCATCGGAGGCGGTGTCGTGGCGTCGGAAGCGGCGACGTGGCTGTTGTCGTTCGGCGCCGAGGTGACGATGATCGTGCGCGGCTCGGCCCTGCTGGCGAGCGCCGAACCCTTCGCGAGCGAACTCGTCGCCGACGCGCTTCGATCCCGAGGCGCGACGATACTGTTCGACGCCGACCTCACGGCCGTGTCGCGGCCGGACGCGTCGGACACGGGAATCGGCAGAATCCACGGTGGCGCAGCAGAATTGACGGTGAACGGCGAGACGATCGTCGTCGACGAAGTCCTGGTCGCCGCAGGCCGCACGCCGGCGAGCGCCGACCTCGGTCTGTCGTCCATCGGGGTCGACGATCGAGGTTACGTCGAAACCGACGACCACCTCCAGGTACCCGGTGCGCCCTGGCTCTATGCGGCAGGCGACATCAACGGTCGCGCGCCGCTGACCCACATGGGCAAGTACCAAGCGCGCGTGGTCGGCGACGTCATCGCCGCCCGCGCCGACGGAAAGCCGTTGGACGGCAAGCGCTTCACCGCCTCGGCCGATCACGGACAGGTGCCGCAGGTGGTGTTCACCCCGCTGCAGGTCGCGTCCGTCGGTCTTACCGAGAAGCAAGCGCGTTCGGCGGACATCGACGTCGAGATCCTCGGGGTCGACATCGAGGTCGCGGGATCGTCGCTTCAGCAGGACGACTACTCCGGGCACGCACAGTTGGTCGTCGACAAAACGAAGGACATCGTGGTCGGCGCCACCTTCGTCGGCCCCGGCGTCGACGAACTGGTCCACGCCGCCACCATCGCCGTCGTCGGCAAGGTGACGCTCGACGACCTGTGGCACGCCGTACCGTCGTACCCCACGGTCAGCGAAGTCTGGCTGCGCCTCCTCGAGTCACGGCGCGCGTAGGGTTCATCGCCCGTCGCGGAGTGGCTGAGCCCGTTTGACCTGCCGCGCCGCGTCGACGGCACGCAGTTCGACGGGCGATCGGACGACGACGGTTCCCACGCGGAGAATCCCGTCGGTGAGCGGCTCGGCGCGCAGGCCCCCACGGCCGATCAGGGCCTTGCGCGCACCCTCGGCCGCCATCGTGTCCATCCACACGCAGGGATGCGCGGGCCTGCCGCCACGGAATCTCACCGGACCGTCACCGGAGTCGAGCTCGAATTCCTCTCCGCGCAACGGATCGAGCTCCAGACCGCGTACGACGATGTTTCGCCTGGCCACCGCGGTGTCGGGCATCGAGATTCCGAGTACGTCGCCGACGGCGTCCCACGCCTCGGCGGCCAGGAACGTCACCGCGGCTTCGGTGTGCGCTTTGACGCCGAAGAAGCGGTCACCGCGAATTCCCTTGTGCGCAACGATGTCCACCTGTTCGGGGAACTGCGTCGGCACCTCCTGCGCCGGTCCGTCCTTGGCGCGGCCGAAGTACGCGTGGGCGGGTGAGACGAGCAGTTGCACCACGTCGGCGTGGTACTGGAAGTTCATGGGAACGATTGTCCATCCTCCCGATCCTTACCCGCCGGTAAGATCTCCGCGTAGACTCCTGGCCATGCTCGAGAACACCAGAGTCACCACCACGGACGGCACCCTGGAGGGAAAGAAGGTAGGCAACCTCGTCACATGGCGAGGGATTCCGTACGCAGCGCCCCCGGTGGGCCCGCTACGCCTGCGCGCACCTCAGCCGGTGGAGCCGTGGACCGGAGTGCGTGACGCAACGGAGTGGGGCAACGCGTCGGTCCAGCACAAACGCGGCACCATGCTGTCGGTGAACAAGTACCAACCGTCGAGCGAGGACTGCCTCACACTCAACGTTCTGGCTCCCGGGCGCCGAAGTGCAGGGCGTCTGCCGGTCATGGTGTTCATCCACGGCGGCGCATACACACTGGGAACGTCGGCCACCCCGCTGTACGGCGGTGGATCTCTGGTGCGCCGGGCGTTGAAGGACGGGGACGGAATCGTCTACGTGTCCATCAACTACCGCCTCGGTACACTCGGCTACCTGGATTTCTCCCAGTTCTCCACGTCCACCCGACAGTTCGACTCCAATCTGGGCCTACGAGATCAGGTTGCGGCTCTCGAATGGGTGCAGGCGAACATCGGCGAGTTCGGCGGAGATCCGGACAACGTCACCGTCTTCGGTGAATCCGCCGGAGGAAACGCGGTGACCACGCTGCTGGCGACTCCGGCGGCGAAGGGGTTGTTCAAGCAGGCCATCGCGGAAAGTTCGGCCCCCGGCCTCGTCGCCACGCAGGATCGTGCGACGGAGTGGGCGCGCCAGTTCGTCGAATTCCTCGGCGACGGAGGCAACGTAGCGAGCACCCTGGACACCGCCGACGTGAAGACTCTCGGCAGCACGGGCTCGAAGCTGGCTCTGTCGGTCGTGAAGAGCACTCCCGGTCTCCATCCGTTCGGCCCGGTCGTCGACGGCGATTTTCTGCCGAAGAACCCGCTCGACGCCTGCGCCGACGGCACTGCCCATGCGGTTCCGCTGATCATCGGCACCAACGGACGTGAGGGAACATTGTTCCCCAAGGTGCTCGACGCACTCCCGACCAATCCCTCACGCATCGACACACTTTTCGCGTTGACCGACCCGGCCGCGAAAGACGTTGTTCTCGAGGCGTACCCCGGGTACCCGAACGAGGCGGCAGCGATCGACGTCGGAGGCGACTTCACGTTCTGGAAGCCGTCGATCGAGGTTGCGGAAACGCACTCGCGCAGGGCGCCGACCTACAGCTATCGATTCGATTTCGCGCCGCGGGTGATGAAGTGGCTGGGACTCGACGCCACACACGGATTCGAACTGTTCGCAGTGTTCGGAATCAACGAGACCTCGTTCGGTAAGTTGATGACCGTTCCCGGTGGACGCCGCGCCTTTCACGAGGTCACGGAACACGTCCAGTCGCACTGGCTGGAGTTCGCGCGCACCGGCTCCCCGCTGCCCAGCTGGCCCAAGTACGACGAGAATGCGCGCGAGACACTCATTTTCGACACCCGGACCAGAGTCCAGCGGGACCCTCGCAGCGATCGCCGACGAGCCTGGGAAGGCTACCGCGGTTACGCGAGCCAGAAGACCGAAGCGTCCGCTACTTGAGCAGGCGGGACATCCGGCGGTCCGCCAGGACCTTGCCGGACGTCTGGCACGTCGCGCAGTACTGAAACGAGCGTTCGGCGTAGGAGACTTCGCGGACGGTATCCCCACAGACCGGGCACGGCAGACCTGCTCGGGCATGCACTCGCATTCCCGATCTCTTCTCGCCCTTCAACCGGGCCGCGTCCTGACCGGTCGACCTGTCGACGGCGTCCATCAGCACCTCGCGCATCGCGGCGTACAGCACTCCGACCGACTCGGGATCGAGCTTGCCCGACGATGCGAACGGTGAAAGCTTGGCCACGTGGAGGATCTCGTCGGAGTAGGCGTTGCCGATCCCGGCCAACATCGACTGGTCGACGAGAACCGTCTTCAGTCGAGCCGTCGTTCCCTTCATGATGTCGGCGAATTCCGTTTCCGTGACGGCCAAGGCGTCGGGACCGAGGCGAGCAATGCCCGGCACCTCCTGCGGATCACGCACCACCCAGACTGCCAACCGTTTTTTCGTGCCTGCTTCGGTGAGGTCGATGGCGGGTGTCAGCCCCTCCGGCGTGAAGAAGTGGACACGGAGCGCCAGCGGACCCTTCCCTGGTTTCGGCGGAGCCGCCGACGGATTGTCCGTCCACCGAAGCCATCCGCCCCGGGACAGATGCGTGATCAGCCAGAGATCCCCTGCCTGTACAGCCAGGTGCTTGCCGAACCGAGCCGCGTCGGTCACGTCTCTTCCCTGCAATTCCGTGATCGGCGGATCGAACGTCTTGAGCACGCTCAGTGCGGCGATGTCGACACGACCGATCACGGCGCCGACGGCATGCTCACGGAGAAAACCCGCGAGAGCTTCAACTTCGGGCAACTCGGGCATGGGGCAATTATGCGCTCGGCGTCGACACTCTCGCACTATCGACACAATGCTGGACGGGTGCTCGGCGTGGTCCGATGGAACGGGGCGCATAATGTTCCACATGGTTTCCACCCCGTACGAGGATCTGCTGCGGCACGTACTCGCGACCGGCACCGCCAAGTCCGACCGCACCGGGACGGGCACGACCAGTATCTTCGGCCACCAGATGCGGTTCGACCTCGCCGAGGGATTTCCGCTGATCACCACCAAACGGGTGCACCTGAAGTCGATCGTCTACGAGTTGCTGTGGTTCCTTCGCGGTGATTCCAACGTGTCGTGGCTGCAGGAGCACGGCGTCACAATCTGGGACGAATGGGCGGCGCCCGACGGTGAACTCGGTCCTGTCTACGGGGTCCAGTGGAGGTCGTGGCCGACACCGGCGGGCGAGCACATCGACCAGATCTCGGCTGCTCTGGACCTTCTGCGCTCGGATCCCGATTCGCGACGCAACATCGTCTCGTCGTGGAACGTCGGCGAGATTCCGCAGATGGCGCTGCCGCCCTGCCATGCCTTCTTCCAGTTCTACGTCGCCGACGGCAAACTGTCCTGCCAGCTTTATCAGCGCAGCGCCGATCTGTTCCTCGGAGTTCCGTTCAACATCGCCAGCTACGCACTGCTGACGCACATGGTCGCCGCGCAGGTTGGCCTCGAAGTCGGCGATTTCGTGTGGACAGGCGGCGACTGCCACATCTACGACAACCACCGTGAGCAAGTTGCGGAGCAGCTGAGCCGCGAACCTTTCCCCTACCCGAAACTGAATCTTGCGCAGCGGGATTCGATCTTCGACTACCAATTCGAGGACATCGAGGTCGTCGGGTACCAGCACCACCCGTCCATCAAGGCGCCGGTCGCTGTATGAGCCCGACGACGGTCGGCGCCATCTGGGCGCAGGCCCACGACGGAGTCATCGGCGACGGCACGACCATCCCGTGGCACATCCCCGAGGACATGGCTCACTTCCGCGAGATCACCCGCGGCCATCCCGTCGTCATGGGTCGTAGGACCTGGGATTCGCTACCGGAACGATTTCGGCCACTCCCCGGTCGGCGCAACATCGTCGTCACCCGGGACCGCACCTGGCGTGCCGACGGAGCGGACGCTGCACACAGTGTCGAAGACGCGCTCGCTCTCGTCGACGGTGAGGTCTGGATCATCGGCGGCGGCGAAATCTACCGCGCTGCACTGCCGTTCACGACACGGTTGGAAGTCACCGAGATCGACCTTTCGGTCGAGGGACAAACTCGTGCTCCGCGCATTCCCGACGGCTGGGCGACGACGCTCGGCGAGTGGCGCGTCAGCGAGAAGAACGGCCACCGCTTCCGCTGGAACCAGTACGGCAAGGCTTACCGAACTACCTGATTCACAGTGGATTTCGCACCGATGCCCCTCACTGCGGCTGCGGTTGGGCCATACTGGGGCGCATGGACAAGAAGTCACTCACCGCCCTTGCCCGCCAGCAATTGAAGCTCGCCGTGGGCACGTCGAGTGGCCGCAGTTCGCAGACCGTCTACGGCGGGCACCAGCGTCACCTGCGCCAGACGGTCGTCGCGTTGGCCGCCGGGAACAAACTGGCCGAGCACGACCTGTCCGGTGAGTCGACCGTCCTCGTCATCAGCGGTCAACTCAACTTGGTGAGCGGCGAGAAATCCTGGAAGGGCTCCGCGGGCGACCTCTTGGTGATACCGGACGCCCGCCACAGCGTCGAGGCCATCGAGGACGTCGCGTTCCTGCTGACGGTCGCCGTCTAGTTCGGCGGCCGATGCTCGTCGTCAGTAATCGCCTCGGGCGACGAGTACCGGGCAGTCCGCGGTGTGGATGAGGGCGTAACTGGTCGAGCCCAGCAACATTCCACGGAAACCACCGCGTCCGCGACTCCCGACGACGATCAACGACGCTTGCTCGGACAGCTGCGCGAGCACCCGCACCGGCCGATCCTGGGCGACGACCCGCCTCACCTCTACATCCGGGTACTTCTCCTGCCACCCGGCGAGACTCTCGGCGAGCAGCGCTTCCTCCGACGACGCGATGTCGTCCCACTGCCGCGGCACGGCCGACATCGGCGCAAGGGCAACGTCGGCCCATACATGGACGGCAACCAGGACCGCGCCGCGGTGCGACGCCTCGTCGAAGGCGGCCGCCACAGCGGCTTGGCCGACAGCCGACCCGTCGACTCCGACGACGACAGGTCCGAGTGTGGGCGGACGTCCGTCGATCCTGCGACCGCGAACTACGACGACCGGCGAGGACGCGTGGGCAGTGAGAGCCACAGCGGCCGATCCGAGCAGACCCGATTCCGACTCACCCAGCCCGCTCGCGCCCAGGGCGACGAGGGCGCAGTTCTCGGACTCCGACAGCAGGACGTCGACGACCGTTCCGTCACGTGCCTCGGTCACGATGGACAAGGCGGAGCCGTCGACGCTTTCACGCGCAAGGGTTTCCGCCGCGACGAGCCGCGAGCCGAACACGGCTCGAATGTCGTTGCCCTCGGGCAGATAGGAAGGAACGTCGATGGCGGCGACGATCCGCAGGGTGAAATCCCGGCTCGCCGCCGTCTGTGCGGCCCACACGACTGCCAGATCCGACGCCTCCGACCCGTCGATTCCGACGACGATGGTGCTGCTGCTCACGTGGCTGCCTCCGCTCGCTGTGCCGCCACACACCCTAGCCGACACCGCACGTACACGCGGGCTCTCGAACGGCAAGTGCCCTCTCTCCGATGCGCCGAGAGGAAACATCGACGAACCGGAGAGAGGGCGCCTTCCCACAGACCCCCCGGGGGTCTCGGTGCGAGCGTTCTAGGACGCGCGCAGTCTTGCTGCGTCCCGCGCACGAGCGCGAATCCGCAGTTGCTCGAAGGTGGTCGCTTGGACCTCTATGTCGTCGAGGAAGTCGGACAGGATCCGGCAATTGCGGTCCGAAGGATCCACGACCGACCGATCGAAGATGCGCCACATCCGCACAGCAGGAAGAAGTACATCGTCGAGATGCTGGCGAAGATCGTAGATTCCGTCGCGGGCGAGCAGCATCGCGCTGCGCTCGAATCCGACGAGCCCACTCCCGGGTAGCTGAAAATTCATCAGTACTTCGGTGATTGCCTTCAGCGTCTCCGCCGGCGCGAACTTCAAGGCCTCCTCGACGACGTCGGAGAAGAATGCCACGTGCCGCGCCTGATCGGCGACGATGCGTTCCAGCAAGTGCTCCGCCACCGGGTCCGCGCACTCGACTGCCGTGTTGCGGTGGCTCACCATCGTCGCCATGACATCGATCGTGGAGTGGACGATCGAGCGGAGGAAATTATCGCCTTCCATCGACGATTCGATCCCGATGGTCGTGCACTGCACCCTCGCTCGGTCCAACGCGACGGAGTCGACACTCCTGGTGTCGACGAGGTACCGCTGGATCGCATCCGCATGTGCACGCTTCTCATCGGACCAGACCGCGTTCCACTCGGCCCACGCAGGTGAACTCGTGGAGAGTTCTCTTGCCGGGTCGGCGAGCGCAGTGTTGTTGTGCGTCAGCAGCGTGGTGATGAGCGCGGCCTTGGCCGTCTCGGTCAGCGACGAGCGGCGCTGCCCCCAATACAGTTCCGGCCGAACGTATGCGCTCGGGTCCCACCTCTGCGCGGTACGTAGATGACGCTCGAGTCTCTGCTCGATCACTGGCTCGAGATCTCGAAGCAAGGTCGCTCGACCTGGTGCTCCGTTCACTGTCCCCACCCCCTCGTGATCGGATCCGATTGTCTGTGCCGACCACAGGCTCCGTTCGGCACACGACGACGCTAAGCCCACGATCAGCACTGTGCGTAGGTTCCTCGGATTGTTTAGGCAATGTCGCAACCCGAATCCGAGACAGGTTGAGAGCCTTCACAAATTTCTCCGCCGAAAGACTGGATAACGCGTTGATAACATCCTATGATCAAGTTTGTTAGACGCCTGAAAACAAACTTCGGGTTCAGAATCACCGGGGTTTCGGTCAAGTTTCCAACCATATTTGCGTGGATGCGCAACAATACGCATCAGTAACTTTTTTTCGGACAGAGCTGAAGTTCCTACACGAAAGGCTGATCTGTGACCGCTCACAACACGACAAGCCTCGGAATCATGGTTGCCGGCCAGCCGGCGTCGGCACCGCTCCGCGACTTCCGCGCTGTCGCGCGATTGCTGGTCGGCCACTTCGCGGCCAACACACCCTGCGGATCGTTGCCCGGCGAACAGCTGCACGGGGACGTCACCGAATTCACTGTCAAATGCATCAGCATCGCTGTTCAGATGCTCGACGAACGACGTCCGCCGAACGAGAGCGACCTGGCAGAACTCCGCGCCAAGGCCAGCCAGTGGGCACGCGAGGGAGTACCGCTCGAATCGGTACTGACCGTGTACCACGAAGGAATCCAGATCGGCTGGAATCTGGTGTCCAAGCGTGCAGGCGAAGGCGACACGAGCGATCTGATCGAAGCGGCACGGATGTTCGTCCTGCTGTCGGAGAAGGTCTCGATCGCCGCGTCGAAGAGCTACGTCGAAGAACTGCAGTCCGTCGCCAGCGAACACCACACTGCCGCGCACACCCTGGTCTCGTCGCTCCTCAGCGGACACAACGCAGTATCGATCGCTCGTCAGTCCGGCATCGAACTCGCGGACAGCTATCTCGTCCTCGCCCTGTCCGTGCCGCCGCACCCGGACGAGAACGATCCAGCGATACAACGCACCGTCGCCGCACGCCGCAAGCTCCGGCGGGTACAGGCTGAACTGGCCACCGTCTGCGGCCGCAGCCCTCTCTCGATGTTGAGCACCGAGGGCGGGACCGTCCTCATTCCAGGCGTGCAGGACGAGGAATGGGTGGAAGCACTCGTACACCGCCTCAGCACGGCTGCCGAGGTGCAGCTCACCGTCACCGCCGAACAAGCCGCTACCGCGGACATCCCGACGGCCGCGGACCAAGTCCACGAACTCCTTGCACTCGCACACCAACTCCACCGCCCGGCGGGTCTGTACCGGATGGACGATCTGGTTCTCGAGTACCAGCTGACGCGCCCAGGTCCGGGACGACGCCACCTCCGGCAGATCCTCGAACCGCTCGACGCATCACCGGAACTGTTGGAGACCCTCGAGATCCACATCTCGCACGACCTCAATCGTCAGCGGTCCGCGCGGCAACTCCACTTGCACACCAACACCGTCGATTACCGCCTGAAGAGGATCGCGCAGCTCACCGGGTTCGACCCGACCAGGCCGTCGGGCATCCGTCACCTGCAGGCAGCGCTCGTCGCCCGCAGGCTGGAAGCAGCCCAAGGCGCAGCATAAAGCTCCGTCGGCTCCGCTTCTGCTTCCAGGACGTGCCTGCGGGGAATCATTTTCCACCGGCATGAGTTGAACCGATCGACAGTGTTCGATCCATGCCCCGGGTACCAACACATTGCCGCTTCGAGCGGCCTCTTGCCGAGAGGCGCACTGGCGGACACTGTCAGCGGAGCCGCCCACATTCGTGTGGGCGGCTTCTCGCGTTCACCACCCCTCGATCTGGCGTAGCGGGCACGAATTCACCTCCCCCAAGGGAGCCGGTACACTCGCACGTGCACAACTCGCCTTCGTAGCTCAGGGGATAGAGCAACCCTCTCCTAAAGGGTAGGTCGCAGGTTCGAATCCTGCCGAGGGCACTTCGGTCACTTCGCGTTCCAGTGCCGTGGGCGGCCGATCTCGGCCGGTAGGCGTGTTCGTTCGTCACCCTGCGCGGAGTTCACCTGCGACTGGGTCAAAAACAGAGCACCCGAGAAATCTGCTCCCTCGACCCGTGCGTCACGCAGGTCTGCTCCGAGCAGGTCGACGCCCGTGAGATCGCAGTGTCGAAGGTCCGCCGCGATAAGGCACGCGCCACGAAGATCGGCTCCGCACAGGGGCAGTCCTCGCAGGTCGATTTCAGCCAGGTCCGCGCCCGGTGTCAGCCGTGCATCCTGGTGATCCCCTTCGGCGAAGTAGCGAGACCGAATTTCCTCGCTGAAATCCATCAGAAGCACCCTCACGGTGGAATGAAGGCTCTCGACATCGGCGGCGAGCACCTCCTCGGGACCTGATGCCGTCAGCGCGGTGATCATGTTAGTGAGGCTGCGTGCCTCGTCCACATGATTCGAGTCGTACGTGCGCTCCCCCACTTCGGCCAAGTACCAGAGCATTTCGTGCAGTAGCTTGACGGTCGTGAACGCCGCGAACATCGACTGACGCGTGTCCGGTCGATCACACCAGCCGACACCGCCGAAAAGACGTTGCGACACAGCCTGCCCTGCGCCGAAGCAGTCGAATACCGTGCACCCACGAAAACCGCGGCTGCGAAGACTGTCGTGAACAGTGCAGGAGTGATCCGACCCGAGGTGTCGACACGGTGCACCGACTGCCTTGTCCTCGGCGAAATCCGCCGATCGAGAGAATCCTAAAGCTGTGCAGCACAGGGCAAAACAGTTGCTGCAGTCTGCCCGCAGTTCAGCGCGGGAGCCGATGGCGGACGTGAAGGGAAGAGGTGTCGACGACATGGTGAAAGAACTCCGATGAATGGTGTTTCGGTACGGGACGGGAGCTGGGAACCCTCGATCGGGTTCCTCCCGTGGCGCACGGAATCACCACCGCGCGTGCGCGGCGTACACAGCCGTAGTGAGAGGCCTGGTTCACAGAGAATATGTGTCGATGCGCGAACGATATCAAGCCGTTCGCCGCTGAGGAAAGCACGTGGTTGCGGCGTGGGCCCGAGGCGGTTACTGTAGAACATACGTTCGAATGCATTCCTTGGGGGACTCGTGAACGCTTCAGAAGAACTCAATTTCGTGGCCCGTCTGCGCACCGGCGAGTTCGACGACGACGCAGCAGCCGGAATCGACCTCATCTCCGCGCTGGAGGACTTGAAGAATGCCGGCTCCGCGCACCAAGCCACCGTCACGGATGCCGTGGCGAACAGCATTGCCGCAGAACGTAGGGCGAAGGGTCGACCGAAGGCAGAGTGGCGCAAGGGAGTCGCGTCGCAGATCGGCCTCGCCCGTCGTGAATCACCGAACAGGGGAGGCCGGCTGTTGGGCCTCGCCCGGGCCCTCGTCCACGAAATGCCCCATACCCACGCACGCCTGCGTTCCGGTGAGCTGAACGAGTGGCGAGCAACTCTGATCGCCAGAGAAACTGCATGCTTGACCGCAGAGGACAGGCGGTTGATCGACGAGCAACTGTGCTCCGACTCGGCAACCTTGAAGAACCTGGGAGACAACGCGATCGAGCGTCGAGCCCGGGCACTTGCAGCTGAACTGGACCCCGCCTCCGTGGCAAGGAGGAAAGCAAGGGCGTTCGAACAACGCCGCGCGAGCACTCGGCCGCATCCCGACTTCATGTGCGAGTTCAAGGTGATGACATCGATGGACAGAGGTGTCTCGATGTGGGCAACTCTACGAAGAGACGCCGACTCCTTGGTCGGTGTGGGGGACGAACGTCGCACCCGCGATCAGATCATGGCCGACCTCGCGTTCGAGCGCATCACCGGTACAGCGCGCGCAGCCTCGGGGGCCGCGGTGTCGGTCAACCTCGTCATCTCCGACGAGACGCTGTTCGGACACGACTCGAAGCCGGCTCATCTGAGCGGCTACGGCGAGATCCCCGCGTCGATCGCACGCAAGCTCGTCGCCGACGCCGCCGCATCACCCGTGCGCACCGAGCTGCGCAAGCTGTACGCGGAACCACTCTCCGGCGCTCTGACCGCGATGGAATCCAAGGCGCGGAGCTTTCCCACAGCGTTGGCCACGCTGATCGACGTGCGTGACCGAACGTGCCGCACACCGTGGTGCGACGCCCCGATACGTCACCGCGACCACATTCGTTCGCACGCACACGGCGGTGCAACCAGTGCGCACAACGGAGCGGGATTGTGCGCCGCGTGCAACTACGCCAAAGAAGCCGACGGGTGGACGTCCACACCGAAGCGAGCGGAGCCGCGGGCGATCCATGTCTACGACTTCGAGACTCCAACCGGGCACAGGTACAGCTCTCAGGCGCCCCCGATGCCGGTCGCCCGACGGTATTGCTCGTTCGTCGAACACGAGTTCGCCGAGGAATACGCGGCAAAACTGCTGGCGACGATCCACAGAGCTGCCTGATACGTCACTCCGGGAAGGCGATGGAGGGTTCAGCGGTTACACTGGGCAACGGTGTGTGTAGCTGCACGCCAGACGTCGTGGAATGCTTCAACTTCCGCCCGGCTTCGGCCGTGTTGTCCATGTGCACCCTGCACAGGCTTTTCTTACGGCGATCGAAATTGCCCACCGGCAGTCTCGCCAACCTTGCACTCACAGGTCACAGCAGTGAACCTTGCGGTGCAGCACCATGCCCGAAAGGCGCAACCCATCACTATGACTACCTTTGCTTCACTCGGTGTGCCGAATGCACTCGCCGAGGCACTTGCAGCACAAGGCAAGACCGAGCCCTTCCCCATCCAGGCCGACACTCTTCCCGACACCCTCGCCGGACGCGACGTGCTCGGACGTGGAAAGACCGGAAGTGGCAAGACCCTCGCGTTCTCCATTCCCATGGTCGCTCGCCTCGCCGGCCAGCTCGCGGGAAACCGCAAGCCCGGTCGTCCGCGCGGACTGATCCTGGCCCCCACTCGTGAACTCGCGACCCAGATCGCCGTCGCCATCGAGCCGCTGGCGGCCGCCTACAAGCTGAAGGTCACCACGATCTTCGGCGGTGTGTCCCAGGGCCGCCAGGTATCCGCCTTGAACGCCGGAGTCGACATCGTCGTCGCCTGCCCGGGACGCCTCGAAGACCTGATGAAGCAGCGCCACGTCAGCCTCGACGGCGTGCAGATCACCGTCCTCGACGAGGCCGACCACATGGCCGATCTCGGCTTTCTTCCCGTCGTGACCCGGATCCTCGCTGCCACACCGCAGAAGGGACAGCGGTTGCTGTTCTCCGCGACGCTGGACAACGGAGTCGACAAGCTCGTCAAGCGATTCCTCACCGACCAGGTCACACACTCCGTCGACGAAGCAACGTCGCACGTCGAAGCCATGACCCACAGCGTGTTCGAGGTCGACGGCGTCGAGGCGAAGAAGAAGCTCGTGCAGCAGTTGGCGTCGGGCACCGGCCGCCGGATCCTGTTCATGCGCACCAAGCACCAGGCACGCAAGCTTGCCAAGCAGCTCACCGAGGCAGGTATCCCGTCGGTGGACCTCCACGGCAACCTGTCTCAGGCTGCCCGTGACCGTAACCTGCTCGCGTTCTCGTCGGGCACCGCTCGAGTTCTCGTCGCTACCGACGTCGCGGCTCGCGGAGTGCACGTCGACGACGTTCAGCTCGTCGTGCACGTCGACCCGCCTGCCGAGCACAAGGCCTACCTGCACCGCTCGGGCCGTACCGCCCGTGCCGGAAGCGCAGGCGACGTCGTCACCGTCGTCCTTCCCGAGCAGCGCAAGGACACTGCCGTGCTGCTTCGCAAGGCCGCGATCACGGTGACTCCCGTACGCGTCACGGCAGATTCACCGCAGGTTGCCGAACTCGTCGGTGAGCAGGCTCGCTACGTCGAGCCTGCACCGAAGGCAGCCCCGCAGCCGCAGCGTCAGGGAACCCCTCGGCCACGCAACGGCGCACCCCGCGGCGGCAGCGCTCGCGGTGGCAGCGCTCGCGGTGGCAGCGCTCGCGGTGGCAGCGCTCGCGGTGGCAGTGTTCGTGGCGCCGGTCAAGGTGACCGCACGCAGTCCGGGCAGCAGACCCGTTCAGGTCAGGCGCGTTCCGGACAGGGACAGCCGAGCCAGGGACGGTCCAGCCAGGGACAACCGGATCAGCGGCAGCACGCTGCAGGCGGTGGCCGTCGTCGCAGGCCCGCAGGCCCGGCCACGAGCCAACGAACCAGGTAGTCGGACTCAGACCGACCCGATGACATGAACAAGAGCACCCGACCTTCTCGGGTGCTCTTGTTGTGTATCGGGTGTTCTCGATCAGGTCTGGGCTACAGCGTGCGTTCGAAACAGATGGATGTCGGCGAGTCGATATAGGGCCCGAATCCGTCGATGCGGGAGTACCCCTCGCGCTCGTAGAAGCGAACGGCATCGGGTTGTCCGGATCCGGTCTCCAGTTTCAGGACACGGATCCCCATGTTTCGGGCACTGGTTTCCAACTGTCGCAGAATCGCCACCGATGCGCCGCGTCCGCGTTCGGGTGGGATGACGTACATCCGTTTGATTTCCGCTTCACCCTCGTCGAGCAGCCGCAGGGCTCCGCATCCGATTCCGACGCGGGTGTCGTCGCGTGCGACGACGAACACCGCGATGTCTTCGGAGGTCGGAGCGACGCCGGGTTCGTGACTGCTGTTGCCGTACCGCGCGTCCAGTTCGGCGCGTTGTGCTGCGCGCAATTGCGCGCCGACGGGGGTTTCCCAGTCCTCTTCGTCGACTGTAATCACGGTGCTGTGCCTCTTTCGTTCGCCGAGCGTGAAACGCCCATCTCGGTTGCTGGCACACTGGACAAGTGACAGTCAGCCCCGCCGAGCCTCGCACGTCCGGGGCGCTCTCGCCTACCGAGTTGGCCACGGCAGCGGTGATGAGCAGTTTTGCGGTCGCCCTGTCGGTCGTAGCGATTCTGGTTCCCATGGCCACAGCTCTTCAGATCGTCGCGGCCGTGCCGATGGCTGTCGTGGTGCAGCGTCACCGCACCCGGGCCCTCGTGGCAGCCGCGGTTGCGGGGGTGCTCGTGGCGTTCGTCGCAGCCGGCACCACCACCGCATTCACCGTCGCCATGTCCGCAATTCTGGGTGGCCTCGTCGGCCGGGCCAAACGAAGGAAGCAGGGACTGCTGTCCGTTCTGGCCACGTCGATGGTGGTGGGTCCGGCAATCGGGGCGATCATGGTCGGCCTGCTACTGATTCTGTCGCCACTACGAGAGCTGTTTCTGCGGACCATCGAGAACACCGTGGAAGGCCTGGCCCGCTTGATGTCTCGGGCCGACTTCCTCGTCACGCCCGCGAATGTTCTGCGGGACAGCGTCGGCACCATCCTCGATTACTGGTGGTGGTGGATTCTCGGCACGACCACACTGTCGATCGTCTTCGGCGCCCTGTTCGCCTGGCTGATCCTGGGTGCCGTTCTGGATCGCCTCGCCACCATCCCGGTGATCGACCGACTGCCCGTCGCGACGGAGGGTGCCGTCGGGCCTCTCCCAGTGCAACTGCGCAGCGTCGGATTCCGTTATCCAGACAGCACATTCGCAGCACTGGACAACATCGACCTGCGGATCGAGTTCGGCGAGTTCGTTGCCGTCGTCGGACACAACGGGTCGGGCAAATCGACGCTCGCACGCATCCTTGCGGGCCGCGAGCCGACGTCGGGGACCGTGGAACGCCCGGGCACAGCCGGACTCGGACTGACCGGAGGAACAGCCATAGTGCTGCAACGACCGGAAAGCCAGGTGCTGGGCAGCCGCGTCGCGGACGACGTCGTGTGGGGACTCCCGCCCGGCTACGACATCGACGTCGAATCCGTACTGTCCGAAGTCGGGCTGGCAGGTCTGGGCGAGCGGGACACGTCGTCGTTGTCCGGCGGCCAGCTGCAACGACTTGCCGTGGCGTCGGCCCTGGCTCGGCGTCCCGCCCTTCTCATCGCCGACGAGGCCACCGCGATGATCGACGCGGAGGGCCGCGAAAGTCTGGTGGCATTGCTTGCGGCACTCCCGAGGCGGCACCGGATGTCCGTCGTGCTCGTCACACATCAGGAATTGGAGACGGTGGCTGCCGATCGCGTCGTACATTTGCACGGCGGGTTCCAGGTCGCACACGCGCCCGATTGGATGCGCGGGCAATTCGCCTACTCCGCGGACGCTTTCCGCACCGGTGCGACCCTCATGACGTTGACCGGCGTCGCCCACACCTACAACCGCCGGACGCCGTGGTCTCAGGACGCCTTGAACGGAATCGACCTGTCCATCGCCAAGGGCGACGGCATCCTCGTCCTCGGCGGCAACGGATCCGGCAAGTCGACGCTGGCCTGGATCCTCGCCGGGTTGACGTCACCCTCGGCAGGCACCGCGCAGTTGGAGGGCCGTGATATCGCCGACGACGTCGGTGCCGTCGGCCTCGCCTTCCAGCATTCTCGTCTGCAACTGCAGCGACGGACGGTCGCCGAGGACATCGAGTCCGCAGGAGGCCCGGAGGTGGGATCGGCCAAGGTGTCGGTGGCCATGGACGCCGTCGGGCTGGATCGCGCACTCGCGAGCCGCGAGATCGACTCGCTCAGCGGCGGGCAGATGCGTCGCGTCGTGATAGCGGGACTGATCGTGAACAGACCTCGAATTCTCGTGCTCGACGAGCCACTCGCCGGCTTGGATCCGCCCGGCCGAACGGAGATCATCGACGTGCTCGGGTCACTGCGACGACAAGGGATTGCCATCGTGGTGATCTCGCACGACGTCGACGGTATGGACCGAATCTGCGACCGGACGGTCGTCCTCGACGCAGGCAGGGTCGCGTCATGACCACAGTCGTGCTTCGTCAGGTGCCCGGTTCCTCGCCCATCCATCGACTCTGGGCGGGCACGAAACTGATCGCGGTGCTGCTGATCAGCATCACGATCGTCGTCGCACCGTCCTGGGCGTCCATCGGACTCGTCGTCGGAGTGCTGGTCGTCGCGGGGGTCATCGGCCGAGTTCCGCCGACCGCCGTGCCGCGGCCTCCGTGGTGGATCTGGGCGCTGTTCCTCGTCGGCGCACTCATCAACCTTCCACTCGGTCTGGATGCGGTGCTGTTGTTCCTCCGTTCGACCGTCTTCGCATTCGTCCTGCTGGGGGCCTCGATGATGATCGGGTGGACGACGTCGATGAGCGACATCGCACCCGCAGTCGCCATACTCGTCTCGCCGCTGAAGAAGCTGAAATTGCCGGTCGACGAATGGGCCGCGACCCTGGCGCTGTGCCTGCGGTCGCTACCCCTGCTCATCGACGAGATGCGCACGATGATCGCTGCCCGCAAGCTCCGGCCGAAATCGGTGCTCAACAGCGCGTCGGACAACTCGATCGTCGACCTGATCACCGCGACGATGTCGATCGCCATCCGTCGGGCGACGGAAATGGGCGAGGCCATCACCGCTCGCGGCGGCACCGGTCAGATCACCGCACATCCGAGTCGACCCGGCCTGTCCGACGCCCTCGCCCTCGCCGTCGTCGCACTGTGCTGCACAGCCGGGATCGTGCTGACGTTCGTCTAGGACTACTCACCGCCGATGCGCTGGGTCCGGCTGTTCAGCGCCTGCACGAACACGTCCGGGATGTCACGCGGATCCTCGGCGACGTAGCTGGTACCACCCGTCGCGGCGGCAATTCTTTGCAGCGCAACAGGATCGGCGTCGGTGGTAATGCCGACCGTGACGATGACGACGGGACGAACCGGATCCTGCTCGCGCTGCAGAGTCTCGATCAGCTGATCCAGACTCGGACTGCCCTCGTCCTCGTTCGTACCGTCCGTCAGCAGGATGACACTGTTGACGAAATTCGGGTCGTACCCTTCCTTGACCCGGCGGAACGCAGCGAGAGTGGTGTCGTACAGACCGGTTCCACCACCGACCAGGGTCGGTAAGCCACGGATCGCGGACAGAATCGCCTCGCGCTGCGGCAGTCCGTTGAACATCGTGTCCACAGCACCCAGTGGAACCAACTCGCGATAGTCCTGCTGGCCACCACCGAGTCCGATGGAGAAGGCCCACAGTCCCATCTCGGTCTGGTCGCTGAACAGAGCATTGGCACCGAGGCTTGCGTCCACGGTCAGCGCAATACGCGTCGAGTCGCCCGACCGCGCAGCCATGGAACCGGAGACGTCCTCGACCACGAGTGTGCGGAGCGGAAGCGCCAACACCGACCAGTCACGCAACGTCGATTCGATTGCCAGCGGGTTCTTCAACTCCAGCGACGCCACCGAACCGACCCCGCTGCCGTCGGCCAGTGGCACACCGCTGGCCTGCCTGAACCCGGCCGCCGTCAGGACTTCGGTGGCCGAGGCGGTCGACAACGCCGACGCCAATGCGGTGCCCGCATCCTTGACGCGGTCGTAGTCCGGACCGGCCGCGGCCGTCACCGCGAGCGGATAGTTCAAGAAATAGCTACCCGTCGGCGGGACGGATGCTTCGAGCGGGGCGTCGGGATGCGCGGTGTTGTACGTGACCACGCTCTGCTCGGTTGCAACGGATGTTCCACCGTCGGCAGCAACCTGCTCGACGAGGTCCATCGTCCCGTGCGGAAGGTTCGCGATGCGGCCGTAGTCCTGAGCTTTGGGGACCAGTGCGGCGGAGACGGCCTTGGCGTCGGAGATCGCCACCTCGGATTCCGCCAGAGCTCCGAGTATCGAGGCGAGCGATGCGCTGCTGTCCAGTGGATCACCGATTCGCTGGCCCGGATTCTGCAGCACCTCCAGCCAGGTGTTCACCGGAACCGACTCACCCGGACGGGTGACGACGACGGGCATGGTGTTGACCACCGAAGACTTCGCCACCTCGGGAAGCGCCCCGGTCGACCGGAGAGTCTTCAGCAGCCACAGAGTCGAATCGGGGATCCACAGGTCCGGGCGGTTCTCGTTGTTGCCGGCGAGTTCGGTGGCCGTGTCCGTCGGCGCCTCGGCCCTGATGTCGAAATCGGTGCACCCTCGGTCCACGGGTTCCACCGTGGACAACACGTCCGTGACGACCGGGGCGACGGTGGGATCGACTGCAACGGACACCTGCTCGACGGTGTCGCACTCGGCCCCGCCTGCGCGAACAGCCTGCACTCCGAAATAACCCCCGACGACGACCACTACCGCCGTGACGACGATCGCGCCCCACACGTACAGCGGATTGCTGCGCGTTCCCGTTCCGTGACGCCCCGACATCCCCGTGTTCCCCCAAACAGTCAGCTTCCGTTGCACGCTGCATCATGCACGACAAAGCGCGCCGAGCAAACGGCAAACCCAAAAATAGCGGGAAAATCAGCGTCCTGCGCGGCTCTTGAGAGCATTCACAAAAACGTTGGGGATTTCCGCCGGATTTCTGGCCAGAAAGCTGGTTCCGCCGGTCGCCGCGGAGATCTGCTGAAGGACACCGGCGTCGGCGTCGTCGGTGATACCGATCGTGACGATGACGACAGGCTTGCTCGGATCCTGCTCGGCGCGCAACGTCGACAGGAGTTCGTCGAGCGAGATGCTGCCCGGGTCCTCGTTGGAACCGTCGGTGAGAATGATGACGCTGTTGATGTAGTCGGGGTCGTACCCCTCTTTGACCTGGCGGAACGCCGCGAGCGCTGTGTCGTACAGGCCTGTTCCGCCGCCTACGAGACCTGGGAGCGTTCGCGTCGCCTGCAGCAGGAGGTCACGCTGCGACGTGCCGTTCACGTCCTCGTCCAGACGCCGAATCGGTACCAACTCGCGGTAGTCCTGGTCTCCGCCACCGAGCCCGATCGAGAACGCCCACAGCCCCAGCGCGGCATTGTTCGGGAACAGCGCATTGCCGGTATCACTGGCCTGCACAGTCAGTCCGATACGTGTGTCCGCGCCCGCGCTGTACCCCATCGACCCCGATACGTCCTCCATCACGAGGGTGCGCGACGGCAGGGCCAGAACCTGGTAGCGACGCAGAGTCTCCTCGGCGGTCTGCTGATCGGCGATGGTCAACGCCTCGATGTCCCCGACACCCCGGCCGTCGCTGAGCGGAGTGCCGTCGGGTGCGCGGAATCCGGCGTCGGACAGCGCTTGCAACCCGGTCTCCGACGCCAGGGCCTCCGCGACGGCCAGTCCTGCAGCCTTCGCACCCTCGACGCGGTCGTCGGCCTGTTCGGTCACGGCCAGAGGAAAGTTCAAGAAGAAACTACCCGTGGGAGGCGTCGTCAGCCCGAGCTCGGCACCGGTGGACTGCTGAAAATCGAGGTACGACTGCTCCGACACCACCGACACTCCACCGTCGTCGACCATCTCCTGCAAGCGCACGGCCGGGTCGGCTTCACCACGTGTAGCGGCCTGCGCCTGTGCGATCGGCACGAGAGCGGCCGACACCGAATCCACGGCGTCCGCGTCGGACCCTGCCTCCGAGAGCGCCCCGAGAATGGCGGCGTCGGAAATTGTGTTGGTCAACGGATTTCCGATGCGCAAGCTTTTCAGCTGCAGAGCCGTCAGCCAGGAATCGAAGAACGGAACCTCGTCCTTACGTGCGGCGATCACCGCCGGGGAACTCGCCACCGACTGGCTCGCCACGTCCACCAGCGAGCCAGTCGCACGCACGGCCTTTCCCACCCACAGTGCCGAATCCGGGATCCACAGCGACGGGGCGTCGGAACCCATCGACACCGCAGCCGACGCCGTTCCGGAATCGGTCGCAGTGACCTCGACCGTCGCGCACCCGAGGTCCTCGGCCGAGGTGTCGTCGACGACCTGCTGAATCACACCGGCAATAGCCGGATCGGCGGCCAAGGAGTACGTGGCCGGATCCTCGCAGTCGGAACCGAAGGCCTTCTGCGCGGCGAACACGCCACCTCCGACGACGAGTAGGAGAACGACGGCGATGATCCCGTACTTCACCGCCGGAACGGCGCTCGCACCCGACGCGGGGGCACTGTGTCTACCAGGGGCACTGTGTCTGCCGGGCATGGAAAGGCCTCTCCGTTGTCAGGCGTACAGCGATTCGAAAGTCTTCATCGAATTCTCGATGTCGCCTTTCAGCGCCCGAGCGACGCCGGATCCGATCGGACCGAACAGCGGAGCACCCCCGAGCTCGACGTCCAGCGTCAAGTCGGAGCCGCCGCTCTTGCCCTCCGCGACCGACAGCACCAGCCCGATCTTCACTCCGCCCTTGCCGCTGCCCTTCAGCTTCAGCTTCTTCGGCGGGTCGTAGCTCTCGATGGTCCACCGGACGCGGTTACGCATGCCTTTCACCGACGCGACGGACTCCAACGTAGTACCCACCGACAGCTGATCCGGCAGGTCACAGCGCCAACCTTCGTGGATGGACAACCACTTGTCGTAGTCGGACAGATCGGACGCATGAGTCCACGCGGTCTCGGGGTCGAGCGGGACGTTGACGGTTACCTTCAGCTTGGCCACGGAAGGGATCGTAACCAAACCCGTCAACCCCGATGTGTGAGGCAGACCTCACCGGGGCCCGCGGAGTTGTGATAGCTACCAGTTCCTCCCCCGCACACGCCGCAGTCCCCCGCACAGGCTGCAACCTGTGCGAGGGACTGGAAGGTGTGCGAGAAGACAGCGATGGAACCCTCAGTGCGCGGTGGCCTTCTCCGCACCGATGCCGGTGAGCGAACGAACCTCCATCTCGGCTTGCTTGGCACGGCTCTCACTGTCCTTCGACAGCAGCGTTCCGACGATGCCGAGCACGAATGCGAGTGGGATGGAGACGATTCCGGGGTTGGACAACGGGAACCAGGCGAAGTCCGAGCCGGGGATCATCGCGGTCTTCGATCCGGACACGGCCGGGGAGAAGACGATGAGCACGAGCGTCGAGATCAGGCCGCCGTACATGCTGCACAGTGCGCCGGTGGTGTTGAAACGACGCCAGAACAGCGAGTACACGATGGTCGGCAGGTTCGCCGCGGCAGCAACCGCGAAGGCGAGTGCGACGAGGAACGCGATGTTCTGACCGTTCGCCAGGATGCCGAGGCCGATGGCCAGTGCACCGATCACGACGGCGGTGATGCGCGAGACCTTGACCTGCTTCTTCTCGTCGACGTCACCCTTCTTGATGACGCTGGCATAGATGTCGTGAGCGAACGACGCCGACGCGGTGATGGTCAGGCCGGCGACCACGGCGAGAATCGTCGCGAAGGCGACCGCCGAGATGACACCGAGCAGGATGACGCCGCCGAGCTCGAAGGCCAGCAGCGGTGCCGCGGAGTTCTGTCCGCCTGCCGACGCCAGGATGCGGTCCGGTCCGACAATTGCTGCGGCACCGTAGCCGAGCACCAGGGTGAAGAGGTAGAAAGCACCGATGAGTGCGATGGCCCAGACGACGCTGCGACGGGCTTCCTTGGCGGTGGGGACCGTGTAGAAGCGCATGAGAACGTGTGGGAGACCGGCAGTTCCGAGCACGAGTGCGATGCCGAGCGACAGGAAGTTCAGCTTGGACATGTTGCTGCCGCCGTACTGCGCACCCGGCTCGAGTACCTCACGGGCCGCGACGGTCGGATCGGCCGAACCGGCGATGGTTTCCTGGGCGCTGCCGAGCAGCTCGGAGATGTTGAAACCGAACTTCGCGAGGACGAGCACTGTCATGAACAGCGCACCGGCGATCAGCAGAACTGCCTTGATGATCTGGACCCAGGTGGTGCCCTTCATGCCACCGACGAGGACGTAGACGATCATCAACACGCCGACGACGGCGATGACGATGGACTGCCCGGTGCGGTCGGAGATGTCGAGCAGCAGTGCGACGAGTCCGCCTGCGCCCGCCATCTGTGCGAGGAGGTAGAACAGCGACACCGTCAGTGTCGACAGCGCGGCCGCGGTGCGCACCGGACGTTGCTTGAGACGGAAGCTCAGCACGTCGGCCATCGTGAACTTTCCTGTGTTGCGGAGCAACTCGGCTACCAGCAGCAGTGCGACCAGCCAGGCGACGAGGAAGCCGATGGAGTACAGGAAGCCGTCGTAGCCGTAGACGGCGATGGCGCCCGCGATACCGAGGAAGCTTGCCGCGGAGAGATAGTCGCCTGCGATGGCGACGCCGTTCTGCGGTCCGGAGAATCCGCCACCGGCGGTGAAGAACTCGGATGCGGTCGCGTTCTTCTTGGAGGCGCGGATGACGACGAACATCGTGACGGCGACGAACGCGCCGAAGATCGCGATGTTGACGAGTGGTTCTCCGACGGTGGTGTCTGCGGCTTGCGCCAGGAAGTGAGTGCCTGCGGAAGGAATCGGAATCTGGCTCGAGGTCATCGCTTGGCCTCCTGGGACGCGATCATGTCGTTGCGCAGTGCCTCGGCGCGCGGGTCGAGTTCACGGTTTGCGAAGCGAACGTAGATGCCCGTGATCGCGAAGGTGGTGACGAACTGCCCGAGTCCGAGGAGCAGGCCGACGTTGACGTTGCCCCAGACAGGGGTGGACATGAAGTCCTGCGCGTAGTTGCTCAGCAGCACGTAGACGATGTACCAGATCAGGAAGAACGCGGTCATCGGGAACACGAAGCTGCGCAGGCGTCGTCGCAGTTCCTGGAATTCAGGGCTTGCCTGCATGTCGATGAACGCCTGCTCGTCCGGTGGTGGAGATGTGTCCGGTGTTGTCACGAAAGTTGCTCCCTCGTCGTGGCGTCACGGGGTGTGACGGAAGATCTGGACTGAGAGTAGTGAGATGGAGATCACAAAAGAACGTGGTGGCGTCGGTCACACGTTCAGCTGCGTAGGTCTGCGCCGAACGGTTGTCTCGCCGCGACAAACGGGCGTCGTGTCAGAGCTCGCCCTCGCGGTCTTTGCCGACTCCCAGGCGTTCGGGAGCGTGCAACCGGGTGAAAATGCCTCCGATGTCGACGGGAATCGTCCGTGATGTGGCCTTGCTGACCAGGTACATCGACCCGAAGGCGAGCGGCACGCTGACCGCGGCGGGGTACCCGAGGATCGTCGCCGCCCATCCCCCGACCCATGCCTCCGGTATTCCGAACACCGACAGCGATGCCGCCACGAGCGAGACGGTTCCGCCGCCGATCAGCCCGGCTGCTGCACCGACCGCGGTCAGTCCGCGCCACCAGATGCCCAGCACGAGGAGGGGGCACAGCGTCGACGCGGCAACCGCGAACACCAGCCCCACCGTGCGGGACAGATCGAGCGACGCGAGCCCGAGGGACATCGCCAACGGCACGGCTCCCGCGAGCACCGCTGCGATGCGGAAGTCTCGGACGCGGCCGCGCAGGACATCGGTGCTGAGCACACCGGCGATGCTCACCAACAGACCCGACGACGTCGACAGGAACGCGGCGATGGCCCCGGCGGCGACGAGAGCGGCCAGGAGTTGGCCTCCCACACCGGACAGCACCGACCCGGGCAACAGCAGCACCGCCGCGTCGGAGTTCCCGGTGATCAACAATTGCGGAACGTACAGACGCGCGAAGACTCCCAGCAGAGTCGGGAAGAGATAGAACAAGCCGAGCAGACCGAGGACCGTCAGCGACGTCAACCGCGCCGCACGACCGTCGGGGTTCGTGTAGAACCGCACGAGCACGTGGGGCAAACCGAGGGTGCCGAGGAATGTCGCCAGAATGAGCGAATACACCTGGTACAGCGGATGCATGCCGCCGAGACCACCCCCGGGCATCGCCCACTGAAGGTCCGTCGTCGGTGCGCCCGCCACGACGGGAACGGCCGAACCCGCGTCGAGCACCAGGGACGTTCCCTCGGACAACTCGTGCGTGCCTGCACCCAGCACCACGGCGCCGTCGACGCTGTCGCCGTCGAGAGTGCCGCTGATGAGCGCGCCTATCGGTGAATCCACTTGAACGAGAACGTCGGTGTTGATCTCGACCGTCGTCGCCCGATCCACCGTCGGTGGCGCAGGGCTGCCGACCGCGCGATCGTCGGAGAAGAAGTGCACGGACAGCACGAGGGCGGGGACGGCGACGGCCGTCAGCTTCAACCAGTACTGGAAGGCCTGCACGAACGTGATGGAGCGCATTCCTCCACCGACGACGTTGGCGATGACGATGAACCCGACGATTGCCGCGCCCACCCACCCTGGAACTCCCAGCAGGATGTTGAGCGTGAGCCCCGCACCCTGGAACTGTGGGACGAGGTACAGGGCGCAGATGACCACGACGACGAACATCGCGAGTGTGCGCAATCGCTGCGAACCAAGCCGGAACTCGGCGAAATCCGGAACGGTGTACGCCCCGCTGCGTCGAAGCGGCGCCGCGACGAACAGCAGTAGACCGAGATACCCGGCGGTGAAACCGATCGGATACCACAGGGCGTCGGCACCGTACTTCGCGATGAGGCCGGCGACCCCGAGAAACGATGCAGCCGAAAGGTATTCACCGGAAATAGCGGCCGCGTTCCACTTCGGCCCCACAGTGCGTGACGCGACCAGGAAGTCCGAGGTCGTACGGGCCAGGCGCACGCCGTACACACCGATGGCGACGGTCGCGAACGCGGCGATCAGCAACGCTCCCACCGTCAACCACGGCACACCCGTCATGATCAATCGTCCACCAGGTCGAGAAACTGCTGCTCGATGCGCTCGGAGCGACGGACGTAGATCCAGCCGACACCCAGCAGCAATGGGTACACCGCAACCCCGAGCACGACCCACGGCAACCGAACTCCGAACACCACGGCGTCGGAGAACGCGGGAACGAGCAGGCCCAGCAACGGAATCGAGAACAGTACGGCGAGCGTCACCACGGCGAGCCTGATCGACAACAGCAGTTGGGCTCGAACGAGGCCACGCACCATGGCGTCGCCGACCTCGGTGTGTTCCTGCACTTCCACCCGTGTTCTGACAATCCGGGCGCCGCGCCTGCGAGCGAGCACCACCCGTTCACGCGGCGTCCGAGCCGGCTCGGTCACCGATTCGACCAGGATTGCAGCGGCCCGCGGACGAGGCGATCCTTCAGTGCCCGGGTGTGGCGCCTGCTCACCGGGAGTTCGACGGCAGCGAGGTCGCCGTGGCGACGAAGGCACACCACGAGCCCCGATCCGACGCTCTTGATGCCCGTCACCAACGACAGGGACACCAGGTAGGACCGGTGCACCCGAAGGAAACCGACTTCGGCCCAACGATTTTCGAGGGTGGAGATGGGAATGCGCACGAGGTGAGAACCCGTGGTGGTGTGCAGCCGGGCGTAGTCGCCGTCCGCCTCCACCCATCCCACGCTCGCACGCTGCACGAGGGTCGTCGTCCCGCCGAGTTCGACCGGGATGATCTCGTCGCCCGCGCTCTGTTCCTGCGTCTCCGGGCGTCGGCCGGCGGCGGTGATCCGACGCAGGGATTCCGCAAGACGATCCTCGCGCAACGGTTTGAGCAGGTAGTCGACAGCACCCAGGTCGAAGGCGGCCAGCGCTCGGTCGTCGTGGGCCGTGACGAACACGACCGCCGGTGGATGCACGAAATTCGAGAGGATTCCGGCCAATTCCAACCCGTCGAGCCCCGGCATGTTGATGTCGAGGAACACCGCGTCGATCGCCGGGTAGGAGGCGTCGACCGGGTGCTGCAGACGGCGTAACGCCGTGGTGGCGTCCGACGCCACGAAGACCTCGGCCACCGATTCCTGCCTGTCCAGCAGAAACGCCAACTCGTCGAGCGCCGGCTTCTCGTCGTCGACTGCAAGCACAACAAGACCGGTCATCACCGCATCATCCCAGACATCCAACGCTGCCGAGCACGACGGTCATGCCCGAATCCCCGCTTTGAACTTGGGAACCCGCATGCTGACCTTCGTTCCGGCACCCACGCCCGTGTCCACGACGAGACCGTAGTCGTTCCCGAATGCCGCGCGCAGTCGATCGTCCACATTCGACAGACCCACGTGCGCGGCCTCGTCGGAATCCAGCGTTCCCGAGCGCAGCAGCTCCGGATCCATCCCGACGCCGTCGTCCTCGACGCTGATGAGGCAGTCGGTTCCCTCGTCGGCGGCGACGATGGTGATGGTGCCGCCGCCTGCACGACCGGCGATCCCGTGCCGCACCGCGTTCTCGACCAGGGGTTGGAGCGCGAGGAACGGTAACGCGACGTTCAGCACCTCGGGCGCGACCTGCAACGTGACCTGCAGAGTGTCGCCGAAGCGCGCCCGCTCGAGCGTCAGGTACCGATCGATGTTGCGTAGCTCGTCGGACAGGACGGTGAACTCACCGGAGTTACGGAAGGAGTAGCGGGTGAAATCCGCGAACTCCAGCACCAGCTCTCGTGCCCTGTCGGGATCGGTACGGACGAACGACGCAACCGTACCGAGCGCGTTGTAGATGAAGTGCGGGCTGATCTGGGCTCGCAGTGCTCGGACTTCCGCGCGGTCGAGGCGGGCGCGCGAGGCGTCGAGTTCGGCCAACTCGATCTGTCCGCAGGCGTACCGGGCAACCTCGCCGACGGCCCCGAGCATGCCTGGCCCCGGCGTCGACGTCGTCACGACGCCCAGAACTCCCACGACTCCGACGTCCTCGACGAGCAACGGCTGGACCACCACGGTGCGCCACGTCGCACCGGCAGGCGCGGTGATCAGAATGCGGCGCTGCCCGCGGACTGCCCGTGCGGCCGCCTCACGGAACTGCCCGACGACCTCCTCGTGGGGGCCGTTCCACGCCAGCAGGTGCGCGTCGGCATCGGCGACGCCCAGCGCGTCACCACCGGTGAGCGCGCGAAGATGAGGCGCGGCCTCGGCCGCGGACTCGGTGTCCAGGCCCCGTCGGAGCGGGCGAGCCGCCAGCGACGCAGTGTGCAGTGTCGCGTGGACCGCGCGTTCCTCGGGCGTCGTCAGATCCCGGCGTCCCCGCAGACTGATCACAGCGACGGCGACGATCGCGCAGGCCACGATGACCGCGAACCACATCAGAGCAGAGGTCATTCGGGTTGGCGCTCGGCATCGAGTTGGGTCAGCAGCGTCTTGGGCGCCACCGTCCGGTACGCATCCTCCACGATGTCGGCGATGTCCTCCCAGTCCTGCGGCACGTCGAGGTAGACGCCGATCCACCCTCGCCCGCCGAAGTACGGGGGTACGTAGAAGCGGGTGCTGTCCTTCGCGACCCACGCTTGCTGTGCCCCGGCCGGGGCAGCGGCGACGAAACCGACACGGTCGTCGTGATGATGGTCGGAAAACATCGCGAACTGTGGTGACTTGCGGACGAACCAGGACGGTTCGCCGTGGCTGGTGCGCTCGGTGGCCTCGGGAAGCGCCAGGCACAGCGCCCGCACCATCGTCAGTGGGTTCGGGTCCATGTCATCCTCCTGCGCAGGTGTCGGGCGGTGGTACGCCGGCGAATCTGTCGGTCAACCACGCCACCCCGTCGGCGACGGCCGCCTGGTCCGAATGCCCCTGGCCGGGCTCTTCCCGGATGGACACGACGTCTCCCATCGAGCATGCCCGCGCTACGGCGTCGCGTGTCCATTTCGGGTCGATCAATTGATCCTGCTGCCCGACGACGGCCAGCAACGGCACATCCGTCCGTGTGCGCGGCAGTGCGACGGACGTCAACCACTCCACCATTTTCAGACGTGACGCCTCGGTATCCGGCGTCGCGTCCGACGGCGTCAGACGCCCAGCGGCTTCCGCCTTCTGCACGCCCAGGAGGTCCGTGCACGCGGTCAGCGCGCGCCTGTCGGCCTCGAGCGCGCCCCGGACGAACTCGGTTCCGGTCACCTCCGGATCCCGGTACTGCAGGCCGTCGACCAGAAACGGTGTCAGCAGAATCTGCGGAAGGGTGTTCACATGCCCCGCGTCGAACATGGGCGCGAGATCGAGGACGGGCGACAGCGCGGCACTGCCGACGAGCTCCAACCCGTCCGCGTAATCCGCATGCTCTGCTGCCGCCCACACTGCCTGTCCACCTTGCGAGTTACCGATCGCCCCCCACCGATCACCGGTGCCGGGTACGACGTTCGCGGCCGCTCGGACTGCGTCGATGACGTTGTACGCCGCGGCATTCGGGTCGAGATAGGGATGCACACCGGGAGTGCCGATGCCCTCGTAGTCCGTGACCGCGACGACCATGCCTCGTTCGAGGAACGGAGCGACGGTCCCGATGGTGCCCAACAGGTTCGGGTACAGCGACGGGGCGCACTCGTCGGTGACTCCGGTCGTGCCGTGACCCACGGACACGATGGGCCAACCGCCCTCCGGCGGCGCCCCTTTCGGGGTGAAGATCACCCCGGACACTTCCGTCCGCGACGAGCCGTCACCCGATGTGGACGCGTACACCACACGGGTGGCGGACGCACCGAGGAACCGCACTGCGAGGTCGAGATGACCCATGTCCGTCTGCGAGACGATCGCGCCACGTTCGTCGCCGACGGGTGCGGGTGCAGCGGGGGGCACAGGCGAATCGAGCGCAGGCTGCGCCTCGGGCCCGCCGCACCCGGCGAGAAGAGTCAGGGCCAGGACGCCGACCAGCCACCGCCGCACTATCGGTTTCTCCGTTCCAGTCGTGCTTCGGCCGCAGCTTCCTCCACGTCGAGGCCGTCGAGAACGGTCCGCAGGACCTCGTCGTCCAGTTCGCCCTCGTCACGAGCATGCACCAGTGCTGCGCGCTGTGCGACGAGGACGTTGCGGCGCAACGTGTCGAACAGTGCGCCCGCTGCGGCGATCCGCTCTTCGTGGTCTTCGGTCTCGTCGGCGTCGAGTCGCGCGCGGACCGATCGTCGAACCCGTTCCAGGACGTGCTCGACGGATTCTCGGCTGGCCCCCGCGATCCCGTTCACCGCGGCCTCGGAAAGATACTGCTCGGCAGCGGACCTCGAGATGGACCGTGCGAGAGCCGCCTGTTCGTCGGTTCGTCGTTGCTCGTCGGCGTCGGCGACATCGAGTCTCCGGATGAGCATCGGCAGCGTCAGCCCCTGGATCACCAACGTCCCGACCGCAACGACGAATGCGACGGCTTGAATGACGGCGCGGCCCGGGAACGGATCGCCCGCCACGGTGGCGAGCGGCACACCCGACGCCGCGGCCAGCGTCACCACGCCTCGCATTCCCGCCCAGGACAGGACGAGATTCTGTCGCCACGTCAGGCCGAGTGCGTCGGACGTCTCCGACGCCTTCCTGCGCAGAAGTTTGCGCACCACGGAACGTCTGGAGGTGTTGACGAAGATCCAGGCAGGCCGGACGACGATGACGACCAGCAGAACGAGCAGGGCATAGGCGAAGATGTGGTGCACCGGCAGTCCGTCACGCTGCACTTCCTGCATGACCGATTTCAGCTGCAATCCCATGTAGGCGAACACGAATGCCTCGAGCAGCAGGTCCATCAACGGCCAGACCTGGCGTTCCTGAATTCGCGTTGGGACCGCGACGTCCGCGGTGACCCTGCCGAGCACGAATCCCGCGGTCACGACGGCCAGCACTCCCGACGCGTGGATCTCCTCGGCAGCCAGGTATGCGGTGAACGGAAGCACAAGTCCCAGAACGGTTTCCAACGAGGAATCGCGAATGCGCGAACGAACGAAACGGACGATGCGGGCGAGCACGTAGCCGACGATCACTCCGCCCGCGATCTCGTACGCGAAGAACAGGACGGGCGAGTCGATCTCGATCTTCTTGCCCGTCACCGACGCGACGGCGAGGGTGAACAGAGTCAGGGCGGCCGCGTCGTTGACAAGGCTTTCCCCGGTCAGGATCGCCATCATGCGGGAGGGCAGACCGAGTTTGCGGCCGACAGCGATCGCGGCTACGGCGTCGGGAGGCGCCACCACAGCGCCCAGGACCAGTGCGGCGCCGAGAGTGAGTTCCGGTACCAGCCAGTTGGCGAAATATCCCACGGCCACCGCGGTCACGATGACCATGACGATGCCGAGCCGGAGAATGTGGCCCAAGTTTTTGCGGAAGCTGACGAACGAGAAGTCGAGCGCAGCCGAATACAACAGTGGAGGCAACACCACGCCGAGGATCAGCTCGGGTGACAGAGTCAGCTGAGGGACTCCTGGAACGAACGACGCCACCGACCCGACCGCGACGAGCACCAGCGGCACCTGAAGGTCGAAGCGCTTGGCGAAACCCGCCACCGCGACGGCCGCGATCACGACGAGAAGAAGTACTGGTCCGTCCACAGCTAGATCATGCCGTCAGCTGCGCTGCCTCGCGCAGCCGACTCGCACACGATCATTCGTTCACGGCTTGTCCGGGATGGCCTTCTTCGCCGCTTCCTGCACCTTGTCGACCTTGTCGGCGTACTTGCCACCGGTCTTGTCGTCGATGAAATCGCCCGCCTTGTCGACGACGTCCTCGATCTTGTCGGAGTTCTCGGCGGCGAGCTCTTTGCCCTTGTCGACGAAGCCCTTGAGGTTGTCTGCGAAACCCATGACCACTCCCATTCGCGTGTGTTTGTGCTGGCGGGATGAAGCTTACTTCGCGGAACGGTGTCGTTGCAGGGCCGCGCTGACGCGCCAGGACACCTCGACGAGCACGATTCCGATGGCGCCGATCACGAACGCCGAGGTCGTCAGCGCGATGTTCGACGGATCGAGCTTGAAGAACGTGCGGCAGAACGGGATGGTGAACAGCGCCAGGTAGCCCAACACCGAACCGGCGAGCAGCACGATCTTCCACCAGACGTACGGCCGAGCGACGACGGCGAGCACCCACACGGCGATCATGATCAGCGTGATCAATGCCGTCGTACTCGCCTGGGTCACCTGCTCCTCGGTCGCCTGCGGGCCCTGGTAGGCAAGTAGATACGACACGAACGTCGCGACGCCGACGATCAGGCCCGACGGCACCGCCAGGCGCATCACGCGCGGGACGAACCCGGACCGCGCGCGCTCGTTGTTGGGGGCGAGCGACAGGATGAATGCGGGGATGCCGATCGTGAACCACGCGGCGATGGTGACGTGACGCGGCAGGAACGGATACGGAATCGGCTCGAAGTGGAAGATCTGCGACAGCACCCCGGACAGCCCGATGAGGAACGCCAACAGAACCGAGTACACGGTCTTGGTGAGAAACAGGTTCGAGACGCGTTCGATGTTTCCGATGACGCGTCGGCCTTCACCCACGACGTACGGCAACGTCGCGAACTTGTTGTCCAAGAGCACGATCTGCGCGACGGCGCGCGTCGCGGCACTGCCCGAGCCCATGGCGACACCGATGTCGGCGTCCTTGAGTGCGAGCACGTCGTTGACGCCGTCCCCGGTCATCGCCACGGTGTGGCCGCGGGACTGCAGTGCACCGACCATCTGACGCTTCTGATCGGGGCGCACCCGTCCGAACGTGGTGGAATTCTCGACGGTGTCGGCGAGGTCCTCGGTGCGCTCGGGCAGATTGCGTGCGTCGATGGGGCTGCCGGCGAGGCCGAGGGATCCTGCGACGGCCCCCACCGACACTGCGTTGTCCCCGGAGATGACCTTCACGGCAACGGATTGGCTCGCGAAGTACTCGAGGGTCTCGCGGGCGTCGGACCGCACCTTCTGTTCCAGGATCACCAGCGCCCGCGGGGTGACCACACCGGGGGCCGCGTCGTCGTCGACCGGGAGATCACTGCTGGCGAGCAGCAGAACACGCAGTCCCGACGAGCCGACTTCCTCTGCCTGGCGGGCGATGTCGCTGTTCGGGTCCAGCAACACGTCGGGCGCTCCGAGAAGCCAGTTGCCGTCGTCCCCGTAGGACAGTCCACTCCACTTCTTCGCCGACGAGAACGGCGCGACCGCGGTCTCGGTCCACCCCGGATCATCCGGGAACGCTTCGGCGATCGCGAGAACACTTGCGTTCGGTCGAGGATCGTCGTGTGCGAGCGCGGCCAGGACCCGAGGCAGCGCGGCGGTATCGCCTTCTTCCACCACACGAAGCTCCGCGAGGCGCATACCGTTCTCGGTCAACGTGCCCGTCTTGTCCGCACACACCACGTCGACGCGAGCGAGCCCCTCGATTGCGGGAAGCTCCTGGACGAGACACTTCCGTTGCCCGAGCCGAACGACACCGACGGCGAACGCGATCGACGTCATCAGCACCAAACCCTCGGGCACCATCGGAACGAGGGCCGCGACCATACCGTTGAGCGCAGGACCCAACGACTGCCCCGACGAGAACAGCTGGTTGTAGATGATGAGCGCACCGGCCGGAATCATCAGGTAGGTGATGAACTTCAGGATCTTGTCGATGCCGCTCCGCAGCTCGGAGTGCACCAGGGTGAACTTGCTCGCTTCCTCGGCCAGCTTGGCGGCGTACGCATCACGTCCGACCTTCGTTGCGCGGTAGGCACCGCTACCGGCTACGACGAAACTACCGGACAGGATCGGCGCCTCGATCTCCTTGTGCACCGCGTCCGCTTCACCGGTGAGCAGCGACTCGTCGACCTCCAGCGACGACGCTTCGACCACACTGCCGTCGACGACGATCTGATCGCCCGGGCCCAACTCGATGACGTCACCGAGAACCACCTCGTCCGGGGCAACCTCACGCGCGACACCGTCCCGTCGAACAACCGGTTTGCTCTGGCCGACGATCGCGAGCTCGTCGAGCGTCCTCTTGGCCCGGATCTCCTGAATGATGCCGATACCACTGTTGGCGACGATCAGAAGTCCGAACATGCCGTCGACGATCGATCCCGTCGACAGCACGATGATCAGCAGAACACCCAGAATCGCATTGATCCGCGTGAAGACATTGCCGCGGACGATGTCCTTGACCGAACGACTCGCACGCGCCGGAACGTCGTTGGATTTCCCGTCCGCTCTGAGTTGCGCTACTTCCGCTTCGGTGAGCCCGCGTTCCCACTGCGCGTCCGTCTCGATCGACATGGACACAGACTAGTTGGGGTCAACCGAGCCTCGCCCACCACCGATCGTCCTGTGACCCCCTCGATGCATCGATCCTTTGGCCCGGCATCGGGACGACGGTGGGGACACCGACGCTGTCGGCTGCGGCCTTCAGCCGAACGATGGGTTCCGACCACGGATGGAACGCCAGATTGAACGTCGCCCAGTGCACCGGAACAAGCACATTTCCGCCCAGGTCTCCGTGTGCCCGCACGGCTTCTTCCGGGTTCATGTGGATGTCCGCCCAGCGTGGGTCATAGGCACCGACAGGCAGCAACGTCAGGTCGAACGGGCCGTACTTGGCGCCGATCTCCGCGAACTTGACCGTGTAACCGGTGTCGCCGCCGAAGAACACTCGATGCTTCGGGCCCGCGAACGCCCAGGACGCCCACTGCGTCAGATCGCGCTTGAGTCCTCGGCCCGAGAAATGCCTGGCTTCGGTGCAGGTGATCGTGATGCCGGCGACCTCGGTCTGGTCGTCCCAGTCCAATTCGACGATCCGGTCCTCCGGGATGCGCCAGTGGCGAAGGTGTGCTCCGATGCCCAGCGGAACGACGAACGGCGCCGTCTGCAGGCTAGCGAGACGCACGATGGTCGCCTTGTCGAGGTGGTCGTAGTGGTCGTGGGAGATGACGATCGCATCGACGGCGGGCAGCGCGTCGAGGGCAACCGGCGTCGGATGCAGCCGCGACGGCCCGACGGTGCGAGATGGCGACACTCGGTTGCTCCACACCGGGTCGGCGAGGATGCGCTTGCCGTCCAGTTCGACCAGCACGGACGAGTGTCCGTACCAGGTGACGGCGATCTCGCCGGCGTCGACGGGAGCGACCTGGGGTGCGAGGGGAATCGGTTGCTGCGGCTTCCCCTGCGCGCGGCGCCTGAGGAAGGACACCAGAATCGACTCGTCGCCACCGCCGGAGAAGCTGGAGCTGGGTTCGGTGTTGTGGAATCGGCGGTCGCGGTAGCGAGCCGATCCTGCCGCATAGGGCGCGATCTTGCCTGTCGTCGCACCGATCTGGGCCGGGAGTCCCCACGCTGCTCGGGCCACCCACGCTGCACCTGCGATGCCGAGGGCGATCGGCACGATCCGCTGTTTCGTCACCCCCGCGAGGATAGGTGAGCCGAACCCGGCGAACAGGACACGCAGTCATTGGCTAGCCTCACCTCATGCCTTTCGGACGCACACTGGCCATGACGCTGGTCACCGCCACCGCAGCCCTGACTCTCGTCGCATGCTCCTCGGCCGACGACGGCGAACCGGCCCAGGAAACGGCGTCGAACAGCGCTTTTCCGGTCTCGGTTGCCGGCGCCCTGGGCACCGCCGACGTGCCGGACAAGCCCGAACGCGTCGTTGCCTTGACGTGGACCGACGCGGACATCGTGTTCTCCCTGGGCGTAACGCCGATTTCCGTGGCGAAGGCTCAAACGGACTCCGGCTATCAACCGTGGTTCGAGAACGCAGTGCCGCAGACCCCTCCCGTGTGGGAAGCGAGCGGAGCCACGATCCCCATCGAGGAGATCGCCGCGCTGCAACCCGATCTGATCGTCGCCACCAAGTCCTTCACCCTGGCGCGCGCGTACGACCAGCTGACGGAGATCGCGCCGGTCGTCCATTTCGCCGACACCCCGTCGTCGGAAACCTGGCAGAGCGCGACCGCGACGGTGGCGTCGGCTCTCGGGGTTCCCGAGAAGGGCGAGCAGGTGATCGCCGACACCGAGGCCCGCATCGCCGACGCGGCCGCGCAATTCCCCGAGCTGGACGGAAAGACCTTCACGTTCTTCGTCGGGCCGAGCGACGGCGCGGTCTACATCGTCAACTCGTCGGACGACGCGGGCGCCAGCTTGCTGGGACAGCTCGGCATGGCCCCGACGGAGTTCGCCACCGCCCAACCCGTCAGCACCATCCCGGGCCGTGCGCAGATCAGCTACGACTACCTGTCGGAGACGGACGCGGACGTCATCATCGCGACCGGTCTGCCAGGTTCGGTCGACGAACTCGCCGCCCAGCCCGCCGTTCAGTCCCTGTCCGCCGTTCGACGGGGTGCGTTCGTGCCTCTCTCGCCCACGCAGGCACAATCGATCGCGTTCCCGTCGCCGCTCAGTCTGGATTGGGCGTTGAACGAAATAGTCCCGCAACTCGGCGATGCGGCTCGTAAGTAGAATGCTCGCGACGGTTTTGCTCTAGAAGGAGATCGCACACACTCATGACCACCGAACAGCGGGAATTTCAGGCCGAGACGCGCCAGCTCTTGGACCTGATGGTTCACTCCATCTACTCCAACAAGGACAGCTTCCTCAGGGAGCTGATCTCCAACGCATCCGACGCCCTCGACAAGCTGCGGCTCGAGTCCTACCGCAACAAGGACCTCGACGTCGACACCTCCGATCTCCACATCGAGTTGGACATCGACAAAGAGGCCCGGACGCTCACGATCCGTGACAACGGCATCGGCATGACGCGTGACGAGGTCATCGACCTCATCGGCACGCTCGCCAAGTCCGGCACCGCCGAGGTACGCAAGAAGCTCAAGGAAGCCAAGGACGCCGCGGCGTCGGAGGAGTTGATCGGCCAGTTCGGCATCGGCTTCTACTCGACGTTCATGGTCGCGGAGAAGGTCACGCTGCTGACCCGCAAGGCCGGCGAAGCCAGCGCCACCCGCTGGGAGTCGACCGGCGAGGGCACCTACGAGATCTCCGACGTCGACGGCGCACCGCAGGGCAGCTCGATCACGCTGCACCTCAAGCCGACCGACGAAGAGGATCACCTCTACGACTACGCGTCGGAATCGAAGATCAAACAGCTCGTCAAGAAGTACTCGGACTTCATCGCGTGGCCGATCCGCATCGACGTCGAGAAGACGGTCAAGGCAACCGAAGAGGGCGCCGAGGACACCGTCGAAATCGAGACGCAGACGATCAACTCCCAGAAGGCTCTGTGGACTCGCCCGAAGGACGAAGTGTCCGACGAGGAATACAAGGAGTTCTACAAGCACGTCTCGCACGCCTGGGACGAGCCGCTCGAGGTCATCCCGTTCAAGGCCGAGGGCACGTTCGAATACCAAGCGCTGCTGTTCATTCCGTCGCAGGCACCGTTCGATCTGTTCATGCGCGAGGGCAAGTCGGGCGTGCACCTGTACGTCAAGCGCGTGTTCATCATGGACGACTCGGAGGAGCTGCTGCCGGAGTACCTACGCTTCGTCAAGGGTGTAGTCGACGCACAGGACCTCTCGCTCAACGTCTCTCGTGAAATCTTGCAGCAGGACCGCCAGATCCGCGCGATCCGTCGTCGCTTGACGCGCAAGGTCCTCTCCACCGTCAAGGAGATGCAGAGCGAGAACGCCGAGAAGTACCAGACGTTCTGGTCGCAGTTCGGTCGCGCGCTCAAGGAAGGCCTCATCTCCGACGCCGACAACCGCGAGACGCTGCTGTCGGTGTCGTCGTTCGCGTCCACCAACTCCGAGGAGGGTCTGACCACCCTCGCCGAGTACGTCGACCGGATGAAGGGCGGACAGGAGCAGATCTACTACATGACGGGCGAATCCCGTCAGCAGATCGAGAGCTCGCCGCACATGGAGGCGTTCAAGGCTCGCGGCATCGAGGTGCTGCTGCTGACCGACTCCGTCGACGAGGTGTGGGTCGGCAACGTCCCCGAGTTCGACGGCAAGTCCTTCCAGTCCATCTCCAAGGGCGAGGTCGATCTCGACACGGAGGAGGAGAAGAAGGACGCCGAGGCCAAGCGCGAGGAGCAGGACAAGGAATTCGAGGAGCTGCTGAAGTGGCTCACCGAGACCTTGTCCGAGGACGTCAAGGAGGTTCGCCTCTCGACCCGCCTGACCACCTCCCCCGCATGCGTCGTCGGTGACGAATTCAGCTTCTCGCCACAGCTCGAGAAGATGTACAAGGCGTCGGGACAGTTCGTTCCGACCTCCAAGCGCATCCTCGAACTCAACCCGACGCACGATTTGGTGACGGGGCTCAAGAAGGCACGCGAGGAGCGCAGCGATGACGCGTCCCTCGCCGAGACCGCCGAATTGCTCTACGCAACGGCTCTTCTCGCCGAAGGCACCGAGTTGAAGGATCCGGCGAAGTTCTCTCGTCTGCTGGCGGATCGGTTGACCAGAACCGTCTAGGCGGCTCCGCCGCACGTGAGCGGAAATGTAGGCCCTGGGTCAGGAGCGGAGCCTGCGGAGCGACCAGGGAACGCTACATTTCCGCTCACAAGGAAAGCTGATCCAGGGCGTTCAGATACCCTTCCGGATCGAAGTCGGGTACCAAAGCCGACTGCAGGATGAACCCCTGACACAGGCCGACCACCAACGGAGCCATCGACTGCGCCCGCGCATCGGCATCGGAGCCGCTTGCTCCGTTGCGTCTGAACCAGACTCGTAGGTAGCCCTCGTACAGGGCCCGCAGTTCCGTGACAACCGACTCCACCGACGTGGACTCGTCGGCCTCACCGGCGGCCGCAGCCCAAATCTGCACCAGAATGCTCGGATTGCCCACGTCCTTCGTCATGCCGGCCAGGAACAGGCGGATCACCGCCGCGGGCGGAGGCAGTGGATCCTGCTTCTCCAGTCCGTCGAGGTCCTCGGCTCGGCTCTTCAGCACGTCGCGAGTGACGTGCAGGATCAGATCCTGCTTGTTCTTGAAATAGCTGTAGATCGCGCCGGCGGACATTCCGGATTCGGTGATGATGTCAGCCATCGACGTTCCCTCGAAGCCCGATCGAGCAAAGCACGCCATAGCCGCGCCGATGATCCGGCGTTTCTGTTCCTCGCGATGACTCTCGCTCACTTTGGGCACTACGCCATATTAAAAACGAACACTCGTTCTTGACAAGCTCGTGACTGCCACCCAAGATAAAGAACGATTATTCGTTTTCGAAGAGGAGACCACGCATGAAGATCACCGCCTGGCCGCGAGCCGTCGTCGTCGCACTCGGTGCGGCGGCGGCACTCACGGTCGTCGTTCTGGCATTTCTGTGGCCGTCCGTCACCTCGACGGTGCAGGGAATTCCCATTGCGGTTGTCGGAGACAACCCGGCCGTCACCGACCAGCTCGCCGGCCAATTCGAGGTATCGACCGCCGCTACCCGTGAAGCCGCCATCAGGGCGATCGAAACACGCGAGGTCTACGGCGCCGTCGTCATCGGCCAACAGCCAGAAGTGTTGACCGCATCGGCGAACGGCACGGCTGTCAGTCAGATGTTCGGTCAGATCGCCGCACAGATGAACACCACCGCCGTCGACGTCGTACCCTTCTCGAGCTCCGACGCTCGAGGGGCCGGCCTGTCCGGGATGTCCTTCCCGCTCGTCATCGGCGGAATCATCGGCGGGGTGATCATCTCGATGCTGGTTCGAGGCACCTCACGTCGACTTCTGTCCACTGTGGTCTACGGCGTGGCGGCCGGCATCGTCGTCGTCGCCGTCACGCAGGGCTGGTTCGGGATCCTGCAGGGCGCGATCGTCGTGAACGTCGCGGCAGTGACCGCGGCAATTCTGGCGATCACCGCGCTCATCGTCGGCTTGACATCGATCGTCGGCCCAGCCGGAATCGGGATCGCGGCAGTGCTGATGATGTTCATCGGCAACCCGATCTCCGGAGCGGCAGCCCCCTCGCAATTCCTACCCGGGGCGTGGGGGACCATCGGACAGTTCTTCCCACCGGGAGCCGGATCGACCCTGCTTCGCACCCTGTCGTACTTCCCCGACGCGTCGACCGCCCAGCCATGGCTGGTACTGATCGCGTGGATCGTCGCGGGACTCGCGTTCACTGCGGTCGGGCACCGAAAGATCAAGACCGCGGGCGCAAGCACGGTGCGCGCCTCGTCGGAGACGGAACCGGAGCGTGTTGCACTGTAGGTATGACCGAACCACTCTTGATCGAGCGCCGGGGCGACGTCGTCGTCTGGACGCTGAACAACCCCGAGTCCCGCAATCCGATCTCCGAGATCGAGACCGTGGCGGCGATCGAGGACGCCGTCTCCGAGGCGAATCGCGACCCGAGCGTTCGGGTCGCGATTCTCACCGGCGCAGGTTCCGCGTTCTCCTCCGGCGGCAACGTCAAGCACATGCGAGACAAGCAAGGAATGTTCGGCGGCAGCCCGGCCGAGCTGAGACAAGGCTACCGACACGGCATCCAGCGCATCCCGAAAGCGTTGTATCACTGCGAGATCCCGACGATCGCCGCAGTCAACGGCGCTGCGATCGGCGCTGGGTGTGATCTGGCGCTGATGTGCGATCTCCGCGTTGCGTCCACGACGGCGAAGTTCGCCGAAAGCTTCGTCAAGGTGGGCATCATCCCCGGCGACGGCGGAGCCTGGCTTCTTCCGCGCGCCATCGGTATGGCGCGTGCCAGCGAGATGGCGTTCACCGGCGAGGCGATCGACGCTGCCACCGCTCTCGAATGGGGTTTGGTGTCGCAGGTCGTCGAGCCTGGCGACCTACTCGACGCCGCCCACACGCTGGCAGACCGCGTCGCCGCCAATCCCCCTCAGGTACTGCGCATGACCAAGAAGTTACTGCGCGAAGGTCAGCACCAGAGCCTGGAGTCCCTACTGGAGCTGTCCGCCGCGTATCAGGCCATCGCCCACACGACTGCCGACCACGAGGAGGCAGTCGACGCAATGCTCAGTCGACGTGACCCGAAATTCTCGGGCCACTGAGCGCTCACTTCTGTTCCGGCAGAATGTGTTCGCCCGTTTTGTCGGTGCTGAGCGACAGCGAACTGATGTAGAGAATCTCGCCCTCCGGTCCGACCTTGTTGGAGCGGATCATGTCCGGCCGCTCGAACTCCATGCCGGACACATGACACAGCAGGGTCTCGTCCGACGGATTCCCGTGCTCGTCGAACATCGGCAGGTCGATACCGTCGTCGACGCGCCGCAGGTAGTATTTGCCCTTGGTTGCGACCGCGATGATCGGCGGTAGAACAATCGCGAGGACCAGCGCGACCATCGGCGAATACGGCTTGATCGCGTCACCGAAGACACCGAAGAACACGAGGATGGACAATCCTGCCGCAACGAGCATGGATACGAACCCGACCGGATTGAAGTTGTACAGCATGCCGCGGCGGAACTCCGGCACCTTGGGCGAGAGCTTCAGGATGTACTTGTTGAACACGATGTCCGAGGCGACGACCGCGATCCACGCGATCCCGCAATTGGCGTAGAAGCCCAGGATGTCGTTGAGGAAGCTGAACATGTTGGCTTCCATGAGAATCAGCGCGATCGCAAGGTTGAACAGCACGAACACCATTCGGCCCGGGTACGTCTTGGTGATGCGCGTGTAGGAGTTGGTCCACGCAAGCGATCCTGAGTACGCATTGGTGACGTTGATCTTGATCTGGCTGATGACCACGAGGATGACTGCAAGGGTCATGGCGAGCCATCCGGGCATGAAGTTCTCGTAGATCTCCAGGAACTGATGCACCGGTTCGTTGGCGATCGATGCGCCGTCGGCGACGTTCGCGATGAGGTAGACGGCGAGGAACAGTCCGACGACCTGTTTGAGAGCGCCGAAGATAACCCAACCCGGCCCGGCGAGAAGCACTGCAGTCCACCAGCGGCGAGAATTCTCGGGCGTCTTGGGCGGCATGAAACGCAGGTAGTCGATCTGCTCGGCGATCTGCGCGATGAGAGACAAGCACACTCCGGCCGCGAGCATGACCGAACCGAAGTTGACGCCCTTGCCGTCCGCGCCGTCCTGGCCACCGAACGCGAAGAACTCGCCGACGGAATCAGGGTGGCTGACGACGAGGTAGACGAACGGCAACACCATCAGGACAAGCCAGAGCGGCGTCGTCCAGACCTGAAGTTTGGCAAGCGCTTTCATGCCGTAGATGACCAGCGGAATCACCATCAATGTCGACACGGCGTATCCGATGGGCAGCGGGATGCTCAGGCCGAGCTCGAGGCCCTGCGCCATGATGGAACCCTCGAGCGCGAAGAAGATGAAGGTGAACGTCGCGAAGATGACGTTGGTGACGACGGACCCGTAGTACCCGAAGCCACTTCCGCGCGTGATCAAATCGAGGTCGATGTTGTATCGCGCTGCATAGTAGGCGAGCGGCAGACCCGTCAGGAAGATGACGACGGCGAACACCAGAATTCCCCACAGCGCGTTTCCGGTTCCGTAGGAGATTCCGATGTTCGCGCCGATCGCGAAGTCGGCGAGGTACGCGATGCCGCCCAGTGCGGACGTGGCGACGACACCGGTCCCCCACTTGCGGTAGCTACGCGGCGCAAAGCGCAGCGTGTAGTCCTCCAGCGTTTCCTTCAGTGCCGAATCTGTCGGCGCAGGCTGCACAGCGGTCATGCAAGGAAGGTAGAAGCGCTACGTGTCGCCCACGTCACGCGAAGTACAGATGCTGTTACGCAGAGCCGCAAACCTGACTAATCGGGCACCTTGACGGTGCGCGGAGCTCCCCCGGCAGCGTCGACGAGCATCTGCAGGAACCACCCGAGGATCGGCGCGCGCAGAATCCAGCCCAGCACTGCCCATCCCAACGAGACGTGTTCGAGCGCTGCCGCGATCGCTCTGGTCCCGGTCAGCGTCTCCGCTCCCTCGTAGCGCACGCGTGTCAGGGTCTCCGCATGATCCTCGGCGGCCGCGATCCGAAGCGCCACCGGACGTCGACGAGCGAACCACGGTCCGACGGTCGAGCACGGGTCGCACGTCACCGACGCGAAGAGCGTCGCCGACGGAATGCGGGTGGGTGTCCACCGGGGCATCCAGTCCCTCGTGCATCGTCGATACTCGGCCCAGTCCGACCCGAACCTCGACACGAGGTCCTCCTTCTCGTGCCACGCGGCGAGGCCGGCACCGAACGCGCCCGCGAGCACAGCCGCCGCAGCGAGAAACGGCTCACGAAAGAGACCCGCGAGAATCAGCAGAAGCACAACGGCCGACGCCTGCATCGGATTTGCAACGTAGGCGTAGGGCCCAGTCGTGACCAATCGAACCGGCGGGTCCCACGGGAACGGCGTGCCGCCGCCGATCACCGCGAAATCGGCGACCGCGCGCAGGGCGATCACGACGACGACGAGGGCAAGTTGAAGCAGCAGGGAATCGACCAGACCACCACTGTCCGCTGCAACCCGGTTCCCGATGGTCGACCATCCGGACTCGGACCATCCGACGCTTCGGGAGAGTTCGAAAGACACTGTCGGAAGGCCGAACACGAGAACAGTCCCGAACAGCACGACCTGCATGCCCGCGCGCGTCCTGAGCGCCAGCTCGTTCGTCGTCAGCATTCCGAGCAGCAGTCCGGGAAGGAGCGCGATCACCACCGCGAGGACTTCACCCCACCACCATGCCTGTTCGAGCATCACCAGCGGGCGCAGACTCCCCATGGCCAGTACGTCCGCGACGATCAGGACGCCGGCGGTTACCGCCGCATTCACCCACCGTGCCAGGAGGATCGGTAACGCACCCCACAAAGCGGACCACCCGAGCACGACGTCGACGGGCACCGACGACCACATGGTGCCCGTGGTCCCGAAGCTCCACCACCCGACCTGCACAGCAACCGCGTTCACGAGAAGCAGCGCCATGAAGTTCCAGAGCATCGCGAGAAACGCGGCGCCGCGAACCCGTGCGGACGAGGCCACCCAGAACGCACCGACCAGCAGCACCGGCAGCAGTACTGCGCAGGAACGCAGCGCAGCCACTGACAGACCGGTGTCGATGTTCACTGGTTCAGGCTGTCCAGCAGCCACCCCGCGGCGCGTTCGGTGACGTACTCCTCGATGGGACCGAAGTACCACGCGGGCGCCAGCTCACGCGTGTAGGAAAGCTCCAGATCCACCGCAGTGTGCGTCGAATCCACTGCGCTCCAGGTAATGTCGGCGACATTCCACGTCAGCCACGACGAGATGGGCGTGGTGTCACCGACGACCGCGAGGCGCGCGGAATCGTATGTGCGCGACACGACCTCGAAGGTGAGCTCGGTCGTGTGCTCGCCCCAGTGGTGCTCGGACACCAGCAATGGCCGGTGGTGCGCTCCGGTGAACGTGACGGTTCGACGAGCACCCACCTCGAGCGATCCACCGCTGTCCGCGAGCGGCTCCGGAAAACCCCACGACAGAACTCCCGGGAGGGGTGTCCCACCGAAGTCCAGTGGTCGCTCCCACGCTGCGACGACGTCGGGCACGTCTGCGTTCAGGATTCGAGATGCGGACACCGTGGTCGCACCGTCGAACGTCGTCGCGGGCACGATACCCTCCGACGCTGCGACGGCGACGAGGACGAGCGCGGGGACGGCAACCGCGTGCACCTTGCCCTCTCCCGGCCCGGACTTGGCGATCTTCTCGACGACGATGGCGACGAGTCCGCCGATCAGGTAGAAGATCGGGGCCGCGAAGATGACGCAGATGAAGCCCTCACCCAGCAGCATCATCGACATCAGAAGCAGGACGGTGATGACCTTCATCGTGATGCCGACGGCGCTTCGACTCGGAGCGGACAACACCACGATGACCGCTACCACCGCAGGAATGCCGACGTAGAACGCCGCGGTCTGAGCAGCGCCTGTCTCGGTCAGCGCATGCCGCAGAAAGACCGCGACAGCGAAGGCGACGACACTGCCTGCCACCACGTATTGCGCCGGTGTCGGTCGACGTTTCCGTACTTCGTCCCCCTGTGTCATGCCCAGTAGGCAACCATACGGAAGACCGTCACGCACTGAGCAGTACGAAGTTCGCCATTTCAGCTCGAAGTTGATTCATGGCCCGGTGCTGGGCAACGCGTACCGCACCGGCGCTCATACCGAGCGCTCGACCCGTTTGCGGAGCGGTCATGCCCCACACCACCCGCATCAGAATGATCTTGCGGTGACGGGGAGGCAGCGTTGCCATCAATGCCATTGCTTCGCTGCGGAATTCGCCTTCGATCGCATGCTCTTCCGGCGTGTCGTCGGTGGACGGCTCGTCGAGCACCGAGTCCAGCGAATACGACCGTCGCAGAGTGGCTTTGCGGCCGGCGTCGGCAAGTTTGTGCGCAGCGATGCCGTAGACGAAGGCCATGAACGGCTTGCCCATGTCGCGGTACTTGGGAATTGCCGTCACCAATGCCAGACACACATCTTGCACCACGTCGTCCGCCGCCACATCCAGATTCCCCAAACGTGTTGCACAGTAACGAGCAAGCCTGGGCCTGACCAGCGCAATGACATCCTCGAGGGCTCGTCGATCGCCGCCGACCGCCAGCGGAACCCGCGATTCGAGCATGTCCACGATGTCGTTCGTCATCGTCGAAGTCCTCCCTGACTCACCGAAGCGCCTTGTGTGTAGTTCGATCCTGCGGCGGATGCGGCTTGGTCGATACCCACCCCAGGGTGAGGAGAGCCCATCCCTGAGGGTCAGCTGCTCACCTCTCCGGGTTGCTGTGTTTCCGCGTGGAGAAACGCACGATGAACAAGGAAGTAACAGCACGTCACGCGTCGGCGAATAGCCCTACACAGCGGCCGGAAACGGAGACCAACATGAGCGAACGAACGTACGGACGAAGCACCGTCGTGACGGACGACGGCACTGCGCTCTCGGTGTACGAGACCGGCCGCCGCGATGCACCGCTCACCGTGGTGTTCGTTCACGGCCACTGTCTCGCGAAAGAATCGTGGTTCGACGTCCGCGACCAGCTGCGGAAGACCTGGGCCGACGAAGTGCGGATGGTGTTCTACGACCACCGTGGGCATGGCTCGTCGGCGGCTGCCGATGCGTCGACGTACACGATCGAACAACTCGGACGCGACCTCGGCGCCGTGATTCGGGCGATGGTGCCCACCGGCCGATACGTCGTGATCGGCCATTCGATGGGCGGAATGACAGCGATGTCCTACGCCCGCCAGCACCTCGCCGAGCTGGGCAGTCGCCTCGTCGGCGTCGGTTTGATCGCCTCCGCCGCGAACGGCATCGCCGAGGAGGGCCTCGGTGCCTGTCTCGCCCACCCCGTCGTGTCGATGTTCCGCACCGCTGTCCGACGCGCACCGAGCGCCATGGCCGCGTCGAAGCGCCTGAGCAGGGGAATCTGCGCGCCCATCGTGCGGGCAGCAGGCTGCGGATCGCGACGGGTCAGCCCGCGGGTGGTCGCCTTGGCGTCGGCGATGTTGAACGAAACGTCGGTGGTGACCATGGCGGGATTCCTCGGATCGCTGCACGAATTCGACGAATCGGAGAACCTGCCGGCTCTCGCCGTGGTCCCGACGCTGGTCCTGTGCGGGTCCGACGACCTGATGACGCCGATACGCCATTCTCGCGTCATCGCCGACTTCCTGCCCGCGGCGCGGATGGTGACCGTGGAGAAGGCCGGTCACATGGTCATCCTGGAACGTGCCGGTGAGGTCGCCGACGCCGTGGCCACGCTCGTCGCGCAAGCGGACCCGGCCTCGCGTCGCGATGGGGCTAGGCGCGTCCTAGAGGTCGCGTTGTGAGATGACCCCGCTGTGCATGGCGCGTTCGGCCAGCCGGACGCGCTTCTGATTCTGGGGTAAGTCCTCCACGCCGAACTTGGCGAACAGCACCCTCAGATGCGTCTTGACGGCGTCGACGCTCAGGAATATCTCCGACGCGATCTCCTGGTTCGACGACGGGTTCGCGAAGGTCGCGTTGTGCTTGTACGGCCTGCACAGTGCGACGAGGACAGCCCGTTGCGTCTCGGTGAGTGACCGAGTACTGGGCATGTCGGATGCGATGCGCGTGGCCTCGTCGCCGACGCCGGAGAAGTCGTGGAAGGTCAGCAGCGACGTGCCGATGCGGATGGTGTCGCCGTGTCGGAGCCGCCGCCGCCCTGCCAACCGGTCTCCGCCGACGAAGGTGCCGTTGCGCGAAAGCCCGTCGTCGACGATGGTCCAGTGGCCGCCCATCCACTCGACCGTCGCATGCAGGCGAGAGACCTCGTGGTCGTCGGGGAAGGACACGTCCGCCTGTACGGACCGTCCGAGCGTCAGCCTGCCGAGTTCCGGCGTCAGCGCGACGTCCCGACGTGTTCCGTCGTCGGCGTCGTATCGAAGGCGTGCACCGTCCTGCTCCCCAGGATTCACCGCTACATCCTGCTCCGGCCCGGTGGGCCGGAGCAAGACGCAGGAGTTACTTCTTGACGGGCGGTGCGTTCAGCAGCGTGATGAACGGTCCCGCGTTGCTGGCGAGTGCGGACAGACCGCCGATGGCCGTTCCGGCGAGCGATGCCGTGGAGCCGAGCAGCAGTGCTCCGCCGATGCACCCCGCAAGCGGTCCTGCGCCGAAGAGCAGAGCTGCGGGTGCCGAGACGACGCCGACGGCGACTGCGCCGAGCAGGCAGCCACCGACGAGTCCCGTTGCTGCACCGAGGAATCCACCGACGGACGCCGACAGGCTCAGGTTGTCCTTGACTCCTGCGACTGCAGCGGGCAGGTCGACCTGCTGCAGGCCCGGAATCTGCGTCGACACCGGCGTCGCGGCCGCGGGCGACGCGTCGGCGGTGAGCACGGCGTGGTTGCCGTCGATCTCCGCGGCAACGGGGTGCGCGAGTCCCTCGAACGCGATGGACAGCGGCACCGAATCGACGAGGGCTCCGCCTGCGTCGCGGACGACCAGGTGATTGTTCTCGTTGCTCAGGGTGCCTGCGGAGGTGTCGACCAGCACCTGATCCCCCTGTGCGGTGACGTTCCACCCCACGGGCGCGGGAGCGGGCGCCGGGTCCGCGTAGGACGTCCCCATTGCGGTCGTCATTGCGGCGATGACCAATGCCGACGTTGCTGCGAATCTACCGATCTTCATGTTCCCCGTCTTCCGATGTCTGCTCCACACACCCCTTCTGGGTGCGGCGCAAAGCTACGGCGCGGAGCGAGTCCGCATACTGGACGGCAGAGAGACGGAGCGCATCCATAGCGTTAACAGTAGATCAGCTCTACCTCAAAGGGACAGAACGGATTTCGTAGATTCAAGGGCCGGTAATCGCCATCCTATTTCTTGCCGAACAAGCCCGGCCCATTGGACCCACCGTGACCGACGGCGAAGTCGTACGCCGACTCCGCGTGCTCGTGTTCGTCCAACCCGTCGGCTTCGTGTTGGGCGTCGGCACGGACACCCATGACGGCTTTGATTCCGAGTGCAATCAGGGCGGTCACGACGCCGGTGTAGGCCATCACCGCGACCACCGCAACGAACTGAACCCACAGCTGATGCAGTCCGCCGCCGTAGAACAGGCCGTCGACGCCTGCCGGCATGTCTGCGCTCGCCAGCAATCCGATCATCAGAGTGCCGACGATTCCGCCGACGAGATGCACACCGACGACGTCGAGCGAATCGTCGTAACCGAAGCGGTACTTCAGGCCGATTGCAAGCGCACACAATGCTCCCGCTGCGATACCGATACCCGCGGCACCGATCGGCGTCACCGCCGTACAGGACGGCGTGATCGCCACGAGTCCCGCGACGACTCCTGATGCAGCACCGAAGGAGGTGGCCTTGCCGTCGCGGATCTTCTCGACCACGAGCCACGCCGCCATGGACATCGCGCCCGCCCCGAGCGTGTTGACCAACGCGACGGCAGCGACACCGTCCGCTGCCAGCGCCGAGCCTGCATTGAAGCCGAACCACCCGAACCACAGCAACCCCGCACCGAGCATGACGGCGGGAAGATTGTGCGGCCGCATCGCTTCTCGCGGCCATCCCCGACGGTTGCCGACGACGAGTGCGAGAACCAGACCCGCCATACCCGCGTTGATCTCGACGGCGGTCCCTCCCGCGAAGTCGACCGCTCCCAGGGCGTTCGAAATCCACCCGCCGGTCTCGGCGACCAGTCCGTCGAGAGAGAACACCCAGTGCGCCACCGGGAAGTACACGAGCGTCGCCCACAGTCCTGCGAACAGAACCCATGGCACGAACCGCATCCTGTCCGCGACGGCGCCGGAAATGAGCGCGACCGTGACCATCGCGAACCCCGCCTGGAACGCCGCGAACACCAAGCCAGGGACGGTCCCGACGAGCGGAATCGACACGGCATCACCGGAATACGTTCCGCCCAGCAGATCACCGAGCCCGACGAACTGCAGCGGATTGCCGATCCAGCCGCCCAGCACACCGTCACCGAACACCATTCCGAACCCGAACAGCAACCACAGCACCCACACGACGGCGATGGCCGACAGGCTCATCATCATCATGTTCAGCACACTCTTGGCGCGCACCATGCCGCCGTAGAAGAACGCGAGCCCCGGCGTCATCAACAGCACCATCGCGGTGCAAACGAGCAGCCAGGCGGTGTCACCCGTGTCGGGTGCGCCGAGTGTCACCGGCCCTGGCACCTCAACGGCCCTGGAATTTCGGCTTGCGCTTCTCGGTGCGGGCGCGCCGCGCTTCCTTCATGTCCTCGCTCGTCCACGCAGCACCGAACGCGTCCCACTGTTCCCGCGTCGGCTCGTCGTGCGTGCCGTCGTCGTTGAAGACGAGCTTGAGGTGCTTCAATGCCAGCGGCGCGAGTTCGGTGATCGCCGACGCCCACTCCATCGCCACCGCGAGGTCGCCGCGCTTGTTCGCGAGACCGCTGGTGTAGGCGCGGTCGGCGTCGAGCCGCTCGCCGCCCATCAGGATCGTTCGGGCGACGCTGCCGCCGGCGAGCGACGCAAGCCGCTTGATCGTCCAGTTGTTGACGGCAATGCCGAGCCGCGTCGACGGGATCTCGAAGAACGCACCGTCGGCCACGACCCGCAGATCACTCGCGATCGCGAGCTGCGTTCCCGCACCGACGGCCGGTCCGTTGATCGCTGCGATGACGGGGACGGGTGCGCCGTCGACCGCTCTGAGCAGGGATTCGAGAGCCTCCGGAAACGCCTTCGCGAAATCGTCGCCGTCCAGGTCCGCACCCGCACAGAAGCTGGTGCCCTGGCCGGTGATGACGATGACGCGGGCATCGTCGGCGACGGCCTTCTCGATCCCCTCACGAAGTGCCACGCACAGCTGGGTGTTCAGAGCGTTGCGACGCTCGGGGCGTTGGAGCTCGAGGGTGACGACATCTCCGTCACGAGTCTGTCCGATCATGAGATCAGACGTTACTCATGGGTAGATGTGAGCGCCGACTGCGGGCTGATCTACTGGTGAACGTGATCGAAACAGATGTGGCCGTCATCGGAGCCGGCCAAGCGGGCCTGTCCGCCGGCTATCACCTCCGCCGAGCCGGCATGGCGGCCGGCGAAGGATTCGTCATGCTCGACAGATCTCCCGCCGCCGGGGGCGCATGGCAGTACCGGTGGCCGTCGCTGACCCTCAGCACCGTCAACCGAGTTCACGACCTGCCAGGCATGGAGTTCGCCGAGGTACTGACCGACGAAAACCCGGACGGAGTGATCGCCGCCGAAGCCGTTCCGCGCTACTACGAGGTCTACGAAGAGAAGTTCGACCTGCAGGTTCGACGACCGGTCACCGTCACCGTGGTCTGCGACCGCGACCCTCGTTTCCGAGTCGAGTCGGAGGACATCGTGCTCTCGGCTCGCGGGCTGATCAACGCAACCGGAACCTGGGAGAAACCCTTCGTCCCCCGCTACCCCGGCGCCGAGACGTTCACCGGACGCCAACTCCACACCAAGGACTACCGCACGGCCGACGAGTTCGCCGGCAAGCACGTCGTTGTCGTCGGCGGCGGCATCTCCGCCGTCCAACTGCTCGACGAGATCTCCCTCGTCACCTCCACGACCTGGGTGACCCGGCGCGAACCCGAGTTCCGCGACAGCGACTTCGGACCCGACGCAGGACGCGCTGCCGTCGCGATGGTGGAAGACCGCGTCCGCGCCGGGCTGCCACCGGGATCCGTCGTCTCCGTCACCGGTCTCCTGCTGACCGATAGACTGAAGGCAGCACGCGACCGTGGCGCCCTCCACCGGCTACCGATGTTCAGCGCCATCGAACCCGCCGGAGTGCGCTGGGCCGACGGCTCCTTCGTCGACGCCGACGTCATCCTCTGGGCCACCGGCTTCCGCAGCGCACTCGACCATCTGGCACCCCTGCGACTCCGCGGCCACGGCGGCGGTATCGTCATGGACGGACGCCTCGCCACCCGCGTCGCAGCCAACCACCGCGTCCACCTCCTCGGCTACGGTCCCTCCGCCAGCACCATCGGCGCCAACCGCGCCGGCCGAGCCGCAGTGACCGAACTCCTCGACACCCTCAGCAGCGGATAGGTCGCCGAGTTCGCACTTGTGCTGGTGATTCTGCCGATTCGATCTGCACAAGTGCGAATTCGAAGTCGGTAGTGCCGTTCCGGATCCGGTTGTTACACGAAACCGCCGGTTACACGTAGAAAATTCAAGCAAATCGCCCACTTCTGCACTGAGTGTCGGATAGGTTTCTTTGCATGCCCTCCATCTTGGGCGTCCTGCCGCGGAACGTACCGCCTCGGTGCGTGAACGTTCAGCGCTCGCACAGGTTTTCACCTCACACGAACAAGGAAGTTCGCACATGGGAAAGCTCGACGGGAAAGTTGCATTCATCACCGGGGCCGCACGCGGCCAGGGCAGAAGCCACGCGCTGAAACTGGCCCAGGAAGGTGCCGACATCATCGCGATCGACATCTGCGAGCAGGTCGGCTCCGTCGGATATCCGCTCGCCACCGAGGAGGACCTCGCCGAGACGGTCCGCCAGGTCGAAGCCTTGGATCGACGGATCGTCGCCACCAAAGCCGATGTCCGTGACACTGCGCAGGTCACGAAGGCCGTCGACGACGGCGTGGCCGAACTGGGCCGTCTCGACATCGTTCTCGCAAATGCAGGCATCGCCACGTTCGCACCGCTCGAAGACCTGACGGACGACGTCTGGGACGAGATGATCGCGATCAATCTCACCGGCGTGTTCAAGACCGTCCGCGCCGCCGTGCCGCACCTCAAGGCGGGCGGAAACGGGGGCGCGATCGTGCTGACCAGTTCCACCGCCGGAATCAAGGGCCTGGCCAACCTCGCGCACTACGTCGCCGCCAAACATGGAGTGGTAGGCCTGGTCAAGACCTTCGCAAACGAACTGGCACCGTTCGACATTCGCGTGAACTCGGTGCATCCCACCTCGGTGAACACCGACATGATCCACAACTCCGAAACGTACAACCTGTTCATGCCGGACACTCCGAACCCCACCAAAGAAGATGCGGGCGCCGCGTTCAAAACGCTCAACGCACTCCCGATCGAGTGGGTCGAACCCGTCGACATCTCCAATGCCATCGCCTTCCTGGTGTCCGACGACGCTCGCTACATCACCGGCGTCCAGTTGCCCGTCGACGCCGGATCGGTGATCAAATGACCGGAACACTCGAAGGCAAGGTCGCTTTCATCACCGGAGCTGCACGAAACCAAGGCCGCAGCCACGCACTCCGGCTCGCCGAGGAAGGCGCAGACATCATCGCCGTCGACAACAAATGACGCTTCTGACGTCGATCATCGATGTGCGCCGCCGGATCGCGGCGCACATCGTCGGGCGGGACCGTGAACTCGACCTGCTGCTGGCTGCTGTGGCCGCCGGACGGGACCTGCTGATCGAGGGCCCGCCCGGCACCAGCAAATCCACACTGCTCGGTGCCATCACGGCGGACTGGGGCATCCCGCTGCTGTTCGTCGAGGGCAACGCAGACCTGACGCCGGCTCGAATCGTCGGGCATCACAATCCTTCTCGGGTTCTCCGGGAGGACTACAGTGAGGACAACTTCATACCGGGACCACTGGTCGAGGCCATGCGTACCGGCGGTTTCCTGTACGTCGAGGAGTTCAATCGCGCCCCCGAGGACACGCTCAACACTCTGCTGACGGCCATGGCCGAACGCAGAATCACCATCCCCCGCGTCGGAACCGTGTCCGCACTGCCGTCGTTCCGAGTGGTGGCGTCGATGAACCCGTACGACAACGTCGGCACCACTCGACTCTCCACCAGCGTGCACGACCGGTTGTGCCGCTTGGCCATCGGATACCAGGACGCCGAGGCCGAGCGCGGAATCGTAGCCCTGAGAACCGAATCGGACTCGCTGAGACTGATCGCAGACGCCGTCGCCATCACCCGGGCGACTCGTGAACACGAGGACATCACCCAGGGCAGCAGCGTTCGAGGAGCGATCGATCTGACGCTCGTGGCCTGGCAACTGGCGTCGTTGCGCGAGGTGACGGTCCCCGACGTCACCGACATCGATCCCCCGCGCGACCTACCCGACAACTACCGACAAGTGATGCTCGACGCCGTCTACGTCGCCCTGTCCGGGCGTATCCACGTCGACGACACCGCCGACGCCACGCCGGAAACGATCCTGCACCGCATATGGGAAGACCATTTCCTGCTCCGGCCTGCCGCCGCCGCTCCGGGTTGAAGAGCAGTACCGGCTGATTCGCCCGTCCGTCGACCGAGCTCGAAGACCTCGGCGCTGAAGCCGTTGCGCCGCAAACCCAAACAGCTCACCGAATCACCGTCGTTGTTCCGCCCGGGCGCCGGTGGAGCCGTTCTCGTCGCCGACGGCCGCGGTCGCCCCGGACACGCTGCCGGTGAGAACAATCCGTCGGCTCCGGGCTTCACCGACGAGTCCGCCGAGATCGTCACGTTGCGCGAAGCAAGCGAGGATACGACCGTCGACGCGGCGACGCGGGCCAGAGCCCGGAAGATCGCAGCGCGCTTGGCGGTTCGACGTCCGCGACGCGACGTCCGCGCCCGACGCGGAATCGGCGAACTGACGTCGCTACGCTACCGCGACGGCTCCGACGAACTCGACATGGACCGAACGATCGACGTGCTCGCAGCCAACCCGTATCCCGAGGACGACGACATCGTCGTACGCGAGCGGCTGCACACCAAGAGGTCGATCGTTCTCGTCGTCGACATCTCGGGATCGATGAAGGGGGAACGGGTACGTACCGCGGCGGCGACGGTGGGTGCGGTGGCGGGTGAGCTGAACGCGGACGATCTAGCTGTCGTCGCCTTCTGGTCCGACGCCGCCGTGCTCGCCCGGTTCGGCGATCCGACGACCCCGCTCGGGATTCTCGACACCGTGCTGAGCATCCCGGCTCGTGGACTGACGAACGTGCAGTTCGCGCTGGACACCGCAGCGACGCTGCTGCGCGGAGTGTCCGCGCCGGACAAGCGAGTGTTGTTGCTCTCGGACTGCGTACACAACGCCGGACCGGATCCGCGGTACGTCGCCGCGACGATCCCCAGGCTCGATGTTCTGCTGGACATGTCCGGTGAGAACGACGTCGAACTCGGCCGCGATCTCGCTCGTCTCGGCCACGGCCGGATTCGAACGGTCAGCACCTACCGGGACGTGGCCCCGGCTCTGACCTCACTCTTCGACACGTGAGTGGAAATGTGGCCCAGGGCCTACATTTTCACTCACAACGGAGGACGTCGACCACGTACTTCGCCAGCGAACCCAACCTCGCCCGTTCCGGCATACGCGTCGGAACATCCAGAGCATCCAGCGGCGCCGACGTGACCGGCCCGACGCAGATCGCAGCGACAGGACCGCGCAGAGCGGTGAGAAACTCGTCGAGCAGTCCGTTGTCCTTGGCCGTCGACAGAAGCGAAGCGACCGCCGGTGCGCTGGTGAACGTGACGGCGTCGACCTCGTGGTTCAGGATCTTGGCGAGCAGGTCGATTAGCGGCTGTTGATCGAGTGGGCGAATCCAGCGGTACACAGGGATGGCGCGCACGTCGGCACCGAGCCGCTCGAGGGCGTCGCTCAGATGAATCGTCGGCTCCCATTCGGTGATGGTGCCGTGAAGCTGCACTGCGACATCCACGCCCGCGATCCCCTCGGACTCGAGGTGATCGGCTACTTCCTGCGACGCCTCGGTGGTCGGGGACCAGACTTCGCGGAGTCCGGCGCCGCGAATCGCGCCGCGCGCCTTGGGGCCTCGTGCAATGATGCGGGAATTCCCGAGGGCGTTCAGCAGCGCGTCACGAGAATCCCACGTCTCCGCGGCGTCGAGCCAGCCGCGGAAACCGATACCGGTGCTGATGACGACCAGCTCCGGCGGGTTCGCGATGATGCCTTCGGTCTTCTCGCGCAGATCGGAATCGTCGACGAGGGGAAGTACGTGAATCGCGGGAACGTGCACGGTCCGGGCGCCCCGGCGCTCGAGAAGAGTCGCGAACTCGTCGGCCCGACGCTCGGCCGTCAGCGCGATCGTTTTCCCCGTCAGCGGTGCCATGCCGCTCAGCATAAGCGCCGAGAGCCGGCCCACCTACACACGCGCGGACGCAGACCCTGGGATCTGCGTCCGCGCGTGTGTGAATGGGAATCAGGACGAGAACTTGTCCGGATCCGGGCCGGTGCGGCCGTCAGCAGAGTCGAGAGCGTTGATCTGCTGGATCTCGTCGTTCGACAGCTCGAAGCCGAACACGTCGAAGTTGCTCGCGATGCGCTCGGGGGTGACCGACTTGGGGATCACGACGTTACCGAGCTGGATGTGCCAGCGCAGAATGACCTGTGCCGGGGTGACGCTGTGAGCGTCGGCGATCGGCTTCAAAGCCGGCTCTTCGAGAACCGTGCCGGAGCCGAGCGGGCTCCAGGCCTCGGTCGCGATGCCGTGCTTGGTGTGGAAAGCCCGCAGTTCCTCCTGGATGAGGCGCGGGTGAAGTTCGATCTGGTTGATCGACGGAGTCTCGCCCACGGCGTCGGCCAGCTTCTCCAGCGTCGGGATCGTGAAGTTCGAGACGCCGATGGACCCGACACGTCCGTCGGCCTTCAGCTTCTGGAACGCCTTGAACGTGTCGATGTACTTGTCTCGGTCCAGCTGCTGCCAGTGAATGAGGTACAGGTCAAGGTACTCGAGGCCGAGGCGCTCCATGCTGGCGTCGAAGGCCTTCAGCGTGGAGTCGTAACCCTGGTCGTCGTTCCACAGCTTGGTGGTGACGAACAGCTCGTCGCGGGCGATGCCGGATTCCGCGATCGCCTTACCGGTACCGGTCTCGTTCTCGTAGACCTTGGCGGTGTCGATGCTGCGGTAACCGACCTTCAAGGCCTGGGCTACCGCGTCGTGCGCGCCGTCGTCCGGAACCTGCCACACGCCGAAGCCGAGCTGCGGAATCGCATGTCCGTCGTTCAGCGTGATCGTCGGGACAGTGCTTGTCTGCGGTGAAAACGTCATACAAGTGCCAACTCACGGCTGGCTTCATGTGTTCCCGGGCAGGAGTGGAGCCTGCGGAATGACCGGGTTGTTGAAGGAGTGGAGCCTGCGGAATGACCTGGAATTTGCAGGAGTGGAGCCTGCGGAATGACCCGGTTGTGCAGGGGGAATACTGATCGGGTGACTGCCACGCTCCGTATCGACGACCTCGCTGCTTTCCACGGTGACCGCACGCTGTTCTCCGGCCTCGATCTCACCGTGACCGAAGGCGATGTCATCGGTCTCGTCGGAGCCAACGGTGCAGGTAAATCGACGTTGCTCACGCTTCTGGCCGGTGTCGGAACCGCCGATTCCGAGGGGGAGATATACACGAGCCCGCCCGACGCCACCGTCGGATATCTTGCGCAGGAACCCGAACGTATCGCCGGCGAAACCATCGTGGAGTTCGTCGGCCGACGGACCGGAGTCACCGCCGCTGAGCAGACGATGAACGATGCAGCCGAAGCACTCGGTAACGACGACGGTGAGGATCGTTACACTCCCGCGTTGGAGCGATGGCTTGCCCTCGGCGGCGCCGATCTCGCCGAGCGAACGGCGAAGGTGCTCGCCGACCTCGGTCTCGATGTCGACGGAAGCGCACTCATGACGTCGCTGTCCGGTGGCCAGGCTGCCCGGGCAGGGCTCGCCGCCATTCTGCTGGCCAGGTACGACATTCTGCTGCTCGACGAGCCGACCAACGACCTCGACCTGGCCGGCCTCGAGCAGTTGGAACGGTTCGTGGTCGAAACGCGAGCGGCGATCGTCGTCGTCAGCCACGACCGTGAGTTCCTGGCCAGGACGGTCACCGGCATCGTCGAGTTGGATCGCGCCCAACACCGCATCGACGTGTACGACGGGGGTTACGAGTCCTACCTCGCCGAGCGAGAGATTGCCCGGCAGCACGCGCGAGAGAAGTACGACGAGTTCGCGGACACCAAGGCCTCACTCGAATCTCGTGCGCAGATGCAGCGCAACTGGATGGAATCCGGCGTCCGCAACGCACGCCGCAAAGCAACCGACAACGACAAGATCAGCCGCAAGACTCGGGCGGAGTCCACCGAGAAGCAGGCCGCGAAAGCCCGTCAGACGCAGCGGCGCATCGAACGGCTCGAGGTGGTCGAAGAGCCCCGTAAGGAGTGGGAGCTGCGCATGGAGATCGCAGCCGCACCCCGCAGCGGCACCGCCGTGTCGGTACTGAGCGGTGCTGTCGTCCGTCGCGAGGGCTTTACCTTCGGACCGGTCACGACACAGATCGAATTCGGTGACAGGGTGTTGATCACGGGCGAGAACGGTTCGGGCAAAACCACATTGCTGTCCGTCCTCCTCGGAAAACTCGTTCCCGACGACGGGACGGCGTCCCTGGGTTCCGGCGTCGCGATCGGCGAAATCGATCAGGCTCGCGGGCTGTTCACCGGGACCGCGACCGTATCGGACTCGTTGAGCGCGGCGGTCCCCGACTGGCCCGACGCCGACGTACGGACGCTACTGGCGAAATTCGGCCTACGCGGCGACGATCCCCTCCGGCCTGCAGGCTCCCTGTCTCCCGGTGAACGCACACGCGCTGCCTTGGCCCTGCTGCAGGCGCGCGGCGTCAACCTGCTGGTGCTCGACGAGCCGACGAACCACTTGGACCTCCCGGCCATCGAGCAGTTGGAACGGGCGATGGAGAACTTCGAGGGCACGCTCCTGCTGGTCACCCACGACCGCCGCATGCTGGGCACCGTTCGCGCGACCCGTCGGTGGACCATGAAGTCGGGGCAACTCACCGAGGCTTGACGTTATCCACAGTTGACAGATCGTTGGGTTTATACAACACTTTGTTCCATGAGCCCCGTAAAGCGTGGGAACACGCTCCCGATCTTCAACCGGGTGGGTGTTCTGCGGGCCGAACGAAAGATGAGCCGCGCGCAACTCGCCGAACTCATCGAAGTCAACCCGCAGACAGTGGGCGCCCTCGAGCGGGGCGACCACTATCCGAGCCTCGACCTGGCACTGCGCATCTGCGAAGTCTTCGACCTCCCCGTCGAAGCAGTGTTCTCACGCAAGGAACTCGGTCCACTCTCCGCCGAACTGTTTCGAAGGGAGAACGACAAGTGACCACCCCCGACTCGAACATTCTGACGCGCTACCAGGACTACCGCACACGCAGGTTTCTCGAGAACGACGCGAAGACTCGGCACATGCTGCCGACTTGGCGAACGCAGAAGCGCCGACGAATCCTCGCGGCTGCAGTGATGTCCACCCTCGTCGTGCTTCTCACCATCGCTGTCGCATCGCTGTTCTGGAAGTGGGCACCCATCCTGTGGGTCGCCGGCACCGTCGCCTTCCTGGTGCTGTGGACGATGCTGCAGACAGCCTCCGGTCGCCACAGCGATGCACCCGTGGGTGCCCTCGACGAATGGGAAGTACAGCAGCGCAACGAAGCTCGGTCGATCGGCTTGACCGTCACCCAGGGCCTCGGCATGGTCTCGGTGTTCACGCTGATCATCCTCGCGACCGGATACGAGAACGAGCGACTCGCGTACGCAGGCGCGTTGTGGACACTCGTCAGCCTCATGGCCGGAATCTGTTCCCCAGCAATGATTCTCGCCTGGATCACTCCCGACCCCGACCCGGAAGATTTCTGAACAACGACCGAAAGGGCACCATGAGCACCCTCACGATCGACAACATCTCCAAGAGATACGGCGACAAGATCGCCCTCGACTCCCTGAAGTTCGACGTACACCCCGGTGAGCTCTTCGGCTTCGTCGGCAGCAACGGTGCAGGCAAGACCACCACCATGCGCATCACCCTCGGCGTGCTGTCCGCCGACTCCGGGCAGGTCCTGCTCGGCGGCAAACCCGTCGACCTCGATGTCCGCCGCACCATCGGCTACATGCCGGAGGAGCGCGGCCTCTATCCCAAGATGAAGGTCGGCCCGCAGCTCGCGTATCTTGCCGAGCTGCACGGACTTTCACCGTCGGACGCCAAGTCGGCCGTAGGCACGTGGACCGAACGACTCGGTATCTCGGAACGACTCGACGACACCGTCGACGCCCTGAGCCTGGGCAACCAGCAGCGCGTCCAACTCGCCGCGGCACTCGTCCACGACCCCGCCGTTCTCGTTCTCGACGAACCGTTCTCCGGTCTCGACCCGGTTGCCGTCGACGTCATGAGCGACGTGCTCCGCGAGAAAGCGTCGTCCGGCGTCCCGGTGATCTTCTCCAGCCACCAGTTGGATCTCGTGCAACGACTGTGCGACCGAGTAGGCATCATCGCCGCCGGATCCATGAAAGCCGTCGGCACCGTCGACGAACTCCGCGGATCAGGCGATGCGCAACTCGAAGTACACGCACCGAACGCCCAGCCCGGCTGGGCCGACGGCATCGCAGGCGCCCGGGCCGTCAGTCACATCGCCGGCCGGACGATCCTCTCCATCGCACCGGGAACCGACGATCAGGCCATCCTTCGTGCCGCCCTCGCCACCGGACCTGTACACGAATTCTCCTTCCACAAACCGTCGTTGAGCGACCTGTTCCGAGAGGCAGTGGCATGAGCACCCAAGTATCTTCGAGCCGGGCAATCGGCCTGATCGCCAAGCGCGAGTTCACCGTTCAGGTGATGAAGAAGAGCTTCGTCATCTCCAACGTCATCATTCTCGCCGTCATCGTCGGCGGCATCATCGCGTACTCCATCTTCGCCGGCGGAGACGACGAAGACCGCGACATCGTCGGCATCGTCGGTGACCAACAGATCGCGGCCGTCATCACCGCCACCGGAGACGCCGTCGGCAGCCCCGTCGACATCCGCGAGATCGCCGACGCCGACACAGCGAGATCCGACGTCGAATCCGGCGACGTCGCCGTAGCTCTCGTACCGGCAGGAGCCGGGGCCTACACCGCGATCACCGATTCCGAGCTCACCGGAGCACTGCGAGCCGTCGTCGAAGGCAGTGTCCAATCGCAGGCCACCGACGCCGCGCTGGCGCAGCAAGGCGTCGACCAGGGCGCGGTTGCAGCCGCCGTCGCGAACGCAACGGTCACCGTCGACGCCATCGACCCTCCGGATCCCGAAGCAGGACAACGAGTTGCACTGTCTCTCGCCGCGGTGTTCATCCTGTACGCCCAGATCATCGGATTCGGAATGTACGTCGCCATGGGCGTCGTCGAGGAGAAGTCGTCGCGTGTCGTCGAACTGCTGCTCTCCACCGTCAGGCCGCTTCAGTTGCTGTGGGGCAAGATCCTCGGCATCGGAGCAGTCGGCATCCTGCAGCTCGCCCTCTACGGCGCTGCAGGTGTCGGCGCCGGACTTGCAACGGGCACACTCACCATCACCGGTACCGCGATCAGCGTCTTCGCCGGCACCCTCGGCTGGTTCGTGCTCGGCTTCGCCTTCTTCGCAGTCCTGTACGCAGCCGGTGGATCGATGGTCTCCAGGCAAGAGGACGTCAATTCGACGACGATGCCGCTCCTGTTGCTGATCATGGCAATGTTCTTCGCGGCGTTCTACTCGGTCGGCGACCCGGAGAGCACACTCAGCAACGTTCTCAGCTGGATTCCGCCGTTCTCCGCCGTCATGATGCCGCTGCGCATCGCCGCAGGCGTCGCGCCGGTCTACCAGATCATCGGAACCGCCCTCATCATGGCGGCCACCACCGCAGCACTCGCCGTCGTCGCTGCCAAGATCTACCAGCGCTCCATCCTGCGCATCGGCAAGACCGTCACGTGGAAGGAAGCATTCGCCCGTTAGGATCCCGCTCATGACAACACGGACGTCCGCCGCCGAGATACTCGATGCAGTTCTCGACGGCGGATCGTTCGTGTCGTGGGATCGGGAACCGATCGACGTCTCCCCCGGCCCGAAGTATGCCGCCGACTTGGCGAAAGCCCGAGACAAGAGCGGCGTCGACGAGTCCGTTCTCACCGGACAGGGGCTGGTCGACGGCAGGCCGGTGGCCATCATTGCGTGCGAGTTCGCTTTCCTGGCCGGGTCGATCGGAGTGGCGGCAGCCGAACGAATCGCCACCGCCATCGAGCGTGCCACCGCGGAGAAGCTCCCGCTGATCGCGTCTCCCACGTCCGGGGGAACTCGCATGCAGGAAGGCACTCTTGCGTTCGTACAGATGGTGAAGATCGCGGGCGCGGTGACCCTGCACAAACAAGCCGGCCTGCCGTACTTGGTGTACCTCCGCAATCCCACGACCGGCGGCGTCTTCGCATCCTGGGGATCACTCGCTCACGTCACGTTCGCCGAACCCGGTGCACTCATCGGATTCCTCGGCCCTCGCGTCTATCAGGCCCTGTACGACAAGCCTTTTCCCGAAGGCGTACAGACCGCCGAGAACCTGTACCACCACGGCGTCATCGACGGTGTGGTTCCCGTGGACAGCCTCCGCCACCTCATGGTCCGCGCACTCCGCGTCGTCAGCCACGATGGCGAGACAGCCCACCACCTCGACCCGGCTCCCGCCGTCGGCGACATCCCTGATCGTTCCGCGTGGCATTCCGTGGAATCCTCCCGTCGCCCCGATCGGCCGGGCGTGCGAGAACTCCTCGAACATGCAGCCAGCGAACAGGTTCCGCTCAGCGGCACCGGCCAAGGTGAGTCGGACACAACGATCCTGTTGTCGTTGTGCAAATTCCGAGGAATCTCCTGTGTGGTCTTCGGCAACGACCGAAGCAGCCACAGCATCACCGCGACGATGGGGCCAGGCGCGCTGCGTCAGGCTCGGCGCGGAATGAAACTGGCCGAGGAACTCCGCATTCCCCTGGTCCTCGTCATCGACACGTTCGGCGCAGCACTGTCCAAGGAAGCGGAAGAAGGCGGTATCGCACCCGAAATCGCGCGTTGCATCAGCGATCTCGTCACCGTCGATACCCCGACGGTGTCGGTCCTCCTCGGCCAAGGAACTGGCGGCGGCGCACTCGCACTCTTGCCCGCCGACCGCACCTTGTGCGCACAGAACGCCTGGCTCGCGCCGCTTCCCCCGGAAGGCGCCAGCGCCATCGTTCACCGCGACACAGCACACGCGTCGGACATGGCCGAGGCGCAAGGCATTCGGTCCGTGGACCTGCTCCGCGACGGCATCGTCGACGCCATCGTGCCCGAACACCCCGATGCGGCAGAGGAACCCGTCGAATTCTCGACCCGAGTGGCCGGAGCCATCGCACGAGAACTACGCGACATCAGCTCCGACGACGACCGCGTGTCCTCACGCCTCGCCCGGTACCGACGCCTGGGCCTCGGGAATCACGGCCAGTAGGTCACCGGCCCGCACATCCGACGGAAGCTCCACCTTGGCGTCGCCCATCGCGAAGAACTGCCGACCCACCACCGAATGGCGGTTCGCGATATCGGCGACCTCCACGCACCCGAGCACGGCATCGACACGCACGATGCCGGCGATCACCGACCTCACCCGCGTCACCACTACACAACCCAACCGCGTCGGCGTGCCCTCGCAATCAGCGAAATCATCGACGAACACACCGTCGACCATCAACCGCCCATCACGAAAACCCGTGCCCGACGGCCACAACCCCGAATCGAATCGTGGTCGGCCTGCATTACGAAGAGACGGCAGCATCTCGAAAAGAGTCACATCTGCGAGTCTCCATCCGCCCCCGCCGCGTCGCCAGGATCTTGACGGAATTCCTACGCGCGGCCCCGAAACTTCGATGTTGCCTTTGCACTCAGGAGCGTGGCAACGCTCGTGACGTGGAGTCGATCGACCTGCGCCGCTTGCGTACAACGCTGATTATCTCGTCGACGACCCGGTCGAGGTCTGCCCGCACGGTCGCGGCCGAGTACCTCAGCACCAGCCACCCCTCCAGAACCAGAGCATTCTGGCGACGGCGATCGTTGCTGAACTCGGCCGGCCCGATGTGGAACTCACGCCCGTCGATCTCGACGATAACGCGCGCACGAAAGTCGACGAGGTCACCGTAGAACGGTCCGACTCTCGCATTGATCTCCATACGGAAGTTTCGCGCAGTCAGTGCGCGCGCCACCATCCGTTCCGGTTCGGAACGAGTGCCGGGGCAACACCGACGCAACTGCTCTCGCAACGCAGTCATGCCGCGCATGCCGCTCGAAGCCTCACAGACCTCGGCGACCCTTCGCCACGGCAGGTGAACGTCGAGAGTCGCGTCCACGAACGCCTCGAGCTCGGCCTTCTGCAGAGTCGCAGCCATGTCGACGAATGCCTGCTCGATCGTCACCATGCGCAGTCCTCGGTACGTCACGGTCGCGGGGAGCTGCCGTCGATGGAGGCGAACCCACTCTGGGCACCGCGCTTGTCCCGCCGGTCCCACAGTGGCATCGACAATTTTCGGTTCCCGGTCGGTCAACCCCCACAGCCATGCAGCACTCGAATGCGAGACAACCGCACTCGGCTTCCAGAGAGTTACCGCCCTGCAGAGCTCGAAGTAATCCGGCGGTGACGTCGCGTACACCCGTGGCAATAGCCGCTGCAACTCTCCCGACTTCGTCCGGTATGTTATCGCCCCACGACTGATCCCCGAAGCCATGAGCTCCGCCGCTGTATGTACCCCCATGCGGTACACCGTTCCCGATCCAGCACCCCGCCGGTAGTGCTGGTGCCTCGAACTGTGGATAACTTTCGTTATCCACAGCCCTCAGTTGACGATGGGGTAAAGCCTCCTCGACAATCCGCGGAATCCCGCCGAAACCACCCAGCAGTACGCAACCAGGTCAGCCGCCCACCGACTGACTTCAGTGCACAGTTTCCGCGACTTTTCACGGAATCCCGCCGAAACAACCCAAGACTGTGCAGTCAGATCAGTAGCAATCCCCACGAACGCAACTCCTCTGCAACCGGGACCACACTAGGCTCGGGCCATGAGCGGCGAGTATCGAGAAGCATTCGACAGGGCCAGGTCCGATCGTGAGGGTTTCTGGCTGGAAGCAGCCGAGGGGATCGATTGGGTCAGTGCTCCGACGACGGCGTTCGATGGCCGCTGGTTCCCGGACGGCGTGCTCAACACGTGTGTCAATGCGCTCGACCGGCATGTGGATGCGGGCGACGGGGACCGTACGGCGCTGATCTACGACTCGGCGATGATCGGTACGCAGCGCCGGTACACCTATGCCCAGCTGCTGAACGAGGTGGCGCAGTTCGCGGGAGTGCTGGTACGCAACGGTGTGGGGAAGGGTGACCGCGTCATTCTGTATCTGCCCATGATTCCCGAGGCAGCCGTGGCGATGCTGGCGTGTGCGCGGATCGGTGCGGTGCATTCGGTGGTGTTCGGCGGATTCGCGGCGAAGGAGCTCGCGGCGCGGATCGACGACGCCGAACCTGTGCTGTTGGTGACGGCGAGTGGCGGTTTCGAGCCGGGACGGGTCGTGGAGTACCTCCCGATCGTCGAGAAGGCGTTGGCCCTGTCCTCGTCGCCGACGGTGATCGTCAAGAGCCGCGACGGGATTCCGAGCGATCACGGATGGTTGGACTGGGATGCCGAGATGACCGAAGCATCACCGGCACAACCAGTTCCGGTGAAAGCTACGGATCCGCTCTACATCCTCTACACATCAGGAACCACCGGAAAACCCAAAGGCGTCGTACGCGACAACGGTGGCCATGCCGTCGCACTGAGATGGTCGATGCACAACATCTACGATGTCGGCCCGGGTCAGGTCATGTGGACGGCGTCCGACGTCGGCTGGGTGGTCGGGCATTCCTACATCGTCTACGGCCCACTGCTGGCGGGTGCGACAACGGTTCTCTACGAAGGCAAACCCGTCGGCACTCCCGACGCCGGGGCCTTCTGGCGGGTCATCGAAAGTCACGGTGTGCGAGCGTTGTTCACCGCCCCGACGGCGTTGCGTGCCATCCGCAAGGTGGATCCGCACGCCGAGGAGCTGGAGAAGTACGACGTCAGCAGCCTGGAGACACTGTTCGTCGCGGGCGAGCGACTGGATCCCGATACCTACGAGTGGATCAGCCGAACCCTGGACCGACCCGTCGTCGACCACTGGTGGCAGACGGAGACCGGCTGGGCGATCGCCGCGAATCTCCGCGGGCTCGAGCCACTTCCGATCAAGTCCGGTTCACCGACCGTCGCGGTTCCGGGTTTCGAGGTGATGATCGTGGACGCCGCAGGCACCGAGGTCGACGCCGGTACCGAGGGCAATATCGTCGTCAAGCTCCCGCTGCCTCCCGGCACCCTGGTGGGATTGTGGAACGACGAGAACCGCTTCCAGCGTTCGTACCTCGACACGTTCCCGGGCTACTACCTGACCGGCGATTCCGGATACATCGACGCCGACGGGTACGTGTACGTCCTCGGTCGCAGTGACGACGTCATCAACGTCGCAGGTCATCGACTGTCGACGGGATCGATGGAGGCTGTCGTCGCGAGCCACCCCGCGGTGGCCGAATGCGCGGTGATCGGAATTCACGACGACCTCAAAGGGCAGCGGCCCAGTGGGTACGTGGTGCTCAAGGCGGGCGAAACCATCGAGGAGGACCGATTGCGCACGGAACTGGTCGCGATGGTGCGTGACCAGATCGGCGCACTCGCGACGTTCCGGGACGTGACGATCGTCGGTGCGCTTCCCAAGACCAGGTCCGGGAAGATTCTGCGCAAGACCATGCGGCAGATCGTCGCAGGTGAGGAGTACGGGGTGCCGTCGACCATCGAGGATCCAGCCGTTCTGGATGCGCTGGAAAAGCTACTCCGTCGGTGAGTGGGAATGTAGGCCCTGGCCTACATTCCCACTCACATAGGGCAGGAAAACGAGCAAGGTTGTCCGAAACCCGCGCGCCGGGGGCAGTCCGCTCGTCGTAATCTCATGCCATGACCGATGTCGCGGTGACGAAGAAGACGGACTGGCTTGCGCTCGGAGCGGTGACGGTCACCGTTGTGTCCTGGGCGTCGGCGTTCGTCGCGATTCGAGGAGTCGGAACGTCCTTCGGGGCGGGTTCCTTGGCGCTCGGCCGGCTTCTCATCGGCACGGCCGCACTCGGCGTGATCCTTCTCGCGAAACGGACGTGGGTCAGACCTACCCGAACTCAGTGGATTCAGATCATCTGCGTCGGTGTGTTCTGGTTCGCGATCTACAACGTCGCCCTCAACGCGGCCGAACAGCGCGTCGACGCAGGTACCACGTCGATGATCATTCAGATCGGCCCGATTCTCGTGGCTCTGTTCGCCGGACTCCTCCTCGGCGAGGGGTTTCCGCGGTGGCTCGTGATCGGCGCGGCCATCGCGTTCTCCGGCGCCGTGCTCGTGGGTGTCGTCACCGCCGTGACCACCACCGACACCGTCAGAACCGACGCGGATGCCCTCGGCATCGCCCTGTGCCTTGTCTCCGCCGTGACGTACGCCGTCGGTGTTCTGTGCCAGAAACCGGTGCTGCGTAGCGTGCCCGGCCTTCAGGTCACGTGGATGGCCTGCGCGATCGGCGCTGTGTGCACCCTCCCGTTCACCCCGGCTCTGCTCGACGACCTCGCCGACGCATCCGTGCAGGCAACAGGCGGCCTCGTCTACCTCGGCCTCGTACCGACGGCACTCGCGTTCTCCACCTGGGCCTACGCGCTGACCCGCATGAATGCAGGCAGGCTCGGCATCACCACGTACGCCGTCCCGCCCATCACCATCGCGCTGAGTTGGGCCCTGCTGAACGAAGTGCCACACATCCTTGCAGTGCTGGGCGGCGTCGTCTGCCTCGTCGGCGTCGGGCTCTCTCGCCGACGGTGAGCGTCACAGTGCCTTGAACCGGGCAATCGCGACCTCTCGCTCGTGTTTGTGGTCGACGATGGCGTCGGGGTAATCCTTGGGGCGTCCGAACTTCAACGTGTGCACGGCTTTCCCTTCTTCCCCGCGCAGTTCGGGAACCCAGCGGCGTACGTAATCGCCGGTGGGGTCGAACTTCTCGCCCTGGGTGATCGGGTTGAACACGCGGAAGTACGGGGACGCATCGGTTCCCGTGCCTGCCGTCCACTGCCATCCGTGTTGATTGCTGGCCAGATCGCCGTCGACCAATCGGTCCAAGAAGTATCGCGCTCCCCACCACCACGGCAGATGCAAATCCTTCACGAGGAACGACGCCACGATCATGCGGACTCGGTTGTGCATCCAGTTCTCGGTATTCAGCTGTCGCATACCGGCGTCGACGATGGGGAAGCCGGTCTTGCCGTCCTTCCACGCGTCGAACAACTCGTGTGCATGTTTGCTGGTGTCCAGCTCGATCTTGTCGAACTTCTTGTCGTAGTTCTCCCGGGCACTGTCCGGGCGCTGAAACAGTATGTCCGCGTAGAAGTCTCGCCACGCGATCTGGCGTCGGTACGACGCGGACCCCTCGCTGCGCAGTTTCCCCAGGTCCGCCAGCATCGTCCGCGGATGGATGGTGCCGTACTTCAGATGCACCGACATCCGAGACGTCGAGTCCAGGTCCGGCCGGTTGCGCTCGTCGTCGTAGTCCGAGACACGCTCCAGAAACTCGGCCCAGGCGCCCGACGCAGCCTTCTCCCCCGCAGGCGCGTCGGACGCATCCTTTTCGGTGGGAATCTTCACCCGTCGGGGAAGCCCCTTCACATCCGACGGATCGAGCCACGACACGGTTTTCGCCGACGTGTCCGCCGGGCCCCGCCATCCGTGTTCCATCCATTGCCGGAAGTACGGCGTGAACACCCGGTAGGGCTCGCCGTCGTTCTTCGTGACCCGGCCGGGGGCGATGGCGTAGGGCGATCCCGTCGACACCAACGACACGTGTTCACCGACGCGCTCGTCTCTGGACCGCCCGTACGGACCGTAATCTGCGCTGATGTGGACTTCGTCGGCGTCGACGGCCTTCGCGACCTTGGGCACCACGGTTTCCGGATCACCCTTCACGACCAGCAGCCGGCCGTCCAACTGCTCGTCGAGCGCTTCCAGCGAACGAAAGAGAAAGTCCCGACGCGGCCCGCCCGACGCCTTCAGCAGCACGTCGTCGAGGACGAACAATCCGAGCACAGGCCCGTCGGAATCGGCCGCAGCCGTCAGCGTCGGAAGATCACCGGTTCGCAGGTCGCGTCGAAACCACACCACAGTCATGCGTGTATTCATACCCGCGGGACTGCTCGACAATCCAATTCTCACAGTTCTCCCACATTTGCCTCACCGAGTCCCCAAAGTAGCCTTCTACCTTGGGAAACATGAGAAACACAGCAACCCCAGTTTTTCCGGGAGCGGCGTCGCTGATCGACACGACGTGCACGTTCGACGCCTACTACGCCAAGCTCTACGCCAATGCACCCGAACTGGCGTGGACGCTCGACGCCGACCGCGAACGCCGCAGTGCGCTCGAGGAGTTCTTCGCCAAATCGCCCGAGGAGCGCAAGATGACCGTCCAGAGCTGGGCGGCATAGCACGATAGAGCTGTGCCAGAATCAGCCACCGTACTCGTAGTCGACGACGACGCGGACGTGCTCGCCTCGCTTCAACGCGGACTCCGCCTGTCCGGATTCACCGTCATCACCGCGGTCGACGGCGCCGAAGCGCTCACCGCGGTCTCCCAGCGATCACCCGACGTGGTGGTCCTGGACATCAACATGCCGGTCCTCGACGGTGCCAGCGTCGTCAAAGCCCTCCGCGCGATGGGGAACGACGTGCCCATCTGTGTGTTGAGCGCTCGGAGCTCGGTCGACGATCGCATCTCCGGCCTGGAATCCGGCGCCGACGACTACCTGACCAAACCTTTCGTCCTGGCCGAGCTGGTCGCTCGGATCCGCGCGATGCTCCGCAGGCGCGCGACGGCACCTGCTCCACCCGAATCCAGCTCCGCCATCACCGTCGGCGGCCTGAGCGTCGACATCCCCGGCCATCGCGCCCACGTCGGGATGCGAGAACTGGATCTGACCAAACGGGAATTCGAACTGCTCGCAGTCCTCGCCAGGAATGCAGGCGTCGTCCTGACGCGTGAGCGGCTGCTCGAGCTGGTGTGGGGGTACGACTTCGTGGCCGACACCAACGTCGTCGACGTGTTCGTCGGTTATCTCCGCCGCAAGATCGAGGTCGACGGTCAATCCCGCGTCCTGCACACCGTGCGCGGTGTCGGCTTCGTGCTGCGGCCGAGCTCGTGAGATTCTCTCTTCGCGCCCGAGTGGCGGTCGCGACCGCGCTCGGTGCGACGATCGTCGTCGCGACGCTCGCGACCGTTGCCTCCGTGGTCATCTCGAGAAACAACGTGAGCAATCTCGACGACCGGTTGACGACGGCGTCTCAGGTCCTGATTCCGAGTGCGTCGAGCCTCGAATTGTTTCTCGATCAGCTCGGCAGCTCAGGAGCGTTCGCGGTGACGATCCGAACCGGTGACACCGTCATCGCGTCGACTCCCACGCAACTGCCCCGATTGGACGAGGGCTCGGAGACCGTCGACGTGGGAGGTGACCGTTTCCGCGTCTACACCTCGGAGGCGGTGTCGGCGACCAACATCATCATCTCCATCGGTGTGCCCGCTGCCGAGGCACAGGAGATCACCGACGATCAACAGCGGTGGGTCATCTTCGGCGGATTGGCCGCTATCGCCGCGTCGACGGGCCTGGGCTGGATCTTCGGCGGCCGCGCGGTGAGACCGCTCGTGACACTGACTCGGCAGGTCAGTGCGCAGCCCCCGAGGTCGCCGGACACCTCGACCGGGGTGAAGGAGTCCGACGAGTTGGCAGTGGCCATCGCAGGCATGCTGGAACGACTCGGCGACGCGCAAGCACGCACCACCGAAGCCCTCGGCACCGCTCGGGATTTCGCGGCGGTGTCCGCGCACGAGCTTCGGACGCCGTTGACGGCGATGCGGACCGACATCGAAGTGCTGCGCACCCTCGACCTCGAACCGCCGCAACGACTCGAGATCCTCGAGGACCTGCAGCGGACGCAGGGCCGTGTCGAAGCAACTCTGACGGCTCTCGAGAAGCTCGCGTCGGGTGAGCTGTCCAGTGACAAGGATCGCGTCCCGGTCGACATCGTCGAGATCTGCGACGTGGCGGCTCAGGACGCGATGCGGCAGAACCCGGGTCTGACGGTCCGCATCGACTCGGCCCCATCGCTCGTCGTCGACGCTCTGCCCGCCGGACTCCGCCTCGCACTGGACAACGCGATCATCAACGCCGTTCGCCACGGGTCGGCCACCGACGTCGCGATCACGGTGACCGAGACCGACTCCACGGTGCAGATCGTCCTCGACGACAACGGATCCGGAATCCCGCCCGCCGAGCGGGATTCCGTCTTCGAGCGCTTCTACCGTGGGGCGTCGGCGACGAAGGGTGGATCCGGCCTCGGCCTCGCCCTGGTGGCGCAGCAGGCCGAACTGCACGGTGGCCGAGCTCGTTTCACCGACAGTCCGCTCGGTGGGGCCAGACTGGTACTGGACCTCGCACGCGGACACTAGCGTCTTGCCGCACCCGAGGACGCCAGTTCCTTGTCGGCCGGCTCGTCGGGATCCAACAGGTCGTCGACGTCGACGGTCTTCGGGTTGTCCAGCACGTAGGCGAGGCGTTCCCGATCGAGCTCGCCGGTCCACCTCGCGATGACGAGCGTTCCGAGTCCGTTGCCGGACAGGTTGGTCAGCGCACGGCCCTCGGACATGAAGCGGTCGATTCCGACGATCAACGCGATACCCGCAACCGGGATCACCGAGTCGAATGCCGTCAACGACGCGGCAAGGGTGACCAGGCCCGCGCCCGACACTCCTGCAGCGCCGTTCGACGAGATCAGCATGAACACGAGCAGACCGATCTGAGTCCAGATGGGGACGTCGATAGCGAAAGCCTGCGCGATGAAGATCGCGCCCATGGACATGTAGATGGCGGTGCCGTCGAGGTTGAACGAGTAGCCGGTGGGAATCGTCATGCCCACCACGTGCTTCGGTGTGCCTGCCGCTTCCATCTTCGCCATCATGCGCGGAAGAACCGTCTCCGACGACGACGTGCCGAGGACGATCAGCAGTTCGTCCTTGATGTACCGCAGGTACTTGAAGATGCTGAACCCGGCGAGTCTGCAGATGGGGCCGAGGACGAACAGCAGGAACAGGATGCACGTGAGCCAGAACGAACCCATGAACGTTGCGAGAGAACCGAGGATCGCGCTCCCGTGCTCACCGATCGTGAACGCGATTCCGCCCATCGCACCCAGCGGCGCAACCCACATCACGAGCTTGATGACGCCGAACATGATCTTGGCGAACGTGTCCAGTGCACTGACAACCGGCGCTGCCCGCGTGCCGAGCATCGTCACCGCAACGGCCACGAGGATCGCCAGCAGCAGCACCTGCAGCAACATTCCGTCGACGAAGGCACTCGCGAACGAGTCGGGTACCAGATTCAGGATGAACCCGGTCAGTCCCGTTCCGCTCGCTTCACCGGCCGACTCGATGGTGCCCGCGGCCGCCGACGAGTCGAAGGAGGCGACGTCGTAGTTCAATCCACGCCCCGGCCCGAGGACGTTGACGACGACGAGGCCGATCGCCAGCGCGAACACGGTGGTGACGTTGAAGTACATGACGGTCTTGAAGGCGAGACCACCCGCTTTGGCCAGGTTACCCATGCCCGCGATCCCGACGACGATCGTCGCGAAGATCGTCGGCGCGATGACCACCTTGACGAGTTTGATGAACAGATCGGCCATCCACTTCATCTCCGACGCCACGCCGGGAGCGGTGAGGCCGATGATGATCCCGACGCTGATTCCGACGAGAACCCAGAAGTACAGCTGGTGGTAGAAACGCTTGCGCTTGACGGTGTCACCCGTCTCGGTGGTGGAAGCCATGCCGCCAATGTTCCGCAGTGGCGCCCGTCACACCAAGAAAGTTGCGTAGATTTGAGGTCGATCTGACATTCACATTTCGGACATAGGAGACGAGTGAGCGGAAGGATCGATCGACGGACCCTGCTCGCCGGGGTGTCGGCCGTGAGTCTCGCAGCCCTGCTGCCTGCGTGTTCCAGTCGGCCGGTTCCCTCCGTCGACAGCATGTTGTTGGCCACCGGACCGGCGGGGGCGACCTACCGCGAGACGGGGACCGCGCTGGCCGAGCGCTGGAACGACGCCCTCGCACGCGACGTCGTCGACATCGTCGAAACCGACGCGGCCGTCGACAACGCGGCACTGCTCACGGCCGGGTCCGTCGACCTGGGTTTCGTGAACGCCGACGTGGCGAAGCCGTACGCCTCGGACTTCTCCGCACTGTTCCGGGTGTTCGACTCGGTGTTGCACCTCGCGGTCATGGCCGACGGGCCGGTACGAACACTGCAGGATCTTCCGGGCATGCGGGTCGCGATCGGCCTTCCCGGATCGGGAACGCGCTTCACCGCGCTTCGACTTCTCGACTCGGCCGGGCTGGCCGTCACCCCACTGTCCTACGGCCAGGACGACGCGGCCCGGGCACTGCTCTCCGGCGAACTGGATGCAGTCTTCTCGTTGACCGCGATGCCGACACCTGCGCTCGACTCGTTGGTGAAAAACGCGTCGGCGTCCGGTCGCGCGGTCGAGTTTCTCGATCTCGCAGTCGAGACCGAAGCCGTACGATCTGCGTTCCCCGGTGAGTACGTCGGCGTCGTGATCTCACGGACGGTGTATCCGGACATCGCGTCGAGCCGAACCCTCGCCGTTCCCACGTTCGTGCTGGTGCGCAACGAGTTTCCACGCGACTTGGCCCGTTTCCTGACCGCGAGCACGTTCGAGAACGTCCGGGCGCTGTCCGTGAACCGCCCGGAAGCAGATCAGATCAACCCCCGAACCGGAGCCGCCACCACACCGATACCACTGCATCCCGGTGCAGCGGACTGGTTTCGCGAACACAAGCCGTGAGTCACTCCGTCACACAAGCCAATCGAAGGCGTGCGACTGTGCCCCCGCCCGGCACCCCTCGCAGCTCGAACGTTCCTCCCACATCGGCTACCACATCACCCACGATGGCCAGACCCAATCCAGTCCCGGCCACGTTCTGATGCCGTGGCGCGCGCCAGAATCTGCCCGTCGCCGCAGTCAGCTCCGACTCCGACAAGCCGCGACCGTCGTCCACCACCTCGAACACCGCCCAACGCCCGTCGCATTCGGTGCGCATCCGCACCGTCACCGTCGTCCCGCCGGACAGCCGAGCAGCGTTGGACACCAGTTCGTCGAGCACCGCGACGAGGCCGCCGGAGGGTTGCCGGACGGTGCGACCTTCCCGACCTGGATCGTCGATCACCAACCGAACCCCGGCGCTCTCCGCGCATGCCTGCCACTGCGGCCGCGCCGCCTCGAACACGTCGACGACCGAACACAGGTCACCGCCGAGTTCACCGCTTTCCCGCTCCGCGGAGACGGCGCCGAGCATTGCCTCGAACGTCGCACCCAGTTCCACTGTCTCCGCGACGGCATCCTCGTGGGCCTCGCGGGCGTCGCCATCACGCAGCCATGGCCGTAGATTCTCGACCGCCAGACGCAAGCTGGCCAACGGATTTCGGAGCTGGTGGGCTGCGTCGGTGACGAAGGCGCGCTGACGCTCCATCGACCGCTCGACGGTGTCGGCCATCGTGTTGAACGACTCCGACAGTTCGCGCAGTTCCTGCGGGCCCCGATCGACGTCCGCACGAGTCGTGAAATCGCCCGCGCCGATACCGGCAGTGCTGCGCTCCAGATCGCGGACGGGCCGAAGGATCCAGGACGTCAGCGGCCACAACCCGACGAGCAACCCAGCCACGGCGACCACCAACACTCCGATACCGACGGCCCACTGAGACAGACTCCCGGCGCGCAACTTGTCCGTCGGAGCCTCGATGACGACGACGGCGGTCACCTGGGAGTCCCGGCCGACCGGTTCGACCACCCTCAACGGTGCGGCGGTCCACGGATAGACAGTCGGCGCCTCGGAGACTCGGCCGCCCGCGAACGCACGCCTGACGGCGCTTGCGAATTCCTCGTCATCGGGAAGCGGAACGCCGGGGTCGTGCACGGTCGCCCCGTCGAGCGCGAGCACCCACACAGCCGAGTCGTACAACGCCGAGTACGACGCCAATTCCTCTCCCAGCCCGGTCGATTCCCCGGATTCGATCGCCGCGTCCACCTCGGAGGCGAATCGCACTGCGTCGCCGGTCCTGTCGACGAACACGCGCTGAGTCGCGCGCTCGGACACCAGAATCGCGTACGGAATACCGACGCCGAGAACGAGAAGCGCAATCACCGGGACCATGCTGAGAACGATCCGTCTGCGCACGACCGTCCCCGTCAGCTTTCGGTTGCTGATTCGAGCCGGTATCCGACGCCTCGGACCGTCGTGATCGACGCTGCGGCACCGAGTTTCATGCGGAGCGACGCCATGTGAGTGTCGAGGGTTCTGGTGTTTCCCTCGCGCGCGGACTGCCACACGTGATCCAGGATGCGGTCGCGCTCGACAACGACGTCCACGTTGAGTGCGAGAAGCACGAGCACGTCGAACTCCTTGCGGGTCAACGGAAGCACCGAGCCGGCCAGCAGTACCTCGTGGCGGTCGCGATCGATGCACAGCTGACCGTGCCCGATACGACCTTGCGATTCCAGAGGTACGGACGACATCCTGAGTCTGCGCATCACGGCGTCGATACGCGCCATGAGCTCAGCGATCCCGAAGGGCTTGACCAGATAGTCGTCCGCCCCGGCGCGGAGACCACGTACGCGGTCGCTTGTGGCCCCACGCGCGGTAACGGCGATGACACCGGTGGACGGGTGATCGCGCAGCGCTCGGATCACGTCGACTCCGTCTCCGTCGTCGAGACCGAGATCGACGAGTGCGATGACGAAGTCCTGCCTGGCAATCGCTCGACGGGCTGCGGCGACCGCTGCGACCCGCTCGACGTCGTACCCCTCGGCATGCAAGGACCGACGCAGAGCACGGGCCACGCGATCGTCGTTTTCGACGACCAATGCCCACATGTCCGAAAAGTCTACTTTGCGAGACTTCGAACTGTGGGCACTTGGTGGACGACCGGTCTACGTCAGTTGACGCCGAGCAGGTCGATCACGAACACGAGAGTCTTTCCGGACAGACGATGACCGTGTCCGGCCGGTCCGTAGGCAAGCTCGGGCGGAATGGTGAGCTGACGGCGTCCGCCCACCTTCATCCCGGGGATGCCGTCCTGCCAGCCCTGAATCAGGTTCTGAAGCGGGAACTTGATGGACTCTCCGCGGTTCCACGAGGAGTCGAACTCCTCGCCCGAGTCGAACTCGACGCCGACGTAATGAACCTCGACGGTATCGCCGGGTGAGGCTTCGTCACCGTCACCCTCGACCAAGTCCACCAGCACTAGATCGATGGGTGGAGGGTCTGCCTGGAACTCGATAATTGGCTTCGTCACGCACTCCACCCTACGTCGCGCTGGTCAGCCGATCGGGTCAGCCATGCGAATAACGTCGTATTCGCAGGTCAGCACGTTGCCGGTGGCGGCGTCGGACATTTCGACCTTCCACGCGTCGGCGAACTGGTCGACGCCGGGATGCATCGAGATCGTGCCCGAGATCAGGATCGTGCCACGCTTGAACAGACCGCGCTCACGGAGCACGTCGAGCCAGTACTTGGGCGCGAGAAGATCCGCGAGCGATCCGGTCTGGATCGGGGTCTCCCCGACCCACGCCTTCAACGTGATGTCGTCGATCCGGTCGGCGACGTCGGACAGACGCCACGCACCGGAACCGAGCACGTCGGGTGACGCGTTCTTGCTCCACGCGACGCTGTGGACCTCGAGGTCGCGGTCGGTGTGATCACACGCGACGGTCAGCAGCACGTCGTCGTCGGTGTCGCCGAGAATCACCAGCGCCCACTCAGCTTCCCCGGAGGTGCGCCCGTGCTGCACATGCACGGCATTCGTCTGCTGAGCGAGGTACGGCGAGATGGGGTACATCGCGGGCGTGACGGTCGGTGCCGGAACACCGAGTTCGGCCAACTCGGCGATGTGATGAGCAACTTCTTCTTGGTTGCGTCCCGCGTAGCCGGCGTTGAGCAGATTCAGCGGTTCGACGGTCTCGGTGGTTCCGTCCGGAAGCGTGAACGTCAGCATCGTGAATGCCTCTCTCGTTAATTGATTGTTTCGAATACGCCGAAAAGCTTGCGCATACGTCGTGTATACAGCAAGTATGGAATCAGTACAACGGATACAGTGATCCAAGGCACAGACGAAGGAGTTGCCATGACTGCGCAGACAGTCGAAAAGAAAGGCCTGGTCAAGGCGTTTGCGGCCAGCCTGACGGGCACCGCATTGGAGTGGTACGACTTTGCCGTCTACTCCGCGGCGGCCGCCCTGATCTTCCCGATCGTCTTCTTTCCCGACAGCGATCCACTGACCGGCACCCTGCTGGCCTTCTCGACGTACGCGGTCGGATACGTGGCACGCCCCGTCGGCGGATTCGTCTTCGGACGCCTCGGCGACGTCATCGGCCGCAAGCAGCTGCTGGTCATCACACTGCTGCTGATCGGCGTCACCACATTCCTCATCGGATTGATCCCGGGTTACGACACCATCGGAATCGTCGCCCCGATCCTCCTGGTCACGATGCGCTTCGCCCAGGGCGTGGCCGTCGGCGGCGAATGGGGCGGCGCGGTACTCCTGTCGAGCGAGTACGGCAATCCCCGTCAGCGCGGCTTCTGGTCGTCGGCCGCACAGATCGGCCCCCCAGCCGGAAACCTCCTCGCCAACGGCGCTCTCGCCGCACTCACCCTCGCCCTGACCGAGGAGCAGTTCGAATCATGGGGCTGGCGCGTCGCGTTCCTGCTCTCCGCGGTACTCGTCGGCTTCGGGCTGTGGATTCGCCTCAAGCTCGAGGACACTCCGGTGTTCAAGGCACTCCAGGAAAGCGGTGACCGCTCCGAAGCGCCGATCAGCGAAGTCTTCAAGTTCCAACGTCGCCCCTTGATCGCCGCGATCCTGTCCCGCATCGCTCCCGACGTCATCTACGCACTGTTCACCGTCTTCTCCATCACCTACGGCACACAGAAGCTCGGATTCGAACGCAGCGAAGTTCTGATCGCCATCCTCATCGGTTCCGCGTTCCAGCTCGGCCTGATCCCGCTCGCCGGCGCCCTGTCCGACCGCGTCAACCGCCGCCTGGTGTACGGCATCGCCGCCGTCGGCGGAGTTGCCTGGAGCGCCGTGTTCTTCCTGATCATCGGCGGAAGCTCGCTGCCGCTGCTGATCCTCGGCGTCGTCGTCGGGCTGGCGTTCCACTCGTTCATGTACGGACCGCAGGCAGCGTTCGTCACCGAACAGTTCACCGTCCGCCTACGATCGACCGGCAGTTCGCTCGCCTACACCCTCGCAGGAGTCGTCGGCGGCGCCATGGCACCGCTGATCTTCGTCTTCCTGCTCGACAAGACAGACACCTGGACGCTGATCGTCGCCTACGTCGCCGTGGTCGGCGCTCTGACCGTCCTCGGACTCGCACTCGGTCGCAACCCCGACCGTGCGGAAGAGGAAGAGTACGAGGTCATTCGCGCGACTACGCCCTCAACAGGATCTGCAGTGTGACTTCCAGATGATCGTCGATCGCCCGATGCACGAGGTCCTCGTCGCCGCTCTCGAGAGCGGCGACGATGGCCTCGTGCTCGGTGCACACGTTCCGCTGACGATCGGACGCCGCGAACAACGCGGTCAGTCCGACGCGCAGCTGACGGGCCCGCAGGCCTGCATACGTCCGCGACAGCAACTCGCTGCCGGCGGAATCGATCAGAATTTGATGGAACCTGCCGTCCAGGTCGATGAATTCCTTTGCGGCATCATCGGTTCGAACCTCGGCGAGCACCTCCTGAGCACCGAGAGCGTCGCGCATCAGGGCCACCGGCGGGGTGCCGGTTCCGACAGCGACCGAGCCGGCGTGACGCTCGAGCACACCTCGCAACTCCATCAACTCACCGATCTGGCGGCCGGACATCGCGGGCACGTGAGCGCCGCGCTTGGGTACCATCTCGACAAGACCCTCCGCCTGCAACATCAACAGGGCTTCACGAACCGGCGTGCGAGACACTCCGATTCGAGTCGCCAGGTCCTGCTCGTTCAGAAATGTTCCGGTGGCCGCAGGTGACGTGAGCACTTGGTCACGAACGAACGAGTACGCCTTGTCCCTACCCGACACCGATTGCATACGATATGTATACCTCTCGACGCTCTACGAAACCATGCACAGCGTCCACAAAACAGGAGATCAGCAGATGAGCACCAGCCTCCGAATCAGCCTTGCCCAGGTCACCAGTGGAACTGAACCATCGGACAATCTGCGGATCATCGACGCGCACGCCCGCGCAGCCAAGGAAGCCGGATCCTCCGTCGTCGTCTTCCCGGAAGCGATGATGCGGTGCTTCGGCGGACCGATTCGCGGCGTCGCAGAACCCCTCGACGGCCCGTGGGCCGACGGCGTCCGTGCAATCGCGTCCAGCGTCGGCATCACGATCGTCGCGGGAATGTTCACTCCCGCCGACAATGATCGTGTCGCCAACACTCTTCTCGTGACCGGCGACGGCGTCGACGCCGGCTACGACAAGATCCACCTGTTCGATGCGTTCGGCTTCGCCGAATCCGATACGGTCGCACCAGGTTCCGAACCACTTGTCCTCGACATCGACGGTGTGCGCGTCGGCTTCGCCACGTGCTACGACATCCGCTTCCCCGCGTTGTTCCAAAAGCTCGGAGACCTCGGCGCCGAAGTCGTCGTCGTCGCCGCATCCTGGGGATCGGGACCGGGCAAGGCCGAACAGTGGACGCTGCTCGCCCGAGCACGCGCACTCGACTCCACCGCGTTCATCGCCGCCTGCGACCAAGCACAACCCGAGCAGTCGAAGGGAACCGCGCCGCTCGGTGTCGGCCACTCCATCGTCAGCTCCCCCACCGGCGAAGTTCTGGGTCAGCTCGACACGACCCCCGGCATGCTGACCGTGGACATCGACACCGCATCGGTGGACTCGGTGCGCAAGAACCTACCGGTCCTGAAGAACCGCCGACAGTTCTGAAACCGCCGACAGTTCTGAACCGACTGTAGCCACCCGAAAAAACGAAAGCCGCCTGAACCCGTAGCGGGTGCAGGCGGCTTCTCGTTCGACGACGACTAGCGCGAGGACACGTCCTTGTAGTCGCGCTCGGTGTAACCGGTGTAGATCTGACGCGGCCGACCGATCTTCGTGGTCGAATCCTCGTGCATCTCACGCCAGTGCGCGATCCAGCCCGGGAGACGACCCATGGCGAACAGCACCGTGAACATGTGCGGCGGGAAGCCCATCGCGCGGTAGATCAGCCCGGTGTAGAAGTCCACGTTCGGGTACAACTTGCGCTCGACGAAGTAGTCGTCGGTGAGCGCCGTCTCCTCGAGCTTGAGCGCGATGTCGAGGAGCTCGTCACCGTTGCCCAGCTTGCCGAGGATGTTGTGCGCGGTCTCCTTGACCAGCGTGGCGCGCGGATCGAAGTTCTTGTAGACGCGGTGCCCGAAGCCCATGAGCTTCACGCCGTCTTCCTTGTTCTTCACCCGACGCAGGAAGTCGGTGGCGTCGCCGCCCTCCGCCTTGATCTTGTCCAGCATCTCGAGAACGGCCTGGTTGGCGCCGCCGTGCAGCGGTCCCCACAGAGCATTGATGCCACCCGAGATGGACGTGAAGAGGTTCGCGTCCGAGGATCCGACCAGACGAACCGTCGACGTCGAACAGTTCTGCTCGTGGTCCGCGTGCAGGATCAGGAGCATGTCCAGAGCCTTCACGATCTCCGGGTCCACCTCGTAGGGCTCCGCCGGGAATCCGAACGTCATGGTCAGGAAGTTCTCGACCAGGGTCTTCGAGTTGTCCGGGTACAGGAACGGCTGACCGACGGACTTCTTGTACGCATAAGCCGCGATGGTCGGCAGCTTCGCGAGCAAGCGGATGGTCGAGAGCTCGACCTGCTCGGGGTTGTTCGGATCCAACGAATCCTGGTAGTACGCGGACAACGCGTTGACCGCACTGGACAGCACCGGCATCGGGTGAGCGTTGCGCGGGAAACCGTCGAAGAATCGCTTGAGGTCCTCGTGCAGCAGTGTGTGCCTGCGGATCTTGTCGGTGAACTTCTCGAGCTGGTCCTCCGTGGGGAGCTCACCGTAGATCAGCAGGTAACTGACCTCGATGAAGCTCGACTTGCCGGCCAGCTGTTCGATCGGGTAGCCGCGGTAGCGCAGGATCCCTGCGGCACCGTCGATGTAGGTGATCGCAGACTTCGTCGACGCGGTGTTGACGAATCCGCCGTCGAGCGTCGTGTAGCCGGTCTCGGCCAGCAACTTACCCAGCTCGATGCCGTCATTGCCTTCGGTGGCCTTGGCAATGGACATGCTGTGTTCGCCACCGGGGTAAACGAGGGTGGCTTTTGCGTCATTCTCAGCGGGCACGAATGGTCCCTCTCGAACTCATGTAACGGACACGTACTTAAATCGGACACTTACTGCAGTCGATAGAGAAACTAGTCTCTCGGCGCCTCGGACGCCCACGGAGGGTCGGCACCCGGGCGAGAAACCGTGATGGCGGCTGCTCGCGCGGCGAACCTCAGTGCTGCCTTCCAGTCTCCCGCGCCCATGTCTTTCAGGTCACGCGTTGTGATAATGGTCTCGTTTGTCAAAAAAGCGAGTAAAGCTCCGTGCACGGTGTCACCTGCACCGATGGTATCGACCACATCGACGGGCACCCCCGGAACCGAGAATTCGCCCGACGCGGTGAACACCGAGATACCGTCGCCTCCCCGCGTCATGACGACCGCCGCGACGCCTGCCGCGAGCCAGTCGTCGACCGTCGTCCCCTCGGGTCCGAGTCCCAACCAGTGCGCGTCGTCCTCGCTGACCTTCAAGATGTCCACCGACGGCAACCACGACTTGAATCGGGTACGAAAACCGTCGGCCGTGATGTCTCCACTGGTGCTGTCGATGGCAGCCGGACGGATGTTGGGGTCCAGCATCGTCAGCTTCCCCGCCGCGTGCGCACGGTGCAGCAGGGCCGCGTACATCGACGCGCCGGGCTCGTACAGAAGCGACAGCGTGCCGAAGGACAGCGTCGTGATCTCGTCCGGCAACTCACCCGGATCACCGACGAGACGATCGGCCGTACCGTCCGCGTAGAACGAGTACTGAGCGCTACCGTCGTCGGCGAGGGTGGTCATCGCCAACGTGGTCGGCTCGGCGCCACGCTGCACCCACGTGGTGTCGACGCCTGCATCGTGCAGACTGCCGAGGATCTGCTCGCCGAACGCGTCCGTGGACACCCTCGACAGGAACGACACATTCGTGCCCAGACGACCGAGCGACACCGCGACGTTGAACGGGCCACCCCCGAGCTTCGGCGAGAGCAACGGACCTTCGTGCACCGGAACCAGATCGACGAGGGACTCGCCGCACACCAGAATCGTCATCGCGTCAGAAACTCCATTCCCCAAGAGCCGGTCCAGGTTTCTCCCGGCGTCAGCACGATCACGTCGACGCCGGAATTGAACGCGTCGGGCGGGCAGGTCATCGGTTCCACGGCCACCGCACGACCACGATCCGGATACGCCTGATCATGCGCCGGATCGGCCGTGAACACCTGCACCCAATCGAACTCCCGGTCCGTCCACAGACCGGTGCCGCTGCCGTCCGGCCCTCGGAGAACGTGCCAGGCCCTACCGTCGGCGTCGGGCACTTCGGCGCTGAACGGGGTGTCGAGCCAGACGTCCTTCATGAGCCTCGGCGCCGAGAAATCGAACTCCGACCCCGCGGTCGGCACCGACGGACCGTTGGGCAGGTTGCGTACGGGGTCGAGCTGCAGGCGGGTCCCGGCGGAGAACTCCAACGTGCAGTCGTCGAGCGGAACGTCGCCGACGCGCACGAACGTGTGGAAACCCATGCCGTAAGGAGCGTCGGACTCACCGGTGTTGGTCGCCGATGCGGTCACGGTGAGCCCGCTGTCCGACAGTTCGTGCACGACCGACACCTCCACGCTGTACGGCCACCCCGGGTGCTGCCCGACGTCAACCGACTGCTCGACCCGTGACTCCGTTCTGTCCACGAGCGTCCAGTCGACCCTGCGCACGAAACCGTGGCTTGCATTGTTTCGAGACGGTTCGGTGATCTCCAACTGGTGTTCCGTACCGCCGAAGGTGAATGCACCGTCGGCGACGCGGTTGGGCCACGGAGCGAGCACCAGGCCCGCCGACAGCGGCGGTTTCGTCCCAGCTTCCCACGTCTCGGTCAACGGCGATCCGTCGAACTCGAGCAGCCTCAGACCGGCACCTGCCGCGGCGATCTCCGCCCGGTACTTCCCGCTCGAGATCGAATATGCGTCAGCCATGGCTGCCATTGTCCACTACCTGGCAGGCTTATTCGGTCATTCCGCGGGCTACGCTCCCGACCCGGTACCGAATGAATGCCGGAAGAGCCAGCGCGGCAAGCGATACACCGATCACGACGAGCACTCCGCCTCCCGCCGCCGCGGCCGCGGTACCCACCGACGCCGCCGCAGCACCGTGCAGGACATCACCGATCCTGGGGCCGCCGGCGACCACGACGATGAACACTCCCTGCAGCCGACCTCGCATTTCGTCCGTCGCGACGGTCTGCAACATCGTCGATCGGAATGCGGCCGAAATCATGTCGGCCCCGCCGCCCAGAGCGAGGAACGCAAGCGCGAACCACAACGCCACCGTCGTCGCACCGTCGGACGCGAGACCGACCGCGACACCGAAACCGATCATCGCCGCACCCCACACCGTGATCGCGACGATCACAGCCATGCCTTGCCGTTTCACACGCGGGAGCCACCCGGAGAACACGCCTCCCACCACCGCACCCGCTGACATCGCCGCGAACAGCATGCCGAGAACCGGCCCGCCCGACGCCGGATCACCGAAGCTTTCGTGCGCAATCTGAGGAAACAGTGCCCGCGGCATACCGAACACCATCGCGATGATGTCGACCACGAACGACGCGAGCAGCACCTTCTGCGTCGCCAGATAGGCGAAACCGTCGAACACCGAACGCAACCCGGCACGCTGCCCAGCCGTGGAAGGAGGGATCGCGGGGAGCTTGATCACCGCCCACAGCGTCGCGAACAGGAACACCGTGTCGATCAGATACAGCGTCTCCAAGCCGATGTAGTAGATCAGGATTCCGGCGCTCAACGGTCCAGCGATGGCGCCGAAGTTCATCACCGTCATGTTCAGCGAATTCGCGGCCGGAAGTTGACCGGGAGGAAGGATGCGCGGCAGCAACGCACTGCGCGTCGGCTGATTGACGGCGAAGAATGCCTGCTGAACGGCCAACAGAACCAGAACGACCCATACGTTGTTCAGATTCAGGAACGCCTGCAGCCAGAACAGCGCAGACGTACCGATCAGACCGAACGTGGTGCACATCAACAACGTACGACGATCCATCACGTCCGCGAGCGCACCGCCCCACAGCCCGAACACGATCAGCGGAACCAACGCGAACACGCCCGTCAACCCCACGTACGCCGAGCTGAGCGTGATCTGGAATACCTGTTGCGGCACAGCGACGATCGACAACTGCGCACCGATCACGGTGATGATGTTGGCGAGCCACAAGCGTCGATAGGCAGGGGTCTTCAGCGGAGTGGTGTCGGCCAGGACACCGCGAAGAGCATTCACGGCTGCAGGCGCTCCACCAGCCGAGTCGACGTCGTCAACCGAATTCTGTTGTGCAACCGATTGGTTCGGCCTTGCCAGAATTCCACGGTCTCCGGACTCAGCCGAAACCCACCCCAACCGGGCGGAACCGGCACGTCCACACCGTCGAACCTGCGAGCGACCTCCGCCAGAGCCGCTTCGAGCGCCACACGGGAATCGATCGGCCGCGACTGCTGCGACGCCCACGCCCCGAGCTGGGACCCGCGAGGCCGCGACGCGAAATATGCCGCAGTGTCCTCCGCAGACACTTTCCGGACGGCCCCTCGGAAGGTGAGCTGCCGCTCGATACCGATCCACGGGAACGTCACCGAGGCGTACGGGTTGTGAGCGAGTTGGGTCGCCTTGTCGGATCCGTAGTTGGTGTAGAACACCACGCCGTCGGCGTCCAGACCCTTGCACAACACCGTCCTGGTCGACGGCCGACCGTCGGTGTCGACGGTCGCGAGAACCATCGCGTTGGGCTCGGCGACCTTCGCCTCGACAGCGTCGGCGAGCCACTGCTGCGCCACCGGAAGCCAGCCGCCGAGCAGCCGCTCCGCATCCACGTCGGCGTCCTGCTTGTAGTCGACCCGCATATCGGCCAGAGGTGAAGTGTCGCGTGGTTGCGTGTCTCGGTGCACGAACCGCCACGTTACTCCCGAGTACGAGGCGCTACAGTTCTGACCAGGCAAGCTCGAACGCGAGTCGCGAGGCTACAAGGAGAGTCCTACGGTCATGGCTGTACAACAGGTTCCCGAAGATTTCGTCAGTGGTCTCGAAGGCGTCGTCGCGTTCACCACCGACATCGCCGAGCCCGACAAGGACGGCGGCGCACTGCGCTACCGCGGCGTCGACATCGAAGACCTCGTCGCCAAACACGTCACCTTCGGCAACGTCTGGGCACTGCTCGTCGACGGCCGCTTCGGACCAGGACTCCCACCGGCCGAGCCGTTCCCGCTCCCCATCCACACCGGCGACGTCCGCGTCGACGTCCAAGCCGGCTTGGCCATGCTCGCCCCCATCTGGGGCTACCAACCCCTGCTCGACATCGACGACGCCACCGCCCGCGACCAACTCGCCCGCGCCTCGGTCATGGCACTGTCCTACGTCGCACAATCCGCACGCGGCATCTACCAGCCGGCCGTACCGCAGAAGAAGATCGACCAGTGCGAAACCGTCACCGCACGCTTCATGACCCGCTGGAAAGGCGACCCCGACCCCGCGCACACCGAAGCCATCGACGCCTACTGGGTCTCCGCCGCCGAACACGGCCTCAACGCCTCCACCTTCACCGCCCGCGTCATCGCCTCCACCGGCGCCGACGTCGCCGCCGCACTCTCCGGAGCCATCGGCGCCATGTCCGGCCCACTGCACGGCGGCGCACCCGCCCGCGTCCTCCCGATGATCGAAGAAGTCGAGAAGAACGACGACGCCCGCGCCCTCGTCAAAGGCATCCTCGACCGCAAGGAAAAGCTCATGGGCTTCGGACACCGCGTCTACCGCGCCGAAGACCCCCGCGCCCGCGTCCTGCGCGCAACCGCCAAGCGACTGAACGCCCCGCGCTACGAAGTCGCAGCCGCATTGGAACAAGCAGCCCTGGCCGAACTCCGCGAACGCCGCCCCGACCGTCCCATCGAAACCAACGTCGAATTCTGGGCCGCGGTCATACTCGACTTCGCCGAAGTACCCGCGCAGATGATGCCCGCCATGTTCACCTGCGGCCGCACCGCCGGATGGTGCGCCCACATCCTCGAACAGAAACGCCTCGGCAAACTCGTCCGCCCCGCCGCCATCTACACCGGCCCCGCACCACGCACACCCGAATCCGTCGACGGCTGGGGACAGATCGTCTGACACCGGCGCAGCGTCGGTCGCTCACTCGATCGCTCGACGCGCGGGTTTCAGTGGGAGCGCGTGCTGCAACAGGCGCAGTCACTGCAACCCGCGCAGGCGCGCCCAGGTGACCGAACGGCACATTCGCTCACACCGGGTTATACACGAAATTCGGTTATCCACAGGTTCGTCATCCACATCTAGCGCTGACTACTTTCGCAGGTCAGCATGGTCGCATGGACAACCGACGCGACCCGTTGCTGCTGCGAAGCGCTCTCATCCGAACCGGCTCCACGGACAACGACATCCGGTCCGCGAGGTCCGCCGGGACCATCACGTCACTCAGACGAGGAGCCTTCGCACCGACGGCTGCACTCGTCACGATGCGTCCCGAGGAACAGCATGTGTTGGCTGTCCGCGCGCACTTGTCCGCCGCCAGAAGCGAGCTGGTCGTGAGCCATCAATCGGCAGCGGCGGTTCACGGTTTTGCGATGTGGGCGCCGGACCTGACCAAGGTTCACGTCACCACCAACCGGACATCGGGCGGACGCAAAACCAGCAAAAGTCATGTCCACGCCGCTCCCCTCACCGAAGACGATGTGACGGTGGTCGACGGCATCCCGGTCACGTCCGCGGACCGCACCGTCGCGGATCTGCTGCGCACCTTGCCCTTCGAAGCAGGAGTGTGCGTCGGGGATGCGGCACTGCACAGTGGTTCGGTCACCGTCACCGGCATCGCTGCTGCCCTCGCCAGGTCTGCCGGCCGGGGCGTCGTCAGCGCACGGCGGACGCTCGCTGCGTGCGATGCGCGAAGTGAAAGCGTCGGCGAATCGAGGACCCGTGTTCTGCTCCGCGCGTCGAACATCGAACTTCCGGACCTGCAAGTGAAGCTGTACAGCGAAACCGGAAAGTTCCTGGGTCGGGTCGACTTCCTCTTCCTCATCGGCGTCATCCTCGAATTCGACGGCGATGTCAAGTACTCGAAGTACCTCAGGCCAGGTCAGACGCCGGCGGAGGCGGTCATCGAAGAGAAACGGCGCGAAGACGAACTTCGATCGTTGGGCTGGGTGTTCGTGCGATGCACATGGGCCGAACTCGCTCATCCCGAACAATTCTTGGCGAAGCTGCGACGCGCATTCGAGACGGCGGCCGGCCTACCCGCACCCCGCACAATTACCTACCCCTGAACGCGCACCTTCCAGCGCCTGCGCGTACTGCAGCACACGCGCCCACTGCAACCCGCGCAGCCGGACCCCACCAGACCGAACGGCACATTCGGTCTCCACCGGACCGTGAACGCGCACCTTACAGCGCCTGCGCGTACTGCAGCGCACGCGCCCACTGCAACCCGCGCAGCCGGACCCCACGAGACCGAACGGCACATTCGGTCTCCACCGGACCGTGAACGCGCAGACTCCAGCCCCATGCGCAGGTTGCAACCCTCGCGTCCAGGACAACGTGCGCGTGGAGACCGGCGACCTGCGAGCGACCCACTTGGACTAGCCTGTATGTGCCTGTTCCCTCGATGCTTAGGATGCGCTGCTCAATGGCCGAATTGCCGATCATTCCCGCTGATCTTCTGCCCGCCGACGGACGTTTCGGCTGCGGACCGTCCAAGGTTCGCCCCGAGCAGCTGCAGTCTCTGGTGGATGTCGGTGCGTCCGTGTTCGGTACGAGCCACCGCCAGAAGCCGGTCAAGGACGTCGTCGCACGCGTACGCAGTGGCCTGAAGGACCTCTTCGACCTCCCCGAGGGGTACGAGGTGGTGCTCGGTAACGGTGGAACCACCGCATTCTGGGACGCCGCGGCCTTCGGCCTGATCCGCGAGAAGTCGCTGCACCTGACCAACGGTGAGTTCAGCTCCAAGTTCGCCTCGGTCGCGAAGAACAACCCGTTCATCGGTGACCCGATCGTCGTGAAGGCAGAGCCCGGCAGTGCTCCGGAACCGACGTCGGATCCGTCCGTCGACCTGATCGGGTGGGCGCACAACGAGACGTCGACGGGTGTGGCCATTCCGGTCAGCCGCCCGGCCGGTTCCGAGAACGCGCTCATCGCCATCGACGCGACGAGTGGCGCAGGCGGGCTCCCCGTGAACGTCGCGGACTCCGACGTCTACTATTTCGCGCCGCAGAAGAACTTCGCCGCCGACGGTGGCCTGTGGGTCGGCCTGTTCAGCCCCGCAGCGCTCGAGCGCGTCAGCGAGATCCAGGCGTCGGGCCGCTGGGTTCCGGACTTCCTGTCGCTGCCGATCGCGATCGACAACAGCAGCAAGGACCAGACCTACAACACCCCGGCGGTCGCCACGCTCCTGCTGTTCGCCAACCAGATCGAATGGTTGAACGACAAGGGTGGCCTCGACTGGGCGACCAAGCGCACTGCGGATTCGAGCTCGCGTCTGTACGACTGGGCCGAGAAGAGCGAGTTCGCCACTCCATTCGTGGCGGATCCCGCGCACCGCAGCCAGGTCGTCGGCACCATCGACTTCGACGAGAAGGTCGACGCCGCCCAGGTCGCGAAGGTTCTGCGCGCGAACGGTGTCGTGGACACCGAGCCGTACCGCAAGCTCGGACGCAACCAGCTGCGCGTCGGCATGTTCCCGGCAATCGAGCCGGACGACGTCACCGCACTGACGAAGAGCATCGACTGGGTCGTGTCCGCCCTCAGCTGACCTGCACCGGGTCGGCAGCAAGCTCACAGCTCGGGCGCTCCCTTCGAGAGTTAAACTAGTTGGCATCTGCAACTATCTCGAAGGGGGCGCCTTGTGCGTTGGCCGGCGATCCTTCTGCGACTGAAAGTCACGATCACCTACTCGGTCCTGGCCGCGACTGCCGCGATACTCGTCGGGCACCTCGGCCCGCACGCACAATGGCATGTTCTTCTTCGCGCCAGCACCAACCTGCACAATCTCGGCGACGGTCACGTCGGCACGCTCGTCGCGAGCGCATTCCTGACCGACGGTGAACCGAACTGGGTGTGGCTCGGTGCCGTCGCGTTTCTCTTCGCGGTCGCCGAGTGGATCTCGGGGTCCACGCGGTTCCTGCTGGCCTTCGCCGCCGGTCACATCGGTGCGACGGTACTCGTCGCAGCCGGCCTCTTCGTCGGAATCCACGCCGACTGGCTGGAGGATTCACTCGCAGTAGCCGTCGACGTCGGCGTCAGCTATGCGGCGGCGGCCGTTGCGGGATCGCTGATCGGCTACCTTCGCGGGCCGTGGCGTGTGCTCTGGGCGGGCGGCTGGCTTGCTCTCGTCGGAGCCTCCGCGATCGCGGATCCGTCGTTCACCGCATTCGGCCACGCAACGGCTCTCTGCATCGGATTGGCGTTGGGCGCGTACTTCCTGCACCACGACGCAAATACACTCCGCGACAAGCGCATTGACGTCGATGCGACGGAATCCGTGTACCCGACTAGCGCAATGACTAGTCTTTGACAAGAACGCGACGGGTGCGTGTCGCAGACGCACTCGACGTCACGAGTGGATTACTGTCGACGAGGACGATATCGCGAGTCGGCGCGATGAGGAGGTCAAGGTGCGGGATCTACGCGTGGTCGGTCTCGAACCCGATGGGCAGTACGTGATCTGCGCAGATCCCAAAACCGGCGACAAATTCCGGCTTCCGGCCGACGACAAACTCCGCGCGGCCTCTCGCGGCGACATCGCTCGACTAGGACAGATTGAGATCGAAATGGACAGTTTGCTACGCCCCAAGGAGATCCAGGCCCGAATTCGAGCGGGTGCCACCGTCGAACAGGTGGCGAGCGACTCCGGAATGGCACTGAGCCGTGTCGAGGTCTTCGCCCATCCCGTTCTGCTCGAACGCTCGCAGGCCGCGACGATGGCGCAATCCGGTCACCCCCTTCGTCACGACGGACCCGCGGTGCAGACCCTCGCGGAGGTCGTCGCACTGGCGTTCCGTGCACGCGGACACCACCTCGACGAGGCCACGTGGGACGCCTGGCGCGACGAGGACAACAAGTGGGTCGCGCAGCTGAAATGGCAGGCAGGCCGCACCACCAACAAAGCTCACTGGCAGTTCCTGCCCGACGGCCACGGCGGCACCATCACCGCCCTGGACGACGCGGCGGCCGAGCTGGTCGATCCGGACTTCGGCCGTCAGCTCCGCGGTCTCGCGCCGGTCCGCGCCCTCGAGGTCGCCCCGCAGGAAGAGTCGCAGCAGACGTTCGACGAGTACTACGGCACCACCGCGGACAGTGAACTCGACGACGCTGTCGACGACGAACCGGCCGACGTCGTTGTGAGCGAGCCCAAACATGATGCACTTCCGGCACCGAAAAAGGACAAGAGGGGTAAACCGGCGATGCCGTCGTGGGAAGATGTTTTGCTGGGTGTCCGCAGCAGCGGGCACAGCTGACATGAACCGCTGACAGTCGAGAAGGGTGCCGGGAGTGGGGGTCAAAGTATCGACCATCTGGTACACCGACGCACCTGACCCGGCGTCCTTGTTACGCGAGACGACGGCGTCCGATCATGCTGCCGCCGCGGCTCTCGTCGGTCGATTGATCCCGGACCTCACGGCGCTGGCGACGACGCAGAGCCCTCTACCTCGGTCCGCCGGAGTCGGACCCGACTCGATCTTCGTCGGCTGTTACCCGGGCACCACCGTCGTGTGTTCGACGAACCTGTCGATCGCCAAGCCGTCGCTCATCCCGGAGTCCTGGGTACGGCCTCTCGCCTCGGAGCGCACGTATTTCGTAGCGACCGACCCGGAGAATGCGTGGGGCGCGTTCGCCTACTGGGAACGCGGAACCCTTCGCCGCTCGTTCAGCGCGACGCCGATCTACATCTACGAGGACCTCGGCCTGCCGCTCGTGTGGGAGCGACCGTTCTGGGCAGGCGAACGCCCGTTGATCTATCCACCCGGGGTGTTGCCGGACCCACAATCGCTTCCGTTCCATCCGCAGGAATTCGCGGAAGCAGCCAACGCGGAATGGCTCGGCTTCCGCTACACGGGAGCGCCGCGCGGGGACGAGTTCGATCCGACGCCCATTCCCGCGTCCGGTTTTGCGCTCTACACACCCGGCGAAGAACCGGCCGCCGAGGCTCCCGCACCGGTGTCCGCACCGACCGACCGCAAGTTCATGCGTTGGCTGCGACGGAAATCCCCAGAGCCACAAAGCTGAGCACTCCGCCGACGCAGACGCCGTACACCGGCCAACGCCAGACCCGCGTCGACCGCCACCGCAGTACGGTCGGAGCCGCACCGCCGACGACTATCAGGTTGATTCCGATCGCGAGAAACACGTTGATGTGGGCGAGTTCCCGTCCGAACGCCGTCAGGGCAGCGCCGACGAGCACGGCCACGAACACTGCCACCGGGATGCCGGTGAACAACACGTCACGGTCGCGTGCCACGCCCCTGTCGGTCACGACGACTGCAGCCGAACACGTTCGTAGAACGCCATTGCGGCGGCCGTGGCGACATTGAGCGAATCGGTGCCGGGCGCCATCGGGATCCGCGCCCTGACGTCGGTGGCGCGCATCGCGTGCTCGGTCAGTCCTGGTCCTTCGGCGCCCAGCAGCAGAGCCACCTTCTCCCCGGTCATTGCCTCCGCCAGTGGAATCGCCGACGGATTGGGCGTCAGTGAAATCGTCTGAAACCCTCGGTCCTTCAGCATCTTCAGACCCCGGGGCCACTCCGGAACACGGGCGAACGGCACCCGAAGAACGTGCCCCATCGACACTCGCACCGCGCGACGGTAGAGCGGGTCCGCACACGCGGCACCGAACAACACGGCGTCGGCACCGAGGCCGGCGGCGTTGCGAAACATCGACCCGAGGTTCTCGTGATCGTTGACGCCCTCCAACACGACGACGGTTCTGGCGCCGTCGAGTACGTCCGCGAGCTCCAGGTCCGGCGGGCGGTGCGCGGCGGCGAGAACGCCACGGTTCAGGTGGAAACCGACGGCCTCGGCCATCACTTCCGCCGTCGCCCGATAGAAGGGCACGTCGACGCCGTCGAGTCGGTCGCCCAGCTCTTTCAGGCGGCGGTCGACACCGAGAAGGCTGATGGGAGCGAACCTCGAGGTGAGCAGACGCTCGGCCACGAGCACACCTTCCGCGATCACCAGGCCTTTACCCTCGGGCAGATCGGGTCGACGGTCGGACGAGTTGAGATCGCGAAAGTCGTCGAGCCGCGGGTCCGCCGAGTTTTCGATGTCGATTACGTGTACCACGTGTCCATCTTCCCACCCGCATGAAAAGCGTCCCCGTCTATGCCAAGCTGAGGAGCGATGACTACCGACGACACGATCACGATCCGTACCGCCACCGACGACGACTGGGATGCCGTGGCGCTGCTCGACGCGCACGCGTTCGGCGAGCACCAGAATTCCGAGGACCTGGCGGAAACACAGATACTGACCAGCTCAGAACACGTCGTGATGGCGTGGGACGGGGATGCGCCCGTCGGCGTCGCGATGCACTTTCCGATGTCGGTGACGGTCCCCGGCGGCACGCAGGTGGACGCGTCGGGTGTGTCGTGGGTGTCGGTCGCGCCGACGCATCGTAGGCGCGGAATCCTGCGGCGCATGTTCACCCGGCAACACGAGAAGCTCGAGAAGGCGGGTGCGCCGCTGTCGCTTCTCACCGCGAGCGAAGCCACCATCTACGGCCGGTTCGGCTACGGACCTGCCACCGAAGAACACTCGGTGGTACTCGATCGCCGGTTCGCGCAGTTCCACAAGGACGTCCCTCCCGTCACCGGGGTTCGCCTCATCGAATCGGCCGAGGCGTCGAGCCTCCTCCCGGACATCTACCACCGGTGGCAGCGCAGGACGGCCGGGGCCCAGCCCAAGCCGCCTATTCGCTGGGAGCGCTTCTTCGCGGACCGCGAGAACCGGAGGCACGGACTCACCGAATTGTTCTTCATCGCGCACGCCGACGGTTACGTCGCCTACCGGCGCAGCCCGACCGAGTCCAAGATCGTCGTCCAGGAATTCATCGCCGTCACCGATCAGGCGTACGCGGAGCTGTGGCAGGTACTCGCCGGGGTCGACCTCGTCGACACCATCGAAGTCAACCAGGCTCCCGACGAAGCGTTACCGTTCCTGCTCACCAGCAATCGGCTACCGAAGGTCACCGCCCACCACGACGCATTGTGGTGCCGGGTCATGGACGTCAAGGCTGCGTTGGAGGCCCGCACCTACGGAGTCGACGCTCAGTTCGTCCTCGACGTCGAAGATCCGTTCCTGAACGCAGGCGGCACCTTCGACGTGACCATCTCCGAAGGACGTGCGTCGGTGACGCGTACCGAAGCAGCACCGGACGCGACGATGAAGCTCGACGTCCTCTCGGCGATGTATTTCGGCACCCACAGCGCCACCAGGTTCGCGGCGGCATCGCGGTTGTGGGCACGTGACCCGGAAGCGCTGCACACCGTGGACCTGGCCTTCTCCACCGACCGCGCCTCGGTCATGGGCTGGGCCTTCTAGGAATCTACGGCCGGCCGACCACACCGTTGGTGAAGGCGTAGTGCACAGCCTGCGCCCGGTCCCGCAGTCCGGCCTTGGCGAACAGGTTGTTGATGTGAGTCTTGACGGTCGCTTCGCTGACGAACAACGCCGAAGCGATCTCGCGGTTGGTGAGCCCTTCCGCGATGTGACGGAGCACCTCGGTTTCGCGTGGGGTCAGCTCCACGGGAGGGGTGGTCGGCGCCGCAGGTCGGGCGACGGCCAGCAGGCGCGCCTGCACCGCACGGTCGAGTACCGACTGACCTGCCACCGCCGCGCGGAGCGCCGCAGCGATTTCGTGTCGTCCGGCATCCTTGGTCAGATATCCGACGGCCCCTGCGCCGAGCGCGCCGAGGATGGAGTCGTCGTCCGCAAAGGTCGTCAGCACCACGACGGGCAGGTCCGGGTGTCGTCGATGCAGCTGCGTGGTCGCCTCCACCCCACCGATCCCCGGCATGCGAAGGTCCATCAGGACGACGTCGGGATCGACGCGGTCCACCTCCGCGATCGCCCCCTCGCCGTCGGACGCTGTCGCGACGACGGAAATGTCCTCGACGAGATCGAGCATCGTCGCCAGGGCTTCTCGCACCGACGTCTGGTCGTCGGCGATCACCACGCGCACGCTCATGCGACGAGTGTGACGTGTACGCGCCACCCCTGATCGGTCGGCCCTGCCGTCGCCGTGCCACCGACGAGGGCGGCTCGTTCACGCATCCCGACCAGACCCATCCCGCTGCCGACGACTGCGCTCGGCAACTCGGACGCCTGATTGTCGACGGTCAGTTCGATGCTCTTCGGGTTGAACGTCAGTGCGACGTCGACGGGTGCGTGAGGTGCGTGCCGATGCGCGTTGGTCATCGCCTCTTGAACGGAACGAATCAGGAACTGCGAGCCCTCGACCGACGGTTCTCGCGGTGATCCGTGCACCTCGAACCTCGCCTGATCGCCGACGAGATCACGCAGCGTCGGCACCAGCGGGAGGGCGTCGTCGCGCAGTGCCTGTACCGCGCGACGTGCCTCCACGAGGCCTTCTCGCGACAACGACTGCGCCCGTCTGATCGATTCGCGGGCGGACTCGATCCGATTGCCGTCGAGCAACGCGTCGGCGACCTCGAGCTGCATGGTCACCCCGGACAACGAATGCGCGAGAACATCGTGGATGTCGCGAGCGATCCGGGCCCGTTCGGCGAGCGCTTGTTCACGAAGCTGTGCCTCCAGTGCCGCCACCCGGTTACGTCGCGAATAACCGAGAAGCGCCGGCATGCCGACGACCAATCCGGCAATGGGCGGCCAGGTGTCGATGCCGCAGGCGTCGGCGACCGCGAGCGACACCGCACACGCGACGCTCACCGATGCCGCGAGCGGCAACGACACCGACGGACGGAAGCGGTACCCGATACTGCCCGCGACGAAGAACGGGAACACCGAGGCGATGGAATCGGTCGCGAACGGAAGCAGGGCCGCGGAGGCGACGACTCCGACACCGATCAAGCCATTGCCCACCCGTGCCGGCACCCATTTCTCCGGCGCCGTCCGCACCGACATGACGACGCTGTTGACGACGAGCAGGCACAGCACGAGAAGGCCCTCACCCTCCACCCCGAGTGGGCGGAGGGTGAGGAACGAGGCGACGACGATCACCGCCGCGAAGTACGGGGTCAACACCGATTCAGTCTGTCACTCACGCCGCGCGGGCGGCTCCGTGCCGCCACACCGCGTGGTCACCGGTCTTGCGTGCCTGCCATGCAATGGTGTGCCCGGTACGCGTGGCGCGGTAGAGAACCACCAGGCCCTCGGCGAGGAAGCCGACGCCCAGCGACAGCATCAGCGCGTGTCCTGCGACGGTTGCTGCCGACGCGTCGATGGAGGCTTCGATCGGTGACGCGACCAGACGTACGGCAACCGACGCGATCAGCAGGGCCACCGACGCGACCGTGTAGCGCATGAAGGCGAAGCCGTCGCGGGGTTCTATCTTGATGGTGAACCCGCGAAGCACTCCCAGAGCCGCGGCGACGGCGGCGCCGAACGCTACGAAGGCAACGGCCATCGGGGTGATGCCGACGGACCCGATACTCGCGACGCCGATGACCGCAACGATGCCGGGGAGCACCAATGTCCGGCGGGCTTCGATCATCTGACCCGTCATGCGGCGGAACAGTAGGTAGAGAACCAGGGCTGCGATGAGGACGATCCAGGTGATGTTCATGTCCACAACGCTAGGAACGATCGAGTGCATTCGTATCGACCCACGGGTGGAGATCAGGTGGAGCTCGTCTCCGCCCCCTGACATTTGTCATGGCTCGGCCGTGACATCGTCACGCCAGCCGATGACGCACAGCACTACTGGTCGCGGCCCGATCGGGCGAGAGTTGTTCTCATGAAACAACCAGACGAAGGAAACCTCTTCACCGACCTGATGGAGTTCGGCCCCGCGCCGACGATGGCGCGCGAAGTCGTCGTCATCGTCATCTCCCTTGCCCTCCTGGCCGCTGTCATCGCCCTCGTGGGAACCAGCACGCTCGTGTGGATCGTCGCCGCGGTCGCGGTCGTGTTCCTCGCGGCACGCTTCGCGTTCGGTCTCCGTGAGTGGGGCAAGCGATGAGCATCATCGAAGTCGACGGCATGACCCGTCGGTACGGCACCGGCAAGACTTCCTTCGAGGCGGTCAGCGACCTGAACCTCTCGGTGCGGGAGGGCGAACTGTTCGGACTCCTCGGCACCAACGGCGCCGGTAAGACGTCCACTCTCGAAGTGATCCAGGGACTTTCGCGCCCCAGTGAAGGGACCGTGTCCATCATGGACATGGATCCGGTCCGAGACCGCCGCGACGTGCGCCCGAATCTGGGGATCATGCTCCAGAAGGGTGGGCTTCCGTCCGACCTGACCGCACTCGAGAGCCTGGAGATGTGGGCGGGCACGTGCAGCAACCCGCTGCCGGCACGCGACGTCCTCGCCCGAGTGGATCTGGCGGACCGTGCGGACACCCGGGTCAAGTTCCTCTCCGGTGGCGAGCAACGACGATTGGACCTGGCCTGCGCGATCATCGGACAGCCGCGTGTGCTGTTCCTCGACGAACCGACGACGGGTCTCGATCCCGAGAGTCGCCGCAACACATGGACGTTGATCGAGGAACTCAAGCAGTCCGGAGTGACCATCATGCTGACCACGCACTACCTGGACGAAGCCGAGCAGCTGTGCGACCGGCTCGCGATCATGCACAAGGGCCGCGTCGTCCGTAGCGGAACCGTCGCGGACGTCATCTCGGGGCATCCTGCGAAGATCCATCTGGAGCTACCACCCGTGACGCTCCCCGAACTACCGGGTGCGACGCTCGACATCGAAGGCGGTCGTCTCGTCATCGCCACCCAGACCGTGCAGGACACGTTGACCGACCTGCTGCTGTGGGCACGACAGTCCGGAGTACGCCTCGAAGGACTCGATGCACGCGCCGCATCGCTCGAGACCGTGTTCCTCTCCATCGCAGACGAATTCGACGATCGTAAGGAAGTTGCAGCATGAGCACCCTGGCCACTCTCTCGCGCTCGGAGTTCACCCTCCTCGTCCGCAACCGAGTACTGCTGTTCAACGCCATGATCATGCCGCTGCTGTTCCCCGTGGTGGTCCTGATCATCGGGCGGAACAGTGACGCGGGATTGACCGACACGATCGTGTCCTCCGCACTCGAGGTCTTCTCCCTGTTCCTGCTCGTGTTCCTGGTGTACTACAACCTGCTCTCGGCGTACGCCACGAGACGGGACGAGCTGGTGCTCAAGCGACTTCGCACCGGTGAAGCGACGGACAACCAGATCCTGCTCGGCCCGGCGGTACCGTCGTTCGCTCTGACGATTGTCCTGACCATCGTGATCGTCGCCGTCATCGCGGTCCTGGGAGGCGGACTCCCCGTCAACCCGATTCTCCTCGTGGTCGGATTCGGCGGTGGCGCAGCACTGTTCGCTGCACTGGCCCTGATCACCTCGACGTTCACCCGCAACGCCGAGGCAGCACAGATCACCAGCCTGCCGATCATCCTCGTCGCCATGGCCGGAACGTCGTTCCTGCGGGGAATCGTTCCCGAGTCGGTGGACACGGTCATCGACCTGACTCCGATGGCGGCCGTCCTCGACGTCGTCAACCTGGGCTGGCTCGGAACCACCGATCCGGATTCGGCCGCGCTCGCCTTCGCCGACACCTTCTCCCCCGCCCTGAAGCCGATTCTGGTCATCGCCGCGTGGATCGTCGGGTCGATCGTGATCGCCAAGACACACTTCCGTTGGGAACCGCGTGCCTAGAGACCTCGGTCAGGCTCTGGAAAGGTGGTGAACATGAAACTGCGGCGCTACCTCGATCCGCGAACGACATGGCGGGACACCACCGACGTCGACAAAGTACGGCTCTACACCCGTCAGTCGTTCGTGAGCATCGTCGTGCTTCTCGGAGTGGTCGCGCTCGCAGAATCGGTGACCGAGCGACTGTGGGTCTCCGGAGTCGCTCTCGCCGTCACCGCAGGCGCGACCGCGATCACGGTGCACCGAATGCCGATCATCGGCGGAATGCGCAGCGGCGAGATTCGGTGGCCCCTCGCCATCACGGCGGTGTCCGCCGCGGTGGCGGGGATCGCCGGAACGGCCACGTTCAAGATGTGGGCGTTACTGATCGTGGCCATCCCGGTGACGGCCCTGATCCCGCTGCGGTGGTCGGCGGCCATCGGCGTGGTCGTCGGCGTCGCAACCGGCGTCTCCCCCTACGGCCCTCTCGCCGGCGTCGTCGCGTTCGTCGTCGTGGTGGGTATGGCAGCCACGGTCAAGCTGTCCATGTGGCTCCTGGCCGTCGTCACGGAACTCGACTCGTCCCGTGAAGCGGCAGCCTTGCTGTCCGTCGCCGAGGAGCGACTCCGCTTCTCCCGCGACCTGCACGACGTCGTCGGCCGCGCGTTGTCCGCAATCGCGGTCAAGAGCGAACTCGCCGCCACACTGTCCCGGCGCGGCGACGAGCGCGCCGCCGAGCAGATGGAAGAAGTCCGAGACCTGGCTCAGCACTCCATGACCGAGGCCAGACAACTGGTCCGCGGATACCGCTCGATCGACCTCGCGAGCGAACTGAACGGTGCGTGCTCACTTCTGCGGGCCGCGGGCATCGACACGACCGTCACCGGCAGCCCCGACGACGTCTCACCCGACTTCAGCGAAGCCGCCGCCTGGATCGTGCGCGAAGGTGCCACCAACATCCTCCGCCACTCCGACGCCACCCACAGCAGCATCGACGTCACCGAGAACTCCGTCCGCATCACCAACAACGTCCCCCACCAGCAACGGACAACCGACGGCACCGGACTCGCAGGACTCCGGGAACGACTCGCCGCCGTCGGCGGAACCGTCGACACCACCCTCACCGAGGACGAGTTCACCCTGACCGCGACCTTCGCCTCGGCAGCGACAAGCGCCTCCACCCATGCAGGCTCCACTCCTAAGGTTGGTTCATGATCCGCGTACTCCTGGCCGACGACGAGAATCTGATACGTTCCGCCCTCGCGACGATGCTGTCGCTCGAGGACGACATCGACATCGTCGCGCAGTCCGATTCCGGGGAGGCAGCAGTCACCGCGGCGAAGGAACACTCACCCGACATCGCTGTTCTCGACCTGCAGATGGGGGGAATCGACGGTATCGAGGCCGCGGGACTCATCGCCGACGCCGTCCCCACCTGTGCCGCCATCATCGTCACCAGCCACGGCAGGCCGGGGTATCTCAAGAAGGCATTGGAAGCCGGAGTTCGCGGCTTCCTACCGAAGACGACGTCGGCCGCGACGCTCGCCGAGGTGGTGCGGACCGTGCACGGAGGCGGCCGATACGTCGACCCATCGCTCGCCGCGGAAGCCATCGGCGCGGGAGATTCACCACTGACCCCGCGTGAGGCGGACGTTCTCGAATTCGCAGCCGACGGCGCGACCATCGCCGAGATCGCCTCGCGCGCGCACCTGTCCCAGGGAACCACACGCAACTACCTGTCCTCGGCCGCAGCGAAACTGGGAGCAGCCAATCGGCACGAGGCGTCAGCCGTTGCGCGACGCCACGGCTGGATTTGACGTCACCTCCAGGGACGGCAGCCGACGACCCGGCGCGGCCCAGCTGACCCCGATCCGTAAACCGTTGTGCTTCATCAGGTACACGGCCGCGATCACGCCGGTCAGGAGCGAGACGACGCCGCCGACGACGAGAGGGGCGCGGGGGTCCAGTACGTCCGCCAACCACCCGAGGACCGGACTTCCGATCGGAGTACCCCCGAGGAAACAGAGCATGTAGATACCCATGACCCGTCCGCGCATGTCCGACGGTACGGACATCTGCAGAATGTTCATCGCCGACGTCGAGAACGTCAGGTTCAGTGCACCCGTCGGAATCAGCAGCAGCGCAACGAGCAGGTAATTCGGCATCAATCCGACGAGCAACTCGAAGAAACCGAACGCAATGATCGCCCCGAGGAACAACCGGAGCCGAGGCGTCGTCGATCGTCGCGCTGCCAGCGTCGCTCCCAGCAATGTTCCCACCGCCAGCGTCGTCGACAGCAGCCCGTACGCGTCAGCACCGCTGCCGAACGAGTTACGCGCCAACACCGCGAGACTCAGCGGGAAATTCAACCCGAACGTGGACACCACGAACACCGTCGCCAGCAACACTCGCAGATCAGGCCTGCCCCACACGTAGGAAAAGCCGGCTCGCACCTGTCCTTTCGCGCGCGGGGCACGTTCCACGGCGAACAAGTCCTTCGCGCGCATCGCGATCAATGCACCGAAGACGGCAGTGAAGGACGCTGCATTGATCAGAAAGACCCAGCCCGTTCCGACAAGCGTGATCAGGACACCGGAGATGGCAGGCCCGATGATTCGGGCCATGTTGAACGTCATGGAGTTCAACGCAATTGCGTTGGACAGCGTTTCCTTGCCGACCATCTCGATGGTGAAGGATTGACGCACCGGGGCGTCGATGGCCGACGAGCACCCCAACACGAACGCGATGACGTAGACGTGCCACAGTTCGACGACATTGCCCACGTCCAACAGGCCGAGCACCAGTCCGCACACCGCAGCGAAAACCTGCGTGATCATCAGAAGCTTGCGCTTGTCGTACCGGTCCGCCAGCACACCGCCCCACACCGACAGCAGCAACGTCGGACCGAACTGCAACGCCATGACGATCCCGACGGCGAAACCGTTGCCACCGGACAGCGTCAGAACCAGCCAGTCCTGAGCAACACGTTGCATCCAGGTCCCGACGAGCGACACGATCTGCCCCGACGCCCACAGTCGGTAGTTGCGCGTTCGAAGCGCGGCGAACATCGGCGAGGCTGCGGGCACTCTATAGATATTAAACCTATCTAACGAGTCGTTCCGCAGGCTCCACTCCTGGCCTAACGAGTCGTTCCGCAGGCTCCACTCCTGGCCTAACGAGTCGTTCCGCAGGCTCCACTCCGGCCCTCACGAGGCCCCTGCCTATTCGGACTCGCTCACCAAGGCGCTGATGATCCCCACGGCATCGCGCAGGGTTGCGAGCTGGGTCTCGTTCAACCCGGCTAACTGCGCAGTCATCCACGCCTCACGAGCACTTGCCTCGTCCGCGATGAGCGTGTGCCCGGCGGGCGACAACGACACGATCACCTGACGGCCGTCGGTCGGATGCGCGGTGCGCACCACCAATCCCAGGTCCGCCAGTGACGCGATGACCCTGGTCATCGACGGTGGCTGCACGCGCTCCCGAGCCGCAAGAGCCCCCGGTGTCATGTCACCCTCACGGCTCAGCGTGGCCAAGGCCGACAGCTGAGTCAGCGACACTTGCGAATCGACACGTCTCCCCCTCAGATGACGAGTCAATCGCACGACGGCAAGCGACAGGTCGCTCGCCAATTCACGGTTGTCCTTAACGTTATTTCCCGACGTCACAGCGAGGAGACTACGCCTAGCAGCGAGGATGAGCTCAGGTAACCGCGTCCGTGATGGGTCCGACCACGAAATACGCCACGAACAGTAGAGCGACGACCCAGAGCAGGGGATGTACCGACTTGGCCTTGCCTCGACCGACCGCGAGTATCACCCAGGCGATGAAGCCGACGCCGATACCGTTCGCGATGGAGTAGGTGAACGGCATCACGAGGATGGTCAGGAACGCGGGAAGGGCGATCTCGAACTTCGTGAAATCGATGTCCCTGACCTGTCCGATCATCAATGCGCCGACCACGACAAGGGCGGGGGCCGCTGCTTCGATCGGGACGATGGCGGTCAACGGCGTCAAGAACATCGCGGCGAGGAACAGCACACCCGTGACCACGTTGGCCAGGCCGGTGCGTGCGCCCTCAGCGATTCCCGAGGCGGACTCGACGAACACCGTGTTCGACGACGCCGACGCACCGCCGCCTGCGATGGCGCCGGTTCCCTCGATGACGAGTGCCTTACCGATTCCGGGGAGTGTGCCCTTCTCGTCGACGAGTTCGGCCTCCTTGCCCAGGCCGGTCATCGTCCCCATCGCGTCGAAGAAGTTAGCGAGCACGAGGGTGAACACCAGCAGGCTTGCCGCCAGCACACCGATGCGGGTGAAGGCGCCGAACAGGTTCACGTCTCCGACCAACGACAGGTCGGGGATCTGGAAGAGCTGATCCGGGAGAATCGGAACGCTGAGGTTCCAGCCCTTGGGGTCGACGCCCTGCGACGGACCCACGTCGGTGACGGCCTCGACGATGGCCGCGACGACGGTGGTGACGACGATTCCGATGAGCAGACCACCGCGCACCTTGCGTGCGACGAGGACGCCCATGAGGAGAAGTCCGAAGACGAACACGGCCGTCGGCCACGACGCGATGGAGCCGTCGATGCCGAGCCCGACGGGAACCGTCGTACCGGCGGCGTCGGGGACTCTCCTGACGAATCCGGAGTCGACCAGACCGATGAACGCGATGAATGCTCCGATACCCGCTGCGATCGCAGCTTTCAGCTCGGACGGGATCGCGTTGAACACGGCGGTGCGGAATCCGGTGACGGCCAACAGCACGATGATGATTCCGTCGATCACCACCAGGCCCATTGCCTCGGGCCAGGTGACCTGGGGTGCGATGGTGACCGCCAGGAGGGTGTTGATGCCGAGTCCGGCTGCGATGCCGAAGGGATAGTTGGCGACGATGCCGAACAGGATCGACATGAATCCCGCGACGAGCGCGGTCACGGCGGCGACTTGCGACACCGGCAGGATGTTGCCGAGCACGTCCGTCTTGGCCGCTGCGTCGTCGGCCGAGAAGCTGCCGAGGATCAACGGGTTGAGTACGACGATGTACGCCATCGCCACGAACGTGACGACGCCGCCGCGCACTTCGGATCCAACGGTGGATCCACGTTCGGTGATCTTGAAGTAGTTGTCCAGGAGCCGGGACTGGAAGGCCATGGAGGTAACCTACATTTCGTGGACCCCGAGTCGGAACCGAACGAGCTCAGCCCCAGGCTGACCGATCCGGCTCCGGTGCTCGCGGCCGGACTTGCCCTGTGGATAGCGGCAACCGTCGTCGTTCTGCTCGTCGGCGAGCGGTGGTCGTCGGCGCTGCCCGTCTGTTGGGCCGGAATCGGTGTCGGAGCAACCGGTTACGTGGTGTTTCTGGTCCAACGCGCGGCATCGAGGCGCGGCAGCAAGACCGCGCAGCGCGGCTTGAACTGACTGTTCGACCTCCATAACCCACGTCACGTCGTGCGCTGCACGTAATCGTCGTCACCCTACACACGCTCTGACGTGCGGAAACTCACCTCTGAATCGGTTGAGTTACACAGATTTAACGTGGAGTATTGGTTATGTCAGTTTCAAGCAACCGGATGATCCACGAAAGCAAGGCCATGAAGTTCGTTTCGCAGTTCCGTACCCGCCGTAACCACACCCGCTCGCTCCGCGCTCTCTACGCACGCGCGCACGCAGTCAGTAGCCCCTCGATGCGCGACGAACTCCTCGTCATCGCGCAGCGGTCCGACTTTCAAGGTCGCTGATCGCGGCTGATCGCGCGGACCACGACGATCCACAGCAATCCCCACAGGGCTCCGAACACCCAGCCCGCCAGCACGTCCGTCGTCCAATGGGCACCCAGGTAGATCCGGGAGAACCCGATCGCCAGGGTGCCGGCGACGGGCAGCGCCAGCAGGCTGCGCCTGTGCAGCCACGGCGTCCGTGACGTCACCAGGACGGCGATCGTCACCGTCGCGAGGATGGCGGACATCATCGCGTGGCCGGAGGGGAACGAAAAGCTGGAGATCTCGACCAGTCGTTCCGGAACCGGTGGCCTGGCGCGCCCCCACAGCAGCTTGGCCAGACTCATTGCGCCCCAACCCGTCAACATCGCGCCGCCGACCATGCTCGCGTCGGGCCGACGGCCGGACGTCAGCAATGCTGCGCATCCCGCGATGGACCAGACGAACATCCACACCGTGTTCCCGAGTGTCGTGATCACCCAGAACAGTGATGTCACCCAGGCCACGCGATGCTCGACCATCCACTGAAGGACGTCAGCGTCCACCTTCGACCTCCCTGCCGTCGGCGATGTGAGTGACGCCGTCCTCGGTCACCCACCAGGCGAGGGTTCGCTCCCCCGCCACAGCTCCGCGAAGTCGAACAATCAACTCGTGGTGCACGACGACCCGCCCCGTGGGCAGGTCGAGTCCCAGTGCCGCGCAGGCCAACACCGACGACGACTCGCGATCGAAGGAACTCACCCGTCCCACGCCTCGCACATCACCGTGGACAACGTCCGAGGCGAGGCGCACATCGAGCACCGAAGCCAGCACGGACGCGGACTCCAGTGTCGACAACACGGTGACGTCGGCGTCGACGACGGCGGCGAGCCACGGTCGATCGAGCACCATCGCATCGATCGGGTCGACGAGTGCACCCGACACCGATCGAACCTGCGGCGGCAGGTCCAGATCGTCCTCCTCGACGCGCCCCGACGCCACTGCGTCGGCGATCGCTGTATGAGTTGTCGCGATCACCGCAGGAGTCGGTGCGCGCGAGGGATCGGCGAGACGCTCGATCAGCAGCCGGGTGAACCAGGCGCTGTCGCAGTGGTTCGGCGCCAGCGCAGCTGCGAGATCGTCCGCACTCGGATGCTCGAACACGTCGAGCAGTCCGTCGAACGTCGTGTCCGACGGCGCACGGTACGTTCCGACAGACGCGCCGTCGACGACGGCGTGCCGCCGCAACCACCACGCGGTGTATCCGTCCCGATCCTGCAGCGCGGCGCGTGTTCTCGGGTCCGCCAACAGCTGAGACAGCGCTTCCGGCCAGGCATCGGAGTCCACGAGATCCAGGTCGCGGACCGCGACGAGCGTCTCCGGGTCATCGGCCAGCGACGCCCACCACGCAGCCTCGTCGTCGAGGTCGTGATCCGGCTCGGTCGGCAGGTCGTCGGTGACGACCCCGAATCCCCAGCCGACGCCCACTGCGCGTAGCGCATCCGGTCCGTGTGAACGTACGACGGCGGGATCGACCGTGCCGAACGGCGAGTCCTCGGACAAGACGGCCGCCAACGGTGCGTCGGGCAGCAACAATTCGTCCGCCGCACGCAGTTCACCGGTGGAACTGGACAACGGAATCGATCCGAGCCACCCGGGCAGACCGTCGGCGTTCACGGCAAGAGTGAGTACGGCGTCGGTCAGCTCGTCGACGGCATCACCGTCGTCCCAGTCCAGTTCGTCCAGAAGAGCTTCCAGCGCAGGATCGGACAGCATCTCCGCGGCGGACAACTGTGCCGCGCCCAGCCTCGTCAACAGAGGTCGGGCGGCATCGGGGTGAACCAATCGAGTCCAGTGCACTCCGATCGCACTGTTGATGCCGTCGCCGAGTACCGTCGTGCGCGGCCCCGTCACCGTACGGCCGTCAGCGAGCGGAACAGGAAGTGCAGCAAGCTCTTCCGATGCAACGCCGTCGACGACCAGAGCCGCGAGCCCGTCGTACAACCGACCCCACCACGCCGGTTCGCGGTCCACACCGGTGAGCATCTCGGCGAGACGCGCCAACCCGATGCGACGAACGTCGACCGCAGCCAACGCCGCTGCGTGTCGTGGACCGGACATCGACGGCGCAACCAACTCCGGGAACGTCTCGGCCAGTACCTCCGCCAACTCGTCCGTGAGCCCGGGCAGAACCATGGCTCGGGACGGAACCAGATCCACCCCTCCGACTCCGAGAAGCCATGCAGCTGAGGATGCCTCACGCAGAATCGACTCCCGCAGGACCTCGTCGACGGCACTGCGCGCGAACCCGGGCACCGGGACGAACGTCGGTCGCACCGAGGAAGGCAGGGCCGCCAGCATCCGGCCGTATCCGGCGGCAAGCCCGGCCACATCGGCACCGGGGAGTACCCGTCGGCGATCGGGTTGCATGGCCACGTCGGCGATCGGCATCGCCGGTAGCGACAACTCCTCGTCCGAACGCGTCGGCGCGCGAAGAACATTCGCGGAATCAGGTACCGGCCGATCGTCGACGGTCGGAATCAGCCACCGCACACGCTCGGTGCGATACTGCCACCACCGGCCCCCGTCCACGTCGACGACTTCCACCCCGTTCCCGACACCGGTGACGGTGCGTTCGAGGCGGTCGCCGGCTATGTCGATGACCGTCAGCGCTTCCAGTTCCAGCAACAGCGACGCCGCTTCCTCGCGCATCGAGGCGAGGATCTCGTCTGCGTCTCGCACCCGCAACACGACTTCGGAGTCGAATCCGTCGGCGGGCGGGACCGAACTCGGCCACGCCAGTCGCAGAACCGGAACACCGGCCGCCGGCGGCACCACCCCGGCGTCCGCCAGCGCCCGCACCGTCCGATCGGCGCTGAAGACCACTCCGCCTGCAGCGGAACGAAATTCGATCTCGTCACTGACTGCGCGCACCGCGGTGAAACCGACACCGAACCGCCCGACACCCTCGGTTTTCGCGGACACCCGCAACGCGGTCAGAGCGTGCACCCCACTTCGATCGAGCGGAGCGCCGGTGTTCGCGACGTGCAGGAACTCCCCTTCCGACCACACGCGGAGCGAACCGGGCACCCGGCCGCGTGCGGCAGCGTCGGCGGCGTTCTGCGCCAGCTCGGTCAGCAGCCGTTCGCGATAACCACCGCGCACCAGATCACTCTCGGTGGCAGAGTCCTCCCGCAATCGCGTCGGCGACGACGTCCATGCGGACAGAACCGCCGCACGCAGCGATTCGGTGTCGAATGGATCGCTCAATCGGTCGATCGATCGTCCTGCTCGGCGGCGTCGACGAGAGCCTCCGACTCGGCCTCGGGCGTGATGGCCCCCGGCTCGGCATCAGGCGTGGCGGCCTCCGGTGCGGGTGGTGTGGCGACGACCTCGAGAGCCGCGTCGTCGTACGGGTCGAACTGCGGAGACCCGGCGCCGGTGGGCAGCTCGGTGTCGGAGTGCGCGCCACAGCCGTACTCGACGTGCACCACTCGCCCGTCGGCGGAGTACTCGTTGCCGCACACTCCGAAGGCTGCCGACAACGACCCGGCGATCGGCAGGAAGAATCCGCACAGACCGCAGGTCGACGGGGCGGCCTTGGCCATCTCGCTACCCGGCCCGAAGTCACCGTCGTGCCACCGTTCGGCCGCGTCGAGTCGCTCCTCCCGGCTCGGAACCTGCGTACGGCCCAACCCGAGTTCGAGAGCGACGTCGTCGACAGCGGGGTCACCGGTCGCCACGTACCCGGGCACCAGACGTGGATCCTGCTGCCGGGGCGGGAGAAGATCACCCGGTCCGAGGTCGCCCGGACGGATCCGCTCGTCCCACGGCAACCACGCGGGCGCGACGAGAGCGTCGGGGCCGGGGAGCAGCACGATTTCGCTGATGGTCGCGACGTCGGCGTCCTCGGGCGCGGCGACGACCACAGCCCACTGCCATCCGCGGTAGCCCTGCAATTCGGCACGGAAGCGGTGCGTGGCCGCCGAGCGATCCTCGGCGGTGACGCCGAGATATTCTCCGACGCCGCCTTCGGCCGAATCGATCAGCGCCGCACGAGCCAACTCCGCGGCGTCGGCGAGAACGGGGCGAATCTGGTCGAGCTCAGGAGACGATGTGAAACTCACACATTCATTTTGCCGCATCACTTCGGATGCGCCCAGTTCGGGCTGCCATGATGGGGCGATGCCTGCGCCGTTTCGTTCCAGGGTGAAGACCACGGCGGCTGCCGCGCTGGGTCTGCTCACCGCAGTGGGACTGGTGACCGGATGCACCCTTTCAGAACCGGAATCGTCGGCGACACCGGCCGACGCACTGTCCGTCACCGTTGTTCGCACGCTTCCCCACGACCGGACGTCGTTCACCCAGGGGCTCGAGATCTCCGACGGAGAACTGTACGAGAGCACGGGTCGCAACGGAACGTCCTACGTTCGCGTGAGCGACCTCGACACAGGCGAGATTCTCCGGCAGGTCGACCTGTCCTCCTCGTACTTCGGTGAAGGCATCACCGTCACCGACAGCACGGCCTGGCAGATCACCTGGCAGGACGGTGTCGCGTTCGCCCGCGACCCGCTGACTCTCGCCGAACGCACCCGCGTCGACTACGACGGCGAAGGGTGGGGCCTGTGCGAAGCGACGGACGGTTCGTCGCGCCTGATCATGAGTGACGGCTCGTCGACGCTGACGTTCCGGGATCCGGTGACGTTCGACGTCACCGGCGAGGTCACCGTCACTCAGGACGGTGACCCGCTGTCCGACCTCAACGAGCTCGAGTGCGCCGAGGACGGTTCCGTGTACGCGAACGTGTGGAAGACGTTCGACATCGCGCGGATCGATCCGCAGACCGGCGCAGTCACGGCGACGATCGACGCCCGGCCGCTGTGGGACGCGATGACCGACGAGGAGCGGGCCGGAGCCGACGTCCTCAACGGCATCGCACAGATACCGGGCACCGACCGGTTCCTCGTGACCGGAAAATTGTGGCCGACGATGTACGAGGTGGAGTTCACGTGAGTCGGTGTACTCGCCCATCCGACTTTCAGTGCAGAATTGATCTGTGACCGATCCCCGTGATTCCGACGCCCCCGCGGGTGAGGACCACCCAGGGTTCGACAATTACCGGCCGGCCCCCCGCGCCGCGAGCCGGCGTACCCCGTTGCCTCCTCTGCACCCACCGAATACCCAGCCTCATGCCGATCAGCCGCAGGCGCAGAAACCGCAAGCGCAGAAACCGCAGGGACCGAAGCCGCCTCCGATCCCCCGAAAGCTGACGGTCACCCGGGTCGCCGCGATGCGCAGCCGAGAACTGACGGGCAAGGGCATCGCGACGTTCCAGCGCGCAGCGAAAGCCGACGGAGCCGACAAGTCCGGCCTGACGGCGCTGACCTACGCGACCATGGCCAACTTCGCGTCCGACGCTGCCATTGCCGTCGCCCTGGCCAACACGTTGTTCTTCTCCGCCGCAACCGGCGAGGACAAGCTGAAGGTCGCGCTCTACCTCGTCATCACGATCGCACCGTTCGCCGTCATCGCGCCGCTGATCGGACCGATGCTGGACAGGTTGCAGCACGGTCGTCGCATCGCGCTCGCCACCTCGTTCGGTCTGCGGACGGTACTGGCGGTGGTGCTGGTGTTCAACTTCGACAGTTGGGTGCTGTACCCGGCCGCACTGGGAATGTTGGTACTCAGCAAATCCTTCGCAGTGCTCAAATCCGCGGTGACGCCGCGCGTACTTCCACCCGAGATAGACCTCGTCAGGGTCAACTCCCGGCTCACGGTGTTCGGCCTCATCGGCGGCACCATCGTCGCGGGCGGAATCGCCGCCGGAATCGCGTTCGTCGCAGGCTCCCCCGGTGCGCTCTGGTTCGTCGCCGCCATCACGGTGTTCGGTGCATACCTCAGCATGCGCATCCCATCCTGGGTCGAAGTCACCGAAGGCGAAGTCCCCGCAACCCTGAGCTACCACGGCGACGACGCCCAGACGGAAGTGATCCGACGCGGCCGAGCCGAGGAAACACCGTCGGCTACGCCTGCGAAAGCGCGGCGTCAGCCTTTGGGCAAGGCAGTGATCATCGGGCTCTGGGGTAACGGAACCATTCGAATCCTTACCGGTTTTCTGACGCTCTACGTGGCTTTCGTCGCGAAAGCGCAGACCGAACACGAGCCGATCAGGCAGGCAGCGATGTTGGGCCTCGTCGGCGCCGCAGCCGCGATCGGCAACTTCGCCGGCAACGCGGCAGGCGCACGGATCAAACTGGGCAGGCCTGCCATCGTCGTTCTCCGGTGCACCACCGCGGTCACCATCGGCGCGATCGTCGCGGCGATCACCGGCAGTCTGCTGACCGCCGCACTTGCCGCGCTGATCGCCTCCGCGGCGAGCGCACTGGCCAAGGTCTCGTTGGACGCGTCACTGCAGTCGGACCTGCCACCGGAATCCATCGCCTCCGGATTCGGTCGATCCGAGACCGTACTCCAGCTCTGCTGGGTACTCGGCGGAACCATGGGCGTACTGCTGCCCACCGAGTTCTGGCTCGGTTTCACCGTCGTGTCGGTGGTGCTTACGGTCGGCCTGGTCCAGACCTTCCTCACCTACCGTGGGAAGTCGCTGCTCCCCGGATTCGGGGGCAACCGACCCGATCACGCAGAACAGGTAATCCCCGACGCCGTCGGACATCCGTCCGCCGCGACCAGTACGAACAGAACGTGAGCACAGTGAATTTCGCACCGAAGACCAAGAAGATACTGGCCATCGGCACCGTCGGCCTCGTAGTCGTCGCAGTTGCGTTCGTCGCGGTTCTCGCGCTGCTCGTCAAGGATGCACCGTCGCATCGGCCGACAGTCACCGCATTCGCCGACGGTAGAACCGTCGTCGTCGAGCCGTACCTCTACTGCCCAGTGAACGAACCGCTGTGCGACACCGACGGCACCAGCGCCACCGTTCCGGTGCGCGAGGGCCACCCGTTGCAGCTGTCGTTGCCCGGTGAGATCACCTCGGCGCCCTGGATCCTCGCCGCGGTCTACGCGGACGGCGACGGAGCCGTCGAGTCGGACACCCTCTACCTGCCCGACGAGAAGCTGGGCATGACGGTCCAGCCCCTCGACGACGAGGGCAGGGAGTTGCTGGGCGTCGAAATTCGACTCCCGTCGGGCGTCATCGACTCCGACACTCAGCAGGAGGAGATCATCAGCCACGCGATCTGGTCGATCGCGACCAAGACCGACTGATCAGCTGTCGAGCTCACGTGCGACGGCGCGGACGACCTCGGAGATCTTCTGGGCGGTCTTGCGGTCGGGGTACTTGCCTTTGCGCAGCTCCGGCTGAATGGTGGCCTCGAGCAGCGTGATCATGTCCTCGACCATTCCGTGCAGCTGGTCCGGGGTGTGCTTGCGCTCGACATGCTCGCGCCGACCCTGTGTGTTCTGACGCACGGTCGGAGCCGGTTCGAGGACCTTGAGACTGAGCGCCTGAGGTCCGCGGCGGCCTGCGGCCATGCCGAATTCCACGCGCTGACCTGCCTTGAGGCCGTCGACACCTGCGGGGAGCGCAGACGAGCGAACGTAGACGTCCTCACCTTCCTCCTGAGAGAGAAAGCCGAATCCCTTGTCGACGTCGTACCACTTCACCTTGCCGGTAGGCACTGCGCTCACCCGTCCATTTGTCTCGATTGTTGTTGCTGGCACAAAATTTCGCGCCCCGCACGATCGGCGAGACGCGAATACGACAGTCTACCGCGACTACGCCGGTGCAAGCATCTGGGTTTCTTCCCCGTCGAGCGACTACCGTCGTGCAGTGTGACCGATCGACGACCCCGAGCCGGCTCGGCTCTGCTGCGCGTAGCACTCGTTCTTTTCGTTGCCGGACTGGTTGCCATCGCGGCGATCTTTCTGGTTCCGGCGGTGGGCGGAAACGAGCCGCCGTTGTGGCTGTACCTGACCGCGATGATCGCCGCACCGCTCGGCTTCGTGCTGGCGCTGGTGTTCGCACTGTTTTCCGGCCGACGAGCACGATAGACGGGAGTACCGACCATGCGTCCGATACTGAACATCATCTGGCTGATCTTCGGCGGGCTGTGGCTCGCACTCGGCTATTTCGCAGCGGGGATCATCTGCTGCATCCTCATCGTCACGATTCCGTTCGGAATAGCGTCCTTCCGAATCGGCGTCTATGCACTGTGGCCGTTCGGCAAGACAGTCGTCGAACGTCCGACGTCCGGCGTCGCATCGGTGATCGGCAATGTGATCTGGCTGATCGTCGCCGGTGTGTGGCTCGCCATCGGACACATCGCCACCGCTTTCGCAATGGCCATCACCATCATCGGGATTCCGCTCGCGATCGCGAACCTGAAGATGATTCCGATCTCTCTGATGCCACTCGGCAAGGACATCGTCGACGCCTGATCACTCCAGCCCCTCCCGCCCCAATCCGGATGGGTGTGACTTCCATCACATAACAGTGGGGTAACGGAAGGGCAACGGACGGACGTCGTCGCGGTGCCGAAGCCTCTAGCTGCAGATTCGTTCGTTACCGAAAATCGGATACGAGCACGCCGCGCGACGGCTCGAAAAAGCAACAGTTACCAAATGGTGACACTCCACGGGAACTTCAGTACGGTCAGTGGCGGCTGAGAAACTTCGGCCGAATCCGTTCCCGCAGCGCCAAACCTCGTCCCGCGGAAACGGACCCCCACCAAGAACACCCAGGGGACGAGGACGGGGGACCCACACGTCCTCTCGGATAACCGGAACGCTCCGCTCCCGCGGAACATTCCTTGGGGTGAAGCCCGACAATCCTGCAGCGGTCTCGCTGCCGGGAACGCCGGGCCGGGCTACCTCTCAGCCCGAACCCGACAGCTGACCTCGCAGGCGCCTGTGGAGAGGATTCGAAGAAAAGTATGAGCGGACGTCATCGCAAGCCGACCACCACCGGCCGCACCGTCGCCAAGGTCGCCGTCACCGGCGCCATCATGGGCACCGCGGGCATCGCCTTCACCGGTACCGCCACCGCAGCTCCCGACTCCGATTGGGACCGTCTCGCTCAGTGCGAGGCAGGCGGCAACTGGGGCATCAACACCGGCAACGGTTTCCAGGGTGGTCTGCAGTTCTCCCCCAGCACCTGGAACTCGCACGGCGGCCAGCAGTACGCAGCCACCGCGAACCAGGCCAGCCGCGAAGAGCAGATCGCAGTCGCCGAGAAGGTTCTCGCATCGCAGGGCTGGAACGCATGGCCCTCCTGCTCCTCGAGCCTCGGCCTCAGCAGCGCACCGTCCGAGCGCAGCGTTCCCGCCTCGCCGAAGTCCGCTCCCGAAGCACCCAAGCTCCCCGACCTGACGTCCATCCCGACGGTCGACGGCTCTGCCGAGGTCATCGACGGCATCACGAGCGCCGTGCAGACCTTCACCAACGACCCGCAGATCGCCTCGATCATCAAGGACGCGACGCAGGGCATTCAGCTCGACCCACAGCTGGTCGAGTTCTACCAGGCCAACAAGGCGTTCCTGCCTCAGTAAGGCACACTGCCGGTACGAGAAAGGCCCCCGAGACCGTGGTCTCGGGGGCCTTTCTCGTCTGTTCGTATCGGATGTGTCAGCGGTTGACGACGGTCACAGGGTGCGCGTAGGGCAGGTCCTCCACGGGCAGCGGGAACTCGGTCTCCTCGCCGTAGGGCGACAAGCCTCCCGATCGCGTGGACGACAATTCCGTCACCGCATGGTCACCGCGCGCGGTTTCCGGCCAGCCTGGATCGACATAGGGCTTCTTCGACTTGTTCACCATGCGCCCATTTTGACACCTGCGCTGCGGCATACACCAGTCCAGGTCACTAATCTGATACGTGATGACCGATAAAGCAGCGCCACCGGACCTCGCCACGTGGCTGGAGTCCCGCTCCGATTCCGAACTCGTCGGCTTTCTCACGCTGCGTCCGGACCTGACGGTGCCACCCCCGTCGACCATCGGTGTTCTCGCCGGCCGCGCCGAGCAGCGCGCGTCGATTCTTCGCAGCGCCGACTCTCTCGACACACTCGCGCTGACGATTCTCGAGCTTCTCTCGATCGAGGGTGCGGGTGATCTTCCCGTGTCCCGCGCGCGTCTCGACGACGTGATCGACAAGCGCGCCACCGCCAAAGCCGTCGATCGGGCGCTGACGGCGCTGGGTGAACGCGCTCTGGTCTGGGGCACACGAACACTTCGGATGGCTCCCGCGGCACCGGACGCCGTGCCGTGGCGAATCGGCCGCATCCTGGACGCCGACGACTCACTCACGCCCGAGCGCGTCACCGAAGCGCTCGCCGGTATCGAGTCGAGCGAACGTGGCCTCCTCGAAACTCTCGCGAGGTCTTCTCCCGTCGGTCGAACCCGCGATGCCGCGCCGGGCACGCCGCCGGACCGCCCGGTCCAGAAGCTGCTGCGCGCCGGGCTGCTGACGTGGCTGGACGAACAGACGGTCGAGCTTCCGCATCAGGTGGGTCAGGCGCTGCGTGGCGAGCCGATCTCCGATCCCACCTCACTGACACCGCCCAAGCCGGCGACGACCAAGTACACGGCGGCCGACGTCGACGCTGCTGCGGCGGGCGAATCGCTCGAGCTGATCAGGCACTGCGCTGCGATCATCGAATCCTTGGCGGTCGCACCCGCCCCGGCGCTGAAGGCCGGCGGTCTCGGCATCCGAGAGCTCAAGCGCATCACCAAAGCGACGGGTCTCGACGAGAACCAGGTGGGACTGCTCGTCGAACTCCTTGCGGCCGCAGCACTGATCTCCAGCGGCACCCCCGATCCCCTTCCCTCGAACGACTCCGGCGACGACTACTGGGCGCCCACCTCCGCTGTCGACGCCTGGACGACGGCAACGCCTGCAGCGCGCTGGCACGCCCTGGCGTCGGCGTGGCTCGATCTACAGCGTGCACCGTGGCTCATCGGTATGCGCGATTCCAACGACAAACCCGTCGCCGCGCTGTCCGAGGAAGTTCGCTCGCCTGCAGCCCCGCGCGACCGTCGCACGATCCTGGAGTTCCTGGCCGATCTGGGCGCCGGTCGATCGGTGACGCCCACCGACGTCTCGCGTGGACTCGGCTGGAAACGTCCACGGGCAGCGGCCAGGTTCGCGATGCGCCCGACGCAGAAGATGATCGACGAAGCCACGACGCTCGGCATCGTCGCCCGCGGCGCGCTGTCGTCACCGGGCAAAGCGCTGTTGCACGGCGGCGACGCCGAAGCCGCCATGCGATCGGTTCTCCCGAAACCGATCGACTACATCCTCCTCCAGGCCGACCTCACTCTGGTGGCGCCGGGACCTCTCGAACCTGATCTGAACGATCGGATCGAGCTCGTGGCCGACGTCGAGTCGGCAGGCGCGGCGACGATGTACCGGATCACCGAGGACAGTCTGCGCCGAGCTCTCGACGTGGGCATGAGCGCGGCCGAGCTGCACAGTCTGTTCACCACGCACTCCCGTACCCCGGTTCCGCAGGGACTGAGCTACCTGATCGACGACGTCGCCCGGCGCCACGGACGACTCCGGGCGGGTGTCGCGTCGTCGTTCGTCAGGTGCGAGGATCCGGCTCTGCTGGCCGAGGTTCTGGCCTCCCCGGCGAGCGAACAATTGGCGCTGCGCGCGCTCGCTCCGACGGTTGCCATCTCTCAGGCGCCCCTCGCCGAAGTCATGAACGTTCTCACCGCGGCGGGTCTTGCACCCGCAGGCGAGGATTCCAACGGCGCCATCGTCGACCTCCGCAGCCGCGGTGCGCGCGTCCCGGTCCGCAGAACCCGGGCTCAGTTCCGCAGCCCGGCCGTACCCACCGACGAGCAACTCGCCCGGCTCGTCACCGAACTGCGAGCGGGCGAACGCGCCTCCCGGGCGGGCGGTCACACCGTGCGTTCCGACGGAACCCGCGCGACAGGGACCGCGACGCTCGCTCTGCTCCAGACGGCGCTGCAGGTGCGGCGAAGCGTGACGATCGGCTACGTCGATGCCCAGGGCACCGCGTCGAGGCGCGTCGTGGATCCGGTGGCGATGGGTGGAGGCCTGCTGGAGGCATTCGACCCCGCCACCGGTGAAGTACGCCGCTTCACGCTGCATCGCATCACCTCGGTGGCTCTCGTCGACTGACGTGAGTGGCAATGCAGTTCCGCTCACATGCGCGGGCGGCACGTTATGTGGACAATGGAACAGTTGCGCATTTTCGATGCGCATCAGGCGCGCTGCGCCGAAGAGTTCTGTAGGAGGAACACGTGACCGATGGGCCTTTGATCGTCCAGTCCGACAAGACTCTGCTGCTGGAAATCGACCACCCGCAAGCCGGTGAAGCGCGCGGCGCCATCGCTCCGTTCGCGGAGCTCGAACGAGCGCCCGAGCACGTACACACCTATCGCATCACCCCGCTCGCTCTGTGGAACGCGCGAGCAGCGGGCCACGACGCCGAGCAGGTCGTCGACGCACTCGTCAACTACTCGCGCTACGCCGTGCCGCAGCCGTTGTTGGTGGACATCGTCGACACGATGGCTCGGTACGGCCGCCTCCAGCTGGTGAAGAGCCCGATCCACGGACTCTCGCTCGTCAGCCTGGATCGCGCCGTCCTCACCGAGGTCATGCGACACAAGAAGATCGCGCCGATGCTCGGCGCCAAGGTCGACGAGGACACGGTCATCGTCCACCCGAGCGAGCGCGGGCATCTCAAGCAGATGCTGCTGAAGATCGGCTGGCCCGCCGAGGACCTCGCCGGGTACGTCGACGGCGAAGCGCACCCGATCGATCTGGATCAGGAGGGCGGCCACTGGTCGCTCCGCGACTACCAGGAGATGGCCGCGGATTCGTTCTGGGCCGGTGGCTCGGGCGTCGTCGTTCTCCCCTGTGGCGCCGGCAAGACGATGGTCGGTGCCGCTGCGATGGCCAAGGCCAAGGCGACGACGCTGATCCTCGTCACCAACACCGTCGCAGGCCGCCAGTGGAAGCGCGAACTGATCGCACGCACCTCGCTCACCGAGGAGGAAATCGGTGAGTACTCGGGCGAGCGCAAGGAAATTCGCCCTGTGACCATCGCCACCTATCAGGTCATCACTCGTCGCACCAAGGGCGAGTACAAGCATCTCGAGCTGTTCGACTCGCGCGACTGGGGTCTGGTCATCTACGACGAGGTCCACCTGCTTCCGGCGCCGGTGTTCCGCATGACGGCCGATCTGCAGTCCCGTCGTCGCCTCGGCCTGACCGCGACCCTGGTCCGTGAGGACGGCCGCGAGGGCGACGTGTTCTCGCTCATCGGCCCCAAGCGATACGACGCTCCGTGGAAGGACATCGAGGCGCAGGGGTGGATCGCGCCCGCCGAGTGCATCGAGGTTCGCGTCACGCTGACCGACGCCGAGCGCATGGCGTACGCGGTGTCGGAACCGGAGGAGCGATACAAGCTGTGCTCGACGGCGCACACCAAGATCGCCGTGGTGAAATCCATTCTGGCGAAGCACGAGGACGCGCCGACGTTGGTGATCGGGGCCTACCTCGATCAGCTCGACGAATTGGGCGAGGCCTTGAACGCCCCGGTCATTCAGGGGTCGACCAAGAACAAGGAACGGGAAATCCTGTTCGACGCCTTCCGCAAGGGCGAGATTCAGACCCTCGTGGTCAGCAAGGTCGCGAACTTCTCCATCGACCTCCCGGAAGCATCCGTGGCAGTGCAGGTTTCGGGAACCTTCGGATCACGCCAGGAGGAAGCGCAGCGACTCGGACGCCTCCTTCGGCCGAAACACGATGGCGGACAAGCGCATTTCTACTCCGTCGTGTCCCGAGACACCCTCGACGCCGAATATGCTGCGCACAGGCAACGATTCCTCGCCGAGCAGGGATACGCGTATCGCATCACCGACGCCGACGACATGCTGGGGCCTGCGATCTGAGCTGCAGGCGTGCTAATAATGGGCAGGTGCGCCGATTCGATTTTCCCGTAGACGTTGCCCACGCCAACTCGGTGAACGAGACCATGGGCGACGTCCGGCGGCTCCGTGTCTCCGCCGTCGTCACCGCGGTCGTGTTGATTGCCGCCGCCGCGTGGTTCTTCTGGTTGGCGCATCCGTGGTCCTACATTCTGGGCGCGGTGTTCCTGATCACGGCGGCGACGTCCTTGTGGGTGACCGTCTGGGCGCCGCGCAAGGTCGGCACCGTCGAGGACCTCTACGCCGAAGGAGGGCTGGTGCCCGCCGTCATCGCGGAGACGCGTGCACGCGGCGTCACCCTGCTGGCGCTGATCGACATCGCCAAGCCCGACGCGGGCGCGTCGCACTACGCCCTCGTCACACGCAGCATCCGATCGCTGCCCGGCCACGAACTGGTCGAAGGGGAACTGGTTCCGTCGATCTCGGTCCTGTCGGATCGCAGCAAGAACGCGATCAGCGACACCTGGCAGATGGTCGCCCCGATGCCCATCGCCTGGGGCACCACGGACGCATCGGTGATCGAGCGCGCTACCGCGGCGATCAGCGAAGCGGAATGGGCTCTGCTGGTCGCCAACATCGGCCTGTCCCCCAAGGTTCGTCAATCCGACAACCAGCAGCTCCTGGTGGATCCGCACGACTTGCCCGACGAACTGCGGTAGCGCACCGCCGATCAGGACAGGGCCGGAATTACCTCGCGCTCGAACAGTTCGATGCCGGAACGGTCGTAGGCGGCTTCCGGGAAATAGAAGATGCCGTACGCGAGCCCCTTCTCCTTCAGCGCCGTCAAATTCTCGACGATCTGCTCCGGCGTGCCGACACCGGGAAGACCACGGAACGCGTCGAGCGCCGCATCCGCCTTCTCGGCCCCCACGTACTGCGTCAGACGCGCCTGTAGCTGATCCAGCCTGTCCTTCACTTCTGCTTCCGTGGTCCCGATCGCGACGTTGTAGTTGGACGAGCGCACGATCGAGTCGAAATCGCGGCCGACGGCGTCGCAGTGCCCCTTCAGCAATTCCGACTTACGCGTGAACCCTTCCGGGGTGCCGTCGAAGTTGGTGTAGTCGGCGTACTTCGCCGCGATCTTCAGCGTGACCTTCTCACCGCCGCCTGCGATCCACAGAGGGATACCGCCGTCCTGTACCGGCTTGGGCCACACCCGAGCACCATCGACCTGGAAGTACTTCCCGTCCAGCGTCGCTTCTCCGGTTTCCCAGGCCTGCTTGAAGATCTGCACACCCTCGTCGAGTGCACCCAGACGCTGCCCGGCGGGAGGGAAGCCGTATCCGTATGCCCGCCACTCGTGCTCGTACCAGCCCGCACCGATGCCCATCTCGACGCGGCCGGCCGAGATCAGATCCACCGTCGCCGCAACTTTCGCCAGATACGCGGGGTTGCGGTACGCCATCGACGTGCACATCTGCCCCAGACGGATGCGCGACGTCGTCGCCGCGAACGCGGACATCAGAGTCCAGGCCTCGTGCGTAGCCTCGTCCGTCGGCTCGGGAACGGTGTGGAAATGGTCGTACACCCACAAGGATTCCCACGGTCCGGCGTCGGCGGCGGACGCGAGATTCCGCATCACGTCCCACTGCGCCGCGGGGTCGATACCGACCAGGTCGAGTCGCCAGCCTTGAGGAATGAAGAGTCCGAATCGCATGACCGGAATCCTACCGATCGAGTAGGAATCACACCCCTCGACCGACAGCGCCGATGACGGGGCGACCGCGATGCCCGAAATGTGACACCAGCTACGCTGCAGGAATGTCCGCGGAGTATCAGAGCCGAACCGTCGAGCGCCTACGCCCGTTCGGATCCACCATCTTCGCCGAGATGACCGCGCTCGCCGTGTCCACCGGAGCCGTCAACCTCGGCCAGGGTTTCCCCGACACCGACGGACCCGCGTCGATGCTCGACGCCGCGAGAGGCGCCATCGCCGACGGCTTCAACCAGTACTCACCCGGGCCCGGATTGCCCGTTCTGCGCGAGGCCGTCGTCGCCGACAGGCAGCGGCGTCTGAGTGTCGAGTACGACCCGGCAACCGAAGCGCTGATCACCGTCGGCGCCACCGAGGGCATCGCAGCCACCATCCTCGGACTGGTCGAGCCCGGCGAAGAGGTTCTGCTCATCGAGCCGTACTACGACTCCTATGCAGCTGCCATCGCGCTGGCCGGCGCGCGTCGCAAGACCGTCTCGTTGGTACCGGACGGCACCGGATTCGCTCTCGACACCGACGCCTTGGCCGCCGCGATCGGCCCGAACACGAAACTGCTCGTGGTCAACACACCGCACAATCCGACCGGGACCGTACTCACGCACGCCGAGCTGACGCGGATCGCCGAAATCGCCTGCGAACACGATCTTCTGGTCCTCACCGACGAGGTCTACGAACGACTGACCTTCGACTCCCCCGACTCGTCCGGGCGATCGACGAGATCCACCCATACATCGCTCGCGTCGCTTCCTGGAATGTTCCAGCGCACGGTCACCGTGTCCAGCGCCGCAAAGACGTTCAACGCCACCGGCTGGAAAACCGGCTGGGCCCTGGGACCACGTGAGCTCATCGATGCAGTGCGCGCCGCCAAGCAGTTCATGACCTTCGTCGGCGGAACTCCGTTCCAGCCGGCCGTCGCACACGCCTTGAATCACGAGGACGCATGGGTGGAGAATCTTCGCACGTCCTTGCAGGCAAAACGAGATGTTCTGTCCTCCGCACTCACCGCCGCCGGGCTCGACGTCAAAGCAAGCGACGGAACCTATTTCGTGTGTGCGGACATCTCGTCGGTGGGCGGAGTCGACGCGCTGCAGTTCTGCCGAACCTTGCCGGAAAGGATCGGGGTCGCGGCCGTGCCGGTCAGCGCCTTCGTCGACGATCCGAGGCCCGCCTCCGGGCCGAGCAACTGGACGACGCTCGTGCGATTCGCATTCTGCAAGAAGGACGACGTGCTCGCCGACGCCGCGTCCAGGCTCCTCACGCTGTGATCGCATGAGTGCCCGTACGATTCCTGCTGAGTTCATCGCCAAGGCGGTCGTCCTCGCCGAGAGCGGCGGCGTCGACCTGTCCTACCCGATAACGATCGCCGGGATCGACCGGTCCTCGCTGAACGATCCGAGCAAGCGACTGACCGCCGAGCAGGTCACGCTGTTCACCCAGGCTGCATGGCAGGTCACCGGTGACGAACTGTTCGGACTCGCGTCGATGCCGCTGCGGCGCGGCAGTTTTCGAGTCATCTGCCTGACCTTGATTCACTGTCCCGACCTCTCCGCAGCCTTGAACCGCATGTCCGAAACGACCCGAGTACTGTCCGGAATGCCCCCGATGCTGATCACGGGCGATGACTCGACGACGCGTCTGACCATCCCCCCTGCCGACAACAGTCACCTGCCCGAGCAGGCGCGGGCAGCTGCGGGTCGACTGCTCACAGATTTTCGGATGGTCCTGGTACACCGTTTCGCTGCTTGGCTCATCGGAGGACGAGTCAAACTGCATTCAGTCGAACTACCGTACGACCTCGACGATCCGTCCACCGGCAAGCTCTACGACCGAATGTTCGGCACGAGAGTCACTTTCGGAGCCGAGGTAGCCGCTCTGGAATTCGACAATTCAGCGATGCGGGCACCCATCGTGCAGACCGAGGACACCCTCGCCGAGTACCTCCGCGAATCCCCCAACCTCCTGTTCACCGCCCGCGACTACGACAGCACCGCGTCCGCACAAGTCCGCCGGGCACTCGAACTCGGCCTGCAGGGCCAGGCACCCGGCACCGACGACATCGCGGACATGTTGTCCGTCAGCGCCGCCCATCTGCGTCGCCTACTGCGGCAGGAAGGTACCTCCGTCAACCAGATTCGTGAGGAGGTCCTACGGGACGCCGCCGTCTCCGGACTGAGCCGCGGCGACTCGGTGGACGACATCTCCAACAGGCTGGGCTTCTCCGAACCCTCCGCGTTCCGCCGTGCCTTCAAACGCTGGACAGGGCAAACCCCCGGCGCCTACCGCTGACCCCCCTGTCAGGACACGCAGAACTCGTTACCCTCGGGATCGGTCATGGTGATCCACGTGCTCGGACCGACCTGACCGCGGTGCGAGATCGCGGCCCCGGCGTCGACCAGCTTCTGAGCGATGGCCTCGCGTTCGTCACCGACCCTGATGTCGAAGTGAAGACGATTCTTGACCGTCTTCGGCTCGGGAACGAGTTGGAAGAGAACACGCGGGGTTCCGGGAGTGTCCGGATCGAAGATCGCCGCGCCGATCTTCCAGACCAGGTTGCCCTCGAACACCACGGTGTCCTCCTGCCTGGCGTGACCCGCCGCGATCAGTCCCTCGATGAATGCACTGTCCGTGGGTTCGACGATCCATCCCAGGGCCTTGGCCCACCATTTCGCTTGTTCATGAGGCTTCCCACTGTCCACCGTGACCTGAAATTCGTATCCCATGTGCACACGATAGGCCGATGGAGCGCACACCCCACTCACATAAGGTGGAACATACGTTCGAATACCGCTACGCTGTGCCGATGAGCGTGGAACTTCAGGGCTCGCTGTTCACCGACGACGAGGAGCAGTTCGGCCCCCTCGGATCGACCGTGAGCAGGCGGGCACTGTCGAACGGCGCATGGGTGGACGTGCGGCCGGGGTGGGTCGGTTCGATCGACTTGTTCGACCGTCTCGTCGACGGGGTGGACTGGCGGGCAGAGCGGCGTCAGATGTACGACCGTGTGGTCGACGTACCTCGCCTGGTGCGGTTCTACTCCGACTCCGAACCGTGGCCGGACTCGTCGTTGAACGAAGCCAAGACCGCTCTCGACGCACACTACGGCCCGGAGCTGGGCGAGACGTTCACGACAGCCGGATTGTGTTATTACAGAGACGGATCCGACAGTGTGGCGTGGCACGGCGACAACATCGGCCGCAGCGCCACCGAGGACACGATGGTCGCCATCGTCTCGCTCGGCGCCACCAGGCAACTGATGCTGCGCCCCCGTGGAGGCGGAACATCGCTGAAATTCACACTGGGACATGGCGATCTGATCGTCATGGGCGGCTCGTGTCAGCGCACCTGGGAGCACGCCGTTCCCAAGAGCACCCGCGCGACCGGACCACGCATCAGCGTGCAGTTCCGGCCGCGCGGTGTCCGCTAGCCGCGACGAGTCTCGACGGCAGCAGCCAGCACATCGAGTTGTGCCGCAGTGGTGTCCCAGTCGAGGCACGCGTCGGTGATGGACTGGCCGTAGGTCAGGTCCTCCTTGTGTCCGAGAGTCAGATCCTGACGGCCCGCGACGAGGAAGCTCTCGAGCATGACACCGACGATGCCGTGCTCACCCTCGCCGAGGCGTCGGGCAACGTCGGTGACCACGTCGACCTGCTTGTTGTGGTCCTTGCGGCTGTTTCCGTGGCTGGCGTCGATGACGACGCGCTCGGGGAGCGACGACTTCCGCAGACGCGCGACCGTATCGGCGACGGATTCTGCGTCGTAGTTCGGTCCGTCGGTGCCGCCGCGCAGGATGACGTGGCAGTCCGGGTTGCCGGTGGTGCGAATCAACGCGGCCTGGCCGTCCAGATCGGTGCCGGGGAAGACGTGACTCGACGCCGCCGCACGGGTGCCGTCGACCGCGACCTGGATGTCGCCCTCCGTCGAGTTCTTGATGCCGACGGGCATCGACAGCGCACTGCACAGTTGCCGGTGAACCTGGCTGGCCGCCGTCCGGGCTCCGATCGCGCCGTAGCTGACCAGGTCCGCGATGTACTGCGGCGTGATCGGGTCGAGGAATTCACACCCGACGGGCAGTCCGAGCGCGGAAATGTCGACCAACAGCTGACGCCCCACGCGCAGTCCGGAATTGATGTCGAACGAGCCGTCGAGGTGCGGATCGTTGATCAGACCCTTCCAGCCCAGCGTCGTACGCGGCTTCTCGAAGTAGACGCGCATGACGATGTGCAACCGATCGCCCAGCTCGGACGCTTTCTCGGCGAGCTTGCGCGCGTACTCCATCGCAGCCTCGGTGTCGTGCACCGAGCACGGCCCGACCACCACGATGAGACGGTCGTCCGCGCCGTTCAGAATGTCGACCACACCGGCGCGGCCGCGACGAACCGTCGACGACACCGCGTCGTCGGCGGCGTGCTCACGTCGTAGTAACGACGGCGCCACCAGCGGGCTGATGCTGATGGTGCGCTGATCGTCCAACGACGTATCGGTAGGGGTGACAGCTGTAGTCATGAGAAATCCTTTTCGATTCTCAGACCGGCCCTCGGAGAGCTCCACGCACGCTTCGAGCCGGTCTGCATCCGGCTCGTGGGGTGGGGTCTCAGCGCATGGCGTCGCTGGCTGACCCACCCGGGGCCGGCCTGCTAAACCAGAAATACGTGCGCTGCATGGAACAGACGGTAGCACGCCTGTCCCCGGGGGCATGCGCGGCACTATGCTCATGCGTGCAGTTGGTTCGCCCAGCGGTCGTGAGGAGCCCCGAAGACCACGGACGGCGACGCAAGAGGGAACCCGGTGAGAATCCGGGACTGTCCCGCAGCGGTATGCAGGAACGACCGCCGTCATATGCACTGGAGAAGCCTCTCTGGGAAGCGACGGCCAGTAGGTGCGGCCTCCACCCGAGGACCGCGTGCTTGCGAGTCCGAATACCTGCCTACTGTGCTGCGCACGCCGTGCGCAGCGGTTCACCGCCCCGTGGAATGGGCGAGTCGACCTGCAGCTGGTGTACGTACATGGGCTCGGTCGTCTCGCGCGCTCGGTGGTGATCCACCCACGTGTGACGTACATGGAGAAATGCCAGTGACATTCGAATTCACCGCCACGATTCTCGGTTCACCCCGGATCGGACCGCGACGCGAGCTCAAGCGCGCAGTCGAGTCCTACTGGGCAGGCACGATCGACGCTCCCGCACTGGAATCGGTGGCCAAGAGCCTCCGTGAGGACACCTGGACGGCGTCGAAGAACGCCGGTCTGGACTCGATTCCGGTGGGCACGTTCAGTTACTACGACCAGGTTCTGGACACGGCGGACATGTTGGGGGCGCTTCCCGAGCGCGTGCTGGGCATCGAGAGCGAACTCGATCGCTACTTCGCGGCCGCTCGCGGCACCGAATCTGTTGTGCCTCTGGAAATGACGAAGTGGTTCGACACCAATTACCACTATCTGGTGCCCGAGATCTCATCCGACACCACGTTCACCCTGCACCCCGAGAAGATCCTCGGCGAGTTGGAAGAAGCGCGGACGCTGGGCATTCCGGCACGACCGGTTCTGGTCGGCCCGGTGACGTTCCTCCTGCTCTCCAAAGCCGTCGACAGCACTGCGCCGCTCCTGGACCGCCTCGAGGAGATTCTGCCGCTCTACGCAGACCTGTTGACGCAGCTGGCCGGCGCAGGAGCCGAGTGGGTTCAGATCGACGAACCCGCGTTGGTCGCGGACCGGACGCAGGACGAGATCTCCTCGGCGAAGCGCGCGTACGACTTCCTCAGTGCACTGGAGACCAGGCCGGCGATCCTGTTGGCGTCGTACTTCGGTGATCTGGGCGACGCGCTTCCCTTGCTCGCATCGACCGGCATCGAGGGGTTGTCGATCGATCTGACCGCACCGGGCACCGTGGAGCAGCTCGCTTCGGTACCGGCTCTGGTGAACAAGCGCATCGTCGCGGGCATCGTCGACGGCAGGAACATCTGGCGTACCGATCTGGACAAGGCTCTGGCCACGCTCGCCAGTCTGCTCGGTAGCGTGGGCGCCCTCGCGGTGTCGAGTTCCTGCTCACTGCTCCACGTTCCGTACACGCTCGACGGTGAGACCGACATCGTGGACCCACTTCGCTCCTGGTTGGCCTTCGGTTCCGAGAAGATCTCCGAGGTGACCGTGCTGGCGCGTGCGTTGAGGGACGGAACCGATTCCGTCGCAGCCGAATTGCAGGAGTCGCGCGCCGCGCTCGCGAGTCGTCGCACCGACCCGCGCCTGCACGACGCCGCCATCCGCGCCCGGCTCGCCGCAGGTGTTTGCGTCGATCGCAGCCCGGCCGACGAGCGACGCCCGGCCCAGGCCTCGCGGCTGAACCTGCCGTCCTTGCCGACGACGACGATCGGCTCCTACCCGCAGACCACCCGGATTCGCGTCGCCCGCGCTGCCGTACGCAGGGGGGAGATCGACGACGCCGAGTACGTACGTCGTATGCAGTCGGAGATCGCCGACGTGGTTGCGCTGCAAGAGAACATAGGTCTCGACGTTCTGGTGCACGGAGAGCCGGAGCGCAACGACATGGTGCAGTACTTCGCCGAACAACTGAACGGTTTCGCGGCGACGGCGAACGGGTGGGTGCAGTCCTACGGATCGCGGTGCGTCCGCCCGCCGATTCTGTTCGGGGACGTCAGCCGAAACGGTGCGATGACCGTCGACTGGATCACGTACGCACAGTCTCTGACCGATAAGCCGGTGAAGGGAATGCTCACTGGACCGGTCACGATCCTGGCCTGGTCGTTCGTCCGCGACGATCAGTCGTTGGCCGACAGTGCCGATCAGGTGGCGCTCGCAATTCGCGACGAGACGGTGGATCTGCAATCCGCGGGTATCCGCATCGTGCAGGTCGACGAGCCCGCACTGCGGGAGCTTCTCCCTCTACGCGCGAAGGACAAGGCGACTTACCTGGCGTGGGCGGTGCGGGCGTTCAAGCTCTCCACGTCCGGTGTCGCGGATTCCACTCAGATCCACACGCATCTCTGCTATTCGGAGTTCGGTGAGGTCATCGACGCCATCGTGGCACTCGACGCCGACGTCACCTCCATCGAGGCAGCGCGGTCGCACATGGAAGTCTTGGATGATCTGGGCGCTGTCGGTTTCGACCTCGGAGTGGGGCCCGGGGTCTACGACATTCACTCACCTCGAGTCCCGAGCGTCGACGAGATCACCGATTCCCTGCGAGAGGCACTGAATTCGGTTCCCGCCGAGAGGTTGTGGGTCAACCCGGATTGCGGGCTGAAGACACGCGGAACCGTCGAGGTCGAGGCGTCGCTGCGCAATCTCGTCGAGGCCGCGCGCGCCGTTCGCTAGCTCTGGCGTCGATCCTCCGGTGAGCGGCGAAGCGCATCGTTCACTTTCGCGAGAATCGGCACGGCGTCCTCCACTGCCCGACGCTCGGCAGCGGAGAGCTTTGCGATTTCGGCCGACAGTACCTCGATCCTGCGGTCGGCCCGGCGTTCGCGTCGGGCCGCCCGTTCGCCGTTCACCCGGAGCACGACGGCTCGGCCGTCGGCCGGATCGGGGTGCCGGTCGACCAGGCCCTTGTCGACCAGTGTGCGCACCAGCGTGCTGACGGTGTTGGGGCGAAGTCGCAGTCTGGCGGCGACGTCACCGATCCGACTGTCCGGGAACGCCAGGATCGTTCGGACGACTTCGGCTTGTGCGAGCGGCAGCGTTTCGTCGGTACCGGAGGTGTCCAGGTGGAGCCGAAGAACGCGGCGTAGGCCGAATGCGACCTCGAGAAGGCCGCGGGCGGCGTCGTCATCGGGGTGGCTCATGCCACAGAACTATATCTGACACAGATATTGTTTACCGCGCTGATGCAGGATAGCGTTACCTCATCTTGTCGATCCCGTACCCAGAGGCCTCGTGAAACGCGCACCGATCTTCCTGCCCCTTCTCGCCACCGCAGTACTCGTCACCGCATGCGGGTCGAGCGAGAACCCCGCCGATCCGAGCACCACACCGGCGACGACCCTGGCGACACCTACGGCCGCCGAGGCCCCTGGCCCGACGGGCATTCCCGACGGGATGGGCTCCCCCGGGGTCGACGACGGCGTCTTCCCCCGCACCGTCGTTCATTTCGGCGGGTCGACGGCTATACCGGCCGAGCCCAAGCGGATCGTCGTCATCGCCACCGGCCAACTCGACGCGGTACTGACACTGGGCGTCGTTCCCACCGGCGTTGCCTACGGTGAGGGAGCAGCCCTGGTTCCGGACTACATCGGCCGCGAATTCCCGCAGTTCAGCACGGAGATAGCGCAGCTCGTCGACGTCGGGAACAGGCAGGCCCCCGACCTGGAGGCCATTGCAGCGCTGGAGCCTGATCTCGTTCTCGCGAACAAGGCTGGTTCCGAGGACATTTACGAGACATTGTCGGCGATTGCGCCGACGGTGTTGACCGAAGGCACGGGCGTCAACTGGAAGCAGGATTTCCTGCTGCTCGCAGATGCTCTCGGCCGAACCGAGCAGGCGCAGTCGTTCGTGGACGACTTCGTGGCGCGTGCACAGGATCTCGGAGATCAGGTCGGTGACGACACCGTGTCGTTCGTGCGGTTCACCGCCGACCGCGCCCGAGTGTTCGGGGTGCCGTCGTTCGCCGGCTATATCGCCTGGGATGCAGGTCTTGCACGCCCGGAAAGCCAGCAGTTCGACAAGACGTCACAGGATTTCAGTGAAGAAGAGATCCAATTGGCCGATGCGGACTGGGTTTTCGTCGGCAGCCAGGACAACGGCCCGGGTTCCCGGCAGCAGACGTACACCACCAACCCACTGTGGACCGGGATGAGCGCGTCCACCGAAGGCCACATCGTGACCGTCGACGACGATCCATGGTACCTCAACGCCGGTCCGACCGCGGCGACGATCGTTCTCGACGGACTCACGGAGACGTTGACCCGGTAGAGCAGTCGAATGGGGAACGTGCGCGTTCCCCATTGGTTCGTCTCGATAGGTTGCGCACAACTTAGTTGTGCACTACATTCGTTCTCATGTCAGACGACCTCGCACTCGACCGTCAGGTGTGCTTCGCGCTGTATTCCGCATCGCGGGCTACCACCGCGGTGTACCGCCCGATGCTCGAGCGCCTCGGCGTGACATATCCCCAGTACCTCGTCCTTCTGGTGCTGTGGGAAAAGGACGGACGCGGTGTTCGAGAGATCTGCGCAGAACTGGATCTCGACACCGGCACACTGTCTCCGCTTCTGAAGAGACTGGAAGGACTCGGCCTCATCGAACGTCGCCGCTTGGCGTCGGACGAGCGTCGAGTCGAGATTCATCTCACCGAAGAAGGCAAGGACCGTCGCCGTCATGCCCTCGACATCCCGAGAGAGCTTGCGGGCAAGACCGGCATGACCGTGCAGGACCTCGAACACCTCCGCGACTCGTTGATCACACTGACCGACGCGCTGCACAACACGAAAGGCGTATCCGAATGAAGACGATCTACACCGCAGAAGCACTGGCCACCGGCGAGGGACGCAACGGGCATGCCCGCACATCCGACGGCCGTCTCGACCTCGACCTCGCGATCCCCGAGGCCATGGGAGGAAGCGGCAACGGCACCAACCCCGAGCAGTTGTTCGCCGCCGGATACGCCGCTTGTTTTCACTCTGCCCTGCAGATGGTCGCTCGCCAGGACAAGGCCGACGTCACCGACTCGGCAGTCGGCGCCCGCGTCGACATCGGGCCCAACGACGCCGGTGGCTTCCAGCTCGCTGTGACGCTCGAGGTGACGCTGCCCAACCTGGCGCGTGACGACGCTCAGGCTCTCGCGGACAAGGCCCACCAGGTCTGCCCGTACTCGAACGCCACCCGGGGCAACATCGACGTGACCGTGACGGTCACGGAAGACTGAGGCGATACCGCATGCAAGCCAAGGAAATTCATCTCGCATCCAGGCCACACGGCGAGCCCGCGCCGGAGAACTTCCGGACGGTGACCACCGATCTGCCCGCCCTCGAGGACGGTCAGATCCTGGTACGCAACCTCTTCATGTCGGTGGATCCGTACATGCGCGGACGAATGAACGACGTCAAGTCCTACGTTCCGCCATTTCAGATCGACGCCCCCCTCGACGGAGGAGCCGTCGGGGAGGTCGTGGAATCCAAGAACGACAACATCGCGGTCGGCGACGCCGTCTCCCACGGCAAAGGATGGCGTGATCTCGCTGTTCTCGACGGTGATTCGGCTCGTGTCGTCGACCTGACGAGGGCGAACGCGTCGGCGTACCTCGGCGCGCTCGGCATGACAGGTCTGACCGCATACTCCGGACTGACTGCTGTTGCCCAGTTCAAGCCAGGTGACACAGTGTTCGTTTCCGGCGCGGCCGGCGCCGTCGGTTCACTCGTCGGACAAATTGCCAAGGCTCTCGGCGCTGCGCGCGTGATCGGCAGTGCAGGCTCGCCGGCGAAAGTGAAGCGGCTGCTGGAGCTCGGTTTCGACGCAGCGTTCGACTACCACGACGGACCGGTGAAGAAGCAGCTCGCGGAGGCCGCACCGGACGGAATCGACGTCTACTTCGACAACGTCGGCGGCGATCACCTCGAAGCAGCCCTTGCGTCCGCCAACAAGTACGGCCGATTCGCACTGTGCGGGGCGATCTCTCAGTACAACGCCACCGAGCCGACCCCGGCTCCGCGCAACCTCGCCCTCGCCATCGGAAAAGAGTTGACGCTGAAGGGATTCATCGTCGGCTCCTACAGCCACCTCGCCGGAGAGTTCTCCGAGAAGATGGCCGGATGGCTCGCCGACGGCGTCGTCGAATGGGACGAAACCGTCGTCGACGGTCTCGAGAATGCGCCTCGCGCGTTCATCGGGCTGCTCCGCGGTGAGAACACGGGAAAGATGGTCGTCAGCATCTGACGTCCAGGCGCCGTGGAGGGGCGACCCGATACCGGTCACCCCCCACGGCGTCATTGCCCGCCCAGCGATGGAAAGCTCACGCCGGTAAGCCTTTCCGATCTGTCCCACAGCGCCTCCTGCACCGCCCGGTCACGCGCGGGCCGACTGGGAGCGACGATCGTCGGATACCCACGCAGCTCTTGACGGCCACCAGGTCCGATGTACAAGCCGCCGGTGACCTCTGGGGATGTCGCCGCGTACAACTCCGGCAGAGCACCCATCCCTGCGGACTGAGCCACGATTCGGTTCCCCACCGACAACAACGCATCCTGCACGGACTCCGTGTGGCCCTGCAGGTTCGTCGTGGCGTACCCGGGATGTGCGGCAACGGACTTGATCGGCGACGTCGCCGCGTTCAACCGTCTGTCCAAATCGAGCGCGAACATCAAGTTCGCCAGCTTCGACTGCCCGTACGCCGGCCACCGACGATACCGCCGGCGCGAGTAGTTCAGATCGTCCAGATGTATCCGACCGATCCGGTGCAGGCCACTCGACATGGTGACAATGCGGTCCGTGATCTTCTCGATCAACAGTCCCGTCAGAGCGAAATGCCCCAGGTGGTTGGTGCCGAACTGCATTTCGAACCCATCGGCCGTCCGACGCTCCGGCAGCGCCATCACGCCCGCATTGTTGATCAACACGTCGACTGTGTCGACGGTGTTCGCGAACGACCTCACGGACGACAGGTCCGCCAGGTCCAACCGGCGCACATGGGCACGAGGCCCGATGCTGCGTGCGACTTCGTCGCCTTTGCCGGTGTCGCGGCAGGCGAGTACCACGTCGGCACCGGCTGCCCCGAGGGCCCGGGCCGTCACCTCCCCCAGCCCGCTGTTGGCCCCTGTGACGATGAATCGTCTGCCCGTCTGATCCGGGATGTCCGACGTGGTCCAGCCTCGCTGCGCGCTCACCGACCGAGCCTAACTCTGCACCGGCGTCAGGACGCCCTTATCTTCTCGCCCGCTGTCGCGGACACCTCGTTCATCGGCGGCCGGTCGAGTCCGAGGACATCACTCGTCACGCCGAAGAACGGGTCGCCCTCGGAGCCGAACGCCGTCAACCCGACGGCGGAGTCCGCAATACCGAGTCGTCCGAACATCGTCGCCATTATCTGCCTGCTCATCACCGCCAGCTCGGACGTCGGCCGGTTGCGATGCTCGCGCACACCGAGGCCGACCTGACCGATCGAGTCGACGCCCAGACGCCGGTACGTGTCGATGAGAATTCCGATCTCGACGCCGTATCCGGGGGCGAACGGTATCGACGTGAGGAGCTCGCGTGTCCCGCCGTACTCGCCACCCAACGGTTGCAGTACTCCGGCGAGGTCCGGTAGCAACGCGGCCAGCAGGGGACGCGCCACCATCTCGGTCACTCGCCCACCGCCGCTCGGCGAGGTCATCCCGTCGACTCGGAGTGGCCGACGATAGAACCCCTTGACCAACTGCACCCCGGTGTCCAGCAGTAGCGGTCCCAGAAGCGATGGTACGAACCGAGGGTTCGGGTCGAGCAGGTCGGAGTCGACGAACACCACGATGTCTCCGTCGGTCGCGGCCAGCGATCGCCACAGAACTTCGCCCTTGCCGGGTCGGGGTTGCAGATGCGGTACCGCCTGCTCACGGGTGACAACCCGGGCGCCCGCCCGACGCGCCTCGGTTGCCGTCGCGTCGACGGAGCCCGAGTCCAGGACAAGGAGATCGTCGACGAGACCGCCGAGCAGAGGCCGAATGGACCGAACCACAGCCGCTACCGTCGCCTCCTCGTTCAACGCTGGCAGAACGACCGACACGGTTCTGCCCTGTTTCGCGTCCGTCAATTCTTCGACGGTCCACAGCGCCTCGCGCCACGAATTGCGCACGACGTCGCTCATCTACGCCACCCCGAGCGACCGGGCAAGCAGCGGCCAGGAGTCGTGCATGTCGCCTTCCCAGTACCCCCACGAATGTGTGCCGTTGTCTCGGAAGTTGTAGGTCGCCGGGATCCCCAGAGCATCGAGGCGAGCCCGCATCATGCGCGAACACCGGTCGGTCGCCGACTCGATCAACGCTCCGACGGCCAACTGTTCCACGAGCTTTCCCGGACTACCTGCCACATCCGGACCGTCGATGGTGTCGAGTGGCCCCGGCAGTCCGCTTCCACTGGAGATGTAGAGCTCGGTGCCTCGCAGCTTCTCCGCGTTCACGTAAGGATCGTTGTCCACCCATGCCCGATCCGAGTCCGGGCCCCACATGTTGAAAGTGTTTCCACGACCGCGCATTTCGACCACGGACTTGACATACGCGCGCCCGACCGGATCCGATGTCATTGCGCATCCCGAGTACGACGCAGCCGCCGTGTAGAAACCCGGATGGGCAAGGGCCAGTTGGAACACCGAGGTTCCCGCCATGGAGATACCTGCGATCGCGTTGATCCCGTTACCGCGAAATTCCGTGTCGACCACCGCGGGCAGTTCGCGAGTGAGAAAGGTCGCCCACTGGTTGCGCCCGAGAACGGGATCGTCGCGGTACCAGTCGGTGTAGTAACTTGCCGCGCCTCCTGTGGGTGCGACGACATTGACCTGCTCGTCGCTGAAGAACCCGGCGATGTCCGTGCGGTCGAACCAACTGCTCCCACCGTCGCCACCTGCTGCCCCGTTGAGCAGATACAAAGTCGGAGCGGGAATTTCGGGGTTCGCCGCCCGGTACACCGTGACCGGAATCGGCCTGCCCATCGAGGGAGAGAAGACGTCCACGACGCTTGTCCGATCACCGATCACCCGGTTCGAGACGATCGCGGCACCGCCGCCGGGTTCTGCTCCCGCACCTCCAGCGGCAACGCAGGACAGCAGGCACGCCGACACGACGGCGGCAAGCAGTTTCAGAGCAGGGCGGTGGGGCATTCGTGAAATGGTATGTCGGACTGCATTACCGATCGGGTCGACAGTCGAGAATTAAGAGAAGTAGGTGCTGGAGCAGGCCATGTTTGGGCCGTCTCACAAGCCGAAAACCGTCGCCAAGCACTGCCTGCACGACCATGATGGATCCCGCGTCGGCGCGCTTCGCGCTGCGCATCCGAATACACCTTGTTGTCGGGAAAAGGGGTCCACGTGGTCAGTTTCGGTCTCATCGGCGATTGGAAACCACAGCCAGGACTGGTGACGACATGGACCGCGACACCCGAGTCGAGGGCACGAGTGCACGCGGCGCCGCCGCATTCGACACCCGCGTCGCACATCCAGGAGGAGTACCTGAAGTCCGCGTACCGAAATCGCGACTCGGGCTTTCGGTTCTCTCGATTGTGCCTGGTGACCTTCGACATCTTCGAACCACTGGACCCGGCGTCCATGGATCGCGCGATCAACGGTTTCGTCCGACGACACGACACGTTCTCGACGTGGTTCGTCACCGACGACACCGGTGTCGTGCGCCATCAGGCCTCCGCGGACGACATCGAACTCGCACCGACGGAACACGGCAGATTCGACGACGAGGAAGCCCTGCGTGTTCACGTACAGAACACCACACCAGGACCGACGTCGTGGGACTGCTTCTCGTTCGGCGTGATCGATCGCGGCGAGGAGTTCACCGTCTACGCAGCGGTGGATCATCTCGACACCGACGGCATATCCCAAGCTCTGACCTTCTTCGAGCTGCGCTCGCTCTACACCGATGCGGTCGCCGGGACGCTGGACGTGCAGCCCTGCCTCGGCAGTTACCTCGAGTACTGCGCCCGCGAACGCACCGCATCCGCCGGGTTGTCGCTCGATTCGCCCGACGTGCGTCAGTGGGTCGATCTGGTGAAGGCCAATGGCGGAGACCTACCGTCTTTCGCTCTTCCCCTCGGTGCGCTCGAGAGATACACACGATCCGAGGTGTCCACGCACCCCCTCTTCGACCGGGCCGAGGGCGAGGCGTTCGACGAGGCCTGTGCCAGGTTCGGAGCGAAGTTCATCGGAGGCATTTTCGCTGCGGCAGCGATCACCGAGTACGAGCTCGCCGGCCACCACACCTACCTCGGCCTCACCCCGAAGAGCACCAGGAGCATGCCCGCCGAGTTCGGCGCGATCGGCTGGTTCTCCAGTCTCATCCCCGTTCAATTTCCTGTCTCGGGGACACAGACGTTCTCCCATCTCGCCGGGGTCGCGCAGCGCGCGTTCGACGCAGGAAAGGCGCTGTCCGACGTCTCGTACCACCGCGTCCTCGAACTCGTGACACCCGACATGGGGATTCGAACCCAACCCGGCTGGTCGGCGCCGATGATCTCCTACGTCGACGTCCGTACGTTGCCTGGCGCGGACATCGTCTCGAGCGTCAACGGTGGCCTCTTCGGAAATCAGGGCAGTTCCGACGAGGTGTACCTGTGGATCAACCGATTCGAGGACGAGACCGGGACGACCTTCATGTACCCGGGCACCGACGTCGCACGGGACTCGGTGTCGCGGTACAACGCCAAGATCAGTGAGATTCTGCAGTCCGTCGCGACCACCGGCGACTACTCGTTCGCGCAGGCGATGACCGGAAAAACCGCGTAGGACAGTGCAACCCCCACGGCGCACGGCACGGCGCAGGCTCGCCGCGTGCCTGTTGGCCGTGTTCATGCTGATGATCGACGTCACGATCGTCAACGTGGCTCTTCCGTCCATCGCCACCGACATCGCCGCCGGGTCGAGCGCGCAATCGCTGATCGTGTCCTCCTACACGTTGGCGTTCGCGTGCACCCTGCTGACCGGGGCGTGGCTGGGCGGGATCGTGGGCCGCAGAACCGTGTTCGTGTCCGGCATGTCGGTGTTCGTCGCTGCGTCGATTCTGTGCGGGGCAGCCGATTCGCCTGCGCTGCTCATCGCCGCGCGAGTCCTGCAGGGCATCGCGGGCGGAATGGTGTCCGCGCAGACCGTCGCGATCATCGCCACGTCGTTCCCACGCGAGCGCCACAGCGTCGTGTTCGCGCTGTACGGTGCCACCGCGGGCGGCGCGGCGATTCTAGGTCCGTCGATCGGAGGGATCCTCGTCTCGTTGGACATGTTCGGTTGGGGCTGGCGGTCGGTGTTCCTCGTCAACGCACCGCTCGGCGTGGGCGCGATGGTGATCGCGGCCGCGAGCTTGTCGCGTGAGAAACCCGCAGGGGTTCAGCATCTCGACGTTCTCGGAGTTGTTCTGTCCACCCTCGGACTGATCCTTCTGATCTATCCGTTGGCCCACAGCTACGAGCACGGATGGAGTATCGCAGGCACCTCGGCAGTGCTCGCCTCGCTCGCGGTCCTTGCGCTGTTCGTACTCCACGAACGCCGATGGAGCCGAGCCGGACGAAACCCCATGCTGAGGCTGGATCTGTTCCGGCAACGTACGTTCGCACTCGGCTGCGCGCTGTCCGTTCTGATGTTCGGCTCGTTCACCGGTTTCTTCTTCACCGTCTCGCTGAGTCTGCAGTTCGGACTGGAGTTGTCACCGATGCGCACCGGCGTGATCACACTGCCGTTCGCCGTCGGTGCCGCAGTGTTCTCGGTTCTGTCTCCGACCTTGTTCGCCCGGCTGGGAACTCGGATGCTCCCGCTCGGTTTCGTACTCTTCGGTGTATCCATGATGTGCTTCGCCGCCCTCACCTACCACGAGGACACAGCACGCAGCCTCGCCCTGCTGGCACCACCACTGTTCGTCGGCGGCGCAGGAATCGGTGTCTTCGTCGCACCGTTGCAGACGACGATCGTCTCGGGCACCGACGACACTACCGTCGGGTCGGCGTCGGGGTTGATCCCGACCGTCCAACAGGTCGGTCAAGCCGTCGGAATCGCCCTCGTGGGACTGCTGTTCTTTCAACAACTGTCGGCGCTGTCGGACGCACTACCACCGGACAGCACCGGGTGGGTTGCCGCACAGCCGTACATCGTCGCTCAGCGTCACGTGTTCTTCGTACTGTCGGCCGTCGTCGCGTGTGCGGCGGTGCTTGCCCTCGCCTTGCCCAAACGGGTCACAGGTCCTCCACCCGTTCCCGTACCTGTCTGATCAGCCGCCCCGCCCGAGAAGAAGGAAAGATCCGTGCGTTCTCGCATCACCGCTCTGTTCGTAGTGCTGGCAGCCGTCGGCGCCTTGGTCGGATTTCCGGCCGCCGCTGCCGCGGACCCGGTCGACCTGATCGCCGACCCCGATCCGTTCTACGCCGCACCCGCCGACGTGGCCGACGCCGCCAACGGCGACGTCCTCGACAGCCGACGCGTCCCGACGTCTGCGTACCCGGGCACCGACGTGTGGCAGGTCAAGTTCCGCTCCACCGACTCCGCAGGCGATCCGATCGCGGCCGTGACGACCGTCCTGATGCCGCAGGGACGCGGCGCGGGCACCCCACTCGTGTCGTACCAGGCGATCGTCAACGCCCTAGGCACCAAATGCGCCCCGTCGCACGGATTGTTCTCCGATGAATTGATCGAGGCGCCCGCCGTGTATCTGGGCATGGTCGCCCGCGGCTGGGCAGTTGCCGTGCCGGATTATCTCGGCCCGACGGCAGCCTACGGCGCCGCGCGAATGGCCGGCCAGATCACCCTCGACGGCGTACGAGCGGTGAAGCAGTTCGAGCAACTGCCGCTCCGTGACTCCCCGGTCGGCCTACTGGGCTATTCCGGCGGCGGTCTCGCGACATCCTTCGCTGCTGCGCTCGCGCCGACGTACGCGCCGGATCTCGACATCGCCGGAATCGCCGAAGGCGGAATCCCCTCCGACCTGGCGCAGATCGCCCAGAACCTGGCGTACAGCCCGCTACCGCACCCGGGCTTCGGCATGGCGATGGCGGTGGCGCTCGGGCTCGAACGCGAGTACCCGGGCCGATTCCCCATCACCCCCAACCTCAACGACCGGGGAATCGCACTGCGCAACAAGATGTTCAACGAGTGCCGACGCTCGATCCTGATCGACGGTGCCTTCAACAGCGCTCGTGACCTGAGCACCGCCGCATCACTGGCGGACACACCGAGCGCGCAACAAGTACTCCGCGAGAACAGTGTCACCTTCTTCGACGGAGTCCCGACGGCACCGCTGTTCGTGTGGCAGGGCGTCAACGACTTCATCGCTCCGTACCAGCCTGTCGCCGACATGGTCGACCGATACTGCCGATCGGGCGCCGACGTCGTGTTCCGCGGATATCCTGCGGCCGAGCACTTCTCCGCGACCGTCCTCGGCCTCCCCGAGGCCTACCTCTGGCTCGACGCCCGGTTGCGTGGCGAGCCCGCGCCGAGTGACTGCTGACGGCCGGCAACTAGGGTGGGTGCATGGCGCGTGCTCCCCTACCCGTGCGCGACGGGCTCGGTCCGACTCGGATTCGTATGCCCGACGAACCGAGCACTGTCACCGTGTTGCAGTATCTGATTTCGCGGTTTCCGCAGGACGAGAGGAGGCTCCGCGAGAAGGTTGCACTGGGTGAGGTCGTCGATGCAGGCGGCAATCCCATCTCGCCGGATTCCGTGGTGCGTCCTCGCGCCGATATCTATCTGTACCGAGACCCACCCGTCGAGCCGGTCGTGCCGTTCCCGATGGAGATTCTGCATCGCGACGAGAACCTTCTGGTCGTGGACAAACCGCACTTCTTGGCGACGACACCCCGCGGTGCCTACGTAGCGCGGTCCGCGCTGGTGGTTCTCCGTCGGGAGCTCGACCTGCCGGATCTGTCACCCGCGCATCGCCTGGATCGACTCACGGCAGGTGTTCTCGTGTTCACGACCAGGCCGGAGGTGCGGCGCGCGTACCAGGAGCTGTTCGCGGCTCGTGCCGTCACCAAGATCTACGACGCCATCGCTCGCCACGACCCGAATCTGGCCGTTCCACTGGTGATCAGAAGTCGAATGGTCAAGGAGCGCGGTGTTCTTCGCGCCGAGGAGGTACCGGGCGAACCGAATGCCGAGACACGGGTCGAGGTCGCAGCCGTCCGCGACGGCTGGGCAAGATACACGTTGACACCGAAAACCGGCCGCACACATCAACTTCGGTTGCACATGAGCTCACTGGGAGTGCCGATCGTCGGGGACAACTTCTACCCGACGTTCCACGAGGTCGCCCACGACGACTATTCCTGTCCCCTGGCACTGTTGGCGCGAGAGCTCAGCTTCGACGATCCTTTCTCCGGCGAACGGCGTGTCTTCGCAACCCGTCGAACGCTCGATTTTCCGTCCTGACAGCCCTACTTCGGCATCGAGACGACGTCGCCCCGCGACGCGTTTTCCTCGGCGATCTCGGCCGTCCGCACCGAGATTCGGTGGGAAAGAACAGCCAATGTGAACAATCCGATCGCAACATTGATCAGCGCCGTGAATCCCTCTTGCGCAAAATCGACCAAGGCATTCAGCAGAGTGAACACCAATGCGGCGATACGCAGTGATCGGAGTGGCCACAATCTGCCCTTGCGAAGCCGGAGTACTGCCGGAAACGCGAGCAGGAATGTGATCGCCGACGACGCGAACAGAATTCCCCCGGCAATTCCCATTTCGTCGATATCGATGGTCGTGTCGCGCGTGTCGAGATCCAGTCCACCGAGCGTCAGTTCGACCACCCCGAAGATCACCCCCACGAACGACGCAGCCGTCATCGCCCACGCCACCACCGGAACCAGGCGCGGGCTCTTGAAGAATCTCGGGATCAACCGCGGCGCGAACATACGAGCGTCGTACAACCGCGAACGCGTCGCCGGTGCTCCTTCCAGCAACAATCGAAGGCCGGCGACGGTATCGACCTCGGCGCCCTCCGCCTCAGCGCGGTCGACCATGCGCAACGCCCATTCGCGGCGATGATCCGGCAACCCGTGTGCGACGCCTTCTGCCGCGATCGAGGCCGCGTTGGCCAGAGTCTCCTCGTGGGAAGGCCGTCGGGAATCCCGCACGATGCGGTTCAGCACGAGGACGACGACGACGAGGACGTACATGATCTCCGACGACGGCCCGTAGAAGTAGTCGTTGTCCTTGGTGACGAACTTGCCCACCTCGTCGAGGAACAGCCCGAATCCGACGCCTCCGAGTACGACGGCGAGCGCTCGGACCCCGAACCCGATGAACAGCCACCCGACCAGCAACGCCACCATCATCAGCGCGCCACCGTACAGCGCGTGTGCGATGTGCAGGGTCTTGCCGCCCACCTGCGGGTAGTCGGTCAGTTCCAGGTAGAGGCGGGTGACGAGAATCGTCACGATCGCGATGATCATGAATGCTTCGGCTGCGGTGCTGCCGTACGCGTCACGATGCACGCGCGAGTGTCGAACTCGGACGGTCTTGGGTGCGACATCGGGGGGCACCGATCGAGTATGAGCGCGATCGTGGGCCGATGAGGGCGAAAAGGCCACGTCGGTGATGCGCGATAGCATCGCCGACATGACGATCGTTTCGCGAACACGTACTGCGGCCCTGTCCGTCGTGATCGGTGCACTGCTTCTCGCGGGGTGCACTACGGAGGATCGATCCGATGCGGATCGGTCGCTCGAGAACGCCGCCGGTTCGGCGAGCAGCATCGCGACAAGTGTCCGGGATCGCGCTGGAAGCGTGTTCGACGAGGCCAAGGTGCACGCGTTCGTGGTCGCGTTCCGTGCCCAGTTCGGCGGGTTGGCCGAGGGCAGAGACGACACTGCGATCGAGAACCTTCTGTCCAGTACGTGCACGGAGATCGCCGGGGGTACGCCCGAGTCGGACATCGTTGCGCAGTTGGAGGTGGAGGCCGCCAAGGGCGACGCCGTTCCGACGACAGAGCAGGCACAACGGATCTACGACCAGGCCGCCCTCGCCTGCCCATGACACCCGCTTGACAAAATCGTTTGCCGAAACTGCAATATCCTCATGAGTACTTCCGAGGACGATGTCGGTTCGGTCATCGCAGGCGTCGGCCCGCGCCTGCGCAAGGTGCGCACCGAACGCGGAACCACACTGTCCGCGCTGGCGGACACGACGGGCATCTCCGTCAGCACGCTGTCGCGGCTGGAATCCGGCTCACGTAAACCGAGCCTCGAGCTGCTTCTACCGATCGCACGGGCCCACCAGATTCCGCTCGACGAGCTGATCAGCCCGCCACCCGTCGAAGACCCTCGCATCAAGAGCACACCGGTGCGCCGCGAGCACGTCACCATTCACCCGCTGACCCGTCGGCCGGGCGGGATGCAGGCGTACAAACTGGTCGTGGATCCGGTGCGCAGCGAGCCGTCGCCCCGTGTCCACGAGGGGTACGAATGGTTGTACGTTCTCGACGGTCGATTGCGCCTCGTTCTCGGTGAACACGACATCGTCATGAAGCCCGGCGAAGCCGCCGAGTTCGACACACGGGTACCGCACTGGTTCGGTGCAGTCGACGATCGCCCGGTGGAAATCCTCAGTCTTTTCGGTCCGCAGGGCGAACGGATGCACGTTCGAGCCAAGCCCACCGATTCGTAGCTGTTTCGCTACTTTCCAGTCGGATCCATATGGCAGAGTGAGCGATCCGAGAGCCGACGATGTCGGCTCCGGAACCACCGAAGCACACGAGAGGTACGAGGAACGTTCATGACTGAGAGAAATCCCGAAACAACGGTGTCTCGGGGACCCGCATCGCGCTCGGATGTGGATATCGCGACGGGTGTGCTCGTCGGCCGATGCGGCGTGACCGTCACCGCCGCGGTGAACGACCTGTTCGCCACCGCACGTGACAACCGGGTGAGCCTGTTCGAGTTGGCGCGGACGGTCATCACGATCGCCGAGGGCCGCGACAGCCTCGATTCGGAGTCACGCCGGATAGCGCTGACGCGCTGGGGACACGTGTTGGCGCCGGGCTCAGTTACGCAGAGCGGGGTCCCCGCGTAGCTCGGGAAAGCGGGCGGTCATGTTGTCGATCTGGCGATACATCTCGTAGAGCTCACGCCGCAACGTGGCCGCTTCGCTGTCTAGTTCACGTGCCCGGGTCATGGCCTTGTCCGCTCGCGCACGAAAAGATCTGGCCTGTGCTACCTCGATGGCCGCCGAACACTTCTCGATGTGCTCGGCGAGACTCCTCGCGAAGACGCGAGCCTGCGCGAGATTCACCGCGTAGTTGGCGTCGCGGTAATTCGTCTCCTGCGGGGTGGAATCGATGATCGTGCCTTCTGTCCCTGATGGTGTCGGAAAACAAACTTTACGCCTGCAGTATCTCCGACCGCGCACGCAGTGTGTCAGGAAAACACGATGGCCAATACCACCGATGCCGACGTTGCCGCGATCGCGACGATCACCAGGGTCGCCAACACACGCTGCCTCAAAGGCCTGCCCCGTCGAGTCACGCTTCCGTCCGAGAACTCGTCGTCGACGAAATCGTCCACATCGACGCCCACCTCGTCGAAGTACACCGTGTCCCGGGGCGGCACCCATTCCTGCCCGCTTGCTGCGATCCCGGTGACCAATCGGTCCAGCCGCGCGCGAGCGCGCTCCGGGTAGTACCGGGACGGGGCGTTGATAGGCAGCGACTTCGCCAGCTCGAGAGCAGAACGGTGACGCGCAGCCAACGCCTCGAACGCAGACGATGCAGTCGGGTCGTCATCGGCTTTGTTCGTCAGGAACCAAGCAGCCCCGGCGGAGGCACGATCACCCCGCAACAGGTGCGTGTACGCGAGCAGTTCCAGAACGGGCTGGGATGCCGGTGCCGTCCTCAGCGCCTCGTACAGGCGTTCCCGAGCACCGTCGAGGTCGCCCGCGGCCAAGGCCCGCTGTGCGCTGTCGATCACGTCCACAGCGAGAAGCGTAACCGTCCGGCGACTCGGGCAGGGCGGTGACCGTGAGGCGAAGCGTGCAGCACAACCCGGAAACGAAACAAGCCCTCGACCGAATTCCTCGGCAGAGGGCTTGTGGACTTCATGGTGGCCAGGGCCGGGATCGAACCGGCGACCTTCCGCTTTTCAGGCGGACGCTCGTACCAACTGAGCTACCTGGCCGGGCGGCACCGGTGACAATGCCATCTCGTGTACTACACGCAAGCCGACACTTTCGTGTCGGATTTGCGACCCTGACGGGACTCGAACCCGCGACCTCCGCCGTGACAGGGCGGCGCGCTAACCAACTGCGCCACAGGGCCTTGCTGTGAATCATTCCCGGAGGAACTTCCCGCCGTAGACCTTAGCAGGCTTTCGACCTGCTTCGAACCGCGGCGGCCTGCAAGAGACTGCTGTACTGCCGACCGGTTTGTCAATTCCGATCGTTTCCTGCGTACCCCCTACGGGATTCGAACCCGCGCTACCGCCTTGAAAGGGCGGCGTCCTAGGCCGCTAGACGAAGGGGGCCCGACGGAATGACCCGGACCCGAATTTCTCCGGTCCCGAACTGCTCCGCCGCTACCCTCAACGGCGTTCCGTTGGGAGCTGGGATAGCTTAGGACACTTTTTGCGGAAAACTCAAACCGGCAGGTCAGACTCGGTTTCTGCGGCATTTTCGCGCCATCCCTCAGCCTTCCACCGGTCCAGCCAAGCCGGCGACGCCATCGCGTGAAGAACAACTTCGAGCGATTCCTCGAACATCACGCGCAGATCGCGACTGTCGGAGACGAGGTCGGCCATGTACCGCTGGCCGGCAAGTGACGCAGACAGAACTCGGATGAATTTCTCCGGACCGAACTCTGGGTCGAGGTCACCCATCTCCTGCGCCTTTCGCGCGAGCTGCACACCCGCACGGCCCCATACACGCCCTCCACCGGATTGAATCTCGGCGTAGAACTCGGGCTCGACTATCAGCCGGAACTCGGCACGAACGATCACGTCGTTCTGGAACCCGAGCGCCAGGTCGTCGATGATCCCTCGGATCACCTCGAAGGGATGGAGCGGCGAATCGATCCACTTCTCCGTGATCGCGACGTACCGGTCCAACGCAGACGTCAGAACCGCACGGGCCAGGTCTTCCTTGGACTGGAAGTGGAAGTACATCGCACCCTTGGTGGCATTCGAGCCCTCCAGGATGGTGTTCACCGACGCAGCCGCGTACCCGCGGCGTGCAAACTCCGATGCCGCCGCTTCGACTATCGCAGCTCGGGTTCGCCGAGCGCGCTCTTGTTGTGCCATTGCTTCCGTGCCTCCGAACCCAAGCGACCTGCATCTATCAGCAGGCAGTACCGCTAGTCGAGAGTACGTCAACCAGCGCACACAGGACCGACCACTCGCTCGGAAAATACGGTGGAAACAATAATTCGGACAAATCTCCGAGCTGTCTTCAAACAATCCGAGTGGTACGATCAGGCAGGCTCGAGTGCGCTGCAGGGGGTGCGCACTCGAGCCGTTTCTTCGTCGCGCGCCCCACAATTCGGGCTGTGCCGACGGGCCTTCGTCGAAGGCCTTACAAATATGCCCACGGTGTAAATCCGACAGTTTCGGACATTCCGAATCGAGACCTCCACCACACCGCCGCCACAATTGAGTGACGTGCCTCCCCTGAGTGACGTGCCTCCTCTGGGGAACTCGATTCGCAGCCGTCCGTCGGCCGTGCATCCGAAACACGCCCGCCCAACCGGCGAGAGGCAGAGCCGGAGCCGTCACGAACTCCCTGCGACACAGACATTCTGGACCGATCGACCACACCGACCGCGTCGAAACAATCGGAGTGCCCGGAATTCGTTGCCAGTTCGATTCATCAACATGTCTCGACGCCGATACCGCTGTGGCCGTACGAATCTCAGAAGGGGTTCGTATAACGGTTTCGCCTCTGTCCGCGCCGGAAGCACTCACCCACTCGAACACCCCTTTACTGTGACCCACAACACATCGTGGTCAACGACGACAACGAATTCGGGTGCACGCATGACTCTTCGAACCATTCTCCGCCGCTCGGCAGCAACAGCCTTCAGCATCGCGCTGCTGACCACCGCCACCTGGACGGCGAACGCCGATCCGGTGTCGGATTTCGTAGATCCGGCCCAGGACCCCGCACTGGCCGAGGCGACACCACTGGGTGAGCCGTGGTTCGATCCGCCAGCCGGGTTCGAAAGTTACTCCCCTGGAACGGTTCTCAACACCAGAGCAGTCACCGTCGGTCCGTTGCTGACCCCTGTCCGATCGACACAGATCCTCTTCCGGACCACGGATTCCAAGGACCGGCCGGTAGCCGGTGCGACCACCGTCATCGTGCCGACAGCACCCTGGGCAGGGCCGGGCACCCGACCCGTCGTCGCCTACAACATGGCAATCGACTCGCTCGGCCAGACATGTGCACCGTCATGGACACTGCCTCGCGGCATCGCACCGGAAATTGCTGCGGTACAACTCTTCCTGGCCAAGAACTACGCGGTCGTCGTCACCGATCATCAGGGTCCGCGTCAGGCGTACGCCGCCGGACGCATGGCGGGACACGCGGTCCTCGATTCCCTCCGCGCCATGGTGAATCTGCCATCACTCGAGCTGCCTGCCGAATCGCCGATCGCCATCACAGGTTATTCCGGCGGAGCCATCGCGTCCGGGTGGGCGGCCCAACTCGCACCGGAGTACGCACCCGACGTCAACATCGTCGGAACGGCATTCGGAGGCGCTCCCATCGACTACCGCATCCTTCTCGGGTCGATGAACGGCAACAACGCCGCATCGACGCTGTTCCTGTCGGCCGCGATGGGGGTCGCACGTGAATACCCCGAGATGTTCCAACTGATGAACGCCAACGGGCTACGACTCGCCCAGATCGCCAAGGACATGTGTGTGTACCTGCTCGCGCCCGGCGGGCTCGTCGCACCCATCCCTGTTCAAGCTCTCTCCGACGTACCGAACGTCGACCGAACGCCCATCGCAGAAGACATCATCCGGCAGACCCGCATGGGTGGAGACCTCACACCGTCGGCTCCGGTTTTCATCTATCAGGGCCAGCACGAATTCTGGATCCCCAGACAAGGCGCCGAAACCCTGTTCGACGAGTGGTGTGCGGGCGGCGCTCAGGTTCGGCTGGAGGAGTACGTCGGCGAACACCTCGTCGTCGCCGTCTCCGGGCTCCCCGGCTCCCATCAGTGGATCGACGACAGGCTCGCCGGAATACCCGCCCCGGAGGGATGCAGCAGTTTCGGTCGGTGACCGAACCCTCCCGGTGTTCTTTTCGGGGGCGCGCCAGGGGGCGTGGCGGAGCGCCAGGGTGGACCCACTACACTTTCGATCCGCGCCCCTATAGCTCAGTTGGTAGAGCTACGGACTTTTAATCCGCAGGTCGTAGGTTCGAGTCCTACTGGGGGCACTTCACCACCTCTCCCCGGCACTGGGCCTAGCGGCCCCTCCCGCCACTGGGCCGAGCGGCCCCTCACGTCGGGCCGCCGAGGGATCGGCAGCACACTCCCAGCTACGAGTACGCACACTTCCGAGGTGCACGGTCGTACACTCGGTAACGGTTCGACTTCGGGGAACGAACTCAGTCCTTGGGGGATTCTCCGACAAATCAGCCGGTGACGTGCTGCGCCCAACGAACTCAGCGGAGTTCACAGCGTGGTTACGGTGCCGTAAGCTCGAGACCGTTGTCCGCAATGTATGGAGGCTATGTAATGGCGAGGGATCTGACACAGCTGGAGCTGCTCCAGGAGCTCGTTCCGGTTGCGGAAGACAACGTCAACCGGCACATGTCCATGGCGAAGGAGTGGCATCCCCACGACTACGTACCGTGGGACGAAGGCCGCAACTTCGCCGAACTCGGCGGCATCGACTACGACCCGGAACAGAGCAAGCTGTCCGAGGTCGCCAAGGCCGCGATGATCACGAACCTCCTCACGGAGGACAACCTGCCGTCGTACCACCGCGAGATCGCCGAGAACTTCTCGCAGGACGGCGCCTGGGGAACCTGGGTCGGTCGGTGGACCGCAGAAGAGAACCGCCACGGCATCGTCATGCGCGACTACCTGGTCGTCACCCGCGGGGTCGATCCCGTGGCTCTCGAAGAGGCTCGCATGATTCACATGACCAACGGGTTCGCTTCACCCGCGGGCTCGCAGACGGGTCTTCTTCATTCCGTCTCGTACGTGACGTTCCAGGAACTCGCGACCCGCGTGTCGCACCGCAACACCGGCAAGGTGTGCGACGACCCCATTGCCGACCGCATGCTCCAGCGCATCGCAGCCGACGAGAACCTGCACATGATCTTCTACCGCAACATCAGCGCTGCGGCACTCGACATCGCACCGGATCAGACACTCGACGCACTGTCGGACATCGTCATGAACTTCCAGATGCCCGGCGCGGGAATGCCCAACTTCCGTCGCAACGGTGTGTTGATGGCCAAGCACGGCATCTACGACCTGCGTCAGCACCTCGAGGACGTCGTGTGGCCGGTGCTCCGTAAGTGGCGCATCTTCGAGCGCGACGACTTCACCGGACGCGGCGAGAACAAGCGCGAAGAACTGGCCGCGTTTCTCGAGGACCTCGAGAAGCAGGCGACCAAGTTCGAGGAAATGCGTGACCGCTCGCTCGCCCGCGAGGCGAAGAAGGCAGAGAAGCAAGCTTCCTGATCTCGAGCTTCCTGATCTACAGACCAGCGATCGAAGCCCTACACCTCGACCGCGGTGTAGGGCTTCGATCGTGAATCCCACGGGCAGCACTGCAGGCTTTGCTCCCAGCCGACAGACCATCTCCGAAAGAACACGAACGAGGCTTCACCCATGACATTGCGGATCGGTTCACTCGAACTCCGGAGCCCGGTGGTACTGGCACCGATGGCCGGTGTGACCAACGTGGCATTCCGCACCCTGTGCCGCGAGCAGGAACTCGAGCGCGCAGGCAGCACCTCGGGTCTGTACGTCTGCGAGATGGTGACGGCGCGCGCACTCGTCGAACGCCAGCCCGCCACGATGCACATGACCACGTTCGGACCGACCGAGACGCCCAGGTCACTCCAGCTCTACACCGTCGACCCGGACACGACGTACGCGGCCGCGAAAATGATCGTCGACGAGAACCTCGCCGACCACATCGACATGAACTTCGGCTGCCCGGTCCCCAAGGTCACCAGAAAAGGTGGCGGCGCGGCACTGCCGTACAAGCGCAACCTGTTCGGACGGATCGTCGCCGCAGCCGTGAAAGCAACGGAGGGAACCGACGTTCCGGTGACGGTCAAGTTCCGCGTCGGCATCGACGAGGAGCACCACACCCACCTCGACGCCGGACGAATCGCAGCTGCCGAAGGCGCCGCCGCCGTCGCACTGCATGCGCGGACGGCGTCACAGCGGTACTCCGGCACCGCCGACTGGACGCAGATCGCACGTCTGAAGGAACACGTCACCGACGTGCCCGTCCTCGGCAACGGCGACATCTTCTCGGCGTCGGACGCGGTCCGAATGATGGCCGAAACCGGTTGTGACGGTGTGGTCGTCGGTCGCGGGTGCCTCGGCAGGCCGTGGCTCTTCGCCGAGCTCAGCGCCCGGTTCGCCGGGCTCGAGGAACCCACTGCCCCGACGCTGGGCGAGGTGGCCGTCGTCATCAGGCGGCACGCCGAGCTCCTGGCGGAACACCACGGCGAGGACAGGGGCCTGCGCGAGCTCCGCAAGCACGTCGCCTGGTACCTACGCGGCTTCCCCGCCGGCTCGGACCTGCGGGTGTCCATGGCGTTGGTCAAGACTCTTCCCGAGCTCGACGACCTACTGGGACAACTGGACCCGTCGGTTCCTTTCCCGAAGGACGCCGAAGGTCCTCGTGGCCGCCAAGGCTCTCCCGGTGCGGTGTCGCTGCCGGAAGGATGGCTCGACGATCCGGAGGACATCTCGGTCCCGGCGGGCGCAGACCTCATGCATTCCGGCGGCTGACCTGTGCCGACGCCCATCCGGGCGTACTGAAGTGGACCACATCGGATTCCTCAGTATCATTGCTGGGATCGCCCGATCGACGGCGAGAAGATGTGTTCGAGGAAGGTCAGGTTCGAATCCGTGGGTGACGATCGAGATTCGGGCTCTTCCATGTCCGACGGTCGCGCGCCGTGGGAACGACCGATCTCGCGGATCCACAACCCCGACTCCGAGTCCGTTCGGCCTTCCGCCGCGCCGAGGCCTCCGGAACCCGAGCGTGAGCCGGAGCAGGAGCAGGAGCAGGAATCGAACGGCGGTCTGCTGAAGAGATTCGGTAAGAAGCCACCTTCCAAGCCGGATGCCGTGTCCGTTGCCGAACTCATGGATCGCGGTTCCGAGGACGAGCGACCGGCCCCGCGAGAACCGAGGGCGTCGACCGGAGAACGCGCTCGGCGAGAGCCCGACGTCGAGGCCCCTACCGAGAAGATCGATCCGATCACCGACAGCACGCCTCCCCCGGTGACCGCGCTCCCGGAAGCAGTCGGTGTACCCGCCGAGTCTCGCCCCGCGCTGACCCGTCTCGCGATGAGCAAGGTGCGCCGCCGCAAGCGCATGCAGAACATGGCTCGAGGCGTGGTCTCGATCATCGCCATTCTGTCCGTGGCACTGACCGGTGTCGTCTGGGGCTATCTCCGCAGCACCGACCGCGGATTCGCACAAGTTGCCGCGCTGGACCCGAACTCCACCGACGTCGTCGACGCCGACGGGCAGTACGGCGACGAGACCTACCTGATCGTGGGAACCGACACCAGGGCCGGTGCCAGCGGCGAGATCGGTGCAGGAACCGTCGACGACGCCGAGGGCGCCCGATCGGACACCGTGATGCTGGTCAACATCCCGGCCGACCGAAGCCGCGTCGTCGCCGTGTCCTTTCCTCGTGACCTCGACGTCGAACGCCCCGAATGCGAAGCGTTCGACAACGACACCAACAGCTACACCGGTGAGATGTACCCGGCTGCCGACGGAGACAAGCTCAACGCCACCTATGCACTCGGCGGTCCGAAGTGCCTCGTGAAGACAATTCAGAAGATCTCGGGCCTGAGAATCGGCCACTTCGTCGGTATGGACTTCGCCGGCTTCGAGTCGATGGTCGACGAAATCGGTGGAGTCGACGTGTGCACGGCACAACCACTCGTCGACTACGAGCTGGGCACCGTCCTCCCCAATGTCGGAGAACAGAGGATCGACGGCAGGACTGCGCTGAACTACGTCCGTGCGCGGCACGTCGACACCGAGGGCAACGGCGACTACGGGCGTATCAAACGCCAGCAGCGATTCCTGTCGTCACTGCTGAGGTCCGCGCTCTCCAACCAGGTGCTTCTCGATCCCGGCAAGCTCAACGGCTTCGTCAGCGCGTTCACCCGCGACACCTTCGTCGAGAACGTCAAGACCCAGGACCTCATCACACTCGGCCGTTCGCTGCAGAACGTCGACGCAGGCGCCGTCACGTTCCTCACGCTCCCGACGGACGGCACCAACGAGTGGGGCAACGAAATCCCCGTCGACAGCGCCATCGCAGCCCTCTTCCGAGCGATCATCGACGACCTCCCCCTCCCCGGCGAGGAGCGCGTCGAACCGACGCCCGCTCCCGAATCCCCCGCGGAGCCGACGGTCCCCACACTCGCTGTCGACCCGGCAACCGTCTCCGTGCAGGTCTCCAATGCATCGGACACCGCCGGTATGGCAGCCACTGCGTCGAGCGAGCTCGCGTCGTACGGCTTCCAGATCCTCGACGTCGGCAACTTCGTCGGATCCGCCGCGCAGACCGTCGTACGTTTCTCGCCCGGTCAGGAATCGGAGGCAGCTACCGTTGCCTCCGCCATTCCCGGTGCCGTCATCGAACAGTCCGCTGGGCTGGACAGTGTAGTCGAGGTCGTCCTCGGCGCCGACTACCCCGGCTACACCACCGCGCCGACCGTCTTCGGACAGCCGATCGAAGCCACCCAGGTCGAGGGCAGCACCGAAGCTCCGGCGCTGCCCGAGAACCTCGCTTTCACCAACGCTGCCGACGACACCTGCGCATAGCGCGAATCCATTCATGCCCCGTTCACCCGGTGGACCATGAATGGATCTGTGTGACGCACTAAACTTGCGCCTTATGCGCGTCGCCTACAACGAACAGATGAACGATTTGGCCGATACCCTCGGCGAGATGGCCACCCTGGCCGGCTCCGCCATGGACAAGGCCACCCAATCCCTCCTCCAAGCCGACCTCGTTCTCGCCGAACAAGTCATCTCCGATCACGACAAGATCACCGACCTCAGCGCGGTATGCGAGGAAAAAGCGTTCTCCCTGCTCGCTCTGCAGGCACCGGTCGCCGGTGATCTGCGTTCGGTGGTCTCCGGAATCCAGATCGTCGCCGACATCGACCGCATGGGCGCCCTCGCCCTGCACGTCGCCAAGATCACGCGTCGACGCCACCCCGCCCACGCCCTTCCCGAAGAAGTCAACGGCTACTTCGCCGAAATGGGACGTATCGCAGTTCAGCTCGGCGCATCCGCCCGCGAGGTGCTCGAAACCCGCGACCCGGAACGCGCCGCCAAGCTGCGTGAAGAAGACGAGGCCATGGATGATCTCCACCGCCACCTCTTCACCGTCCTCATGGACCGCGAATGGCAGCACGGCGTGGCCGCAGCCGTCGACGTGACGCTCCTCGGCCGGTTCTACGAGCGCTTCGCCGACCACGCCGTCGAGGTCGGGCGCCGCGTGATCTTCCTGGTGACCGGTGAACTGCCTGTCGACCTGAACGCTCCCAAGCTCAGCAACTCCTGATCGTTCTTCTGTCTACCTCAGGAGCGAATGTGCTGTCTGGTCAGTCTGAGTGACCGCACGGCACATTCGCTCCACACACCCCGGTCGAACTCGCTTCCGACGTCCACGCGCAACGAGAAAACCCCCGACTACCCAAGGCAGTCGGGGGTTTCGTCGTGGTGCGGGTTATCCGAAGCGTCCGGAGATGTAGTCCTCGGTGGCTTTCTGGGTCGGGTTGGAGAAGATCTTCTCGGTGTCGTCGATTTCGATGAGCTGGCCGGGCTTACCGGTGGCTTCGAGGTTGAAGAATCCGGTCTGGTCGCTGACGCGTGCGGCCTGCTGCATGTTGTGCGTCACGATGACGATGGTGAAGTCTTTCTTGAGCTCACCGATGAGGTCCTCGATGGCGAGGGTGGAGATCGGGTCGAGGGCCGAGCAGGGCTCGTCCATCAGCAGCACGTCGGGCTGGACGGCGATGGCGCGGGCAATGCACAGTCGCTGCTGCTGGCCGCCGGAGAGTCCGCCGCCCGGCTTGTCGAGCCGATCCTTGACCTCGTTCCAGAGGTTCGCTCCCTTGAGGGAACGCTCGGCGATTTCGTCGAGCTCCTTCTTGCTCTTGCCGCCCTGCAGTTTGAGGCCGGCGACGACGTTGTCGCGGATGGACATCGTCGGGAACGGGTTGGGACGCTGGAAGACCATGCCGATGGTGCGTCGCACACCGACGGGGTCGACGCCTGCGCCGTAGATGTCCTCGCCGTCGAGCAGAACGGAGCCCTCGACGCGTGCGCCGGGGGTGACCTCGTGCATGCGGTTGAGCGAGCGGAGGACTGTCGACTTACCGCAGCCGGACGGACCGATGAAGGCGGTGACGCCGCGCGGCGGGACTGCGAGGGTGACGTTCTGCACGGCGTGGAATTTGCCGTAGTAGATGTTCACGTCTTTGAGGTCGAGACGTTTTGCCATGGTCGGCTCCTGAAGTTTCGGGGTGGGCGTGCGACGGTCAGACGTTCTTCGGCGAGAAGAACTTCGAGACCAGCTTTGCGCCGATGTTGAGCAGGGCAATGATCAGGATCAGCGTCAAGGCTGCTCCCCACATGCGCTCGGAGGTGAGCGCGCCGGTTCCTGCTTTCTGCAGGTCGACCATCATGAGCGGCAGTGACGTCTGCGGCCCGGAGAACAGGTTGAAGTTGATCGCCGTGGCGGATCCCACGAGGATCAGCACCGGTGCGGTCTCTCCCATGACGCGGGCCAGGGCGAGCATGATGCCGGTGACGATGCCGGACAGTGCCGTCGGGACGACGATCTTGGCGATGGTCTTCCACTTGGGGACACCGAGTGCGTAGGACGCCTCACGCAGGTCCTGCGGAACGATGCGGAGCATCTCCTCGGACGACCGCACGATGACGGGAATCATCAGCAGGACGAGGGCGAACGACACAGCAAGGCCGGACCGTTCGAAGCCGAACGTGGCGATCCACAGTGCGTAGATGAACAGGGCGGCGACGATGGACGGGACACCGGTGAGGATGTCGACCATGAAGGTGGTCAGGCGAGCCAACCGAGTTCCGACGCCGTACTCGACGAGGTAGATCGCGACGAAGACACCGATGGGGATGGAGATCAAGGCACAGAACAAGCCTTGCGTCAGCGTTCCGACGATGGCGTGATACGCACCGCCACCTGCGATGAACTGGGTGATGCCCGCCTGGGAGTTCTGCCACCACGCCGGCGCGACAACGGCGGAGAGCCCGCGCGAGATCACCGTGTACAAAACCCAGACCAGCGGTACGAGCGCGACGAGGACCGCCAGGCTGACGAGGACGGTGGCAGCGCCGTTGGAGAACTTCCGACGCGCACTGACGCCCTTGAACGTGGGTTCCTTGACCGGGCGATCCATGGTTGCGGTCATGGCCTAGTCCTTCTTTCCTGCGATCGCGGCGCGAGCGCCTGCGTTGACCACGAAGGTGAGCACGAAGAGCACGAGGCCTGCGGCGATGTAGGCGCCTGCCTGCAGCTGATTGTTGAACTCGCCTGCGGCAAGGGCAATCTTGGTCGCGAAGGTGCTGCCACCGTCGAACAACGTCCATCCGAAGCTCGACTGGACGCTGCGGATGATGATGTACAGGGCGATGGTCTCACCGAGGGCGCGGCCGAGGCCGAGCATGGAGCCGGACACGAAGCCGGACTTGCCGAACGGGATGACTGTGGTGCGAACGACTTCCCAGCGGGTGGCGCCGAGGGCGAGTGCAGCCTCGATCTGTCCGCGCGGGGTCTGTACGAACACCTCGCGGGTCACCGCGGCGATGATCGGCAGGATCATCACTGCCAGCACGATGCCGCCGGTGAAGATGGTGCCGCCGCCCGCGATGGACACCGAGCCGGTGGAGAACAGTGGGAACCAGCTCAGGTTCTCGTTCAGCCATTCCGCGAACGGGCTGATGGCGGGAGCGAGCACGTAGAGGCCCCAGAGGCCGAACACGATCGAGGGAACCGCGGCGAGCAGGTCGATGACGTAGCCGAGCGGCCCGGCGACCTTCTTCGGCGCGTAGTTGGTGAGATAGATTGCGATCCCCAGAGCCACGGGCATGGCCAGGATCAGCGCGAAGATCGACACAGTCGCGGTCACCAGGAACAGGTCGCGAATACCGAAGACCATCGCAGAGGTGTCCGAGGTGTTCCACTGACCGTTGTAGGTCAGGAAGTTGACCGTGTTGTTCTGCAACGACGGGATCGCGCGCCACAGCAGAAACACGCCGATGGCTGCGATGAGAACGATGACGAAGACACCCGAGCCCGTGGCGAGGGTGGAGAAGATCCGGTCACCTGGGCGCGTGACGGTGCCGCCCTTGGCTTTTTTGTCGGGCAATTGCTTGGGTTCTTCCGTGTTCCGCGGCACGCCGCCCGCGGAAATGCTCGCCGCAGATGGTTCGCCGGTGATCGAGTGGGTGTCGCTCATACCGCTCACGTCTCTCGTTTGATGGCTTAGAGAGACGGGAGTCCCACCCGGGCGCCGCGGCTGTTGCTCGCGGCGCCCGAAGCGGGGTCTCGTCTCAATTGAATCAGGCGATCGCGTTGATCGCGGTCTCGAGGCGCTCCTTGAAGGACTCGGGCAGCGGGACGTAGCCGGCTTCCTCGAGGCCCTGCTGGCCTTCGTTCGCTGCGCTCAGCAGGAACGACTTGACTGCTGCGGAGGTGTCGGCGTCGTAGCCGGCGGAGCAGACGATTTCGTACGTGGCGAGAACCAGCGGGTAGCTGTCCGCTGCGTTCGACGCATAGAGGGCGTCGATGTCGATCGCGAGGTCGTTGCCTTCACCGGAGAACTCGGCGGTGTCGATTGCTGCGCCTGCGGTCTCGCTGGACAGCTCGACGGGTCCGTTGCCGAAGTCGACAGCTGCGGTGCCGAGGCTTTCCTGGTCCGCGAAGCCCTTCTCGACGTAGGTGATGGAACCGGGGGTAGCGGCGACGGCCTGAGCGACGCCCGAGGATCCGTTGGCACCTTCACCGACGCCACCGGCCCAATCCGAGCTGTGATCGAGGGTCCATGCCTCGGGTGCAGCTGCGGAGAGGAAGCGCTGGAAGTTGTCGCTGGTGCCCGAGGAATCGGAGCGGTAGATCGGGGTGATCGGAGTGGACGGCAGGGTTGCACCCTCGTTCAGTGCAGCGATCGCCGGATCGTTCCAGGTGGTGATCTGGCCGGTGAAGATGCGTGCGGCTACGTCGGGGCTGACGACGAGGTTGTCGACGCCGTCGACGTTGTAGGCAACGGCGATGGGGCCGAAGACCAGCGGGAGGTTCCATGCCGGGTTGCCCTGGCAACGCTCGGCCGCTGCGGCTGCCTGCTCGTCCTTGATGGTCGAGTCGGAGCCGGCGAAGTCGACGAGGCCGGCGACGAACTGGGTACGGCCGTTGCCGGAACCACTGGTCGTGTACTCGACAGCCTGCCCGGCGCAGACACCGGAGTAGATGGACGTGAAGTTCGACATCGCGTTCTGCTGAGCGGACGATCCTTCACCGGTCAGAGGGGTCTTGCCCTCACACGTTGCTGCCGAGTCCGTGCCCGCAGCAGATTCGACGTTCGCGTCACTGCCACATGCGGTCAGCAGCATGGCGCCGATCGCCACTGCGCCTACGAGAGACGCGCTGCGCTTGAGCTTCACCTGTTTCCTCCGGGGAATCTTGTGCCGTGTCTCGTGTCAGCACCGGGATCGTGCGTGTCACGAGGATCAAGGTGCCGGCCCGTTTGTCGACCCTCGCACCGGGCGGCGTCGGCGCCGCCCGCTGGAAAAGGTAAGGGCCGCCGGTGGACGGCTACCCCCGGGTTGGTTAACGGAAGATGAACAGAGTGGGCTGTATGTCCGGTTCTACGGACGCGAGTAGGCGACGTCGGTATGAAAACGCGTGAAACCCAGTCGTTCGTACGTGTGCACGGCTGCTGCATTGTCCGATTCGACGTACAGAAGCACGTCCTGCAGGTCCCTGCCGCGCAGGTAGTGCAACCCAGCGAGCGTCAACACTCGGCCGAGCCCCCGACCTTGCGCCTCGGGGTCGATACCGACGACGTAGACCTCGCCGATCTCGTTCTCCCCGGCCTCGGCCGGGTGGACCTTGGTCCAATGAAATCCGAGGAGGGTATCGGTTCCTTCTTCGAACGCGAGAAACACCCCGGCAGGATCGAACCACGCCTCGTCACGCCGTTCGGCGATGTCCTTCTCGGTCCATCCACCTTGCTCGGGGTGCCAGGAGAACGCCGCGTTGTTCACGCGAAGCAGTTCCGCGTCGTCCTGATGCCCTCGGTAGGTCCGAAGCGAAACATTGTCCGGCACAATGACATCCGGCAACGCAGGCTCGGCGAGCGGACGCCTGAGCTGAAGCAACTCGCGAGCGACCGACAACCCGAGCGTCGACGCCAGTGCCCGTGCGGCATCGATGTTTCCGTGCGCCCAGATCCGGGCCCCGGCCCCACCGTCGGCGAAGGATCGGTCGATCAAACGTGTTCCGATTCCGCGAGTGCGGAACTCCGGATCCACGACGATCTCGGTCATCGTGGGCGATCCGGCAGCGGTGCCCGCGTACCCGACGACGCGTGAACCGCCCGTCGCGATCAGATGAGTCGTGTCGTCACCGGATCCGACGGATTTCAGTGCCTGCTCGGACAGCGGCGCCGTGCCGTCGACCTCGGTTGCGCGTGCGGCGATCGCCCGGATCTCGTCGACGACGTCTGGCGCCATCTCCGCGGAATCGATGCGAGCGATATCGATCGAGAGAGTCATCGTCGGTCAGTTCGTACTTCCGTTTGTCGCGCCGCCCAGGGAACTGAACTCGACGCTGTCCGAATCGTTGTCGTCGTCGCCGTCGGGGGTCGCCGGACCTCCCTTGGAGCTACGGCTGGGTCGCACGGCCTTGTACCCGACGTTGCGGACGGTGCCGATGAGCGACTCGTACTCGCTTCCCAGCTTGGCCCGCAGGCGCCGGACGTGGACGTCGACGGTTCTGGTGCCACCGAAGAAGTCGTACCCCCACACTTCCTGGAGCAGCTGGGCACGGGTGAAGACGCGTCCCGCATGCTGGGCCAGGTACTTGAGGAGCTCGAATTCCTTGTAGGTGAGGTCCAGCGGCCGACCGCGCAACCGGGCCGTGTAGGTGCCTTCGTCGATGACGAGCTCACCCAGTGTGATCTTGCCCGATGCCTCGGGACTCGCGACGCCGCCCGACCTACCCACGAGGAGCCGCAACCGCGCGTCGATCTCCGCGGGGCCGGTGCCGGGAAGCAGGATGTCGTCGAGACCCCACTCGGAGTTGACCGCGACGAGGCCGCCTTCGGTGAGGACTGCGACGACCGGAATCGCGGAGCCCGTGCTGCCGAGCAACCGGCACAGTCCGCGCGCCGCTGCCAGGTCGGTACGGGCATCCACCAGCGCGATGTCCGCGGAACCGGCCTCGAGCAGCGAGGAGACCTCGGTCGGAGCGGGCCGCACGTGGTGGGCCAACAATGCCAGAGACGGCAGTACGGCCTCCGGGTTCGGATCGGAGGTCAGAAGCAAGAGCTCCATTCAGCCTCCATTCTTACCGCTGTCACTCAAAGACTCCTTCGCCGAGGTCGAGTCCTTGTTCAGGCAACAAGACTAACCCGTCCGACACCTGTCGCGTGCCGCCGTCCCCGAAAGCCCCGGCGGGCATCGGTCACAATGGGCGTCATGCGCAAACTGATCATCGGACTCGTGAGCCTGCTGGCACTTGCCGTCGTCGTGGACTTCGGAGCGGCCGCGTACTCCGAGTACCGCGTCTCACGCGCAATTCGCGACGGCGGAGATCTGACCTCCGACCCGCAGGTGATCGTCCACGGATTCCCGTTCCTGACCCAGGCCGCCGACGGCAAGTATCAGAACGTGGAGATCCGCGCTCAGGACGTACCGACCGACTACGTGGACTCGACGACCATCGAGGCCAACCTCCGCGGCGTCGCGGTACCCCTCTCCGACCTCGTCGACGGGTCGGTGGGAGCAGTGCCCGTCGACGAACTCGACGGCCGAGTGCGCATCGAGGCAACCGACCTCGGACGGTTCCTCGGTATCGTCGACCTGCAGGTTTCCGCTCCCCCCGCGGACAAGTCCGACGGCACGGGCGGGTCCGGCGGCTCCGGTATGACCACGAACGGCGGCGTCGTCCTGACCGGCACGGTCCCCGTCGGCCCGGTCGAGACCAAGGTCGCCGTCCAAGCGGACCTCATCCTCGACGGTGACAGTGTCGACATCGTTGCGAGCGACTTCTACTTCGGCCCGGAGGGGAACGCCGATTTCAGCATTCCGGACTTCGCGAAGCCTGCGGTGCTCGGGCTCTTCACCAAGACCATCGACCGGCAGACGCTGCCGTTCGGGATTCTCCCGACCGATGTCTACGCGGAGGGTTCGCAGATCGTGATCGAGGGCAATGCGAAGGACGTGACCATCGATCTCGAGCAGATCGAGAAGCCATGACCGGAATCACAATTCTCGTGGTGACACTCGTCGTCGCCACGATTGTCGGACTGGTTCTCCGGTCTCGGTCCGGCACGGTGCGCGTCACCGACTCGGAAGGTTCGGCCGGTCGCCGAACCCTGCTTCTCGACGCCGGAGCCGTTCCGGGTACGTCGACGGTTCTGCACTTCTCGGCGGAGTGGTGCGGCCCGTGTGCTGCCGTCCGCCGGGTCGTGGGCCAGGTGATCGACGGGTCGACCGACGGAGCAACGGCACAGAACGGACCCCAGGAGCTCGAGGTCGACATCGACGCTCACCCGGTCCTCGCGAAGGAAATGGGCGTCCTGTCTCTGCCGACGACGTTCGTGCTCGACGCCGACCTGGTGGAACGAGCCAGGATTTCCGGGGTTCCGAAGGCCGACGCCCTCCGTTCGGCCCTCGAGAACCTGTAGTTCTGCTGGTCCGCGACGTCCGGTAGGATGCTCGGTGTGTTCACCGCCCACGAGCTGATGCTCACCAGTCGCCGCACGGTCGATCTGTGCCGACTGGGCGGTTGTTGCTGTCGCTGCCACTGATCTCACCGCCGGCCTCGTGGCCGCGCATCCATCCGGTTCGAGATCGTCGGCGAATCCTTCGTGTTCGCCGCGCCCATGCAGTTTTCTGTCATCAGCCCAGCACGCAGGAGCACCGTTGTCCACAGAATCTCCATCGTCCCCAGAATCTCCCCCGTCCCCAGAATCTCCCCCGTCCACAGCTTCCTCGCCCGTGGTCGACCAGGTCGACGTCCGGGGGCCACGCTTCGCAGCGTGGATCACCACGGCAGTTCTCGTACTCGTTCTGATTCTCTCCACCTTCCAGAGCACCGTTGCTGCGGTGATCCTGGCGGTTCAGGCCGTCGTGTTCGCGATCGGCGCGGCACGCGGGCCGAGGAAGAGCCCGTACGGGTCGCTTTTCGCACACTTCATCGCGCCGCGACTCGGACCGACCACCGAACGTGAACCCGTCGCACCGCTGAAGTTCGCCCAGCTCGTCGGCTTTCTGTTCGCTGCAATCGGTGTGCTCGGCTTCGCACTCAGCACTCCCCTCGTCGGGACGATCGCGACCGGCTTCGCGCTGTTCGCGGCCTTCCTGAACGCAGCCTTCGCATTCTGCCTGGGCTGCCAGATCTATCCCCTCGTAGCGCGACTGCGGACACAATCCGCACGCGCTTGATCGCTCGACCCCTCCACCGACCGAAGTAACGCACAAGATCGAAAGGAAACCCATGGCTCGCTCCGACGTCCTGGTCTCTGCCGACTGGGCCGAGCAGAACCTGAACGCCCCGAAGACCGTTTTCGTCGAGGTCGACGAAGACGCAAGCGCCTACGACGGCGGTCACATCGAAGGCGCAGTGAAGCTCGACTGGCGCAAGGACCTCCAGGATGCGGTTCGTCGCGACTTCCTGAACCAGGAGCAGTTCTCGGATCTGCTCTCGTCGAAGGGCATCTCCAACGACGACACCGTCGTCCTCTACGGCGGCAACAACAACTGGTTCGCTGCTTACGCCTACTGGTACTTCAAGCTGTACGGCCACAAGGACGTCAAGCTCATCGACGGTGGCCGCAAGAAGTGGGAACTCGACGGCCGCCCGCTGTCGAAGGACGTCGTCACCCGTGAGGCGACGCAGTACCGCGCCGAGGCTCCCGACCTGTCGATCCGCGCGTTCCGCGACGAGGTCATCGACGCGATCGGCAACAAGAACCTCGTCGACGTGCGTTCGCCCGACGAGTTCTCCGGCAAGATCCTCGCCCCCGCACACCTCCCGCAGGAGCAGGCGCAGCAGCGGGGCCACGTCCCCGGTGCCATCAACATCCCGTGGAGCACCACCGCCAACGAGGACGGCACCTTCAAGGACGACGACGCCCTCGAGGCGCTCTACAAGGAAAAGGGCTACGACGACGGCAAGGCCACCATCGCCTACTGCCGCATCGGCGAGCGTTCGAGCCACACCTGGTTCGTGCTGAAGGAACTTCTCGGCAAGTCGGACGTCAAGAACTACGACGGCAGCTGGGTAGAGTACGGCTCCCTCGTCGGAGCACCCATCGAGTTGGAGGTTCACTGATCATGTGTGCTGCACCCGTTCAGGGCCAGGCCATTCCGGCAGGCGTCGACGTCGAGAAGGAAACCGTCATCACCGGTCGTGTCCTCGGAGGCGACGGGGAGCCTGTGGGCGGTGCGTTCGTGCGCCTGCTCGACGGCACCGGTGAGTTCACCGCCGAGGTTGTCGCGTCGGGCACCGGAGACTTCCGTTTCTTCGCAGCTCCCGGCAACTGGACGCTGCGCGCACTGTCGGCGTCGGGCAACGGCCAGGCCGACATCGCGCCGGAGGGCGCAGGCATCCATTCGGCGAACGTGACCGTCGGAGTCTGATCTCTCCCGTAGGCCGAAAGAACCCCCGCACCGATCGGTGCGGGGGTTCTTTTCCGTGCGGTGTCAGCCTTGCGTCGTCTCGGGGACGATCTCGGTCTTCGGCTCGGTCGTCGGATCCGGCACGACGCTGTACTGCGGCGAGAAGACTCCGGGGGGAACCACGTTCAGCGACTCCAGGAACGCGCCCAGATCGCTGTCGCGCGTGACGGTGCCCGGGGTAGGCAACGTCTGCGGATTCGGCTCACGCGCAGCCTCGGGGAGAGGCTCGGCATCCGGCGCTGGGGGTGCGTCGTCGGTGTTCTTGCGTTCGCGTTCGGTCTGCGCCAGATCGGTCACCCAGGCGACGATCTTCTCGCTCTCCCATTCGCGGCCGTCGCCCGGGTTGTTGTTCCAGTACAGGAGGTGCTGGAGGAATCCGATGAAGATGTACGGCCCGACGACGACGTCGACGATGCCCTTGTTGTTCTCCACGAGGCCCTCACCCTCCTGGCGGAGCTTCTCGCGCACCTTGTCCGCACCGGGGCCGAGAGCCCAGTTGAGATCGGCGAGAAGCTGGTCGGGAGTCAACTGCTCCCACGCCTTCTGTTCGTCGACCTCGTAGAGCTGATCGGACACCTTGAGCAGAACTTCGAGCAGCGTCTCGTCGGACTCGAGCCAATCCTTGTTGGTGGCGATGTCCACGATGGCGCGGGTGGCGATGGAGCTCACGGCCCGCGCGAAATCGGCGACGGTCTGCAGCGGGTTGAGAATCGTCAGCCGCATCTGTCCCAGAATGCCGAGGGCCAACTGCAGCGCGACGATGTTGTCCGGCGCGTCGCAGGCCAGATCGTACGGTCGGCACGACCACGTCACCTTGTCGTTCAGCGTTCCGTAGTCCTTGGCGGTCTGCGACTGGAAGCCACCGTCGGTCGGGCCGGGCTCGTCGAAGTTCGGCACACCCGCCGGTCGGTACGGCGCACCGATCATGACGACCCCTGCGATGTCGTCTCCGGTGACCAGCGCGGCCGGATCACGATGACCGAGCTCCATGGAGACACGTTCGATGACTTCACCGCCGACGCTGTAGCCGAGCAGAACGAACTTGGTGTCGTCGCCGCATGTGGTCTTGTACTGGTCGAGCAGTCGGTTGGTGGAGGCGACGCCTTCTGCGACGGACTGTTGGTAGGTGTCGACGTCCGAGAGCACGCCGACGCCGTAGGTCGACGGGTACGGGACGTAGAGCCAACCGACGGAGCCGGGACTGTTCGCGCTCGCCTGCCCGACGGGAAGTGTGACATTTCCCACCCAGTTCGACGCCGGGGACCGCGGCTCCTCGTTCAGGGGGTCACGGTCTGCGTCGGAGTCCGTCGCGCCGGACACTGCGAGCATCAGTACGTCCGGGCAATCCTGGGCGTAGTTGTTGGGGTCGATGTTCGGCTCGTCCGACGATCCGGAGGACGAACCACTGTCCGCAGAGCCACTGTCCTCCACAGAGCCGCTGTCCACAGAGCCGCTGTCCGGTGCAGCCGAGGCTGCGGTGGGAACCACCAACAGCAGGACCGTTGCAATTGTCGCGGTCGTGAACAGCCAAGAGCCAGCACGTGATCGGCGCTGCATGTACGGGTCCTTCCCCAAAACTTCGAAACGTTTTCGACAGCCGTCAGCGCCGGGTCTCGATACTCCCCCGACCCGACGCCGGAAGAAACGTACCGTGCAGAACGCGATCTGTAGAGACGGGAAGTGAATCGGACCATTTCCGACGGCGATCGTCAGTGAGAAGCCACTATTGCGTTGACGCGAATGTCGGGGCGCGGTTCGGTCGTGGACCTGGCTGGGGTTAAACTCGGCGACGTGGTCATCTTCTTCGAGGTACTGCTCGCCGTCGCTGCAGTCGCCATCATCGCGTTCTCGCTCTATGTCGTCTACCGCCTGGTCACCGACGAATCGTGAGTGATCGCGCCGCCGACGAATCGGACGAAACCCGGTCTGCCAACGAGGCCATTGCCGAGGCAGCCGAGAAATTCGCGTCCTCGTCGACGCGCAACATCCCCACGCTGCCGGATCTGCCGCATCCCGAGGACACGGCGAATCTGCGGCTGGGGCCGGATCTGAATCCCGCGCTGCTCGCACTGCTGCCGCTCGTCGGTGTGTGGCGCGGCGAGGGCGAGGGCCGTGACCCGGAATCGGGCGAGGAGTACGCCTTCGGTCAGCAGATCGTCGTGTCCCACGACGGTGGCGCGTATCTGGGTTGGGAATCTCGTTCCTGGCGTCTGGACTCCGACGGCAACTACGCGCACCCCGATCTCCGCGAGACGGGCTTCTGGCGGGTCAGTGGCGGCGACGGAGAGAAGGGCACCGAGAACGAAGAGGTCATCGAACTGCTTCTGACTCACAGCACCGGCGTCGTCGAGCTGTACTACGGCCACGCACTCAATCAGTCGTCGTGGGAGCTCGCCACCGACGTCGTCATCCGGTCGACGTCCGGGGCGCTCGTCGGCGGCGCGAAGCGCCTGTACGGCATTGTCGAAGGCGCGGACCTCGCCTACGTCGAGGAACGCATCGGAGCCGACGGCGAACTCGCTCCGCGGCTCTCCGCCCGGCTTTCTCGCTACATCGGCTGATCCAGTACATCGGCTGATCCAGCCCCACCAACTGTGAGCATGCGAACGGCCCCCGAGCCATACCTGCGCTGATGCAGGTCTCGGTCGGACGGACCGAGGGCTCGGGGGCCGGGTAGCTGCCGTGGATTCGCTCGCCGCTCGCGCGGTAGAAGAATCCGTCAGCGGTAGCGGCTAGCTGGCAGGCACCTCACGCGTCCTAGAGTTCTTCAACTTCAGACCACCTCCTCTCTCGTGTACTCGACAACGTACGCCCGGATTTGGAGGCTCGCAAAGGGTTTTTCTCGAGTTCGGCCGACAGCGAACGCCCGAGGTCCACGACCTGGTCCGCACGGGTGTCCGGCGGCAGCTGGTGCGTGACGAGAACAACCGTTTTGTCCTCGTCGACGAGGCCGCCGTCGCGATCGAGCAACCGCCGGATCAGATCGGACCCGGACACGTCGTCGAGATGTTCGGTCGGCTCGTCGAGCAGCAACACGGGCGCGTCGGACAGCAGAGCGCGCGCCAGCAGGAGCCGTCGGCGCTGACCGCCGGACAGTGAGGCAGCACCGGCAACGAGAGTGGTGTCGACGCCGTCCGGGAGCTGGTCCAGCCAATCCCCCAAGCCGACCTTCGTCAGCACCGCTCGTGCCTGGTCGGCGTCGACGTCGCCTCGGACGACCCGAAGATTCTCGAGTACCGACGTCTCGAACACGTGGGCGTCCTCCGCGAAGAACCGCGCGCCCGGCAGTTCTGCATCCCCCAGTTCACTGTCCGACGGGACGAGCCCTGCCAGTTCCATGAGCAGCGTCGTCTTGCCCACGCCGCTCGGCCCGACGACGGCGATTCTGGCGGCGTCGTGCGGCCCCGGAAGCGCCGCGCCTGTGCCCACCCGTCGAGGCTCGGGCGCGTCGGCGTCGTCCAACAGCGCCGTGATGCGCGACGCGGACAGACGCGCGCGCGTCAGAGTCACCGCAGCGGCCGGCAGGACCGATGTCGCTTCGAATGCCGCCAGTGGAACCAGCACGATGATGGCCAGTGCCATGGGCGTCAGCGCGCTCTCGGTGCTGCCGTACAGCGAGATTCCGACGAGCAACGATCCGAGCACGGATGCGCCGATGGACAGTGGAAGAGCCGCGTCGGCGACGGCGGTGGGCATCGATGCGCGGTCGCGGGCGGTCACCGCGGACCGGTTGGCTGCGGAGGCGTCGGCGAGGGTTCGTGTCAGTTTTCCGGCGACTCTCAGTTCCGGTGCGTGGTCGAGAGCGCGTACCGCGATGTCCATGAATTCGGTTCGTGCGGCGACGCCTTCGGTTTCGGTGATCAGGGCTGCGCGTGCGGCGAGAATCGGTGCGACGACGCCGGCGAGCAGCAGTGCGAGAAACAGGATCAGCGCTGCGCTCGGTGAGATCAGTGCAATCAGCACGGTTGCGCTGATCATCAGTATCGCGGACACGCAGATCGGAACGAGGGCGCGAACGACGACGTCGCCGATGGCGTCGATGTCGGCGCCTACCCGTGCCATCAGGTCACCGCGGCGCAGGTCCAGAGTTGCGCGAGCATTGCCGTCGGCGAGCCGCTCGTACAGCCCGGTGCGTGCCGAAGTCATTCCGCGCAGAGCGGTGTCGTGCGTGGCGAGGCGCTCGAGGTAGCGGAAGACGCCACGGGAGATGCCGAGGGCTCGCACGGCGACGACGGCGACGGTCAGGTCGAGCACCGGCGGCATCTGCCATGCACGCGTGATCAGCCAGGCGGAGACGGCGGCGAGCGTCAGAGCGCTGCCCAGCGTCGCGACGCCCGCGGCCACGCTCGTCGCGACTCTCGCGGGGCGGAGTTCGAACAGTGCGAGTGCTCGTCGGAGATCGGTGTACATCTACTCGGCCCTCACGTTCACCACGACGTCGGCCCACGCCAGAACCGACGGTCGGTGCCCGACGACTATCACGGTCTTCCCTCGATCGGCGATCTCGCGAAGGGCCGCGAGTACGAGCGCCTCGGCTGCGTCGTCGAGATGCGCGGTCGGTTCGTCGAGCAGCAGGACGGGTTTGTCGGAGGACAAGACCCGGGTCAGGGCAAGTCTCTGAAGTTGGCCGAGCGACAGGCCGACGCCGCCCGTGCCGACTTTCGTCTCCCAGCCGTCGGGTAGCTCGGCGAGGACTCGGTCGAATCCGAGTGCGGCAGCGGTGTCGCCCAGCACATCGGTGGTGCTGCCGGTGAATTCGAGGTTCTCCCGCAAGGTTCCCGGTACCAGTACCGGCCGCTGCGGCAGCCAGGCGATCTGATCCCACCACGATCGGAGGTCGAGGCTGCGGGCGTCCAGGTCGCCGACGAGCACTCGGCCCTCGCACGGCTCGGTGAGCCCGAGCAGGATGTTCAGCGCCGTCGATTTGCCCGCACCGTTGGGTCCGGCGAGCACGGTGACGAGTCCGGGTGCGATGTCGGCCGACAGTTGGCATGGTGCCCGGGTTCCCCTGGATTCGCGTTCTCGGGACGCTCCGCTCCTCGCGGACACCGATTCGAATCTGATTCCGGTTCCCGCGGCGTCGACGACGGCCGTTCCGGGCGCGGTCGGAGCACGTCGGTCCAGGATCGCGAATGCTTTGTCGGCGGCGGCAACTCCGTCTTCCGCGGCATGGAACTGGGCTCCGACGCGACGCAACGGCACGTACACCTCCGGTGCGAGTACGAGTGCGATGATGCCTGCCTCCAACGCCATGTCGCCGAACACGAGTCGCAGTCCGATACTGACGGCGACGAGGGCAACACACAGCGTCGCAAGCAATTCCAACACCATCGAGGACAGGAACGCGATCTTGAGCGCCCGCATCGTCGCTCGGCGGTGCGCGTCGCCGAGCGCTTGGACTCTCGCCGCCGGGCCACGCTCGCGGCCCAGTGCGCGCAGCGTCGGAAGGCCGGCGACGAGATCGAGCAGTTGCGCGGACAATCTCGTCATCGATTCGAGCGTCTTCTCCGCTCGCCCCTTGGTCAGCAATCCGATCAGGATCATGAAGATCGGGATCAGCGGGAGAGTGAAGAAGATGATCAGAGCCGACGTGAGATCCTCGGTGAGGATGACCACGAGCGTGATGGGAGTGAGTGTCGCGGCCAGCACGAGCGACGGCACGTATCCGGTCAGGTACGGCGCGAGGCCGCCGAGTGCACGCGTCACCACGATCGCGATCGACTCGCGCTCGGAGTCCAGGTCCCGGGGATCCATGTGCGACGCCGCATCGAGGACTTCGTTCTCGATCTCCTCCACGACTCGTGACGCGGCACGGTGGCCGTACCGCGCTTGCAACCACGCCGCGAGGGTGCGAACGACGATGGCGCCCAGAAGAATCCACAGCTGCGCTGCCCAGTCGGACATCTCGCGGGCGTAGGAGGTGATGACGCCCGCGAGGACGGTGCCGAGCATCACCGCGGACACGACGACGGCCGCGGTGTCGATCAGGGCGAGTACGACGATGAGGACGAGGTACCGACGTGCGGATCTCGAGTAGCGCCACAGCCGTGGGTCAACCGGTCCGCGGCCGGCCGTGGCAGTCGTACTCACTTGGAACGACCGAGCGACAATCCGATCGAATCAGGAATGTGAGCGGTGGAAATGCGCTTGCGGAACACCCAGTACGTCCAGGCCTGGTAGCCGATCACGACGGGCGCCATGAACGCTGCTGCCCAGGTCATCACCTTCAGCGTGTACGGACTCGACGACGCGTTCTCGACGGTGAGACTGAAGGCGGGATCCGTCGTCGACGGCATGACGTTGGGGAACAGTGACCCGAACAGCAGCACGACGACGGCGATGACGGCCACCGTGGTGAACACGAACGCCCACCCTTCGCGGACCTTGGCAGTCAGTACGACCACCGCGATCAACGATGCCGCGGCGACGCCGACGAAAATCCACGTCCACGTCGTGCCGTGGGCGAGTTGGGTCCACAGGGCGAATCCGCCGCCGACGATGAGAGCTGGGATCGACAGCCGCACAGCAATTTTCACGGCATCCTCGTGGACGTCGCCGGAGGTCTTGAGCGCAATGAAGACTGCTCCGTGGAGCGCGAAGACCAGTGCCATCGTCGCGCCGCCGAGCAGCGCGTACGGACCGAGCAGGTCGAGAAGCCCGGCTGTGACCTTCTTGTTCTCGTCGATCGCCACCCCGCCGACGATATTGGCGAACGCCACTCCCCACAACACTGCGGGCACCCACGATCCGATACCGATACCCAGGTCGCACCGCCGACGCCACACCGGATCGTCGATCTTGCCGCGGTACTCGATGGCGCAGATCCGCAGGATCAACGCGACGAGAATCAGCAGCAACGGGAGGTAGAAGCCGGCGAAGAGCGTGGCGTACCACTCCGGGAAGGCCGCGAACAACGCCCCGCCTGCCGTGATGAGCCATACCTCGTTACCGTCCCAGACCGGCCCGATGGTGTTGAGGACAGCCCTGCGCCTCTTCTCCCCCACCTCTGCATCGGCGTGACGGCCAAGGAGAGGCATGAGCATTCCGACGCCGAAGTCGAAGCCTTCGAGGACGAAGTATCCGGTGAACAGGACCGCTATCGCGATGAACCAGAATTCTTGGAGTCCCATGGTCGTCTTCCTCTAGTACGCGAACGAGAGTTGTTCGGAATCGACGTCCTCGTGGGGGTGTTCGTCGTGTTCGAGCGGCCCTTCGATCACGTAGCGCCTGATCAGGAAGAACCAGACACATCCGAGGGCGGCGTAGAGCAGCGTGAAGGTCACGAGCGAGGCGACGACCAGACCCACCGGGTGGTCGGACACGCCTTGGTCCACGGTCAGCCGAATCTGGTCGATTCCGTTCAGATTCGGTGCCACCACCCACGGTTGGCGTCCCATCTCGGTGAAGATCCAACCGGCGCTGTTGGCGAGGAACGGCGTCGGAATCGCGGCGAGGCTGAGCCACGAGAACCATTTCTGGTCCGGTACCCTTCCGCCGCGAGTGACCCACAGGCCGGCGAGGGCAAGCAGTGCCGATCCGGCGGCGAGGCCGATCATCATTCGGAATGCCCAGTAGGTGACGAACAGGTTGGGCTTGTAGTTACCGGGTCCGAACTGCTGCTCGTACTGTTCCTGCAGCTGGTTGACCCCCTGGACCGTTGCGCCGAAATCGTTCTCGGCGAGGAACGACGTCAGGCCGGGGATCGAGATCAGGTGTTTCACCGACTCGCAGTTGTTGTGGGTTCCGACGGTCAGCAGCGAGAACGATGCACCGGTCTCCGTATCGCACAACGATTCTGCCGACGCCATCTTCATGGGTTGCTGCTCGAACATCAGCTTGCCCTGGATGTCTCCGGTGATCGCGAGTGCGCCGCCCGCGACGATCATGACGACGAAGGACAGCCGAGCCGCAGGACGGAACATGCTGCGCGAGTTCTCGCTTCGTCCCTCGCCCTTCGACTTACCGCGCGCCTCGCGCACCATCCACCAGCCCGAGATGCCTGCCACGAAGGTCGCAGCCGTCAGGAACGCGCCTGCGACAGCGTGCGGGAATGCCGCGAGTGCGGTGCTGTTGGTCATCAACTCCCAGATGCTCGTCAGTTCGGCACGACCGGTCTCGGGGTTGAAGCGTGCGCCGACGGGATGCTGCATCCAGGAGTTGGCAGCGATGATGAAGTAGGCCGATGCGTTCACGCCGATCGCGACGAGCCAGATGGTGGCCAGGTGAACGAGTTTCGGCAGTCGGTTCCAGCCGAAGATCCACAGGCCGAGGAACGTCGATTCCAGGAAGAATGCGACCAGCCCTTCGAGCGCGAGGGGTGCCCCGAAGACGTCGCCGACGAACCGCGAGTACTCGCTCCAGTTCATTCCGAATTGGAACTCCTGCACGATTCCGGTGGCGACGCCGAGGGCGAAGTTGATGAGGAAGAGCTTGCCGAAGAACTTGGTGAGGCGGTACCAGGAGTCCTTCCCGGTGATGACCCACATGGTCTGCATCGCCGCGATGATCGGTGCAAGACCGATCGTGAGCGGCACCAGGATGAAGTGGTAGACGGTGGTGATTCCGAACTGCCACCTCGAGACGTCCAAGGCGTCCATGGCTACTCCGAACTCTCGGCCCGCGGGGAAGATACCGCTGCTTACGGGCGTGCCCCAGCGAGTTCGAGAGTACTACTACGCGTAGTAGTAGCTCAAGCGTCGGCGGCGGAGTCTCCGATCGATTCGACCGCCAGATCGACCATGGAACGCACGTCCTCGGCGATGGCCGGTACCGGAAGTTCGACGTCGTTGAGCGTCGTCACGCGGGCCGCGAGGGTGATGCTCGAAATCAACCAAACACCATCTGCCGCAATCAGATCGGCAGGGTAGACGTTCGCGCGCTCGCAGGTGTACCCCTTGCTCGACGCCACCTGGAACAGGGCGTCGACCGTCGTTCCCGCGAGGATCCCCTGCTCCACCGGGGGTGTGACGAGAGTCTTACCGCGTGCGAGCACCACGGTGGAACGCGGACCTTCCAGTACTCGTCCTTCGCTGCTGGTGAAGATGACGTCGTCGGCTCCGAGACGCGCCGCGTGCCGTAGTGCTGCCATGTTGGTCGCGTAGGACAACGTCTTGGCACCGAGCAACCCCCACGGCGCGGACGCCGCGTAATCGACCGAGTAACCGCGGTTCAACGTGACCACCGAGACACCCTCGTCCCGCGCTTTCGTCACCCGCTCGTGCAGCGGCCCCACCGTCGCATAGCCCGTCGGCTCTCCTCCGCTCTCGCGACCGCGGCTGAGCACCAGCCGCAACGCACCCTCCGCGTCGGATGTCCGAGTCCATTCGTCCACTGCGAGGCCGACGACGAGGCGCCACGAATCCAGGTCCGGTGTCGGCAGGTCGAGGGCTGCGGCCGACGCCGTCAAGCGGGCCAGGTGAAGTTCGACACCGCACGGCGCTCCGCCGCGCACCAGGAGCGTCTCGAACACTCCGTCGCCGCGTACGGCCGCGAGATCGTCCGCATGCAGCAGCGGAGCGTCCGCGTCGTGAACCTGCCCGTCCAAGGTGACTACTACGCGATCCGACATGAACGCAGCCTACGTGGGCCCCGATGTCCGTTTTCACGTCCCGCGACGACCCGCTGTCACCGCGTCGACCTACTATGGAAGACGTGTCGGATACTGCTGTGATCGCACCGAGCCCTCTTCTGACTTTCCCCGACGCCGTGCCGTCCCCGGAGAACACGCCGGACAGTGCCGTCGCGTGGCATTACGGAAACCCGTTCGGAGAACAACGGGACGCGGTGTCCAAAGCCGCGGTGATAGATCGGTCCCATCGCTTCGTGATCGCGATCAGTGGCGAAGAGCGGCTGACCTGGCTCAACACCATCTCGAGTCAACTCGTGTCGAATCTGGCCGACGGGCACTCCGCCGAGAACCTCTCGCTCGACGTCAACGGGCGTGTCGAGCACCACTTCGTGCAAACCGATCTGGACGGGGTCACGTGGATCGACACCGAAGCTGCGCACGGGTCCGATCTGTTGTCGTTCCTGAAGAAGATGGTGTTCTGGTCGAAGGCAGAACCCCGTGAGGGCAGCGAACTCGCGGTGCTGAGCCTGCTGGGCGCCGAAGCCGAGGCTGTTCTTGCCGCCGTCGGCGCCACGGTTCCTGCCGAGATCTACGACGCCACCCCGCTCACCCATGGCGGTTTCGTACGCCGGATGCCGTGGCCGGGCCGCAACGCCTTCGACCTGCTGGTTCCCCGGAGCTCTCTCGTCGAGTGGTTCACCAGATTGCGCGACGCCGGTGCTTCCCCCGCCGGAACGTGGACGTTCGAGGCGTTGCGTGTCGAGTCGATCCGGCCTCGAGTCGGCGTCGACACCGACGAGAAGACCATCCCGCACGAGGTGCGCTGGATCGGCGGCGTCACCGAACTCGGAGCCGTCCACCTCGAGAAGGGGTGCTACCGAGGTCAGGAAACCGTGTCTCGAGTACACAACCTGGGTCGTCCACCTCGCCACCTGGTCCTTCTTCATCTCGACGGTTCCGCCGACGGAAGACCCACCACCGGTGATGTGGTGACCGCGGGTGGTCGCACCGTCGGTCGCCTCGGCACCGTCGTCGATCACTTCGAGCTCGGCCCGGTCGCACTGGCATTGGTCAAGCGGACCGTCCCCGCCGACACCGAGCTCACTGCCGGTCCGTGTGCGGCCTCGATGGACCCGGATTCGATCCCCGCCTACGACGAGGTCCAGGCGGGACGCGCCGCGGTCGACCGTCTTCGCGGGCGATGACCTCTGCACGGGTCGACGCCGTGTGCGTCGTGCACGCGGATGTTCCAATGGGCCGGCGCGGTGTGGTGAACAGCGCGATCGACAAGCGTCCGGTCGATCATCCTGTCCTGGTGCACGCCGACGGGGTGACCGGTGACTACAGCGTGGACACCAAGTTCCATGGTGGGGGCGATCAGGCCGTCTACGCCTACGACTCGGCGGAGGCCGCTCGGTGGTCTGACGATCTCGGGCGTGAGATTTTGCCCGGGTGGTTCGGCGAGAATCTGCGGACGTCGGGGATCGCGGTCACCGACGCCGTGGTCGGTTCGCGGTGGCGCCTCGGTGAGGTGGTTCTCGAGGTGACCATTGCGCGCAAGCCGTGTTCGACGTTCGCTCGGTGGGTTGCCGAGCCCAACTGGGTCAAACGGTTCACCGAGCGCGGCGACGTCGGGGCGTATCTACGGGTGATCACGCCGGGCGCCCTCCGAAGCGGTGAGAGCATCTCGGTCGAGGATGTGCCGTCGCACGGCGTGACCGTTCGAGACCTGTTTCTCGGCAGAAATCCCGAGGGTCTGGCGGAGCTTCTCGGTCGGGGCGATCTCCCGGTGAAGGTGGAACGGGACGCCAAGCTCGCGCTCCGAAAACATACCCAATCGTGATTCTTACCGAGACTCAGCACATATTCGCAGGTTGCGGGCACTGCCGACGCCGGTGAGATGAAGCAAACAGGCCGGACACGTACTCCGTATGAGCATCCGAGCGATTCGCGCGCTAGAGTGTGTGCCAGGAAGAAATACCAAATCTAACGGGGCGCCCAAATTTCCCCAGGCCGCCCCGCAAGTCCGCGAGGGGGCAACGCCATGGGCCGAGGCAGGGCTAAGGCAAAGCAGACAAAGGTCGCTCGTGAGCTGAAGTACAGCTCGCCCACAACGGACTTGGAGAGTCTGCAAAGAGAGCTCTCCGGTCATTCGTCCAACTCCCACCGTGGCGGTATCACCTCGGGCGGCATTTCCTCTTCGGACGCGGACGGCTATTCCCGCGCCGAGGAAGACGAATACGAGGACTGGCGACGCTGACAGCGAGTTCGACAACGAAGTGAGGGGGAGCCGCACGGCGGCTCCCCCTCCTTTTCGTTCGTCTTCGCGTCAGAAGCGCGGGTGGTTACCCAGCAGCACTGCACGCTCGGCCGCGGACTTGTCGCTCGACTTCTTCACCGTTCCCAGCGTCCAGCAGTCGATGTGCCGTGCAGTCAGTACGGCCAGCGCACGGTCGACGTCCTCGGGTGCAACGATGGCGACCATACCGACGCCCATGTTGAACGTCTGCTCCATCTCGGCGCGCTCGACGCGTCCGCGCTGGGCGATCAGCGAGAACACCGGTGCTGGGCTCCACGTCGTACGGTCGAGTTCTGCGACGAGGCCTGCGGGCATCACACGTCCGAGGTTGTTGGCCAGCCCGCCGCCGGTGACGTGGCAGAACGTGCGGACGTCGGTTTCCGCGGCGAGTGCGAGACAGTCCTTCGCGTAGATCTTCGTCGGCTCGAGCAGTTCTTCGCCCAGGGTGCGGCCGAACTCCTCGACGTGCCCGCCGAGGTCCATGTGGTTGATCTCGAGCAGCACTTTCCGCGCCAGCGAGTAACCGTTGGAGTGCAGTCCCGACGAACCCATCGCGATCACGACGTCACCGGGACGCACGCGGTCCGGTCCGAGGACTGCGTCGGCCTCGACGACGCCCACTCCGGTGGCGGAGAGGTCGTAGTCTCCGTCGGCCATGAGCCCGGGGTGCTCGGCCGTCTCGCCGCCGAGGAGCGCGCAGCCGGCGATGACGCAGCCCTCTGCGATGCCCTTGACGAGTTCTGCGACCATCTCGGGGACGACACGCCCTACTGCGATGTAGTCCTGCAGGAACAGAGGTTCCGCTCCGCACACGACGAGGTCGTCGACGACCATTGCGACGAGGTCGAGCCCGAGGGTGTCGTGCTTGCCGAGGGCCTGCGCGACTGCGATCTTGGTGCCGACGCCGTCGGTGGACGCAGCGAGGATCGGTTCGCGGTAGTCACCCTTGAGCGCGAAGAGGCCGGCGAATCCACCGAGGCCACCCATGACCTCGGGACGCGATGCCTTCTTGGCCAGGGGTGCGAACAGCTCGACGGCCCGGTCACCTGCGGCGATGTCGACGCCTGCCGCAGCGTAGGAAGCACCACCCGAGGAGGATGCGCTCTGTGTTCGGGATTCCTCGGTCATGCGGCTCCAGCCTTGTACTCGTGATCGTTGCACGACAAATGCGCGCAATTGCGCTCTAACGGTACCGGAGTCCGATCCGTCGATGCGGAATGCCGTGGATCTAGCCGAAAGTATTTAGTTCGCGTAACGTTCTTGTTGCATCGAATTGTCGGTCGGGGGACTTCAGACAAGGAGGCAACATATGTGCGGAATCACGGGATGGGTGTCCTACGGACGAGATCTACGAGGCGAAAACCAGACTCTGCGAGCCATGACCGACACCATGACCCGGCGAGGACCCGACGACGAGGGACTGTGGACGTCCGAGCACGCAGCCCTCGGACATCGTCGCCTCGCCATCATCGATCTACCCGGCGGCCATCAGCCGATGATCCACCACAGGCCCGACGGCACCGAAGCCGTCATCGTCTACAGCGGCGAGACCTACAACTTCCGCGAGCTCCGCGGAGTGATCGGCGGCGACTTCCGAACCAGCAGTGACACCGAAGTGGTACTCCGTGCCCACGAGAAGTGGGGAGAGAACGCGGTCCCGCAACTCAACGGCATGTTCGCGTACGCACTGTGGGACACCGCCACCGAGGAACTTCTCCTCGTCCGGGACCGCCTGGGCGTCAAGCCCCTCTACTACCTCGAGACCGAGGACGGAGTCCTGTTCGGCTCCGAACCCAAAGCGATACTTGCCAATTCACTGTCCTCCAAGAATGTCGGCATCGACGGACTACGTCGACTCCTCGGCTTCGTTGCCGACCCGTCGAACGCCGTGTTCGACGGTATGAAGGAGGTTCCGCCGGGTCACGTCGTTCGAGTGTCCGCCCAGGGTGCACGCGAAGTGAAATACTGGGGCCTCGACGATCACGAGCACACTCACGACCTCGACACCACCATCCGTACGGTCCGAGAGCTGCTCGACGACACTGCATCTCGACAGCTCATCGCCGACGTTCCGCTGTGCACACTTCTGTCGGGCGGGCTCGACTCGTCGGCGTTGACTGCACTCGCGGCCGGTCGACTCGCGGCCGAGGGCAAAGGCCCTGTGCGGTCGTTCGCTGTCGACTTCGTCGGGTACGCGGACAACTTCGTCGCCGACGGTCTCCGCGACGCCCCCGACACGAAGTTCGTGCAGGACGTGGCACGGCACGTGGCGTCGGATCACCGGGACATCGTGCTGAGTAACGACGACCTGCTCGATCCGATTCACCGGGCAGCCGTGCTCGCCGCACGCGACTACCCGGGACTCGGCGACATGGATACCTCGCTGTATCTGCTGTTCAAGGCGGTACGCGAGCAGTCGACGGTGGCATTGTCCGGCGAGTCCGCAGACGAGGTGTTCGGTGGGTACGCCGATTTCCACGATCCGAAAGTGGTTGCTGCCGATACGTTCCCGTGGCTGGCCGGATCGATGGCACAGGGCAGGGACACGACGTCACCGTTCTCGCTCGATCTGCAGCGTCAGCTCGACATGGAGGGGTACTACGAAGATCAGTACCGGCGCGCGCTGGCGGAAGTTCCGAGGCGTCCCGGTGATGCGGGACTGGAAGCCCGGATGCGCGAGATCTCCTACCTCTACCTGACTCGTTTCCTTCCGTTGCTGCTCGAACGCAAGGACAGGATGAGCATGGCCGTGGGCCTGGAAGTACGGGTTCCGTTCTGCGATCACCGCCTGGTGCAGTACGTGTTCGGTACACCCTGGGCCTTCAAGACCTTCGACGGCCGCGAGAAGAGCCTCCTGCGTGCCGCGACGGCAGATCTACTGCCGCAGTCGGTCGTGCAGCGTGTGAAGAGCCCGTACCCGAGCACACAGGATCCGCAGTACTCGAAAACCATCCTGCAGGAGCTCGGCGCCGTTCTGGACGACTCCAACGCACCGATCGCGGCCCTGTTGGACCGAACCGGCGTCGAGAAAATCCTGGGCGCTCAGGATGATCCGCACGCCCGGCACGCTGCGGAGCGAGTCGTCGGCATCAATTCGTGGCTGGCCGACCACACCATCAGTCTGTAGCGGCTTCACCGCACGTGAGTGGAAATGTAGGCACTGGGGCAGGAGCGGAGCCTGCGGAGCGACCAGAACGCACTACATTTCCACTCACAGCGATTCAGGGCCTACTGAGGGCACTCACGTTGGCATTGGTGGACTCCGATGCCTGTCCGGCGGCGGTGGCCAGCATGCCTTCGAGGACGTGCTTGCCGAGCGCATTGTCGGCGGGAAGCTCGATGGGGTACTTACCCGTGAAACATGCGGTGCAGAGCCGAGATTCAGGCTGCTCCGACGCCGCGATCATGCCCTCGGTGGAGATGTAACCGAGGGAGTCGGCACCGATCGCTTGACGTACACCTTCGAGTATTCCGTCCTCGGAGTCGACGCCGTTGGCGATCAACTCGGCGGGCGATGCGAAGTCGATGCCGTAGAAGCATGGCCAGCGGACGGGCGGCGAGGCGATCCGCACGTGAATCTCGAGCGCGCCGGCTTCACGCAGCATTCTGATCAGGGCGCGCTGAGTGTTGCCGCGCACGATCGAATCGTCCACGACCACGAGCCTTTTGCCTCGAATGACCTCTTTGAGAGGGTTGAGCTTGAGGCGGATACCGAGCTGACGGATGGTCTGCGACGGCTGGATGAACGTACGTCCCACATAGGCGTTCTTCATCAGTCCCTGGCCGTACGGGATTCCGGAGCCCTGAGCGAAACCGACGGCAGCTGGAGTTCCCGACTCGGGGACCGGAATCACCAAGTCACCTTCAGCAGGGTGCTCCTCGGCAAGCCGACGACCGATCTCGACGCGAGTGGAGTGCACCGAACGGCCACCGATGACCGAGTCCGGGCGCGCGAGGTAGACGTACTCGAACACACAGCCCTTGGGTTCCGGCGCCGCGAATCGTGAAGACCTGACACCGTCGGCGTCGATGGCCAGGAGTTCGCCGGGCTCGATGTCGCGTACGAAGGCAGCTCCGACGATGTCGAGCGCGGCCGTCTCGCTGGCGACGACCCATCCCCGGTCGAGGCGTCCGAGAGACAGCGGGCGGATGCCGTGCGGATCGCGCGCTGCATACAGCGTGTGTTCGTCCATGAAGGTCAGGCAGAACGCGCCCTTCAGAGTGGGCAGCAATTCCATCGCAGCCTGCTCGATGGTGCGGTCTGCAGCCTTGTGCGCAAGCAGCGCGGTGACAACGTCGGAATCCGACGTGCCGTTGCCCTGCAGACGGTCGCTGATCAGGCCTTCTTCGCGGGCACGCGTCGCGAGTTCGGCGAAGTTGACGAGGTTGCCGTTGTGCCCGAGCGCGATGCCCGTGCCCGCGGTCGTGGTCCGGAAGATCGGTTGTGCGTTCTCCCAGGTCACCGACCCGCTGGTGGAGTAACGGCAGTGTCCGATGGCGACGTGCCCCGGCATGGCACCGAGGGTCTGCTCGTCGAACACCTGGCTGACGAGCCCGAGGTCCTTGAACACCAGAACCTGCGAACCGTCGGAAACGGCGATGCCCGCAGCCTCCTGGCCTCTGTGCTGCAGCGCGTACAGCCCGTAGTACGAGAGCTTGGCCACATCCTCCCCCGGGGCCCACACTCCGAATACGCCGCATTCTTCACGAGGTTCGTTCTCGGGTTCGTCTACAGGCTTGCCTACCAGAAGATTTGGACTGTCGACCGAGATATCGGCAGAGGTCACAACACTGCTCCCTTGGGGGACGGGGCGGGGGGCATGTACCAGTCTACGGGCACACAGGCCATGGCAACGCATCGTGGGCGAGTGACATTCCCCGGTTGTCTGTTTTGCGGTAACCGGCTGTCCACTTGGCCTACGTCAGGCACGCAGGATCGGTAACCAATGTCCGACTTCGCTCGCCCTGCTGCCCGACGCCGTGATCGAACCGTCGTTCAGCGCGTCGTCGAATGCACGGACTCCGGTCGCGACCTCGAGCCAGGTGCGCGGATCGGTCTCGACGACGTTCGGCGGAGTACCGCGGGTGTGTCGCGGGCCGACGATGCACTGCACCGCGACGAACGGCGGAACCCGAACTTCGACGCTGGATCCCGGTGCGACCTGGGCCAAGGTGCGGGCGGTGGTGCGGACCGCGTCGGCGACAGCAGCGCGGGGCGGCTTCTCGACGGAGGCGTCGTGCACCCAGTCCGCGACGGCGAGAACCGCGGTACGTACCTGTTCCGGAGTCACCGTCTTGCTCGGAGCCATGTCGGTCAGCTTATTCGGGTCGTTCCTGCAGGCTCCACTCCCGGCTTGTTCGGGTCGTTCCTGCAGGCTCCACTCCCGGCTCAGGACGCGGTCCCCAGTGCACAGAAGTCCGCCCGGAGGTCACATCCGGCCCTGCGCGGTCGAATTGCGTGCAGCCAGGATCGCGCCCGAAGCGTTCACCCCGTAGTGGAGCAACATCGGCGCGAGAACCCCGCCGCGGCGTCGTAGCCAGGAGAACAACACACCGGCCAGGAAGGTGCCGGCCACGGTTCCGAGCACGGAGTCTCCGGCCGCACGGGCGGGATGGATGTGCCAGAGGCCGAAGAAGACAGGCGACAGGGACGGGGACACGTCGTCGAACACTGCCCTGAATACCAACTCCTCGGTCACGACAGTTCCGATCGGGATCCGGAACAACACCCACTCGGCGAGGTCGTCGTCCGACGGTCGAACTCGGGTGGCCAGCGCTGGTACCGACGCGATCACGACCGCCCCCAGGGCAGGTACAGCTGCCGCACCGAGCCCCCACTTCAAGCCGCTTCGCCATTTCTCCAACCCGAGCGGAGCTCGTGTCACTGCGGCCAACGAGATCCCGAACGCTGCGTTCACCACGGCGCGCGGTCGGTCGGACAGCTTCAGTGCTGGCACGACGGCCGTGCTCCATGCCGTCGTCACCGCGCCGAGGGCGATGCCTCTCACTTCTCGGGGCCGTCGCGGCCCGCGTAGTCGTCCATCACGGCGCGCACTTTCTCGGTGTCGTCCGCAGTCCATCCCGCGGGCGCCGCGACTGCGACCCAGCCGTCGAGAACCAGGGTTCCGTAGTTGTGACCGTGACCGTCGGGCACGCCTGCGGCGTTGGTCAGATCGGCTGCGACCTGCCAGAAGGTGACGATCGGGAACCAGCGCATGTCAGGCAGACGGTCGGGGCCAGGAGCCTCCGACAGCCAGTCGGGGCGCTCGAACAGCAGGTCGGGCGACCACCAGACGACCGGGTCGGACGCGTGCTGCACGTAGAGGATGCGGGGACTGAGCCAGGGTTGCCCCTCGGGCGGGATCCCGGACGAGTTGTCGGCGAAGCGGACGACGAGACCATCCGCGTAGACCGGCCGTACTTCGGGACTGCCCGGGTCGCGGCGGTTCTTGAACTGCGACCACAACCGGTTCGCGTTCGGCGGCCCGACCCAGAGGACACCGTCGACACTGTCCCGGATCTCGGCGAGACCGTCGAAGGCGCCTTCCCCGGACTGCGTTCCGAGACTTTCGCCGTAGACGTACAGCTTGGGCCGGGTGGCCTCCGGTTCCTGTAGCCACCGCTCGCGGACCTTGTCGATCAAGGCTTGACCTGCCTCGGCTGCCTTGTCGCGTTCGGCGAGGAAGGAAATCCAACTGGGGAGGTACGAGTACTGCGCGGCGACGGTGGCGACGTCGCCGCCGAACATCAGTTCCTCGGCTTCGATCGCGGTGGGATTGACCCATCCGGTGCCCGTGGTCGGGACGACGACCAATGCTTGACGCTCGAATGCTCCGGTGCGTTCGAGTTCCTGGACGACGATGTCGAGCCGCTCGTCCTGTGTCTCGGCGGTCTCCAGTCCTGCGTAGGCGCGGATCGGTTCCAGCGCAGGCCGTCCGAGGCCGTCGGAGATCTCCTGTGCGCTCAGTCCACTGGAGACGAAGTTGCGTCCTTCGAATCCGAGGGTGTCCCAGGGCGCGAGAGATTGTGGGCTGCCGGATCGCTCGGGTTCGCTGGGTTGTTCTGCGCCCTCACGAGTTTCGTTGTTCTGCAGGCTGAAGATCGAGTTGGTGACATCGGAGACGGCCCGCAGCAGAACACCCTGAACGAGTGCGATGACCAGGACGACAACAAGAACGACCCCGATCACGTTCGCGACCTCACGGGGCATCTTGACGACCTTGTTGAGCTGGCGCGCGATGAAACGAACCAGGTCGCGCAGCACTCGCATCCCCGAGATGAACAGCGCGGCAACACCGATGCTCAACGCACCGGTGCGGAAGTATCCGGTGGTGGTCGTCCCCTCGGCGTCCATCAGTGCGGCAAGCTCTCGCTGCCACCCTGCGGACAGGTAGAGCATGTAGAGCGATGCGAGGATCGCGAGCGGCGGAATGGCGAACTTGACGTAGAGCTCCACGCGACGCGGCATGGGCCACCACGTCTTCCGGTCGAGGTACCACCTCCGAGCCGCCCAGCCGACGGCCACACCGAACCCGTATCCGATAGCGGCGTTGATTCCGCCGATCAGCCCCTGGAACAACCAATCACGCGGCAGCAGCGACGGCGTGAGCGACCAGCAGAAGAACAGTGCACTGAAGACGATGCCCGTGAAATCGAGCTTGAGCAACCCCCACGCCCACATGACGAAGGGGTGCCGCTCGGGGGAAGGTACCGCGAACTCGATCGGCAGACGGTGATGCGTGTGCTCACGCTCTACCGTGTCGACGGTCCCTTCCGATGCCTCTCCCCCGCTCACGGCCCTACCCGAAGAGTCTGGGCAGGGTGCTCTCGAAAGTGTCACGGAGTTCGGTCATCTTGACAGCGAACTGGCCCTGAACTTCGATTTCGTCCGAACCTTCGTCGACGACGCCGATGCGCGTCCACGGGAGGTTGCGGGCGGTGCACATACCGGTGAAGCGAGTCTCCTCGGTGCGCGGCACGGCGACGAGCACGCGTCCGGAGGACTCGGAGAACAAGGTGACGAACGGGTCGGCGCCTTCGGGAAGCAGAATGCGGCACCCGGTTTCGCCTGCCAACGCTGCTTCGACGACAGCCTGAGCCAGGCCGCCCTCGGAGAGATCGTGCGCGGCGGAGATCAACCCGTCACGCGATCCGGCGAGCAGGATGTCGGCGAGCAATTGCTCGCGAGCCAGATCGACCTTCGGCGGCACGCCACCGAGGTGGTCGTGCTCGACCTGTGCCCAGATGGATCCGTCGAACTCGTCGTGGGTGTCGCCGAGGAGGATCAGTGTCTCGCCGGGCTCGAGGCCGAGGCCGGTGGGGACGCGGCGGTGCACGTCGTCGATGACACCGAGGACTCCGACGACCGGCGTCGGAAGGATCGCTTCGGAGCCCGTCTGGTTGTAGAAGCTGACGTTTCCGCCGGTGACGGGGATGCCGAGGGTGACGCAGCCGTCGGCAAGACCGCGAACGGCCTGCTGGAACTGCCACATGACGCCCGGATCCTCGGGTGAGCCGAAGTTGAGGCAGTTGGTGACGGCCTTCGGGGTCGCACCGGTGACGGCGACGTTGCGGAACGCCTCGGCGAGCGCAAGTTGTGCGCCCTGGTACGGGTCGAGTGCGGTGTACCGGCCCGACGCGTCCGTGGCCAGCGCGATACCGCGGCCCGTCGTCTCGTCGATCCGAATCACACCGGCGTCAGCGTTCTCGGCCAGCACGGTATTCCCGCGGACGTAGCGGTCGTACTGCTCGGTGATGAACTTGCGGCTGCAGAGCTGTGGGCTGCCGATCATCTTCAGCAGCGTTGCCTTCAGTTCCTCGGCGGTCTCGGGACGCTTCAGCGACGCGGTGGTGTTCGCGACGAGTGCGTCCTGAGCGGCGGGACGCTGCACGGGCCGCGAGTACACCGGGCCCTCGTGGGCGACGGTCTTCGGCGGAACGTCGACGACGGTCTCCCCGTGCCACGTGATCTCGAGGTTGTCACCGTCGGTGACCTCGCCGATCACCGTCGCGAGAACATCCCACTTCTTGCAGACGGCCATGAACTTCTCGACGTTCTCGGGCGTCACCACGGCGCACATGCGTTCCTGGGACTCGCTCGAGAGCACCTCGGCCGGGGTCATGCCGGTAGCGCGCATCGGCACCTGCTCGAGGGCTATGTGCATGCCGCCGCTACCTGCCGACGCGAGTTCGGACGTCGCGCAGGACAATCCGGCGCCGCCGAGGTCCTGGATCCCGACGACGAGCTTCTCGGCATACAGCTCGAGACACGCCTCGATGAGGACCTTCTCGGTGAACGGGTCGCCGACCTGAACGGCAGGAAGCTTCTTCCTGCCGCCTCCCGTCTCATCACCGTCGAACGTCTCCGAGGCCAGCACGGACACGCCGCCGATGCCGTCGAGACCCGTGCGAGCGCCGAACAGGATGATCTTGTTGCCCAGGCCCGACGCGAACGCGAGATGCATGTCCTCGACGCGCATGACACCTGCACACAGAGCGTTGAGCAGTGGGTTGCCCGCGTAGGAGGCGTCGAACACCGTTTCGCCGCCGACGTTGGGAAGGCCGAGCGAGTTTCCGTAGCCGCCGACGCCGGAGACGATGCCCGAGAGGACGCGACGTGTATCGGGCGCGTCTGCAGCACCGAAACGCAGCTGGTCCATGACGGCGATGGGCCGCGCGCCCATGGCCATGATGTCGCGGACGATGCCGCCGACGCCCGTCGCCGCACCCTGGTAGGGCTCGACGTACGACGGGTGATTGTGGCTTTCCACCTTGAACGTGACGGCCCATCCGTCACCGACGTCGACGACGCCTGCGTTCTCGCCGATACCCGCGAGCATCGACTTACGCATCTCGTCGGTGGTGGTCTCGCCGAAGTACTTCAGGTGCACCTTGGAGGACTTGTAGGAGCAGTGCTCGCTCCACATGACGGAGTACATCGCCAGCTCGGCATCCGTCGGCCTGCGACCGAGGATTTCCTTGATGCGGGCGTACTCGTCGTCCTTGAGTCCGAGTTCTTTGTACGGCTGCGCAACATCCGGCGTAGCGACTGCGGCGGAGACAGTGTCAATTTTCACAAAGCTGTCGGACACGAGGAGTGGGGTCCCTTCCTGGAGCGAAATGCCAGGGGGGAGTCTATCCGTGCAGGGTGACAGGCCCCAAAAGCAGCGTGCAAACATTGTGCCGTGGATACCCCTTCTGTCGCCTCTTCAGGCTCCGCTCCCATCGCGTTGACGGAGAACGATCTGGACGAATCGGGCGTCCTGACGCCTCAGATGGTGGTCAAGGGTGTGGATATCCCCAGAAAGGCCGTTGTCTGCTTCTTCGCGGAAGTGATCGAGTCCATAGCCGGTCAGGGCAAGGCACGCGTCCTGTCGGTGCTCCGATCCGAGCACGGCGAGCACCCCGTCTACGAGATCGAGCGGGGCGGTGAACGGCTCGCCGTGTTTCATCCGGGAGTCGGCGCACCCCTGGCCGCACTGTTCCTCGAAGAGGCGATCGCGCTCGGCTGCTCGGAGTTCGTCGCCGTCGGGGGCGCGGGAGCACTGACCGATCAGCTCGGTATGGGTCACGTCATGGTTGTCGACAGCGCTGTCCGCGACGAGGGAACGTCGTTCCACTACCTCCCGCCCGGACGGGTCGTCGACGCCGATCCTGTAGGCGTCACGGTGCTGCAGAACGTGCTGACGGAGGCCGGGATCTCGCACGTCACCGGTCGATCCTGGACCACCGACGCTTTGTACCGCGAAACCCGAAGCCGAGTCTCCCGGCGCGTCGACGAGGGCTGCCTGACGGTCGACATGGAAGCGTCGGCGTTCTGCGCGGTCGCCCAGTACCGCGGCGTGCGGTTCGCGCAACTGCTGTACGCGGGCGACTCCCTGGCCGCGGACTGGGAGCACCGCGGCTGGACCAAGGCAGGCACCGTCCGCGAGCAACTGTTCTGGCTCGCGGCCGACGCGTGCCTGCAGCTGAGCTAGCTAGGCCGACGGAGCCAGGAACGCAGCGAGGGCGTCGGCGTAGGCCTTCACATCGGAGGCGCCCATGAGCTCGCGTGCGCTGTGCATGGCGAGCTGTGCGGCACCGACGTCGACGGTCGACAGGCCCGTCCGTGAGGCCGTGATCGGGCCGATCGTCGAACCGCAGGGCAGATCGGCGCGGTGAACGTAGCGTTGCAGTGGCACCCCCGCCTGGTCGCAGGCCAGCGCGAATGCTCCTGCACCCGCGGAATCCGTTGCGTACCTGAGGTTCTGGTTGACCTTGAGCACGGGCCCTCCACCGAGTTCGATGCGGTGCGCGGGTTCGTGTCGGTCCGGGTAGTTCGGATGCGTCGCATGCGCCATGTCACCGGAGGCGCAGATGGATCCGGCCATGGTGCGGAGGAACTCCTCGCGACCGCCGCCGCGGCCCAACACGATTCGCTCGAGCACCGTGTTGAGCAGGTCCGAGAACGCGCCACGGTCGGACATACTGCCGACTTCCTCGTGGTCGAACAATGCCAGCACCGGGGTGACGTCCGTCGGATTCTGCACAGCCGCAATCAAAGCCTGAGTACCCGCGTAGCACGTTCCCTGGTTGTCGAGCCTCGGTGCGCTGACCAGTTCGCTCTGGGCGCCGACGACTGCGCTGGGCGCGAGGTCGTGCGTCATCAGCTCCCACCCGAGAACCGTCGACGGGTCGACGCCTTCGCGTTCCGCGACGAACGAGATGAACGATCGCGGTGAGTTACCCACGCCCCAAATGGCATTGACGTGTCGTTGCGGGTCCAAGGTCACACCCTTGCGATCCTCGGACAGGTGGATTGCGAGCTGCGGGACACGAAGAATAGGTTCGTCGACCTTGACGAGTACCTCACGCAGCCCGTTGCCGTCGCGAACACTGAGTCGACCGGAAACACCCAGGTCGCGGTCGAGCCAGGAATTGAGCCACGCGCCCCCGTACGGTTCCAGGCCGACCATCTGCCATCCCGCCGACTCCAGATCAGGGTGCTGCTTGACACGCAGATTGGGGCTGTCGGTGTGTCCGCCGACGATCCGGAATGCAGCGCTGCTGCTCTCGGTACTCCATGCGACAAGCGACCCGCCGCGGATGAGGTAGTACCGCCCTGCCTCGGCCGGCCAGGCTTCGGTCTCGTCGACGCGGACGAAACCTACCTCCTCGAGCTGCACCGCTACGGTGCGGCACACATGGAACGGCGACGGCGACACGTCGACGAAATTGCACAGACCAGCGGCAGACGCAAGAGACGACATGGGAACCATTGTGTCAGTAGCTGCGTCGAACAGAGCAAGGACCACACATCGACTCGGGGGCGTCATGAATCATCTGGCAGCGCAGGCATCGGGACCGGCTACGACAGCCATCGTCCGCAAGAAAGTGATCGAGGCATTCGGCAGGCACGGGGTGAAGCTGACGAAGATCGACGCCACCACTCTGAAGACCGACGACGGCCATCACGTGACGCTCGAGAATCTGACCGCACGCTGCGTCGGTGCTCCGCGGAGGTACTGGGACGAGATCGTCGAGATCCATGTCGCAACCATGCTCGAGTCACAGAGACTGAGTGACCCGCAGTATCTGCTGAACATGCCCGACGACGAGTTCTACATGCGATTGCGTGAGCGGGTCACTGCGCCGAGCGCGTTGCCGGGCAGAGGCGACTTCCGCTATTCGAGTCCGCTGGTCGATGCGCCGAATTCACCACGCCGAGTGCTGAACTTGACGTTTCCGGACCTTGCGTTGACTCTCGAAGGTCGGTATCTGGAGAATCGAGACCTCGAGGCCGCGTGGGCGTTCGGTCGCGACAACACGGCCGCGATGACCTTCGACGATCGCGAAACACTGACCAAGGACGATGTGACGATCGACGTGTGCAAGGGCGATTCGATCTATCTCGCATCCAAGGTCGCGAACATGCCCACGCTGATCGCCGATCACCTCGGCGATTCACCGTTCGGCGTTCTGTTCGTCGTTCCCAATGCCTACGAGATCGACTACTACAAACCCTTCGAGTTCGACGCCACCGTTCGTGCGTCGACACTGCTCGTGCAGTTGGCGCGCATATTCTCTCGGGACACCCCGAATCCGCTGTCCCAGGATCTCTACTTCTGGCGTGACGGGCAGTACTGCCAGGTCAACGGTAGTTCATCGGCAGATCTGTTCGAGCGGACTCTCGCCGAGCTCTAGTGCGCGCCCGAGACGCAGAATGCGTTTCCGTCCGGATCGGTCAGGGTGACCCAACGGAATTCGCCCATCGTGTGCTCGTCGACCTTGGACGCACCCGAATCGACCAGAGCCGTCACCTCGGTGTCGAGATCCGCCGTCGTCAGATCCAGGTGGATTCGGTTCTTGCCCGGCGTCGGGTCGTCGACCTTCTGGAAGGCAAGGCGGTACGGCACCGAGGGCAGCGAGACGGTGTAGAACCACCCGTCGTTCTCTTCTTCGATGGTTCCGCCGGTCCTGGCCGCCCACCACGTCGCGAGCGGTCCAGGATCGGAGGAGTCGATCGTGATCATCACCGGTGTCAGGGTCATGCGTCGGAGAATAGACCCTGCTTCCTGCTAGGCCGAGACGATTGCGTCCAGTGCCGAGTAGAAGATGCCGAGGCCGTCGTCGCTGGGGCCGGTGAGGGGCTCGGTGGCGTGCTCGGGATGCGGCATGAGTCCGACGACGCGGCCGTTGGGCGAGGAGATTCCGGCGATGTCCCGCTGGCTGCCGTTCGGGTTGGATCCGCTGTAGCGGAACACGACGCGGCCTTCGCCCTCGAGCTCGTCGAGCACGTTCTGCGATGCCTGGAACCGGCCTTCGGCGTTCTTGACCGGGATCAGGATCTCGGCGCCCGTCTCGTAGCGCGACGACCACGCGGTGTCCGAGTTCTCCACTTTCAGCCACTGGTCGCGGCAGACGAAGTGCAGGCCCTCGTTGCGGGTCAGAGCGCCGGGAAGCAGGCCGACTTCACAGAGAACTTGGAAGCCGTTGCAGATGCCGAGGACCGGCATGCCGCCTTCGGCCGCCTTGACGACGGATTCCATGACGGGTGCGAACCGGGCGATCGCGCCTGCACGCAGGTAGTCGCCGTAGGAGAACCCGCCGGGGACGACGATGGCGTCCACGTTCTTCAGGTCCGCGTCGGCGTGCCACAGACTGACGGCCTCGCCGCCGGCGAGCGTCACGGCGCGGGAGGCGTCGACGTCGTCGAGAGTTCCGGGGAAGGTGATGACCCCCACGCGGGCGGACGACTTGCGTGTGCTCATGCTTCTCGGGTGACCTTCCAGTCCTCGATGACGGTGTTCGCGAGGAGCGATTCCGCGATCTTCTCGAGCTCGGCGTCGTCGACGCTGTCGTCGACCTCCAACTCGAACCGCTTGCCCTGCCTGACGTCGGAGACGCCTGCTACGCCGAGACGACCAAGCGCGCCTGCGATGGCCTGACCCTGCGGGTCGAGGATTTCGGCCTTGGGCATGACATCGACAACTACTCGGGCCACGAGGGAGCTCCTTGGATAAGACAAATACCGGCGGTGAAGAGTTTACGCAGCACCAGCGCGAGCCGCGAAACTGCGCTTAGTGTGGAGGAATGAAGCTGACGCACTTCGGACATTCCTGTGTACTCGTCGAGCTGAACGGCACCACGGTGCTGTTCGATCCCGGCAACTTCTCACACGGCTTCGAGGGCATCACCGGGCTCGACGCCATTCTGATCACCCACCAGCACCCCGACCACGTCGACCTCGAGCGTCTTCCTGCACTGGTGGACGGCAATCCGAACGCAGCGTTGTACGCGGATCCGATGACCGCGTCGCAGCTCGGCGAGCGGTGGACGGCCACACACGCGGGCCAGACGTTCTCCGTCGGCGGCATCCAGGTCAGCGGTGTCGGCGGGACCCATGCCGTCATCCACCCCGAACTGCCCGTGATCGACAACACTGGCTATCTGCTGGGGACACCGGAGAATCCGGGGCAACTGTTCCATCCCGGCGACTCGTTGTTCGTTCCCGAGCAGAAGGTGGACGTGCTGGCGCTCCCGACTGCGGCGCCGTGGTCGAAGCTCTCGGAGAACGTCGAATTTCTGCGCGCAGTCGCACCTCGGACCGCGTTCCCGATCCACCAGGCCGTCGTCGCCGAGGAGGCCAGGGGAATCTACTACGGCCGGTTCAACGACATGGCCGACGAGAACACCGAATTCCGCGAGCTTCCTCAGGAATCCTCCCTCTCCATGTGAGTGAAAATGTAGGCCGGGGACAGGAGCGGAGCCTGCGGAACGACCCGATGGCACTGTCATCTCCACTCACATCAACCGGTCACCTCGGGCGGCAGAGTGTCCAGCATGATCACGGAGCTCCCGTCCCACTGGTAGCGGATTGCGACGGGACCACCTTCGGGTGCTGCGAACGCCTCGTCGGCGACGAGCCAGCGATAGTTCACGGTGATCGTGTCGGCGGTCTGGGTTGCAACACTCGTGAAGCTGTACGGCGCTGCCGTCGCCGTGCCGAGGTACACACCGTTGCCGAAGAACAGAATGTGCTCCGGTGTGCTCGCGGTGGCATAGGGCGACGCCGCAGCTTCCACCCACGTGAACGCTGCACAGGGATCACCTGTCCGGCCTGCGGTCCAGGCTTCGTCCGGAAAGTATCGCGGAATGGATGCCGCCGCATCGGCGACCACCGCAGCGTCCACACATGTCGCCGGCCGGACCGGGGCCACTGTCGGAGCTGCGTCCGCCGTCGGGATCCGGATGTCCGACGGAAGGGCAGGGACCGGCGACGGAACCACGACCGACGGCAGCGCGCCCACCGAGGGTGCAACCGTCGGCGACGCGGCCTGCTGCCCCGGCGCGGCAGTGGATTCCGACACTGCGGTCGCTGTGCCGCCATCGGTGTTTCCGCAGGCCACAGCGGCCATCATGCAGAGGTTCACGAGCACGATTCTTTTCATGGCGCCGCCTCGACATCGATTGCATCGTCGAGGGTTACATCCACTGGACCAGGTGGTCCGTTACGTCACGATCTCATAACCCCGCGAGCGGTCAGGCTGCTCTCACCCTGCGAACGTGTTCGTACACGCCCGGTGTTGCACCGCTGTAGAGCGCCAGGTCGACCGCGTCCAGGATTGCCTGCCGGGGACCGCTGCGGCCCAGTTGTTTTGCGCTGACCGCCAATCGGACGGTGCCGCCGCGTCGGGCGGTACGTCCGGCGCCGATGACCAGTGCTCGACACCACCAGGGTTCGGCTTTGAAGCCTTCGCCGATGCCCAGGACTCGTGCCCGTACGAGCGATCCCGTGTCCAGATCGTGAATTGCGCTGAGGCCTGCGAGCATTCGAAAGCCGGCCTCGGGCAGAGCGGCAACTGCTCCGGGTGATGCGATCCACCGCGGCGCTGCGAACACCCTTGTGCGTAAGCCGGTCTGCTCCATGACCCGGTCGGCGGCCATGAGCCGCAGCCGTGCTTCGTGGCGTGGAAGTGCTGCGAATTCGGCTCGGCGACGCTTGGTCGCGGCCTGGTCGTACCCGTGCAGGACTATCGCATCCCCCAGGTCCCGACGCCCTCGCAGCCAGTCCTGGGTGTTCTCGTCTTTCGTGAGCCGGTACTTGTCCTTCAGCCGCGGCGCAACGAGAAGCGACTGCGCGACGCCACGCTTGTCCAGTTCGAGGGCGAACTCCGCTGCGTTGTCGCAGGTGTCGTCCCTGATTCCGCTCACCGACACGATCAGTGCTCCAGACATGCCGCGAGCCTCGCACACCGATGTGAACGAGGCTCGACGGCAGAATTGATCGCGTCTAAACGGCGATGTTCTCCTTGGGCAGGATCTTGTCGATCGCAGCCAGTACTTCAGGGGCGTCCGGCTCGGTACGTGGGCGGAAGCGGTTGGTGACGACGCCCTCGGGTGAGATCAGGAACTTCTCGAAATTCCACTGGATATCTCCTGCGACGCCTTCTGCGTCCTCGGTCTTGGTGAGCTCCGCGTAGAGCGGGTGCCGGTTCTCTCCGTTGACCTCGATCTTCTCCGTGATGGGGAAGGTGACGCCGTAGGTGGTGGAGCAGAACGTTTCGATTTCCTCGGCGGTGCCGGGCTCCTGACCACCGAACTGGTTGCAGGGAACGCCGATGACGGACAGTCCCTTCGCCGAGTATTCGGTGGCAAGCTTCTCGAGTGTGGCGTACTGAGGCGTCAGGCCGCACTTCGAGGCGACATTCACCACGAGGACGGCCCTGCCCGCGTACTCGTCGAGCGAGGTGGGCGCACCGCCCAGCGTGTTGATGCCGATGTTCTGGACTTCAGTCATTCCACGAACTTACCTGTGGGTACCGACTTCTGGTGAGTTGGCTGTCCGAACACACAAGAGCGACCCTCCGAGTGGGAGGGCCGCTCTTGTACTACACGCCTGGTGACGGGGGGTGCGCGTCACCAGGCGGGGTCTTTTACGCCTTGGTTGCGGCTTTATCCAGCTCGACGTGCTTGTCGTCTTCCGGGAGATGGTCGTCGACCATGGTCTCCTCGTCGAACGGCAGGTCTCCGTCGAGGACGGTCTTGACGCGTGACGCGTCGATCGTCTTGGTCCAGGTTCCCACGAGAAGGGTTGCAACTGCGTTGCCGGAGAAGTTGGTCACCGCGCGGGCCTCGGACATGAACCGGTCGATGCCGACGATCAGCTGAACACCGTCGAGTAGCTCGGGACGGTGGCTCGACAGTCCCCCTGCCAGCGTGGCCAAGCCGGCGCCGGACACGCCTGCAGCACCCTTCGAGGCGATGATCATGAACAGCAGCAGTGAGAACTGCTCGGGGATCGAAAGCGGCATGTTCATCGCGTCGGCGATGAAGATCGACGCCATCGTCAGGTAGATGGCCGTGCCGTCGAGGTTGAACGAGTAGCCGGTCGGAACCACGATGCCGACGGTCGTCCGCTCGACACCGACGTGCTCCATCTTGGCGATCAGACGAGGCAGAGCCGACTCGGAAGACGACGTGGCGACGATGAGCAGGTACTCACGGGCCAGGTACTTGACGAGTTTGAAGATCGAGAAGCCGGACACGAACTTCAAGATCAGGCCGAGGAAGCCGAACACGAAGATGAAGCAGGTGATGTAGAACGCCAGCATCAGTGTGCCGAGCTGGATGACGGCGTCGAATCCCGTCTTTCCGACGACGCCTGCGATGGCTCCGAAAGCACCGATCGGGGCGAGCCACAGGATCATCGTCAGGATGCGGAAGACGAGCTTCTGCACCGACGCGATGCCCTTGAGAATGCCCTCACCCTGCTTGCCCATGGCCTGCAGTGCGAATCCGACGAGGATCGCGACGAACAACGTCTGTAGGACAGAACCTGCGGTCAACGACGACAGAAGCGACGTGGGGATGATGCCCGCGATGAACTCCATCGTGCCGCCTGCCTCATGGGCGGTATCTGCGAGTTTGAGGCCTGCGTCGTTGGGCGAGATGTTGAGGCCGGTTCCCGGCTGAATCAGGTTGCCGACGACCATGCCGATGCCGAGAGCGATCGTCGACATACCGATGAAGTAGGCGAGCGCAAGCCCACCGACCTTGCCGACGCTGGCGGCCGCTCGGACCGAGCCGATGCCGAGAACGATCGTGCAGAAGATGACCGGGCTGATCATCATCTTGATCAGGCTGACGAAGAGAGTTCCGAGGATGGACAGGTCGGACGCAAAATCCTTCGCAGTCAGACCGACGATGACACCGGCGACGACGGCGATGATCACCGCGATGTAGAGCCAGTGCGTCTTGTCGCGCTTCTTCTTCGGTTCCGGCGCCGGATTCCGGTTTTCAGCATCGATGCTGGTAGTCATGGGTACGTCCTTTGTGACTAATGGAGTGAGTTGGATCACGCCTTGCTAGAGGACGATGTTGGTGGAAATCGTGACCGTAGTCACGAATACGTTCATTCTGTTCACGAGAACCGGGTACGAAACAAAGGAACGAAACGTGGCGAAGCGTCCGACGAGCGTTGCAGGGCAAGTTCTGATCCTGCAATTGATCGTCATGGCCGTCATCGTGCTTGCCGGCGGGTTCCTGACCATCGTCAACGAGCGGTCAAACAGCGACGAGGCGACCCGCCGCGAGGTGATCGCCGTCGCGGCGAGCATCGCCAACGAACCGTCGACGCCGACGGCGATCGCCTCGGACGACCCCACTGCGTACCTGCAACCGGAGACCGAACGGATCCGCAAGGTCACCGGCGTCGACTTCATCGTCGTGATGGCGCCGGACCGAACTCGTTTCACTCACACGACCGTCGACCTGATCGGTCAGCCGTTCAGCGGCAACATCGATCGCGCGCTCGGGGGCGAGACGTTCACCGAGACCTACGTCGGGTCGCTCGGTCCCTCGATCCGCGCGGTGACGCCGGTGACCGACTCCACCGGCGCCATCGTCGGTCTGGTGTCGGCCGGGGTGACGAGGGACAAGATCAGCGATCAGTTCCTGGCCGGGCTTCCTCTCATCATCGGGGTGGTGATCTCGGCCTTCATCGTCGCCGCCGGTGGCTCGGTCGCGCTGAGCCGGCGGCTTCGTCGTCAGACCTTGGGCATGGCGCCGGACGAGTTGCGTTCGATGTACGAGCATCACGACGCCGTTCTGCACTCCATCAGCGAAGGGTTGCTCGTGTTCGGCAAGAGGGACACCGCGGAAATCGTCAACGACGAGGCCAGGCGGCTCCTCGATCTCCCCGACGGCCCTGTTCGACGGACGGACCTGCCGGAATCACTGCAGCACATGACGTCCGGTGGCGAACTCCATCTGACCGAAACTCGCGTGCTGGTCGTCAACTCCGACCCGGTGATGTGGGAGGGGCGTCGCCTCGGCGACGTTCTCACGATCCGCGATCGCACGGAGTTGCAAGGGGTGATCGGTGAACTCGATTCGGTGCGGAGCTTCGCCGAATCACTGCGTTCGCAGGCCCACGAGTCCGCCAATCGCCTGCACACCGTCATCACGATGGTGGAACTCGGTCGGCCGCAGGAAGCTGTCGAGTTCGCGACTGCGGACCTCGAGCTGTCGCAGAACCTGATCGACCGATTGATGGGTGCCGTGGGTGAACCCGCTCTGGCCGCCTTGTTGTTGGGCAAGGTCAGTCAGGCAGCCGAGCAGAGCGTCGAACTGACGATCACCGAGGACACAGCGCTGGAACATGCCGGCATCGTCACTCCGCGGGAATTGGTCACGCTGGTCGGTAATTTGATAGACAATGCAATCGATGCGTCGAAGGAATCGGAACAGCCGTGGGTCGAAGTGACCGTGCGTGATTCGGCGTCGGAACTGCTGGTCAGAGTCTCCGACAGCGGGCCTGGAATGCCCGCCGACGTACTGAGAACTGCTCTGACGCGCGGATACTCGACCAAATCCGGCTCCCGCGGCCTCGGATTGGCTCTGGTGACGCAGGTGGTCAATCGGTACCACGGAACGTTGACCTCCGAGGTCACCTACGGTTCGGTGTTGACTGCGACCATTCCGCTGGGGAGGCCCTCGTGATCCGAGTGTTGATCGTCGAGGACGAACCGTTGATCGCCGAGGCGCATCGCAGCTACGTCGAGCGCGTTCCGGGTTTCACCGTCGTCGCCATGGCCCACACGGGGTCGGCCGCACTGCGGGCGGCAGCCGAAGCCGTCGAACCGATCGACCTGGTCCTGCTGGACATCGGCCTGCCCGATTCCAACGGCATCGACGTCGCCGCAGCGCTCGGCGGTCTCCGGCCCAGCCCGGACGTCATCGCCATCACGTCGGAGCGTGACCTCTCGGTGGTCCGATCGGCCGTGGCCCATGGTGTCGTTCTGTACCTGCTGAAGCCGTTCACGTTCGCCGCGTTCCGGGACAAGCTGGACCGGTACCGCGAGTTCCACGACGCCCTCCCCGCGGGAGAGAACGCCGCGAGCCAGCGGGACATAGACCGAGCGATGTCCCACCTGCGCACCGCGGACGAACGCGCCTCGACCCCGAAAGGCATTGCGCCGCAGACGATGGACGGAGTCACCGCCATCGTCCGCGACGCCCCCGACGGGCTCAACGCGTCCGAGGCCGCCAAGCTCGTCGGAGTCTCGCGCGTGACGGCCTGGCGGTACCTCGAGCGCCTCGCCGACGACGGCCTGGTCACCCGAAACACCGAATACGGCAAGGCCGGTCGTCCGCAGGTCAGGTACGTATGGCGCTGACACTCACATACGGGCCCCGGTCTGCTGCACGATCCAGGCGTATTCGAAGGCGGCTTCCTTCCACTTCTCGTATCGTCCGCTGACTCCGCCGTGGCCTGCGCTCATCTCGGTCTTGAGCAGCAGTTCGGAGTCACCGGTCTTGGTGGCACGCAGCGCCGCAACCCATTTGGCGGGCTCGACGTAGAGCACACGGGTGTCGTTGATGGACGTGATCGCGAGGATCGCTGGGTAGTCCTTGGCTTCGATGTTCTCGTAGGGACTGTACGACTTCATGTAGTCGTACACCTCCTTGTCCGCCAACGGATTTCCCCACTCGTCCCATTCGATGACCGTGAGCGGCAGCGACGGGTCGAGAATGGAGGTCAGTGGATCGACGAACGGAACATTCGCGAGGATGCCGTTGAACAGCTCCGGCGCCAGGTTCGCGACAGCACCCATCAGGAGCCCGCCCGCGCTACCACCGTCGGCGACGAGGTGTTTCGGTGCCGTCCGACCGGTGTCGATCAGATGCTGTGCAGCGGAGACGAAGTCGGTGAACGTGTTCTTCTTGGTGAGAGTCTTGCCGTTCTCGTACCAGTGGCGGCCCATCTCACCGCCACCGCGCACGTGTGCGACGACGAAGACGATTCCGCGGTCCAGTAGCGAGAGCCTGGCTACGGAGAACGCCGGGTCCATCGATGCTTCGTACGATCCGTATCCGTACAGCAGCGTCGGAGCAGGACCTTCGGGAACGTCCTTGCGCAGCACGATGGACAGCGGAATGCGGGTCCCGTCGGCCGCGACGGCCCAATCTCGATGCTGGACGTAGTCGTCGGCGCGGAAATCGCCCAGTACGGGCTGCGACTTGCGGAGCAGCAACTCGCCTGACTTCACGTCGTAGTCGTACACCTGCCCGGGGGTGATGAAAGAGGTGTAGACAAGACGAAGAAGTGGCTGCGTCCACTCGGGGTTCGAGCCTGCACCGACGGCGAAGAGTTCTTCGTCGAACTCGAGTTCTTCGTAGTCGCCGTACCCCTCGGGACCGATCGGCCAGATGGCCAGCCGTGTCAACGCCTCTCGGCGGTAGTTGAGTACGAGATGGTCCGCGAACGCGTCGACGTCCTCGAGCCTGACATCGTCGCGGTGCGGAATCAGAATGGTCTGGTTCGACGGATCGTCGACGGGTGCGTCGGCGAGGAGGAAGTTCTCCGCCTTCTCGCCGTCGGTTCCCCAGCCGTTGACCGAGCCGTTGTGCTGGATCAGGAATCGATCCTCACCGTTCACCACGGCATGCTCGACGCTGTACTCCACACCGGTTTCGCGCGGGAGTACGACGCGGAATTCGCCTTCCGGATTCTCGGATTCGAGGACGAGGCATTCGGAGGTGATCTTGGAGCCGACCCAGATCATCAGGTACTTCTCGCTGCGGGTGGAGCCGAATCCGACCCAGTAGCTCTCGTCCGGCTCGTGAAAGACCTTGACGTCCTCGGAGGATGGTGTGCCGAGCTTGTGCCGCCACACGGTGTCGGGACGCCAGGATTCGTCGACGGTTTGGTAGAAGACATGGCCGTGGTCGATCGACCAGGTTGCTCCGGTGGAGACCTTCTCGATGGTGTCGGGCAGCATCTCACCGGTGCGCAGGTCCTTGAAGCGCAACGTGTACCGCTCGTCGCCCTCGGTGTCGGTGGAGTAGGCCAGGAGGTTACCGTCCTGGCTGATCGAGAATGCTCCGAGGGAGAAGAAGGTATGCCCCTCGGCCTCGATGTTCGAGTCGAGGAGGACTTGTTCGCCGGGGACCTCTCCGGACAGGGTCGGAGGTGTCCAGTCGTCGGGAGAATCGACGGGGCAACGGCATTGGAGGCCGTAGGACTTGCCTTCGATGGTCCGCGAGTAGTACCACCAGTCGCCCATACGCGTCGGGACCGACAGGTCGGTCTCCTGCGTGCGTGACTTGATCTCGTCGAAGATCTGTCCGCGGAGTTCCTCGAGACCGGCGGTCTGCTGCTCGGTGTAGGCGTTCTCGGCTTCGAGGTAGGCGATCACCTCGGCATCTTCCTTGTCCCGCAGCCATTCGTAGTTGTCGACGACGGTGTCGCCGTGGTGGGTCCGTTCGAGGGGGACCTTCTTGGCAATCGGTGGAGTAACTGTCATGGCTTGACCCAATCGTCGAAGTTGAGGCCCGAAATGCGTTCGTAGGCCTCGATGTACCGTGCACGAGTCGCGACGACGACGTCGTCGGGAAGGGCGGGCGGCGGCGTGTCACCGTGACGGTCCCAGCCGGATTCGCCCGTCAGCCAGTCGCGGACGTATTGCTTGTCGAAGCTCGGCTGGACGCGACCTTCCTCGTAGCTGTCGGCCGGCCAGTACCGCGAGGAGTCCGGGGTGAGGACCTCGTCGGCGAGAACCAGGTTGCCGTCGGCGTCCTGCCCGAATTCGAACTTGGTGTCGGCGAGGATGATTCCGCGGTCGAGTGCGAAATTGGCAGCTCGGGCGTAGATCTCGAGGGTGTCCTCGCGAAGTTTGAACGCCAGTTCCTCCCCGACCTTGTCGACGACGGCGGCGTAGTCGACGTTCTCGTCGTGCTCGCCGAGAGCCGCTTTGGCTGCGGGTGTGAAGATCGGCTCGTCGAGCTTGCTGGATTCGACCAGACCGTCGGGTAGGGCGACGCCGCACACCGCGCCGGTCTGCTGGTAGTCCGAGAGCCCTGACCCGGTCAGATATCCGCGAGCGACGCATTCGATCGGCACCATCTCGAGGCGCTTGACGACAAGAGCCCGTCCGAGAAGTTCCTGAGGGATCCGATCGTCGAGCGGATCGCCGGCGAGGTGATTGACTCCCCCGAGCTCGTCGAAGAAGAACACGCTCATCGCCGTCAGGACGCGCCCCTTGTCGGGGATCGGCGTATCGAGGACGTGGTCGTAGGCGGAGATGCGGTCGCTTGCGACGAGAAGCAGGTGGTCGTCGTCGACGATGTAGAGATCGCGAACCTTGCCGCCGGCCAGATGCTGGTAGCTACTGAGTGTTGGGCGCACGAAACCAACCCTATCTGGGCCTGATGTCGCCATGTCTCGGCGACAGGAGAACAATGGTTGCTGATGGCAACCAACGAGATCGCAGACGTCGGCTTCCGGTCCGAGCGCGGGCCGGTACTCATCGCTCTGATGCTCAGCACGTCGCTCGTCGCACTGGACTCCACGATCATCGCGACGGCCGTGTTGACCATCGTGGACGATCTCGGTGGTTTCAGTCAGTTCCCGTGGCTGTTCTCGATCTATCTGCTGGCCCAGGCCGTGTCCGTCCCGATCTACGGGAAGCTTGCCGACCTGTTCGGCCGCAAGAAGGTCATGCTGTGGGGCATCGGAGTGTTCCTCCTCGGCTCGATTCTGTGCGGCCTGGCGTGGTCGATGCCCGCGTTGATCGCATTCCGCGCGGTCCAGGGCCTCGGTGCGGGCGCGGTGCAGCCGATGTCCGTGACGATTGCAGGCGATATCTACACCCTGCAGGAACGCGCGAAAGCCCAGGGCTACCTGGCCAGCGTGTGGGCCATGTCGGCGGTGCTGGGGCCTGCCCTCGGCGGTGTGTTCTCCGAGTTCCTGTCCTGGCGCTGGATCTTCTTCGTCAACATTCCCCTGTGCGCACTGGCCGCCTGGATGCTGATCCGACGCTTCCACGAAGGGCCCGTCAACCGCGCGAAACCCACGATCGACTACCTCGGCGCGGGTCTGCTCACCGTCGGCGCGGCTGCGCTGCTTCTCGGGTTGCTGGAAGGTGGACAGTCCTGGGCATGGGCGTCGGGAATCTCGGTGGGGATCTTTGCACTCGGCGTCGTCTCGCTGGCGTTGTTCACCTGGCAGCAGACCCGCGCGCCCGAGCCGATACTGCCTCTCTGGGTGTTCACCCGCCGCGTCCTCGTCGTCAGTAGCCTGGTGTCCCTCATCGTCGGGGCAATCGTGCTGGGTTTGACGTCCTACGTCCCCACCTTCGTGCAGGGCGTCCTCGGCACCGGCGCTATCGTGGCCGGCTTCGCTCTGGCGACACTCACGCTCGGGTGGCCGATCGCGGCGTCACTGTCCGGCAAGTTCTATCTGAGGTTCGGATTCCGCGCGACGGCGTTGACCGGTGGTTCGATCGCAGTCGTCGGGACCGGATTGGCAACGCTGATCGGCGCGAGTGCGCAGATCTGGATGATCGCTGCGGTGTGTTTCGTCGTCGGTCTCGGTATGGGTCTGATCGCAAGCCCGACGCTGATCGCCGCGCAGTCGTCGGTCGAGTGGTCCGAGCGTGGCGTGGCGACGTCGACCAACATGTTCGCCCGCTCCATCGGCAGCGCCGTCGGCGTCGCAATCTTCGGGGCCATCGTGAACTCGCGTGTCTCCGGGGATCCCGAGCCCGAACAGCTGTCCGACGCCATTCATCTGGTCTTCCTGGGCGTCTTCGGTGCGGCAGTACTCATGCTCCTCGCCGCAACGTTGATGCCCAAGGCGGCTCCTCCGCAGGTGAGTCGACGGGCATCTCAGCCGTGACGATTTACTTCGCGAACAGCGTCTGCACCTGATCCAGTGTCGAGATGACCCCGTCGTAATCCGGTCGGTAGCTCGTAGCAGGCAGCTCGAAGACGTTGCCGGATGCAAAGGCAGGCAGACTCGCGTAGGCGGGATCCTGTTTCAATTCGTCCAAGCTACGACCGGCGACCGGAACGACGATGATGACGGGTGCGCTCGCCACCGGAGCCAGGAGTTCGGGGCTGATGATGAACGAGTCACCCGAGCCGTAGAGCTCGGGGTTGTCGGCTTTGGTGAGCACGTCGTCCGGTTCGAGGCCGACGTTCTTCAGCAACTCCGGCAACGTTGCAGTCTGCGGAATGAACGCGGGCTCGTTGGTGCTCAGCGACAACAGGTACGACACGGGCGATCCCGGCACCGTGATGGCGTCTCTTATTTCGGCGACCTTGTCGTCGTATGCCTCGAGCAGTCCGGCAACCTTGTCCGACTCACCCGCAGCGTCGGCAACGGCTTCGAGCTGTCCCTGCCACGTGTTGACGGACGCGGGTATCAGAACAGTCGGCGCGATGGCGGTCAGCTGGTCGTATGCTTCGTCTGCCTGGACGGCGGAAATTCCCTGTCCGCCACCGATGATGAGGTCGGGTTCTGCCTGTGCGATCGCCTCGATGTTCAGCGCTTCGCCTGCGGGCAGTTCTTCGGTGCCCTGCTCCTCCGCCTTCTCGGCCCACTGCGGTGGGAAGCCACCGTCGAGGTTGGTCACGCCCAGAAGCCGCGTGTCGGTAATGGCGATCGGTGCGTCGAGGGTGAAGAGGTATCCGGCCAGTCCTGCAGACAGCACCGCGATGCGTTGCGGATCGGCGGGCACGGTGACGTCTCCCTTGTCGGTCGAGATCACCCTGGTCTCGCTGCTTGTGGCTCCAGTTTCGGTGTCGTCACCGGGCGAGTTGTCGCTACTGCATGCGGTGAGACCGATCGTCACTGCGGCGAGCGCGGCGATCACGCGCACACTGCGCCGCCGAAGAAGTGAACCGGACAAGGTAAATCCTTTCGGGAGCGCGAGACATCAGTAGTGCTCGACCAACTCAGCATTCTAGATCGATCACTCGCAGTTGTGGTGGGTCAGCTTTTGCGATGCACCACACCGCGCGAGACGAGATCGACCGTCAGGACCACCGCCAATGTCTGAGCGAGCAAGAGTCCGGTCAACACGAGTATCTGCACGGCTCCGGCCTGGATGGCCGAACCGCTGGCCAACAGCACACCCACGAACGCTCCTGGCAGTGTCACGAGCCCGACCGTCCGCGTCTGATCCAACCCAGGCAGCAGCGCGTCGCCGGCAGTGGGACGAACGACTTCGAGCCGCGAATCACGTTCGGTGAGGCCGAGACTCAACGCGGCTTCTACTTCACCGTGCCGCTCGGACAGTGCATCCAGAGCTCGACGAGCCGCAAGCGACGTCGCTGTCATCGTGCCGCCCAGAATGATGCCACCGACGGGCACGATCGCAATCCCTTCGGCAGGAACGACTCCCGTCGACAAACACAATGGAACGACGACGCCGATCCCCACGGCCAGTGGGACCGTCAACCACAGCCCGGATCTCCCGGCCTCCGAACGACGAATGGACGTGAAGGCAGCCGCTGCGAACATGACCACCAGCACCAACAGCGACGACCACAAGTGCGCAAGAGCCGCAGCCAGAATCAGCGAGATCGCCGCCAACTGCAGGAAGCCCCGGACCGCAGCCGACGGCACCGTCCACACCCGCCCGATGGCAGAAACTCGATACACCAAGGCCGCCAGCAGGACCATGACCACGCACAGGACTGCAAGGGGAACGCCGGGCTCGACCAGGGAAGAACTCACCCACCGATTATCCACGTGAGTGGAAATGTAGGCGGAAGCCTACATTTCCACTCACAGACCGACGCGCTCCAGCATGGCGTCGAATTCCTCGCTGGCCTCGGCTTGACTGCGGCCTGCGGCCAATGCGCCGTTGTACACCGCCAGTGCTTCTTCCTGGTACTTCTTGTATTTCTCGAGCCACTGCTCGGAGTTGGCGCGCCAGTATCCGATGATCTCGAATCGAGTCACCGGGTAGCCCAACTCCTTCCGGAAGTACTTTCGCACGACGCGGGACGACGCAGCCTCACCGGCGAACCAGATGTAACCCTCGCCGTCGGGCAGTTCCCACTGACGTGCCGCGTCTTCGAGCACACTCGCGGAATCACCGTTGCCGGAGCCGAATCGCCAGTCGTACGTCACGTCGCCGGCTGTCTCGAACTCCTGCTTGTCACTGCGCTCGAGCACCTCGACGATCGCGTGAGCTTGTGCGCCACTCGGCAATTCCTCGATGATGCGTCCGAGCGCAGGCAGACCCGTCATGTCTGCGACGAGCAACTGCCACTGCGCCGTAGCCGGGATGTTGTACCAGGAACGTGGCCGCGTCCACAGCAAAACCTGGCCGACCGTCGCGTTCAGCGCCCAGGTGGCAGCAACACCGCCTTCGTGCGCGACGAAATCGATGACAAGGTGCCCGGAGTCGGCATCGAACCGACGGACGGTGTAGTTGCGGCCCTCGGGCGCATCCTCGATGCCGTGGAACCACCATTCGCCGTCGACCTCGGTCATCGCAGGCGGACGATCCTCACCCTCACGCGCGAAGAACAACGTCACGCATTCGTCGGGGGCCCCGATGCTCACGTAGTCGGCAACGTCCTCACCACCGAACGTCACCCGCACCATGTGCTTGGTGATCTGCTCGACGGCAACAACTTCGGCGTAGTAGAAACCCTTGCTCATTCTTCCTCGTCCAGATGTTCGTGGGTATCGGAGACACCTCGGCGCCAATATCCAGTGATCGAGCTGTCCCCCTTGCCCAAACCCAGATCCTTCCGGATCCAGGACCGCAGCGGACGTATGTCCCCGGCCTCGCCGGCGAGCCAGACGAACACCGAAGCACCGTCCGGAATCTTCGTCGATCGTACTGCCGTCTCGAGCCCCGACGCCTCACCGTGCGGCGTCACAATCCAGTGGACGTCGATTCCACCCGGCGGGTCCAGCTTCTGAATGCTCGATTCGGTGTGCACTTCGATGTACACGTCTCCGCGGGTGTCACGCGGCATCTCCTCCAGCCAGCGAGCGATCGCAGGCAGCGCGGTCTCGTCGCCGACGATGACGAAATGGTCGTATCCGGGATCGATGATCACCCCGCCGGGAGGTCCCGCGACATGAAGGGTGTCACCCGGCCTTGCCGCGATCGCCCACCCCGACGCGAGCCCATGTCGGTGCACGACGAAATCGATATCGATCTCCCGCTCCTCGGGACGGTACTTCCGGACTGTGTACTCACGGGTGGTCGGGAAGGGCTCCGGCCAATCGAGATGGTCGCCGTCGGGCACCGGGAGCCGCAGCTCACCGGTGTCGACGTCGGGGAAGATGAGCTTGACGTGCTCGTCGGCGACCTGACTGACAAATCCATCGGTCCCGGCTCCACCGAACGTCACGCGGATCATCGTGTCGGTGATCATCTCGGTCCGGACGACCTCTGCCGCACGGATCTTGATGGGATAAGGCTGGCGTCGGGCGGGCGTAGGCACTACAGGCTCCTGATCGATTAACATTCGAAGTTAGGCTAACCTATAGAACTAGTCGGGCGCACCCCCTGTGATTCGTCGAACCCGTACGGCCAACCCCGTCGACGCGTCCGCTCGCAGCACCGGAACCCCACCGTCCATCCCCTCCCACTGGAACACGAGCCTGCCGACGTATGACATCCGCCTGGAATCCGCCCAAGCACATCCCCGTTTTCTTCGACATTCCGGACACGCCGCCGCAGCGTCGAATCAGAATCCGCGACGGCATGTCGCCGCTACGCCTCTCGGCGTCGATCATCCGATCGGCAGGCTGGCATGCGGCACTCGGGTGCCTGCTCCTGGTGCTGTACAACACCGCGACGACGCTCGTTCCGCTGGCATTGGGTGCAGCCATCGACCGCGGCATCGGGCCGGTCACCACGGGCACCCCTGCCGGTGAGGCCGTCCGTGGGTTCCTGCAGTGGCTTGCCGTCATCGCAGGCCTCTATGTGGTCATGAACTTGACGTATCGCTTCGGCGGGCGCATCGGGTGGTTCGCTGTACAGCGTGCGAAGTACGAGCTGTCGTCGCGAGTGATCGAGCGCATCCTCGACGCACGCGGAACCGCAGGCGGACCGCAGCTGCCAGGGCGGCTGCTGTCGGTGGCAACCTCCGACAGCGACCGGGCCAGCAGCGCAATCTATTTCGCGGTGTATCCACTCGGCCATATCGTCGCGATCGTCGTCGCGGCTGTGTCGCTCTTCGCCATCCACCCGGTTCTCGGCTTGACCGTCATACTCGGGTCGCCATTGCTGTTGGCGCTCATGGCGGTTGTCGCGCGTCCACTGCAGAGACGCGCAGAGGAAGAACAAGATGCCGTCGCGGACGCGGCAGGCATCGCCGCCGATCTGGTGTCCGGCTACCGAGTGATCACGGGCATCCACGCTCAGCGCGCCGCCACTGACCATTACCGAGGCGTGTCCCGATCGGCCCTGCGCGGCACACTCGCGGCCAACAGGGCAGAGGGCGCGGTCATCGGCATCAACAATGCGCTGACCGGTCTGTTCGCGGGCGTGGTGACCGTCATCGCTGCGATGCTCACGTTCAACGGCTCCATCACGATCGGCGGCCTTATCGCCGCTGCCGCCATGGCCCAGGTGCTTCTCGATCCGCTGAGAAGTCTCATCGAGGACGCCGCAACGTTGGGTGCGATGGTGTTGGCGTCGGCAAAGCGTGTTCTCGATCAACTGCACATCGGCCCCGATCCGGAGGCGCTCGGAACCGCTCCGATCCCGGAGTCCCCGACGCTTCGGATCCACTCGCCCCAGATGACCGACCCGATTCTCGTCACGCCCGGCGAGTTTCTCGTGATCGACCCGTCCGCGATCGATGCCGACGGGCTCGTCGCCGCGATGACCTTGACCTCGCGCGGCGAGCAAGACAAGACCCCGGGCATCACACTCGACGGACGTCCCTTGCGAGAACATGACCCGGCCGAGGTCCGCCGCCGGATACTCGTCTCACCCCATCAGCCGGACCTCCTTGAACCGACGTTGTTTGCCAACGTGGCGTCCGCGGAGGCAGTTCCGGGGTCGGCCGAGCACACCAGCGCCCGCGGCGCGCTGCAGGCAGCCCGCTGCGACGGCCTGGAGCACGAACTTCGCGACGGCTACGACACCGATATCGGCGACGGCGGCAGAACCCTGTCCGGTGGCCAACGCCAACGCGTCGCACTCGCCCGCGCACTGCATCGCCGTCCGCCGGTACTCGTTCTGCACGATCCCACGAATTCCGTGGACTCGGCCACCGAGCACGACATCGCCACCAGGGTACGTTCAGCGCGAGAAGGATTGACCACGATCGTCATCACGTCCTCGCCCGCCTTTCACGCAGTGTCCACGCACAGCATCGCAGGAGAACATTCGTGAGCGATACCGAAATGCAGCGCCTGCCTGTCGCCGACTGGCGCGAGATGCGTAACGAGATAACAGAACTCGCCGAGGGCAAGAAGCTGAGGATCGCGGGCATCCTCCTACTTCTGCTGATCTCGGCAGCCACGACGCTCGTCCTCCCACTGACCATCGGGTGGATCGTCGACACGGTCACCGCCAGTGAAGCGTCGGTAATTCCAGCGGTGTTCTGGTGGCAGTTGACTGCACTGGTGGCCGCTGCCCTCATCGGCGGCGGCGTCGAGTTCTTCGGCATGGTGGCGCTCGGACGCGTCATCGACACGATGGTCGCTGACCTGCGCGAGAAGTTCATGGCGGCGACACTGGATCTGACGGAGACCGAGGTGGAACGAGTGGGAGTCGGAGACATCGTGACTCGTGCCGCATCCGACACGCGGAACGTATCCGACGAACTCCCAGCAATTCTGCCGACGCTGTCAGCAGCGATCTTCACGATCGTGCTGACCGTCATCGGGGCAGCGGCCATCGACTGGCGCTTCGGCATCGCATTCTTGCTTGCCGCGCCGTTGTACGTACGGGCATTGAGGTGGTACCTCCCCGCGGTGCCGCCGGTGTACGGCGCACTGCGCTCGGCAGACAGCACCCGCGGCGAACGCGTACTCACCACACTCACGGCGCTTCCAACCGTTACCGCATTTCAGGCGGGCGATGCACGTATCAACGACATCCAGAGCGCAACATGGGACGTGGCACGTTGGGAGGTGCGCGCTCGAATCATGCAGAACCGTTTCTTCAGCCGCATCAACCTCGCCGAGGCGGTCTGCCTGCTCCTGATCGTCGGATGTGGTTTCGTTCTGGCTGCGCGGTACGGCACGTCACTGGGTTCGATCACCGCCGCCTCGCTGTTGTTCCTGCAGGTCACCGGACCGATCTCGATGCTGATGTTCGTCATGGACGACTTGCAGTCCGCCGCAGCATCTCTCGCTCGGGTCGTGGGTGTCACGAAGAACTACGCCGCCCCGGCCGCCGCGCCGGACTCGACCGTGAGGCGAACCGGCCCCGTCGTCTCGGTTCGTGACGCATCCTTCTCCTATCTACCGGAGCACCCCGTGCTGAACGGCGTCGATCTGACGCTCCACACCGGGGAGCACCTCGCGATCGTCGGCACGAGCGGTTCGGGCAAGACAACGCTCGCCCGTCTGATCGCCGGCGTGCGTGAGCCGAGCGGCGGAACCATCGAGGCATCGGTACACCGATCGCGGATCGCGTACCTGAACCAGGAGGGACGAGTCTTCTCGGCAACACTGCGCGAGAATCTGGCGTTCGCCGCGCCGGATGCTTCGGACGAGTCACTTACGCACGCACTGTCACTCGTCGGCGGGGATGTCCTTCTCAGCTCGCTCCCCGGAGGCCTCGACACCGAACTCGGCGAGGAAGGTCACCGCATCACCGCGGCGGACGTTCAGCTGATCGCGCTGGCCAGGCTGGTCCTGCACGACCCCGCGGTGGCGATTCTGGACGAGGCCACAGCAGAAGCAGATTCGCGCAACTCGGCTCTGCTCGACGAGGCCACAGCGAAGGCACTACATGGCCGGTCGGCGATCGTCATCGCGCACCGACTCTCGCAGGCGCGTGCGTGCGACCGTATCGTCGTCCTCGAGCGCGGGTCCATCGTCGAGGAAGGCACCCACGACGAGCTACTCGATGCCGCGGGCCGATACGCCGAACTGTGGGCCGTGTACAGCGCCGACATACAACCCCATTCAAAGGTAAGGCTAGGTTAAGCTGAGCTAGGTTAGGCTATCAATCTCAGCCTCGCCGGACCTACGCCGAGGAGCACCCGTGAAGACCTGCATCGCCACCGTGTCACTCGGCGGAACGCTCGAGGACAAACTCGACGGCATCGCCGCGGCAGGCTTCGACGGCGTCGAAATTCTCGACGCCGACCTGACGGCTGCATCATCGAGCACCGCAGACATCCGTCGGCGATGCGACGACCTCGGATTGACAGTCGACCTCTACCAACCGTTCAGGCGCGCCGAAGGTGTCACCGAAACCGAATTCGCCGACGTACTCCTACGTTTCCACCGCGAAAGCGACATCATGGAGGCGCTCGGCGGAGATGCAATCCTCGTCGTCTCCAACACCGACGACGACGCCATCGACGACCGAGACCTCTCCGCCTCGCAATTGCATGCGCTCGGCGAGGCCGCAGCAGAACACGGCGCCACCGTCATGTTCGAAGCGCTGGCCTGGGGCACCCACATCAACCGCATCGCCGACGTCGAAGATGCACTGAGGCGCGCCGACCACCCGTCGTTGTCACTCGTCGTCGACACCTTCCACCTCTATGCGGCGGGAGACGGAATCGAACAGATCCACGCCCTCGACCCCCGCGGTATCGGCTTTCTTCAGGTCGCCGACGCCCCGTGGATGGATCTCGAGCTGATCCAGTGGAGTCGGAATCACCGCTGCTTCCCCGGAGACGGCGAGTTCGACGTACTCGCCCCCGTGGCCGGCGTGATCGAAGCCGGGTACACCGGTCCGCTGTCACTGGAAATCTTCAACCCTGGATACCGCGAACGCCCCGCAGCCGACGTCGCGGCACACGGGGCAGAATCGCTCGACGCTCTGATTTCTCGTCTGCAATACACCACAACGTGAGTGGAAATGTAGGCCTGGCCTACATTTCCGCTCACATAGGAAGGGATAGATGACCGCGTCCACTCACGACCTCGCACCCCTCGTCCTGGACGGAGTCGTCCCCTATCCACCGGAGTTCGCGCAGCGCTATCGGGATGAGGGCATCTGGGTGGACCAGACGTTCACGGAGTTTCTGTTCAGCTCGATCGAGCAGCACTCGGAGGAGACTGCACTGATCTTCGGTGACACCCGAATCACGTACGGCCACCTGGGCGAGCGGATTCTGACGATCGCGGCCGGGTTCGAGCGTCTCGGAATCCGGCGCGGCGAGCGCGTCGTGGTCCACCTCCCGAACATTCCCGACTATGTGGCGCTGGTGTTCGCACTCTACGAGATCGGCGCAGTACCCGTCCTGACCCCGGTCGCGTTGCGCCTGCACGAAATCGGTTACATCGTCGAAGAATCCGGTGCCCGCGGGTACATCGCCACCGCCGCGCACGACGGGAACGATCTCGCAGCCCTCGCAGCCGAGCTGAAGTCGACGTCGTCCACACTCGAACACACGATCATCGTCGACGCCGATGGACTTGAACCGCTTCTTGCACAGGGCACACTGGAACATCGTCGACGATCGCTCCCGTCGGACGTCGCTTTCCTGGCATTGTCGGGAGGCACGACCGATCGCCCCAAGCTTGTCCCGCACACCCACGAGACGTACCTCGCCTCCGTACGGGCGGCAGCCGCGATGACCGATATCACCTCGGACACAGTGCAACTCGTCGTGCTACCGATGTCGCACAGCTTCGCGATGCGCTCCCCCGGTTACCTGTCCACTCTCGCTGCCGGCGGCACAGTCGTCATGGCGCCCAACGGGAGTCCGGACGTGAGCTTCCCCCTCATCGCCGAGCATGGTGTGACCATCGTCGCGCTGGTCCCCCCGCTCGCGCTGGCGTGGTTGAACTCGTCTCTGAAAGAGCGATACGACCTGTCCACGCTCGCCGTCATCCAGGTCGGCGGGGCGAAGTTCAGCCCCGACTCGGCGCGACGAGTTCGGCCCGAACTCGGAGCGACGGTCCAGCAGTCCTTCGGCATGGCCGAGGGCTTGCACACCTTCACACGACTCGATGCCGACGAGGACATCATCACCACTCGCCAGGGGCGCCCGACCACCGACTACGACGAAATCCGCGTCGTCGACTCTCATGGCCAGAATGTCGACAGAGGCACCGCCGGTGACCTTTTGACCCGTGGACCGTCGACCATCCGCGGTTACTACAACGCCCCTCAGCACCAGAACGTGTTCACCGAGGACGGCTTCTACCGCACGGGTGACATTGTCGTCCAGGGCGCCGACGGTTACCTGACGGTCACCGGACGCTCGAAGGATCAGATCAACCGTGGCGGGGAGAAAGTCGCACCCGCAGAGGTGGAAGACCTGCTGCTGGCGCACGAGTCGGTCCACGAGGCGTCCGTCCAGGGCATTCCCGACGCCGTCCTCGGTGAGCGTGTCAAAGCATTCCTGCTCCCACGCGAGGGTGTGGATCCGAAATCGTTGTCGCTGCCCAAGGTTCGGCAGTTCCTGAAGGCCAAGGGGCTCGCGACGTACAAGCTTCCTGACGTCGTCGAATTGGTCACCGAGTTCGAGCGCACCGCCGTCGGAAAAATCAGCAAGAGAAAGTAGAACCGCTTCGCGTGTCGACGAGTGTGGGGCCGGATTCTTTCCCGGCCCCACACTCTCGCGTCCCTATGTTTTCTGCGCAGACTGCTGCAGGTCCTCCAGAACCGCAAGCCAGCGTTCCAGCCGTGGATCCTCTGCCAACACGATGTAGTCCACCTTCTCCACCCCTGCGCTGCGCCACTGCTCGACGAGTTGCATCACGCGCACGGAATCCATTCCCTGCTCGCGCAAATCCAATTCGTGGTCGAGCTCGTCGACCTCCACGTACAGTACGTTCGCCACATCTTCTTGTACCTGTTCGCTGCTCAGTGTCATTGCTGTTCGGCTCCTTCGTCGCCTGGTTCCAGTAGTCGGGAGAGCTGCGCACCCCAGTGGGCTCGTCCGCGCGCGGTGAGGATCACCGACGTGTGGTTTTCGCCGTCGGCCACAGTGATCACGGCCCGCGGGAGATGGACACGCCAGGCGCCCCGTCCAGCGGTGAGCCCCTCCGCCTCGGAGTTGTCGATGGTTTCCCCGGCCAACACGACGAGCGAGCCGCAGTCGAGTCGGCCGCTGGTCGGTTGAGCCATGAGTTGTTCACATCGGTTGCCGGACACCGCAAAGGCTTTGACGAGCGTCTGGTTCGCAAACAACGCGCGGCTTCCCTCGTCGCCGAGAATGGCCAGCAAGTCCTCGCGTCTGCTTTCCAGGTACTCCAACTGGGCATCCCGGTCGTCGACGAACGACACGTCGGGCGCAGGCGTCTCGGGGGCGCTGGTCGGATAGGTGTCGAGGATCGTCAAGGAATGGATCTCCTCTCCTCTCGAGCGAAGCTCCTGTGCCACGGCGAACATGATGTGTCCGCCGTAGGACCAGCCGAGCAGGTCGTACGGCCCGGTCGACTGCACACGCTGCACCGCATTCGCGTAGACGACCGCCAGTTCGGCGAGCGTGTCGAATTCGATGTCGACACCGCCGTGTGCCGGGTCCTGCAACCCCACGATCCCCAGCCCGTCCGGCACGTAGTCGGCCAACACGTCGTACGCAGCAGCATCGCCGCCGTACATCGTGTGCGCACAGAACAGAGAGCGCCCGGACGAGGACGACGACAGCGGGACGAGTATCGCATCGGCGACATCGGTCGAGGTGACCGTACTCGCGGCGCGATCCTGCGCTGCGGCAGCCAGACCTGCGACGGTCGGGTTCCGGAGCACGTCGTTCAGGAGCAACGACGTACCGATCTCCTCATTCGCCCGAGCGACCAACCGAACAGCGAGCAACGAGTGCCCGCCGAGACGGAAGAAGTGGTCGTCTGCGGCGAGCGTGATGTCGTCCGCGAGTCCCAACACCTCGCGGAACAGCCGCCCGAGTGCTTTCTCCGCATCGGTCTCGAGTTCCTGTCCGCCGGTCAGTGCTCCGGTGAGGTCGGGTGTGGGGAGGGCGCGGCGGTCGAGTTTGCCGTTGGGGGTGACCGGGACGGTGTCGATGGAAATGAACACCGTGGGGATCATGTAGTCCGGTACCCGTGCGGTCAGATACTCCCGGAGTTCGCCGTCGGTGATCTCGGTGCCGACGTAATAGGCGGCGAGGTATTTGTCATTGCCGCCGGGGTGGTCGGCGGCGATGACGACCGCGGTCGAGACGGCAGGGTGCTGCTGCAGGACGGTGCGGATCTCGTCGAGTTCGATGCGGAAGCCGCGGATCTTGACTTGGTCGTCGGAACGGCCGAGGTAGTCGAGTTCACCGGCGTGGTTCCAGCGCACGAGATCGCCGGTGCGGTACAGACGCTGCCCGGATCCGGTAGCGACGAACCGGGACGCCGTCAGATCTGTGCGGCCGATGTAGCCGTCGGCGAGTTGGACACCACCGAGGTAGAGCTCTCCTGTCACGCCGATGGGGACGGGTCGTAGCCACGAATCCAACACCCGCACGACGGTGTTCGCCACCGGTGTTCCGATGGGCACGGTCACCACGTCGGCCAACGCAGAAGCGTGGACGGGTGCTGCGGTGACGTCGACAGCGGCTTCGGTGGGGCCGTAGAGATTGTGCAGGTCGGCGCCGGCGAAGAGGTGGTCGGCGGCGGCGGCGGTCGCGGCGGGGAGGGCTTCGCCGGAGAAGAACACTCGCCGCACCGAGGTGAGGTGTTCGGGGTCGGGTGTGGCGGTGAGGAATGCAGCGAGCATGGCGGGCACGAAGTGCAGGACGGTGATCTGGTGGCGGTCGATGACCTCGGCGAGATACGACGGGTCTTTGTGGCCGCCGTCTTTCGCGACGACGAGGGTGGCGCCGATGACGGCGGGGAGGAAGAATTCCCAGACCGAGACGTCGAAGACGGCGGGGGTTTTCTGCAGGATCCGATCACCGGGGCCGAGTCCGTAGTCCTCGGCCATCCAGGTGAGGCGGTTGATGATCGCCTGGTGGGAGATCATGACGCCTTTGGGGCGTCCGGTGGTACCGGAAGTGAACAGGACATACGCCGTGTCCGCGGGGGTGAGGGCCCGCGCCAACACCGGTGCTGCACGCTCGCCGCGTGCCAGGCGTGCCGAGACCGCCGGGTTGTCGAGCAACTCTGCGGTGATGACCACTGTGGGTGACGCATCCTCGAGGATGTGCCCGACCCGCTCATCCGGGTAGTCGGGGTCGATGGGTACGTACGCTGCCCCGACGCGGATCACCGCCAGTAGTGCGGTCACCAAATCCACACTCCGCGGGAGTTGAACGGCGACCCGGTCCCCCACCTGCACTCCACCGTCGACGAGCACATGCGCGAGCGCGTTGACGCGGGCATCGAAATCGGCGTACGACCAGTGCGTTCCGGTGTCGTCGATGACGGCGAGCGCATCCGGAGCGACAGTCACACGGTTCGCGATCAACGCATCTACCGTCGAATCCGCCACCGGCACAACCGGACCCGCCGAGAGTGCGTATATCGGGTCCGAATCGGAGGCGGGCAGGGCATCGAGTGCGGACAGTCGGGTCTCCGGCGCGGTGACCAGTGTCTGCAGGACGCGTTGGAATGTTGCGATGAATCGGTCGATGGTGGCGGCTGTGAACAGTTCGGTGGCGTAGGTGAGGGAGCCGACCATACCGTTCGTGGTGTCGCCGAGGTCGAGTTCGAGGTCCGTCTTGGCCGCACCCAACCCCGTCGCCGCACCCAACTCCGTTGCCGCGCTGACCGGAAGCTCCGATTCGACCAGGCCCGGCAGCAACGAACCAACCTCACCAGTTTCGTCGTCGATATGAGAGGTCGTGTGGGTGAGGAGGATTTGGAAGAGGGGTGTGCGGTTGGTGGTGCGGGGTGTGTTGGTGGTGCGGGTGATGTGTTCGAAGGGTGCGTGTTGGTGGGCGA